>CAZMGP010000083.1:0-16680 GCA_964565875.1 uncultured Enterobacteriaceae bacterium
GAATGCACACCTCGCCGCCTAGATCGAACAGCTCATGCTGGATGCGCTCGAGCGCGGCGCGCACGCCGGCGGGGATCTCTTCGGCGAGCAGCAGCCCGATCACCGAATTCAGTTCGTCGATTTCTCCGAGCGCGTGTATGCGCAGGCTATCCTTGGGCACGCGCGAACCGTCGCCGAGGCCGGTCTCGCCGGCGTCGCCGGTACGCGTATAGATTTTCGACAGGCGATGGCCCATGTGCATTCAAGGAAGAAATAGTCTCGGAATTGTACCGCATCGACCGCGCGCTCCTCGCGCTCGGGACTCGACGCGGCGGCGCACGCACCCTTCCTTTTGCAGGCGCGATAGCGCCGCCGCTAGCCTTCGAGTGCAGGGGATTGGTAGTAGAATGCTCATCCCGGGGCACGGCGCACGGCCCGCTTCGAATCCGCGCAGACGGGGGGATCCAAGGTGAAGTTGCTTACGACATTGCGCAGCCGGCTCGCGGCCATGTCTTCGGTCGAGTATCTGCCGGAACGAGTGTCCATGCTCTACCGGCTGTCGGGCACCGACGTGCCCATCATCCTGGCGGCCGCCAGCATCACCGCATTCGCATTGTGGGGCTACATCAACCTCGGCTTGATCGCCGGTTGGTTCGTCTGGCTCGGCATCGCCAGCACCGTGCGCTACGCCATGGCGCGCATCTATCGCAGGCGCAAGCCGCCCGAGGAAGAGGCGGCGCGCTGGGAGAACTATTTTTGCCTGGCGAGCTCGGCAATCGGCGGCGGCTGGGGCTTGGCGCTGATGTTCATCGGTCACGAGCCGACCTCGCTGCAGGAACTGTCGGTGACCTTCCTCATCAGCAGCATCGCCATGGGTCTGCCGCCTTCGCTCGCGCCCAGCCCCAAGGCGTTCGCGAGCTTCATCCTGCCGATCCTTGCGCCGATGGTGGCGATGCTGTTTACCTTCGGCGGCGGGCTCAACGCATCGACCGGCCTGTTGATGCTGGTGTTCGCAAGCGTCCTCCTCGGGCTGTACCTGTCCAACCACCTGGCGCTGATGGAGACGCTCGCCTACGGCCACGAAAACACGCTGCTGCTGCAAAAGTTGCGCGTGGCGGAGAAGTCGTTGAGCGCGGCGCTCGCCGAGCAGCAGCTCATCTTCGACACCGCGGCGGTTGGCCTCGCCTTCTTCAGTCAACGCCGCATCGTCAAATGCAACCGGCGCTTCGCGGAAATACTCGGCTACGCACGCGAGGAATTGGCCGGTGAATCGACCCGTATCGGCTTCTTGAGCGATGCAGACTTCCTGGCCGTCGAGGGCGAAGCGTATAAGCGCTTGGCGCAAGGCCAAAACTATTTCACTGAAACGCAGCTGCGACGCAAGGACGGCAGTTCGGTGTGGGTGTTCGCCGACAGCCGCGCGATCGATCCGGCCGATCCCCAGGCTGGCATCATCATCGGCATCGGCGACATTACCCAGCGCAAGCTGGCCGAAGCCGCCCTGCAACAGACCCGGGAGAGGCTGGATCTGGCGATGCAGTCTTCGGCCATTTCGATTTGGGAGTGGGACGGGCGGCGCGGAACCATCTACCTCGATGCCGCGCTCGGGCAGATGACGGGAGAAGAGCCGCGCGAGCGCTTCGCGACGCTGGAAGAGCTCGGCGCCATGGTGCACCCGGACGATCTCGCGCCCGTGCGCCAGGCGCAGGTCGACTGCATCAAGGGCCTGCGTCCCATCTACCGCATGGAGCATCGTCTGCGGACGGTGAGCGGCGACTGGGTCTGGGTGTTGAGCCGCGGGCGGGTAGTCGAGCGCACGGAAGACGGACGCGCGCTGCGCATGGCCGGCACCAACGTCGACATCACCCAGCGCAAGCGCGCCGAGGTGGAGCTGCTGTCGGCGCTGCAGCGCGAGAAAGAATTGTCGGAAATGAAGTCGAAGTTCGTCTCCATCGCCTCGCACGAGCTGCGCACGCCGCTCGCGACCATCCTCTCCTCCGCCGAGCTGCTGGAGCATTACGCCGAAGGCCTCTCCGCCGAGGACAAGCTGAAGATGCTGCACGGCATTCAGGGCGCAGTGAAGCGCATGAACTCCATGATCGAGGACGTGCTGATCATCGGCAAGGCCGAGGCGGGGGCGCTGCAGTTCGAGCCGAAACCCGTCGATCTGGCCGAGTTGTGCAACAAGGTGGTGGAGGAATTGCGCGGCGGCGTGGCGAAGCAGCACACCATTGCCTTCGATCTCCAGTTCGCGCGCAAGAGCCTGAGCCTCGACGAAAAACTGCTGCGCCATATCCTCACCAACCTGCTGTCGAACGCAGTGAAATATTCGCCCGTGGGCAGCACGGTGTCGCTGCTGCTCGCGGAGCGCGACGGCGACGCGGTGATCGAAGTGCAGGACCAGGGGATCGGCATCCCCGAGGCGGATCAGGCGCGTCTGTTCGAGAGCTTCCACCGCGCCTCCAACGTCGGCAACCGCCAGGGCACGGGCTTGGGCTTGGTCATCGTGAAGAAGGCGGTCGAGCTGCACGGCGGGACGATCGCCGTCGACAGCAAGGTCGACGCGGGTACGCGCATCCGGGTGCAGCTGCCGCTCGCCGAGACGCGCAAGGCGGCCTGATCTTGGCGCGCGTATTGCTCATCGACGACGATCAGTCGAACCTCGACTTCATGCGCCAGCTGTTGCGCCTGGAAGGGCACGAGCTCGTCTGGGCCGCCGACGGCGAAAAAGGGCTGGCGCTCATCCGGCAGAACCGGCCCGATCTGATCATCTGCGACGTCATCATGCCGCACCTGGGCGGCTACGCCGTGCTGGAGACAGTGCGCGCCGACCCCGGGCTCGCGCAGCTGCCGGTGCTGCTGTTCTCTGCGGCCATGAACGAGGAAGCGCGTTCCATGGGCTTGCGCCGCGGCGCCACCGAAGTGCTGGCAAAACCCTTCGACCTGGAGCAGTTGCGCAGCGCGATCCGGCGCTGCCTGGCGCAGGAGCCGCGATGAAGAAGATCCTGGTGGTCGAAGACGAAGCCGGCATCCGCCTCAACCTGACGCTGATGCTGAAAGGGGAGGGCTACGAAGTCGACGCCGCCGAGGACGGCCGCGCCGGCATCGAGCACGCGAAGAGCTTCGGCCCGGACCTGATCGTCAGCGACGTCATGATGCCGGAGCTCGACGGCTTCGGCATGCTCGAGGCGCTGCGCGCCGATGCGCGCTTCGCCGATACGCCGTTCATCTTCCTCACTGCGCTGAACGACCGGACCAGCATGCGCCGCGGCATGAATCTCGGCGCGGACGATTTCCTCAACAAACCTTTCACCCGCGACGAGCTCGTCGAAGCAGTGAATTCGCGGCTGAAGAAATACGAGAATGCCGCGCGCTCGCTCGCCGAGCGCCTGGTTGCCGGAAACGAGGAGCTCAAGCGCTGGTACCGCCAGCACATTTCTGGCGGACAGCCCGAGCGGCCGCTCGCGTTCGCGGAAACCGCTGGCATGACCGGCAAGATGACCGTGGCCACGGTGTTGTTCGCCGACGTGCGCAACTTCACCACCTATTCGGAGCGCCTGTCCGCGGGGCAGATCGCCGAGCTGTTGAACGCTTACTTCGAGGCGGTATGCCAGCCGATCGTGCGCAACGGCGGGCGCATCGCCAAGCTGATCGGCGACGGCATCATGGTGGTGTTCGAAAGGCGCGACGAAGACGGCGAAGACAATCATGCGCGGCGGGCGATTCGCGCGGGACTCGGCATCGTCGTGGCCGCAGACGGCTTCGGCGACTGGTTCAAGCAGCACTTCGACATCGCCGACCTGCCGCCTTTCGCCGCCGGCGTCGGCATCCATACCGGCGATCTGATGGAAGTGCTCATCGGTCCGCCCGGCGCCGAAGACCTGACGGTGGTGGGCGACAGCGTCAACGTCGCATCGCGCCTCGAGGGGCAGACGAAGGAGCTCGGCTGGCCGGTGGTGGCGAGTGTCGCCACGGTGAGCATGGCCGGGAGCGCGGTGAGCACCGGCGAATCGCGCCATTTGGAGTTGCGCGGGCGCAACGCGCCGGTCGAGGCGGTCGAGGTCACCGGCATCGGCGCCTCCGACGCCACCCACCAGGAGCAAATCGAGCTGCCGGCATCGGTGCGCGCCGCGCTCACGCAAAACGCGAACATGACCGCGCGCGCGGCCAAGGCGGCGTTGTCGGAAACGCTGCGTATCATCACCAGCGAACTGTCGCGCGCGCTGGTCGCCGGCAGGCCGCTGCAGATCAAGGGTTATCGCGTGCTGTCCAAGATCGGCGAGGGCGGCATGTCGAACGTGTTTCTCGCCGAGCGCGAGAGCGACGGCTCGCAGGTGGCGCTGAAGATCCTCAATGCGCGGCCGAGCGACGACAAGCAGCTGCTGCAGCGCTTCATCCAGGAGTCGGCGCTGATATCGGACATCGACCACCCGAACGTGGTGAAGATCTTCGACAAGGGCTTTACCGACGACTACGCCTATATCGCGATGGAGTATTTCACCGGCGGCAGCCTGAAGGACGTGATCGCCCAAGGGCTGACGCCGCGTCAGGCGCTGTCGCTCCTCGCGCAGGCGGCAGCTGCGCTCGCCGAAATCCATCGCCTGGGCATCGTGCATCGGGACGTGAAACCGGCGAACATGATGCTGCGCGCCGACGGCACCATGGTGCTTGCCGATTTCGGCATCGCCAAGCGCACCGAAGGCTCGATGGACAAGACCGTGCATGGCGAATTCTTCGGCACGCCCTATTACATCTCGCCCGAGCAGGCGAACGGCAAGCCGGCTACCGAGCGCTCGGACATCTACAGCCTCGGCATCATCTTCCATGAAATGCTGCTGAACCGCAGGCCTTACATCGGCGAATCGATCGTCGATCTCGTAGCGCAGCATGTGAACGCACCGATCCCGCGTCTGCCGAAGGAACTGGACGACTACCAGGCCTTGCTCGACGGCATGATGGCGAAGAACCCCGCCGAGCGCCTGCAGAACGCGGACGAGGTTCTGGCCGCCATCGACCGCGTCTGGACGCAGATCGCGCTGCGCGCCGCCGGGGCGCAATCCCGCGACTAAGGCGCCGCCGGTACCCGGCCCGCCGTGAAGGCGGCTCGCGCCTTGCCGATGAGGAGATCATGAAGGCCGGCAAAGCCGCGCTGATTCTGACGATCGTGGCGCTGGTCGCGGCGTATTTCGCGTTCGACCTGGGACAGTATTTCCATCTCGCCTACCTCAAGTCGCAGCAAGCGGGACTGGATCGCTATAACCGCACCCATCCCTTGGGCACGGCGCTCGCCTTCTTCCTCGTCTACATCGCCGCGACCGGAGCGTCGCTGCCGGTCGCCGGCATACTCACCCTCGCCGCCGGCGCGATATTCGGTCTGGGACTGGGCACGCTGATCGCGTCCTTCGCATCCAGCATCGGCGCGACGCTGGCATTCCTCGCCGCGCGTTTCGTCCTGCGCGATTTCGTCAAGGCGAGATTCGGCGCGAGGCTGGACGCGGTCGACGCCGGGGTGGCGCGCGAAGGCGGCTTCTATCTGTTCACGTTGCGCATGGTGCCGGCATTCCCCTTCGTCTTCGTCAACCTGGCGCTGGGCCTGACGTCGATGAAGACCTGGACCTACTACTGGGTGAGCCAAATAGGGATGCTCGCCGGCACCATCGTCTACGTGAATGCCGGCACGCAACTCGCACGTATCGACGCGCTGGGCAGCATCCTTTCCGCTGGCGTCGTCGCCTCCTTCGTCCTGCTCGGCATCTTTCCCCTGTGCGCGCGTAAAGCCGTCTCGCTGCTCAAGGCGCGCCGCAGACGCTGCTCGCCTGGGCCGAGCGCACGCGCCTGAAACGCGAGGTTGCAATGGAAACCCTAGGCTAGGCGGATTTCGCGGCGCAAAAAAGAAACGGGCGGGGCGATCGGTTTGGCCGTTCGCTCCCGCCCATGCGGGGAGAGGAGGAGGAGTCCCGCGAAAGCTTTGCTGCTAAATCTCGATCAGCGGAAAAAACTTCCGCTGAAGGTAATCATCATCTGGCTGCCCAAAACGCATGCGAGCTTCACCGAAGTCAGCAATGCAGCGACGCTCGCGCTCGCGTATCCTGCAAGCACTTTGACTGCACCGATATTCACCTTGTGACCTCGTTTAATGACTGGACGAAGTCTAAAGGATTCTTACAATATTTGTCCAATCGATTATTTGGATTTAAGATATCCATCCTGTGGATATTAGAAAAGTCGATTTGAATCTGCTGGTTGCGCTCGATGCCTTGCTCGCCCAGCGTAGCGTGTCGCGCGCCGCCTCGCGGCTGAACCTATCTCAACCCGCAGTCAGCGCCTTGCTCGGGCGCCTGCGCCAACTGTTCGACGATCCTTTGCTGCTGCGCAGCGCACGGGGCATGCTGCCGACACCGCGCGCGCTGGAGCTGCTCGGACCAGTGAGGCGGCTGCTCGAGGACGTCGAATCCCTGGTGCAGCCGCGGGCCGTATTCGACCCCACGACCGCGCTGCATACCTTCACGCTCGCCGCCTCCGATTACGTCGAGTTCGCACTGTTGCCGATGCTGGTCGATTATCTCGAGCACAAGGCGCCGGGCGTGCGCCTTGCCGTGCGGCCGCTCGATCTGCAGACGGTGGCCAAGCAGATGGAAGAGGGCGAAGTCGATCTGTGCATCACCGGCTTGCACAATGCGCCGCCGGGCTTGCGCGCGCGGCCGCTTTACCCGGAGCGCATCGTCTCGGTGGTGCGGCGCGAGCATCCAGGAGTCGGCGAGGAGCTGAGCCTCGACCAATTCTGCAGCCTCGAGCATATCCTGGTGTCCGTGCGCGGCAGCGGCTTCAGCGCCCGCATCGACGAGGCGTTGACCGCGATCGGGCGTAAGCGCCGCGCGCGCCTCGCCGTGCCGCATTTCCTGCTGGTGCCGGAGATAATCGCGCGCTCCGACCTAATCAGTTCTCTACCCGAGAGACTGGCGCGCCGCTATGCAGACAAGCTGCGCATATTCGAGACGCCGTTCAAGCTGCAGCCCTTCACCGTCGGGGAGATCTGGCACGAGCGCAGCCAGCGCGACCCGGCGCAGCAGTGGCTGCGCAGCATCGTGCTCGAACTCGTCAAGGAACCGCAGAGCGACGTGGCTTAACATCCGCCTGACTGCGCCGAGCATCGCGCCCGGCGCGTGAGCGAATACTGAGGAGATGTCAGCAATGAGCGAAGAGCTTTGCTTTCAGAGCGCGACCGAACTCGCGCAGCGTATCCGCCGCAAGGAATTGTCGGCGCGCGAGTTGATGCAGGCGACCCTGGCGCAGATCGAGCGCGCCAATCCTGCGTTGAACGCCATCGTCACCCTGCACGCGGAAGATGCGCTGGCGGGTGCCGCAGCGGCGGATGCGAAGCAGGCGCGCGGCGAAGCGCTCGGTCCGCTGCACGGGCTGCCGGTTGCGCACAAGGACCTGGTGCTGACGCGCGGCATGCGCACCACCTTCGGCTCGCCCATCTTCAAGGACTTCGTGCCCGAACAGAACATGCTGCTCGTCGACCGGCTGCAGGCGGCAGGCGCGATATCCATAGGCAAGACCAACACGCCGGAGTTCGGTGCCGGTTCGCAGACCTTCAACGCGGTGTTCGGCAAGACGCGCAATCCTTACGACCCGAGTAAGACCTGCGGCGGATCTTCGGGCGGCGCCGCCGTGGCGCTCGCCACCGGCATGGTGCCGCTCGCCGACGGCAGCGACATGGGCGGATCGCTGCGCTGCCCGGCGAACTTCTGCAACGTCGTGGGCATGCGCACCTCGCCCGGACGGGTGCCGATCTGGCCGGCGAAGACCGGCTGGGGCACGCTGTCGGTGGAAGGGCCGATGGCGCGGACCGTCGGCGATTGCGCGCTGATGCTGTCGGTGATCGCCGGGCACGACGCGCGCAGTCCCATCGCCATCGCCCAATCGGGCGCGCAGTTCGCGCAGCCGCTCGCGCGCGACTTCAAGGGCGTGCGCATCGCCTTCAGCCCCGATCTGGGCGGCTTGCCGGTGGACACGCGCGTCGCGACGGCGATCGGTGCGCAGCGCGCGAACTTCGCGGGCTTGGGCTGCGCGGTCGAGGAGGCGACGCCGGACCTCGCCGATGCGGACGAGATCTTTCACACCTTCCGCGCCTGGCAGTTCGAACTCGCCTACGGCGAGCTGCTCGAGCGGCACCGCGGCATGATGAAAGACACCGTGGTCTGGAACATCGAAGAAGGCAGGCGCCTCGCCGGCCCCGCGATCGGCGCCGCGGAATTGAAGCGCACGGCGCTATTCAATCGCATGCACGCGTTCATGCAGCGCTACGAGTTCCTCGTGCTGCCCGTGAACCAGATGCCGCCCTTCGACGTCGACACGCCCTACGTCAGCGAGATCAACGGCGTGAAAATGCGCACTTACATCGACTGGATGCAGTCCTGCTATTTCATCACCGTCACCGGTCATCCGGCGATATCGGTGCCTTGCGGCTTCACTCCGGATGGACTGCCGGTGGGGGTGCAGATCGTCGGCCGCCACCAGGACGATTTCGGCGTGCTGCAGCTCGCCTATGCATTCGAGCAGGCGACGCAGTTGTGGAAGCGGCGCCCGCCGCTGACTGCGCCGGCGCAGACGATGCCCTCAAAATGAGCCTCGCCGCCGATCTAGCGATGCGCTTCGATCGGGTTGCCGTATAGCGGCCGCGCGCCGAACTGGCTGCTCACCGCATACGCCATGCCGCAGGCGAGCATCACCGGGACGACGAGCTGAAACTGGTTGGTCATCTCCAGCACCATGACGATCGCCATCAGGGGTGCGTGCGTCACGGCGGCGAGCACGGCTGCCATGCCGATCACGGCGAGCGCGCGCGGATCGCCGACCAGCGCCGGATCGAAACCCATCGACGCGAGGAGCGCCAACAGATAGCCGCTGGTTGCGCCGACGAAAAGGCTGGGCGTGAACACGCCGCCGATCGCGCCCGAACCGGAGCTGATGACGGTGGCCGCCACCTTGGCGACCATGATCACTGCGAGCCAGTGCCAGCCGAGGTCGCCGTGCAGCACTTCCGAGACGACGCTGTAGCCGTTGCCCCAGACTTCCGGCACCGCAGCCGAGATGAGTCCTACGATCACTCCGCCCAGGCCGAGGCGCTGCGGCAGCGAGGCGATGCGCCCGAAGAGCCTGCGGCAGCGTTCGAGCGATTCCAGCAGCGCCCAGCCTAGCCCGCCGCATAGGATCCCTGCGGCGATGGCGACGCCGAGGCTGGTAGGCGCGAGGTTGACCGCGGGCATGTCATATAGCGGTCTCGGTTCGACCAGCCAGTAGATGAGGGCGCTCGAAGTGGCGGCGGCGATCAGCACCGGTGCGATCGTGTGGCGCGCGAAGAAGCCCAGCGCGAGCTCGAGCACGAACACCACGCCGGCGACCGGCGCATGGTAGGCCGAGCCGATGCCGGCGGCGATGCCGCACACTAGAATCGCATTGCGCTCCTCCGCGGACAGCGGGAACAGGCGCGCCAGCCAGGAAGCGAACCAGGCCGATGTCTGCACCATCGGTCCTTCCTTGCCGATGGACGCGCCGGTGCCGACCGATAGCAGCGCAGCGATGTTGCGCGTGAAGGTGGTGCGGTCGTTGAGCTGATGCAGCCCCTCGCGTGCGGCTTCGATGTAATCCAGGTGCTCGGCGCCGTCCGGCCCGCGCGCGGCCCAGCGCAGGCCCCAGTGCAGGGCAAAGCCCGCGCCCAGTCCGCCGACCGCCACCACCAGGGCGCGGTGCCAGGGCGCGAGGCTTTCGGAAATCGCGACCAGCCCCCCCGTGCGCCCGGTCGTCAGCCATTCGACCGCTTCGATGAGCAGCCTGAACCCTTGCGTCGCCGCCGCGGCAAGCACTCCGGCTAACGCCGCCGCAAGCCACAAGCGCAGGGTACGCGCGGCGCCGCCGATGAACGGATGCCACTCGCGCGGCTCCGGTGCGCGCTCAGCCATGGCGAGGGCGCGCACGGCGGCGAGGGATCACGCGCTGCCGCCGCAGAATCAAGCGATGGTCACGCCGCCGTCGGCGATGATCGTCTGGCCGGTGATGAAGCTCGCGGCTTTGGAGGCGAGGAACACGGCGATGCCGCCGATTTCCTCGGGTTCGCCCAGGCGCCGCAGCGGCGTCGCCGCCTCGCGCGCCTGGCGCAGCTTTTCGTTTTCCCACAGCGCGCGGGCAAAATCGGTCTTCACCAGCCCGGGCAGGATGGCGTTGACGCGCACGTTGGACGGCCCCCACTCGCAGGCGTAGTTGCGCACCAGCGCCGTATCGGCGGCCTTGGACACGCCGTAGAGACCGATCACGGTGTTGCCTTTCAGAGCGGCGATGCTGGAAACGAAGATCACCGCCCCGTCCTTGCGCTCGGCCATTTGCGGAATCACCATGTTGCACAGCCACCAGTTGCTCTTGATGTTGTTGCCCATGATCTTGTCGAAGGCCTCGTCGCCGGCCTTGGCCGTCGGGCCGTACACCGGATTCGCGGCGGCGTTGCACACCAGGATGTCGATCCTGCCCCATTGCTTCATGGTGCTGTCGACCAGGTTCTGCAACTCGTCCTTATTCGCGATGTTGCAGGGGATCGAGATCGCGCTCAAGCCGCGGTCGGTGAATTCCTTGGTCACTTCCGCGCATGCCTCGGCCTTGCGGCTGGAGATAACCACCTTCGCCCCCGCCTTCGCCATGGCTTCCGCGATCGACTTGCCTATGCCCTTGGTCGAGCCGGTGATCAGCGCGACCTTGCCTGTGAGATCGAACATGCGCTTCCCTTTTCGTTTATTGACGAGAGCGATTTTCTCACCGATGCGCGCTTTGTGCCGGTCCGGCTCACACGGCGCCGCTCTTCTTCAACAGCGCGGCGAGCGCTGCGGCGAGCTTGGCATAGCCCTTGGCGTTGGGGTGCGCGAGATCGGACTTCAATTCGTTGTCGCGCAGGATGGTCTTCAGCGCCGATTCCTCGTAAGGCAGCCGGAATTCGTGCGCGATGTCGGCGTAGAAATCCGGCGGCGAAGGGAACAAGCCCGGCTTCGGCACGCCGATCAGCAGCACCTCGATGCCGCGTTCGCGTGCCAGCCGAATCATCGCGCGCAGATTCTCCGCCGCTTGCGCGTCGCCCAGCTTGCGCAGGAAGTCGTTGCCGCCGTGGCAGAGCAGCAGCAGGCGCGGCTGATAATAGTCGAGTGCCGAGGGCAGGCGAGCAAGGCCCGCGGCGCTCACTTCGCCGGGTATGCCTGCTGCGTACACTTTGCGCCCGATCAGGCGCTCGAGCACGGCCGGATAGCTCGTCTCGGGCTGTGCGCCCGTGCCGAAGGTGAGGCTGTCGCCGAAGGCGAGCACGACCGCATCGCTTGCGAGCGGCGAGAGCCTGGGTGCCGAGCCACCGCAGGCGCAAAGCGCACAGGCGAGGAATACGAGCAGCGCGCGGCGCGCCAACGCGGCGGCGTGTCGAGCGCGCTTCGGCAAGCGCCGCACAACGAGTAAAATAGCGGGCACTTCCGCAGGATAGCCTTCAAGCTCGGACATCTGCATGGAAATATTCCTGCCGATCGCGCACATGGACGTGAACATCGTCCTGATCCTCGCCTACGGCGCGCTGGTCGGCTTTCTCTCTGGATTGGTCGGCGTCGGCGGCGGATTCCTCATCACGCCGCTGCTCATCTTCACCGGAATACCCCCCATTGTAGCGGTCGCCAGCGGCGCCGCGCAGATGGCGGGAACCGCTGCCGGCGCGAGCTATCTGCATTGGCGCCACGGCAACATCGATTTCAAGATGGGGGCGCTGCTCCTGGCGGGCGGCTGGCTGGGCGGAGCGCTCGGCGTCTACCTCGCCAAACTGCTGCTGCGCCTGGGCCAATTCGGCAACGTGGTCGTATTCCTGTACGTCATCTTGCTCGGCGCGATCGGCGCGAGCATGCTGGTCGAATCGCTGCATGCGCTGCGTCGCGCAAGTGAGCCGGCTGCTCCCCGCGCGCGCAGGCGCGATCGGATCGCAGGCTTGCCTTGGACGACGCAGTTTCCAGTGTCGCGCATCCGCCTGTCGCTGCTGGTCCCGCTCGCGCTCGGCGCCGGCGTGGGCGTGCTCACGTCGCTGATGGGCGTCGGCGGCGGCTTCATCATGGTGCCGGCGATGATCTACCTCCTCGGCATGCCGACCCGGATCGTCGTCGGGACTTCCCTGTTCCAGTTGCTGTTCACCACGGCGGCGGTGAGCGTCATGCAGGCGGGCGTCAATCACGCCGTCGACCCTTTTCTCGCCCTCATCCTGATACTCGGCTCGGTGGTGGGAACCCGGCTCGGCGCTCCCCTCGGGTCGCGGCTGGCGGGCGAGAAGCTGCGCCTCATCCTGGCTCTGGTGGTGGTCGCGGTCGCGCTGAAAATGGTGGCGACGCTGCTCGCGACGCCGACGGAAATCTACGAACTCGCAATCGAATTGCGATGAAGCTGTTGCGTCATCTTTCCGCCGTAGTTCTGTGCTGCTTGCCACTCGCGTCCTGGGCGGACGGGGCGTTGCTCGTCACCGAGGGCCCGAGCGAAGTCGACATCACCACCGCATTCGCGGGGACCGAGCTCAAGATTGCCGGCGCCATCACCGTTCCCGGAGAATTGATCATCAAGCTCGCAGGGCCGCCGCAAGTGGCAACGCTGTCGCGCGCAGTTGCGCTCGGTCCGTTCTGGGTGGAAGGCGCGAAGGTGAAGGCGAGCGGGGCGCCGAGCGTGCTTTTCCTGCACGCGAGCGCGCCCATCGCCTCCATCCTGCCTTTTGCGGAACAGGAGCGCTACGGCTTGCTGCTCGAGCGCGTGGTGTTGCAGATCGAACCGCAGCAGATGCCGTTGGAGAGCGAAGCGTGGCGTAGCGCGTATTTCCGGCTGAAGCAAAGAAGCGGTCATTACCGCGTGCAGGACGACTCGATCAAGCTCAATCCCGACCGCTCCTTCGCCGCCAGCCTGCGCCTGCCGGGCGATCTGCAGACCGGCACTTACGGCGTGGAGACGCTGCTGGTGCAATCGGGAAAAGTGGTGGGCCGCCACTTCGCCTACTTCAACGTGCGGCTGGCTGGTGTCGAGCACTGGATGTGGCATGCGGCGCATGACTATCCTTGGAGTTTCGGCTTGCTGTTCACTTTGGCGGCGATTCTCCTCGGCATCGCGCTGAACGCCTTCGCCCACCGCACGCACTGAATCCACGGCGCGATCCTCTCGATTGACACCCGACTGGGCCGTCCTAGGGTCTGTTCACATTCAGCACATGAGCTCGACGGGGACAATTTGGGATGCAGCGCAAGGCGCGAGGAGCGCGATTTGGTCATTCCAAATGAGCGACGAGCAACGCAGCGATGAGCCCAAATTGCCCCGTCCCTGCGGGTTGCCGCCAAATGCGGCGCCTGCGGCGTTGCGCTCCTTGCTAAGGGAATTACCCTTGGCTGCGTCGCGCGACTTGCAGTCATCCGCATTTGGTGGCAACGTGCCTCATGCGGTGAATGTGAACAGACCCTAACATGCAGCGGGTGCTGCGCTTAGTTTCGCGGCCCGTTTCGATATCTCGATATTTCACCCGATGAACGACAGCTTCCGCTTGCTCGACCCCGTGCGCCAGACCCAGGCGGTAACGGCGCTGCGCGCCATTCTGCCCGCGGAATCGGTCCTGTTCGAGGCGGAGGACACGCGGCCCTACGAGTGCGACGGACTATCGGCCTACCGCCAGCAGCCCATGGTGGTGGCTTTGCCGGAGAATGAAGACGAAGTCGCGCGCATCCTGCGCGCCTGCAGCGAACTCAAGCTGCCGGTGGTGGCGCGCGGCGCAGGCACGGGTCTTTCCGGCGGCGCGCTGCCGCATGCGAAAGGCGTGTTGCTGTCGCTCGCCAAAATGAAGCGCATCCTCGCGCTCGATCCGGTGGCGCGCGTGGCGCGCGTGCAGCCGGGGGTGCGCAACTTGGCGATTTCCGAGGCCGCCGCGGCCTACGGCCTGTATTACGCGCCCGATCCTTCCTCGCAGATCGCCTGCTCGATCGGCGGCAACGTGGCGGAGAACTCGGGCGGGGTGCACTGCCTCAAGTACGGCCTCACCGTGCACAACGTGCTGCGCGTGCGCGCCTGCACCATGGAAGGCGAAATGGTTGAATTCGGCAGCGAGGCGCTCGATGCTCCGGGCTACGATCTGCTCGCGCTCTCGACGGGTTCGGAGGGCATGCTCGCCGTCGCCACCGAAATCAGCGTGCGGCTCGTGCCCAAGCCCGAGACTGCGCGCGTGATCCTCGCCGCATTCGACGACGTGGAGAAAGCGGGCAACGCCGCCGCCGACGTCATCGCCGCGGGCATCATCCCGGCGGGACTGGAAATGATGGACCAGCCGGCGACGCGCGCCGTCGAGGAATACGTCCACGCGGGCTACGACCTCGAGGCGCAGGCGCTGCTCTTGTGCGAATCGGACGGCACGCCGGAGGAAGTCGAAGAAGAGATCGCGCGCATGACGGCGGTGCTAAAGGCTTCGGGTGCCTATGCTTGCCGCGTGTCGCAAGACGAGGCTGAACGCCTCAAGATCTGGTCGGGAAGAAAGGCGGCGTTTCCCGCCGTGGGCCGCATTTCACCCGACTACTACTGCATGGACGGCACCATACCGCGCAAGCGCCTGGGCGAGGTGCTGCTGTTCATCGCCGCCATGGAAAAGAAATACGGCCTGCGCTGTCCGAACGTATTCCATGCGGGCGACGGCAACCTGCACCCCTTGATCCTGTTCGACGCCAACGACCCGGACGAGTTGCGCCGCACCGAAGCCTTCGCCGGGGAAGTGCTGGAGAAGTGCATCGAAGTGGGCGGAACCATCACCGGAGAGCACGGCGTCGGCATCGAGAAGATCAACCAGATGTGCATTCAGTTCACGCCGCAAGAGCTCGAACTCTTCCGCGGCGTGAAGCGTGCGTTCGACGAGGCGGGCCTGCTCAATCCGGAGAAGAACATTCCGACCCTGCACCGCTGCGCCGAATTCGGTCGCATGCGCGCGAGCGGCGGCAAGACGCCGCACTCGGAGCTGCCGCGGTTCTAGACAAGATAAAGCTGTAGGCGCAAGGCCAGATCCGAGCGCGCGCAGCACGACCCCAGAATGGACGAACTCATCGCAGGTTTTGCCGACACCATCCGCGCTGCGGCGGCCGCCAAGCGCGCGCTGCGGCTGCGCGGCGGGGGCAGCAAGGATTTCTACGGTCAGGCATTGACGGGCGAGGTGCTCGATACCCGCGCCTACGCGGGCATCGTCGCCTACGAGCCGAGCGAGCTGGTGGTGAGCGTGCGCTGCGGCACGCCACTCGCGGCGCTCGAGGCCGAGCTTCGCGCCCAGGGCCAGCATCTGGCTTTCGAGCCGCCGCATTTCGGCGCCGGTGCGACGGTGGGCGGCATGCTCGCGGCCGGACTGGCCGGTCCGCGGCGCGCGAGCGCCGGCGCCGTGCGCGATTTCGTCCTCGGCGTGCGCATGCTCGACGGCCGCGGCGACGACCTGCGCTTCGGCGGCCAGGTGATGAAGAACGTCGCCGGCTACGACGTCTCGCGTCCCATGGCGGGATCGCTCGGCACGCTGGGGCTGCTGCTCGAAGTCTCGCTCAAGGTACTGCCGCTGCCGATTGCGGAAGCGACGCTGAAGCTCGAGCTGCCGGAAGAGCGGGCGATCGCGCTGCTCAACCAATGGGGCGGCCGGCCTCTGCCGATCAGCGCCAGCGCCTGGGCGGGCGGCGAACTCGCGCTGCGCCTGTCGGGTGCGGAAAGCGCGGTGAAGAACGCACGAGAGACGATCGGCGGCGAATCGATCGGCGGCGCGCGGGCCGCCGCCTATTGGCAGGGCTTACGCGAGCAGACCGATGCCTTCTTCGTCGGCGGCAAGCCGCTGTGGCGGCTGTCCGTGCCTTCGGTGGCGCCGCCGCTCGCGCTTCCCGGCGAACAGCTGATCGAATGGGGCGGCGCGCAAAGATGGCTCGCGTCGAACGCCGATGCGCGCACCATCCGCGAGGCGGCGCAGGCCGCGGGCGGGCACGCGACGCTTTTTCGCGCGGCGGACAAGAGCGCGGGCGTGTTCACGCCGCTCGCCCCGGCGCTGGCGCAGATCCAGCGCCGGCTCAAGCAGGCCTTCGATCCTGCCGGCATATTCAATCCGGGCAGGATGTATCTCGAGTCGTGAGCGCGCAACGCGATGCAGACTAAGCTCGCCGAATTCATCCGCGGCACCGAGGAGGGGAAGCTCGCCGACGCCATCCTGCGCAAGTGCGTGCACTGCGGCTTTTGCACCGCCACCTGTCCGACTTATCAACTGCTCGGCGACGAGCTCGACGGGCCGCGCGGCCGCATTTACCTCATCAAGGGCATGCTCGAGGGCGAGGCGGTTACGGCGAAGACGCAACTGCATCTGGACCGCTGCCTTACCTGCCGCGCCTGCGAAACCACCTGTCCCTCCGGCGTGCAGTACGGGCGCCTGGTGGACATCGGCCGCAAGATTGCGGAAGAGCGCGTGCCGCGGGCGTTCAGCGCGCGCCTGCTGCGCAAAGTGCTCGCTGCCGTGCTGCCGCCCACGCGCCGGCTCGCGGCGCTGCTCGCCTTACGCCGCGCGCTGCGCCCGCTGCTGCCCTACGCGCTGCAGGCTCAGGTTCCGGCGCAGCCTCCCCACGCCGGCCCCTGGCCTTGAACACGCCATGCGCGCCGGCAGCTCATCCT
>CAZMGP010000084.1:0-16365 GCA_964565875.1 uncultured Enterobacteriaceae bacterium
GCACGTGGTCCAGGCCGCCGTAGCCGATGTCGTAGGCCCAGCCGTCGCCGCCGACGATCCACACGCTGCGCGCGATCAGGCTGTCTGCGATCGCGAGCAGCTGCTGCGCCCGCGGCGACTCGATTTGCGACAGGATGGATTTGAGCTCTGTGACGCGCTTGCGCTGCCTGCGGATCTGCTCGTCGGTGTCCTGCGGCGCCTGCAGCAGGCCTTCGGCCAGGCTGTCGCCGATCTCGCCGTTCAGCGCGCGCACCAGCGACTGCGCCAGGTCGCGCTGCGCGTCCAGCGCGAGGCGCATGCCCAGGCCGAATTCGGCATTGTCCTCGAACAGGCTGTTGGCCCAGGCGGGGCCTTGGCCCGCGCTGTTCTGCGCCCAGGGCGTAGACGGCAGGTTGCCGCCGTAGATGGACGAGCAGCCGGTCGCGTTGGCGACGAGCAGCCGGTCGCCGTAGAGCTGCGACAGCAGCTTCAGGTAGGGCGTTTCGCCGCAGCCGGCGCACGCGCCGGAGTACTCGAACAGCGGCCGGCGCAGCTGCGAACCTTTCAGCAGATCGATGCTGTCGAAGGCCGGGCGCGTCTCGGGCAGGGTGAGGAAGAACTCGTAATTGCGCCGCTCGACCTCGAGATGATCGAGCTTGGGCTGCATGTTGATGGCCTTGTGTTTGACCGCTTCCTTGCTTCGCGTCGGGCAGATGTCGACGCAGATGCCGCAGCCGGTGCAGTCCTCCGGCGCAACTTGCAGGGTGTAATTCCATCCTTGGAGCGCGCCGCCTTCCTTGACTCTCCAAGGCACGCTCTTGAAGCCTTTGGGGGCGCCCTTCAGCTGCTCGGGCGGATAGACGTTCATGCGGATGGCGGCATGCGGGCACATCAGCGGGCACAAGGCGCACTGGGTGCACAGCGCTTCGTCCCAGATAGGGATTTCATGCGCCACGCTGTGCTTCTCCCACTGCGAAGTTGCGGTGGGGAAGGTGCCGTCGACGGGCAGGGCGGAAACCGGCAGCAGGTCGCCTTTGCCGTCCAGCATCATCGCAGTGACGCGCTGCACGAAATCGGGCGCCGCGCGCGGCACCGGCGGCCGGCGCTGCAGCTTGGCGTCGACCCGGGCGGGTATCTGCACCTCGCGCAGCGCCGCGAGCGACTGGTCCACTGCGGCGAAGTTGCGGTGCAAGACCGTCTCGCCGCGCTTGCCGTAGGTTTTGCGGATGGAGGACTTGATCTTGTCGATCGCCTCGTCGCGCGGCAGGATGCCCGAAATAGCGAAGAAGCAGGCTTGCGTCACGGTGTTGATGCGCCCGGCGAGCCCGGCGGCTTTCGCCACCGCGAGCGCGTCGACCACGTACATCTTCAATTTCTTGCCGACGATCTGTTCCTGCGCCTCGCGCGGCAGCTTGTCCCAGACTTCATCCGGCCCGTAGGGGCTGTTGAGCAGGAAGGTCGCGCCCGGTCGCGCGACTGCCAGCACGTCGAGCTTCGCCATGAATTCGAACTGGTGGCAGGCGACGAAGTCCGCCTGGCGGATGAGATAGGTGGACTCGATCGGCCGCGGCCCGAAGCGCAGATGTGAAACGGTGACTGCGCCCGACTTCTTGCTGTCGTAGACGAAATAGCCTTGAGCATGCAGCGGAGTGTTTTCGCCGATGATCTTGACCGAGTTCTTGGTCGCACCGACCGTGCCGTCCGAGCCCAGGCCGTAGAACACTGCGCGCGTGACCCCTTCGGCCTCAGTGTCGAAGTCCGCTTCCACCGCGAGAGAGAGACGCGTCACGTCGTCGGTAATGCCGACGGTGAAATGGCGCTTCGGCTGCGGTTTGGCGAGTTCGTCCAAGGCGGCCTTCGCCATTGCCGGGGTGAATTCCTTGGAAGAAAGTCCATAGCGGCCGCCGATGACGCGCGGCATCGCGCCGGTCCACGCTTCGGCCAAGCCGGTGATGATGTCCTGATACAGCGGTTCGCCCACGGCGCCGGGTTCCTTGGTGCGGTCAAGCACCGCGATGGCGCGCACGCTCTGCGGCAGCGCCGCGACGAAGGCCGCGGTATCGAACGGCCGATACAGGCGCACCGTCAACAGTCCCACTTTCTCGCCGCGCGCCACTAAGGCGCGCACCGCTTCGCCCGAGGCGCCGACGCCCGAGCCCATCTGCACCAGCACGCGCTCGGCGTCGGGTGCGCCCTGGTAATCGAACAGCCGGTAACGGCGCCCGCTCAACTTGGCGAAGCGCTCCATGCTCTCCCGCACGATGCCCGGCACCGCTTCGTAGTAAGGGTTGCAGGCTTCGCGCGCCTGGAAGAACACGTCGGGATTCTGCGCCGAACCGCGCAGCACCGGCTTGTCCGGATTGAGCGCGCGGCTGCGATGCGCCGCCACCAGATCGTCGTCGATCAAGGCGCGCACGTCCTCTTCGAGGAGCAGCGACAGCTTGTTCACTTCGTGGCTGGTGCGGAAGCCGTCGAAGAAGTGGATGAAGG
This sequence comes from uncultured Enterobacteriaceae bacterium, assembly GCA_964565875.1. Classification (GTDB taxonomy): domain Bacteria; phylum Pseudomonadota; class Gammaproteobacteria; order Burkholderiales; family SG8-39; genus 2-12-FULL-64-23. The sequence continues at coordinate 2,470 of CAZMGP010000084.1, forward strand.
GGATGCGCGCGCGCAGCGTCGCCATCTGGGCGATCATCGCCATGTCCTGCGCTTCCTGCACGCTCGCCGAAGCGAGCATCGCCCAGCCGGTGGAGCGCGCCGCCATGACGTCGCTGTGGTCGCCGAATATGGAAAGGGCGTGAGTGGCGAGCGTGCGCGCGGCAATGTGGAACACCGCGGGCGTGAGTTCGCCCGCGATCTTGAACATATTGGGCAGCATCAGCAGCAGCCCTTGTGACGCGGTGAACGTCGTCGTCAGCGCGCCGGCCTCCAGGGCGCCGTGCACGGCGCCCGCGGCGCCGGCCTCGCTCTGCATCTCGATCACTTCCGGCACTGCGCCCCAGATGTTCTTGTGGCCCGCCGCCGACCACGCGTCTGCGAATTCGCCCATGCCCGAGGACGGCGTGATCGGGTAGATCGCGATCACCTCGTTGGTGAGGTGGGCGATGCGTGCGGCGGCCTCGTTTCCCTCGAGGACGACCAAGCGTTTGCTCATGATTTCCCTTCGTTCATATTATTTGCGGCCTTCGCCTGACCCGGCCGGCGCGCGCACGCCCTGCCAGGAGAAGGATTGCACCGCGCGCTCTTCGAATGCGACGGCGACTTCCCGGAGGAAGTTGGTATCAGAAAATGCTGCGCGGCGAACGATCGTGTGCATAGACAGGCCTTGCGGCCGTTGACGAAAGATTCGGGGAAGAGGAGGGAAGCGTGTTCCGAACAATCAGCGCGACGACGTTCTTCGAGCGATGTGCTCAGCGCCATCTCGGCCGCTGTCATGTGTTCGCAACTGAAACGCAGCATCCTCCTGCGACGATATTGGCAGCATAGGGCGCCCCTGCCGCTGCCATGTTGACGTAGATCAAACGCTCGTTCGCGCTCGTCGCGCATGGCGAAATTCGCAATGCTCGAGCGATGAAATCGGCGTGGTGGTGATTCGCGATGTCCGCTGCAAGTATCGCTTATGTCCGCACCAAGCTTGGGGTTTAGATGCGCTGCAATATGCTTTTCTTGCCTCGGCGCGTTTCTGGCAGCAGTACGAGGGGACAAGTCCCCTCGTACCCTCCTATTCCAGGCCGTAACACCACGTTAGTTGCGGCGACCTAGGGTTTATTACGAAATGAGGGGATACCTCCCCTCATGCTCCCCTATGTCAGCCGTTGAAAATCAATTTTGCAACGGGCTCTTAGTAATGCGGATCGAACATCTGCGCGCGCACGTCCGCGAGCACGTCCGCCGGCTTCGCTTTGCCCGCCAGCCCGCTGGCGTAGGCGCACTCGGCAACCGCGGCGGCGATGTGCGCCGAGACTTCGCGTATGCGCGGCAGCGCCGGGTAGAGGCTGCCCTGCGCGAGATCGTCTTCGGTCACGAGATGCGCCAGCGTCTTCGCCGCTTCCATGAACATGGCATCGGTGATGTGCCGCGTGCGGCTGGCGATCGCTCCCAAACCCACGCCGGGGAAGATGTAGGAATTGTTGCCTTGCCGCGGCACGAAGGTCTTGCCTTCGTATTTCACCGGATCGAACGGGCTGCCGCAGGCGAACAGCGCGCGCCCCTTGGTCCAGCGATACGCCTCTTCGGCGTTGCACTCCGCCTTGGAAGTCGGGTTCGAAAGCGCAAACACGATCGGCCGTTCGTTGATGCGCGTCATCTCCTCCAGCACCGTCTGAGTGAACGTGCCCCCCACCGCGGCGACGCCGACGATGGCGGTGGGTTTGAGCGCTTTGATTGCAGCGAGGAAATTGGGCACCGGCGCGTGCTCGTGCGCATAGGGCAGCTTGTGCTCGGCGAGGTCGGTGCGGCTTTTCACCACGAGCCCGCGCGAATCCACCGCCCAGCAGCGCTCGCGCGCGGCGGCTTCGGGCAGGCCCTGCGCGATCATGGCCGATACCACCAGGTCGCAAATGCCGGTGGCGGCCTCGCCCGCTCCGAGGAAGAGCAGCTTCTGCTCCGTGAACTTGCCGCCGGTCACGCGCAGTGCGGAAAAGATCCCCGCGAGCGCCACCGCCGCCGTGCCTTGAATGTCGTCGTTGAAGCTGCAGATGCGGTTGCGGTATTTCTTCAGCAGCCGGAAGGCATTGTGGTTGGCAAAATCCTCGAACTGGATCACCACGCCCGGAAACACCTCGGTCGCGGCGCTGATGAACTCCTCGATCAGCTCGTCGTACGCGGCGCCGGTGAGGCGGCGCTGACGCAGTCCGACGTAGAACTGGTCTTCCAGCATGGCGGCGTTGTTGGTGCCGACGTCGATGGTGATCGGCAGGCAGAGCTGCGGGTGCACCCCGGCACAGGCGGTATAGAGAGACAGTTTCCCCACGGGTATACCCATGCCGTTCGCGCCGAGATCGCCCAGGCCGAGGATGCGCTCGCCGTCGGTGACGACGATGATGCCGGCTTCGTAGGGCCAGTTGCGCAGCAGCTGTTTGATGCGGCCGCGGTCGTTTGCGCCGATGAAAAGCCCGCGCGGGCGCTGAAAGATGTGGCCGAATTTCTGGCAGGCAAGACCCACCGTCGGCGTATACACCAGCGGCTGCATTTCGTCGATGTTGTCGCACAGCACGCGAAAGTAGAGCTGTTCGTTGCGGTCGTGCAGCGCATTCAATGCGACGAACTTCTCGAGCGGATCGGTCAGTCTGCGCAGGCGTGCGAGCACGCGTACGGCCTGCTCTTCCTGCGTGTGCACATGCGGCGGCAGAAAACCGCGCAAATTGTATTTGTCGCGTTCGGCTTCGGTGAATCCGGTGCCGCGATTGAGGGCCGGGTCGCGCAACAGCGCGAGGCCGGAGGGCATCGCTTGTTTGCCATAGGCATTAGGCTTTTCGTACATGATGAGCAGCTCCTTGGTCTTGTTATAACCGCATTGTCGATGTGCCAAAGTGCAATCGGCGCGGCTGCGGCCGCAGCGCCCGATGATTGCGCGGGCGCGGGCTCGGTAACCGCGTATCGTCATCGAACTTTTAGACTGGCGTTTGATATGGATCAACAAAAGCATCGATGGTGAGCGTTAACGTTACGGGGCCAATCGATACAGCCTGGCCTTCGCGCGCGCGGTGAACGCGTGTTCAATGCGGTTGGAATGCAGCAAGTGCGAACAGCGCGCAGCAGCACAACAAGACTGTGTCTTTCCATGCACGATCGCGGCGTTCGCGTGAATTTGGAGTTAAAATTCAGCGACTGTCGCGCAAACGGAGGAACTCAGTGGAAGTATTCAAAGCGGATGTAGCGATCATTGGCGCGGGAGGCGGTGGTTTGCGGGCGGCAATCGCAGTTGCCGAGGCGGATCCGTCGCTGTCTATCGCGCTCATTTCCAAGGTCTATCCGATGCGCAGCCACACCGTTGCCGCCGAGGGCGGCGCGGCCGCGGTGACGCGTCCCGACGACACGCTGGATCATCACTTCAACGATACCGTAGGTGGCGGCGACTGGTTGTGCGAGCAGGATGTCGTCGAATACTTCGTTGCCCATGCGCACGAAGAGATGGTGCAGATGGAGCACTGGGGCTGTCCGTGGAGCCGCAAGGAAGACGGACACGCCAACGTGCGGCCGTTCGGCGGCATGAAGATCGAGCGCACCTGGTTCGCCGCCGACAAGACCGGCTTCCACATGCTGCATACGCTGTTCCAGACCTCGATCAAGTATCCTTCGATCAAGAGATTCGACGAGCATTTCTGCGTCGATCTCATCGTCGAGGACGGCCGCGCGCAGGGTGCGGTGGTGATCGAGATCGCCACCGGCCAATTCCGTCTGATCCAGGCGAAGGCGGTGATCATCGCCACCGGCGGCGCCGGGCGCGTGTTCCGCGAGAATACCAACGGCGGCATCGTCACCGGCGACGGCATGGCGCTCGCCTACCGCCATGGCGTGCCGCTGCGCGACATGGAATTCATGCAATACCACCCGACCTGCATGCCGCGCACCGGACTGCTGTTCACCGAGGCCTGCCGCGGCGAAGGCGGCTTGCTGCTCAATAAGGACGGCTATCGCTACCTGCAGGATTACGGGCTGGGGCCGGCCGAAGACAAGCCGCGCAACAAGTTCATGGAACTTGGCCCGCGCGACCGCTTGAGCCAGGCGTTCTGGCACGAGCAGCAAAAAGGCCGGACCATCCAAGGCAAGTTCGGCTCGGTGGTGAATCTGGACCTGCGCCACCTGGGCGAAGCTTACCTGCGCGAGCGCCTGCCGCAGATCTACGAACTGGCGGAAGAATTCATGGGCATCGATCCGGCGCACGAGTGCATCCCGGTTCTGCCCGGCGTGCACTACACCATGGGCGGCATTCTGGCCGATGGCAAGACCGCTTCGAATCTGCCCGGCCTGTACTCGGTGGGCGAATGCTCGAGCGTCGGCATCCACGGCGCGAATCGCTTGGGTTCGAACTCTCTTACCGAACTCATCGTGTTCGGCAAAGTCGCAGGCGTTGAGGCGGCAAAGTTCGCAAAGTCGACGACGATCAGCAATCCGGGCGCGATCGAGAAACAGGCCGATGCGATTCAAGCGCGCGCGCTCGGCTTGGTCAACAAGTCCGGCGGCACCGAGCGCATCGCGGTGCTGCGCACCGAGATGGCAAAGAGCATGGAGAACGGCTGCGGCATCTACCGCCTCGGCACGACCATGCAGGAAACCTGCAACAAGATCGGTGAGTTGAGACAGCGCTACAAGAACCTGAAGGTGGACGACAAGTCCAAGGTTTACAACACCGATTGGCTGCTCGCGATCGAACTCGGCTATCTGCTCGAGGTGGCGGAGGTGATCGTCCACTCGGCGAACCAGCGCAAGGAGTCGCGCGGTTCGCACCAGCGCCTCGACGGCTTCGAGCAGCGCGACGACGTCAACTTCCTCAAGCATACGCTCGCCTACTACACCGGAGACGGTCCACCGCGCATCGAGTACGGTGACGTGAAGATCACCAAATCCAAGCCGGGCACGCGTGCTTACGGCGCGGCCGGCCTGAAGGCTGAAGAGGAACGCAAGAAACAGGGAGCGGCCAATGGCTGATGCGGAAAAGATAATCGAGATCGAGGTCCTGCGCTACCGCCCCGAGCAGGACAAGGAGCCGGCCTGGCAGAGCTACAAGGTTCCGTTCACCGACGACATGTCCGTGCTGCAGGGCGTGCAATACATCAAGGACTTTCTCGACGAGACGGTGAGCTTCCGCTGGTCGTGCCGCATGGCGATTTGCGGTAGCTGCGGCATGATGATCGACGGCAAGCCCAAGCTTTCGTGCAAGACCTTTTTGCGCGATTACTATCCGGGCAAGCTGCGCGTCGAAGCCTTGGCGCATCTGCCGATCGAGCGCGACCTGATCGTCGATGCGACCGGCTTCGTTAAGAAGCTGGAGAGCATCAAGCCCTACATCATTCCGAAGGAGAAGCGCACGCTCGCGCAGGGCGAGTATCTGCAGACGCCGCAGCAGCGCGACATGTACGAACAGTTCAGCTCGTGCATCAACTGCATGCTGTGCTATGCCGCTTGCCCGCAGTTCGGCATGAATCCCGACTTCACCGGGCCGGGCGTGCTCGCGCTGTTGCACCGCTACAACGCCGACTCGCGCGACGGTGGCGCGAGCGAGCGCATGAAGCTGGGTTACGCGGACGAAGGCTTCTGGGGCTGCACCGCGGTCGGCTACTGTTCGGAAGTTTGCCCGAAGGGCGTCGATCCGGCCAATGCCATCAATCAGAACAAGATGGCGAGCGCCATCAATTACTTCACCCGCTTCGTCTCTTCAGGGGAGGCAGACAAATGAGCAATCGGCGTCCCTATGTGCGGTCCATGGACGGTTGGTGGAAGCGCGATCCGTACTTCATCCGCTACATGGCGCGGGAAGTCACGGCGGTGTTCGTCGCGCTCTACGCCTTGGTGCTGGTCGTCGGGCTGGTTCGGCTCGGCCAGGGCGAGGCGGCATTCAACGGCTGGCTGCAGTATCTGAAGACGCCGTGGATGCTGGTGTTCCACGTCATCGTCTTCGCGACCTTCATTTACCACACCTGGAGCTGGTTCAATATCATGCCCAAGACCATGCCGATGATGTTCGTCGGCGGCAAGCGCGTGCAGCCGGGGACGATCACCGGCACCGGCGTCGTTGCCGCGGTCGTCTGCTGCGTCGCGGTCCTACTCATCGTGCGGGGGTTGAATCCATGAAGCGCTCCAATGAACCGATCTTCTGGTCCCTGTTCGGTGCGGGCGGCATGCTCGCCGCACTCGTCGGCCCGGCGCTGGTGTTCATCACCGGCATCGCCGTTCCGCTCGGCTTGATCTACGCGCCGGACACGATGAGCTATCAGCACATGCTGGGATTCGTGCACAACTGGCTGGGCAAGCTGATCGCCTTCGCCGTGATCACGCTTTTCTCCTGGCACGCGGCGCATCGCATCCACATCGTGCTGCACGATTTCGGCGTGCACGCACGCACCATGGTGAGGTTGTTCTCCTACGGGCTGGCGTTCATTGCCACGGTCATCGCCGCCTATACGCTGCTCAGCATCGGCGGCTGATCGACGCGGATTTCCAGGAGGCGTTGCGCGCGATAGAAAGCCCTAAGCACGGTACGGGTAGGCGGATTACCCGTACCGCTTGCGGTCAAAAGCCGGAAAGCGTTGTTTGTGATATTTTTGGAGAAGGTGCGGCTAGCCCGCACTTTTTTCATTTTGGAATAGTGAATTCATGCCCGACATCACCTTGCCCGACGGTTCGGTCCGTCACTTCGACCAGCCGGTAAGCGTGGCGCAAATCGCGGCGAGCATCGGCGCCGGACTCGCCAAGGCTGCTCTCGCAGGGCGCGTCGACGGCAAGCTGGTCGACACCTCGCACCGTATCGACGCCGATAGCCAAGTCGCCATCGTCACCGATCGCGACAAGGATGGGCTGGACATCATCCGCCATTCGAGCGCGCACCTGCTCGCCTATGCGGTGAAGACGCTCTTTCCCGATGCGCAGGTGACCATCGGGCCGGTGATCGAAAACGGCTTTTACTACGACTTTTCCTACAAGCGGCCGTTCACGCCGGAAGACCTCGCCGCCATCGAAAAGAAAATGGCGGAACTCGCGAAGAAGGATTTTCCGGTCACGCGCGAAGTCATGCCGCGCGAGCGCGCCATCGCTCTGTTCAAGGGCATGGGCGAGCACTACAAGGCCGAGATCATCGCCTCCATCCCGGAGGACCAGGAGATCGGCTTGTACCGCGAGGGGGATTTCGTCGATCTGTGCCGCGGCCCGCACGTCCCGTCCACCGGCAAGCTGAAAGTATTCAAGCTGATGAAGGTCGCCGGGGCGTACTGGCGCGGCGATTCGAAGAATGAAATGCTGCAGCGTATTTACGGCACGGCATGGACGAAGAAGGAGGACCAGGAAGCTTATTTGCGCATGCTGGAGGAGGCGGAGAAGCGCGACCACCGCAGGCTCGCCACCCAGCTCGATCTGTTCCACATGCAGGACGAGGCGCCGGGCATGGTGTTCTGGCACCCGAAGGGCTGGGCCCTGTGGCAGCAGGTGGAGCAGTACATGCGACGCGTCTACCAGGAAAACGGCTACCAGGAGGTGCGCTGTCCGCAAATTCTCGACCGCAGCCTGTGGGAAAAATCCGGGCACTGGGAGAACTATCGCGAGAACATGTTCACCACCGAATCGGAAAAACGCACCTATGCGGTGAAGCCGATGAACTGCCCGGGCCATGTGCAGGTGTTCAATTCGGGCCTGCGCAGCTATCGCGAGCTGCCGCTGCGCTACGGCGAGTTCGGCGCCTGCCACAGGAACGAGGCTTCCGGGGCGCTGCACGGCATTATGCGCATCCGCGCCTTCACCCAGGACGACGGCCACATCTTCTGCACCGAGGACCAGATCCTGCCCGAGTGCGTCGCCTATACCGCGCTGCTGCAGAAGGTCTACGCCGATTTCGGCTTTACCCAGATCCAATACAAGCTCGCGACGCGGCCGGAGAAGCGCGTCGGCGCGGACGCCTTATGGGACAAGGCGGAGAAAGCGCTCGCCGAATCGCTGACTGCGAGCGGCGTGCCTTTCGAACTGCTCCCCGGGGAGGGGGCGTTCTACGGACCGAAGATCGAATATCACTTGAAGGACAACATCGGGCGCTCCTGGCAGTGCGGCACCATCCAGGTGGACTTTTCCATGCCTGGGCGGCTGGGCGCTGAATACGTTGCCGAAGACAATACGCGCAAAGTGCCGGTCATGCTGCACCGCGCCATCGTGGGTTCGATGGAGCGCTTTATCGGCATACTGATCGAACACTACGCCGGGGCCATGCCGCTGTGGCTCGCGCCGGTCCAAGTCGCGGTACTCAATATCTCTGCCGGGCAGATCGAATACTCGCGGCAGGTGGCTAACGAACTGCGCCGCGCCGGATTCCGCGTCGAGGCCGATTTGCGTAATGAGAAAATTACCTATAAAATACGAGAACATAGCATGCAGAAGCTGCCTTACCTGCTGATCGTGGGTGAACAGGAGAAGGCGGCTTCCAAAGTGGCCGTGCGAAGCCGCAGCGGTGAAGATCTCGGGCAAATGACGCTCGATGATTTCACCGGACGCCTCAAGCGAGAGGCGACTGTGGCAAGCGCGGCCTAGTTATTGATTTTATTGGAGAAGCAACATCGCTCAGGAAAAAGCGCAGCGTCTAAACGGCGAGATCACCGCACCCGAAATCCGCCTGGTTGGAACCGAAGGCGAGCAACTGGGAGTGGTACCGATCGCGGAAGCGATGCGGCGTGCGGAAGAACTCGAGGTGGATCTGGTCGAGATAGCACCGATGGCCGTACCTCCGGTATGCAAGCTGATGGACTTCGGCAAGTTCAAGTACCGCGAGGCGAAAAAAGCGCACGAAGCAAAACTGAAGCAGAAGCAGATCCAGGTCAAGGAAGTGAAGTTCCGGCCTGGCACCGATGAAGGGGATTACCAGATTAAGTTGCGCAACCTGGTGAAGTTCCTGGACGAAGGCGACAAGACCAAAGTGACCTTGCGCTTTCGCGGACGCGAGATGGCGCACCAGGAATTCGGCCACCGCTTGATCGAGCGGGTGAAGAACGATCTGGTCGAGCACGGTGTCGTCGAGCAGTTTCCGAAGATGGAAGGGCGGCAGTTGGTGATGGTGCTGGCACCGAAAAAATCTTTGGTGAAGAAGAAGGCTTAAGAAAGCGCCCGCGAGGGAGCTTGCAGTACCGTCTCCGGCTAGCCGGGGGCGATTAACAAGTGGTGTGCAGGTTGATGAAGCCCTCCCATCGGGAGGCACCTCGCGCCATGTCAAAACTAGGAGTTGTCATGCCCAAGCTCAAGACCAAGCGGAGCGCGGCCAAGCGTTTCCGCATCCAAGGCAGCGGCGGGATCAAGCGCACCAAGGCTTATCTGCGCCACATCCTGACCAAGAAGACCACCAAGCGCAAACGCAACATGCGCGGCACGGTGCAAGTGGACGCGAGCAATCTGCGTTCGGTGCGCGCCATGCTTTGCAACGGTTAAGGAGAACGAGCCATGCCAAGAGTAAAGCGTGGGGTAGAGGCGCGTGCGCGCCATAAGAAGGTACTCGACCTAGCCAAGGGCTATCGCGGTCGCCGCTCGAGCGTCTTCCGCATCGCCAAAGAAGCGGTGATGAAGGCGGGGCAGTACGCCTACCGCGACCGCCGCAACAAGAAGCGCGTGTTCCGCGCGCTGTGGATCGCCCGCATCAACGCCGCTGCGCGCCAGTGCGGCCTTTCCTACAGCCTGTTCATGAACGGCCTGAAGCGCGCTGAAATCGAAGTCGATCGCAAGGTGCTCGCCGATTTGGCGGTGACCGACATGGCGGCGTTCGCCAAGTTCGCGGAGCAGGCGAAGGCGAGCCTGCCTGCGCAGGGAGCAGCCGCGAGCGCGAAATAGGCGAGGCCTCAGCCGCTCGTGTGTATCGAGGCGAAAGGGGGCTAGCGGTTTAGCCTCCTTTCGCGTTTATAGCGTCATGAAAATGGAAAATCTGGAAGCGATCGTCAGCGCGGCATTGGAGAAGTTTGACCGGATCGACGATGCGGCCGAACTGGAACAGGCCAAGGCGCGCTATCTGGGCAAGACCGGTGCTCTCACCGAACTGCTGAAGGGGCTGGGGAAGCTTCCCGCCGAGGCAAGGCGCGAGGCCGGCAGCCACATCAATGCCGCCAAGGACACGCTCGAAGCCGCGCTCGCGCGGCGGCGCGATGCGCTCGCGCAGCGCGAACTCGATGCGCGTCTCGCCGAAGAAGCGCTCGACGTCACTTTGCCCGGGCGCGGCTCCGGCCGCGGTCGCCTGCATCCGATCACGCGCACCCAGGACCGCATCGAAGCGATCTTCCGTTCCATCGGTTTCGACGTCGCCGACGGGCCGGAGATCGAGACCGACTGGAACAACTTCACCGCGCTCAACAATCCGGAGAACCATCCGGCGCGCTCGATGCAGGACACGTTCTACGTCGAGAACCGCGACGCCGAGGGCAGGCCACTGCTGCTGCGCACGCACACCAGCCCGATGCAGGTGCGCTATGCGCGCATGCACCAGCCTCCGATCAAGGTGATCGCGCCGGGGCGCACTTATCGCGTCGACTGCGATGCCACGCACTCGCCCATGTTCCACCAGGTCGAGGGACTGTGGATCGACGAGGACGTGAGCTTCGCCGACCTGAAAGGCGTGTACACCGAATTCCTGCGCCGCTTCTTCGAGACGGATGAGTTGCAGGTGCGCTTCCGCCCCTCGTTCTTCCCCTTCACCGAGCCCTCGGCGGAAATCGACATGGCTTTCGCCGTCGGACCGAATAAGGGCAAATGGCTGGAGATCTCCGGCGCCGGCCAGGTGCATCCGACGGTGGTGCGCAACTTCGGCCTCGACCCGGAAAAGTACATCGGCTTCGCCTTCGGCTCGGGCGTGGAGCGCCTGGCCATGCTCCGCTACGGCATCAGCGACCTGCGCCTGTTCTACGAAGGCGATCTGCGTTTTCTACAGCAATTCGCATGAAATTCTCAGAACTCTGGCTGCGTAGCTTCGTCGATCCGTCGCTCTCCACGGCGGAGCTCGCGCACGCGCTCACCATGGCGGGACTCGAAGTCGAAACGCTCGAGCCCGCGGCGGCACCGTTCACCAAAGTGGTGGTGGCGGAAATCCTGGAAGTCGCGCGCCATCCCAACGCCGACCGCCTGTCGTTGTGCAAGGTGAACGTGGGCGAGCCCGAGCCGCTCGCCATCGTCTGCGGCGCGCCCAATGTCGCGGCAGGCATGCGCGTTCCCTGCGCGCTCGTCGGCGCGCGCCTCACCGACGCCGAGGGCAAGGCGTTCGACATCAAGCCGGCGAAGATGCGCGGCGTCGAGAGCCGCGGCATGCTCTGCTCGGCGCGTGAACTCGGCTTGAGCGACGACCACAGCGGCCTGCTCGCGCTCGCCGCCGATGCGCCGATCGGGCGCGACGTGCGCGAAGTGCTCGCACTCGACGACACGGTGTTCACCCTGAAGCTCACGCCCAACCGCGCCGATTGCCTGGGGCTGATCGGCGTCGCGCGCGAAGTCGCGGCGATCACCGGGGCGCGCCTGAATCCACCGAAGATCGAGCCGATTCCCGCCCGCAGCGAAGCGCGCCATCCGGTCAAAATCACCGCGCCCGAGGGCTGCGGCCGCTTCACCGGCCGCGTGATCCGCAACGTGAACGCCGCGGCGCCGGTGCCCGAGTGGATGGTGCAGCGGCTCGCCCGCGCAGGTCAGCGTTCGATCTCTGCGCTGGTGGACGTCACCAATTACGTCATGCTCGAGCTGGGGCGGCCGCTGCACGTCTACGACCTCGATAAACTCTCCGGCGCGATCGACGTGCGCTTCGGCCACAAAGGCGAGCGGCTGAAACTCCTGAACGAGCAGACGGTGGAAGTCGACGAGTCGGTGCTGTGCATCACCGACGACTCCGGACCGATCGGGCTCGCGGGCATCATGGGCGGGGATTCGACCAAGGCCGAAACCACGAGCCGCAACATCTACCTCGAGTCGGCGTTCTTCTTTCCGGAGGCCGTCGCCGGCCGCTCGCGCCGCTACAATTTCACGAGCGACGCGGCGCACCGCTTCGAGCGCGGCGTCGACTTCGACAACAACGTCGCCGGCATCGAGCGCGCCACCGAGCTGATCCTCGCCATTTGCGGCGGCGAGCCCGGCCCCACCGTCGACGACGTGGCGCGGCTGCCCGAGCGCAAGAGCGTGCACGTGCGCAGCGCGCGCGCCGCCAAGGTGCTCGGCATCGAAATCACCGACGCGGAAATCGGCGCCATCTTCAAACGCCTCGAATTCGTCACGGTGAAGACCGCCGACGGCTACAGCGTCACACCGCCTTCGTACCGCTTCGACATCGCCATCGAAGAAGACCTGATCGAGGAAATTGCGCGCATCCACGGCTTCGAGCGCATTCCGGCGAGCCGGCCGCGCGTGCGCGCCGCCATGCGCGAGCATCCGGAGACGGTGCGTCCGCTCACGCGGGTGAAAGAGGCGATCGCCGCGCGCGACTATCAGGAAGTCGTCAATTTCAGCTTCGTCGATGCGGAGTGGGAACGCGATTTCTGCGGCAACGAAACCCCGGTGAAGCTGCTGAATCCGATCGCCGCCCAGCACGCGGTGATGCGCTCGAGCCTGGCGGGCAGCCTGATCGCCAACGTGCGCTACAACCTCAATCGCAAGCAGGCTCGGGTGCGCGCGTTCGAGCTGGGGCGCGTGTTTTGCGCCGACGCGAGTGTCGTCGATGGTCCGCTCGCGGTGGGTGGCATCGCCCAGCCGTTGAAGCTCGGTGCGATCGCCTACGGCCCGGCGCGTCCCGAGCAATGGGGCCTCGGCGCGCGCAATGTCGATTTCTACGATCTCAAGGGCGACATCGAGAGCCTGCTCGTGCCCTGGCAGCTGCGCTTCGAGCGCGCATCCCACCCTGCGCTGCACCCCGGGCGGGCAGCAAACGTGTTCATCGACGGCCAGTGCATCGGCTGGCTCGGGGAACTCCACCCGCGCTGGCAGCAGAAGTACGAACTGCCGCTCGCGCCGGTCTTGTTCGAACTCGACCTCACGGCCATGCTCGCCGCGCCGATGCCAGTCTATCGCGAAGTATCGAAGTTCCCGCCCGTGATCCGCGACATGGCGGTGGTGGTGGACGATGCGGTCGAGGCGCAGGCCCTGCTCGACGCCATGCAGCAGGCGCGCCCGAGCGTGGTGCAGGACCTGTGGTTGTTCGACTTATACCGCGGAAAAGGGATCGAGGCAGGCAAAAAAAGCCTTGCATTTCGGGTAGTTATGCAAGATACTTCGAAAACGCTTACCGACGGGGAGGCGGAGGCTGCGATGGCACTGTTGCTAGAGTGCCTCGCCACGCGCGTCGGCGCCAAATTGCGCACCTAGGGAGAAGAAATGACATTGACCAAAGCCGAGCTGGCTGACTTTTTGTTTGAGAAAGTCGGGCTGAACAAGCGCGAAGCCAAGGATATGGTTGAGACTTTTTTCGAGGAAATTCGCGCCGCTCTGGAAAATGGCGACAGCGTCAAACTCTCCGGTTTCGGCAACTTCCAACTGCGCAACAAGCCGCAGCGGCCCGGGCGCAATCCCAAGACCGGAGAAGAGATTCCGATCACTGCGCGGCGCGTGGTGACTTTCCACGCCAGCCAGAAGCTCAAGGCGCTAGTGGAACAGGCGAATCGTGGAAAACCTCAGCAGCAATCCTAGCCTGCCGCCGATTCCGGCGAAGCGCTACTTCACGATCGGCGAGGTGAGCGAACTGTGCGGCGTCAAGCCGCACGTGCTGCGTTACTGGGAGCAGGAATTCACGCAGCTGAAGCCGGTCAAGCGCCGCGGCAATCGCCGCTATTACCAGCATCACGAAGTGCTGTTGATCCGGCGCATACGCGAGTTGCTGTACGAGCAGGGCTTCACCATCAGCGGCGCGCGCAA
>CAZMGP010000085.1:0-16160 GCA_964565875.1 uncultured Enterobacteriaceae bacterium
TCCCGCCCGCGCCGCGCGGCATGCCGCAGATCGAGGTCACGTTCGACATCGACGCCAACGGCATCCTGCACGTATCGGCCAAGGACAAGGCCACTGGCAAGGAAAACAAGATCAAGATCCAGGCCTCGAGCGGGCTGAACGAGGCCGAGATCCAGAAGATGGTGAAGGACGCCGAGGCGCACGCGGAAGAGGACAAGAAAGCCCTCGAGCTGGTGAACGCGCGCAACCAGTGCGAGGCGCTGGTGCATTCGGTGAAGAAATCGCTCGGCGAATACGGATCCAAGCTCGATGCCGGCGAGAAAGAGAAGATCGAAGCTGCCATCAAGGAAGCCGAAGGCGTGCTGAAGTCCGAGGACAAGGCGGCGATCGAAGCCAAATCGCAGGCGCTCGCGCAGGCAGCGCAGAAGTTGGGCGAGAAGATGTACGCCGAGGCGCAGGCGGCGAACGAGAAGACGGCCGCGGGCGACAAGGGCGAAGCAAAGGCGGACGACGGCGAAGTGGTCGACGCCGAATACACGGAGGTCAAAGACGGCAAGAAGTAAGCCCCAGCGGGGGCAGCGGGCGCGAGGGGTGAAGACGATCAGTCTCACCCCTCTTGTCGTTCCCGCGCCGCCCTTTCACCTCATGAGCTTTGAACGAATCCATGGCTAAACGCGACTACTACGAAATCCTCGGCGTGAACCGCGATGCGGACGACGAATCCATCAAGAAGTCCTACCGCAAGCTCGCGATGAAATTCCATCCGGATCGCAATCCGGAAGACAAAGCCAAAGCCGAGGAGAAATTCAAGGAAGCGAAAGAAGCCTACGAAATCCTGTCGGATGCCGACAAGCGCGCAGCCTACGACCGCTACGGGCATGCCGGGGTCGATCCCTCGGCTGCCGCGGGGGCCGGCCAGGGCGCGGGATTTTCCAATTTCGCCGACGCCTTCGGCGACATCTTCGGCGACATCTTCGGCCAGGCGCGCGGCGGCCGCTCGAACGTCTATCGCGGGGCGGATCTGCGCTACAACCTGGAGATCTCGCTCGAGCAGGCGGCGCACGGCACGGAAACCAAGATACGCATTCCCACCATGGACGAATGCAGCGCCTGCCACGGCACCGGCGCGAAACCCGGCACGCAGCCCAAGACCTGCCCCACCTGCAATGGTCAGGGCCAGGTGCGCATGCAGCAGGGGTTTTTCTCCATCCAGCAGACCTGCCCGCGCTGCCACGGAACGGGCAAGGTGATCACCGACCCCTGCACGACTTGCCAGGGGGTGGGTCGCCTCAAGCAGCACAAGACGCTGTCGGTGAAGATTCCTGCGGGTGTCGACGAGGGCGACCGCATCCGCCTCTCCGGCGAAGGCGAGGCCGGGGTGAACGGCGGCCCGCCGGGCGATCTATACGTCCAGCTTCACCTCAAGCCGCATCCGGTATTCCAGCGCGAGCACGACGACCTGCATTGCGAAATGCCGGTCAGTTTCACCACTGCCGCCTTGGGCGGCGAGATCGAAATTCCTACCCTATCCGGTTCGGCGCGGATCAAGATTCCGGCCGAGACGCAAAGCGGCAAGATCTTCCGCCTGCGCGGCAAAGGGATCAAGGGCGTGCGCAGCCATACCCCGGGCGACCTCATGTGCCACGTGGTGGTGGAAACCCCGGTGCATCTCACCGAGCGGCAGAAGGAACTGTTGCGCGAGCTCGAGGCGATCAACCTCAAAGACGGCGACCGGCACAATCCGCGCGCGAAATCTTGGATGGATAAGGTGAAGGAGTTCTTCGCAGAGTAGCGAAGGATCGCCCGCCCTGGGCCCGCTCAAGCCCGGCGCCAGGTCGTGCCCTGCGGCGTGTCCTCGAGCACGATGCCCGCCTCGAGCAGTTCTTTCCTGATGTGATCGGCTTCGGCGTAGTTCTTCGCCTTCTTCGCCAGCGCGCGCGCGGCGATTCTCTGTTCGATGACCTCGCGCGAAAGCGTCGCGGCCGCAGCGTCTGCAGCGTGTGCCGCCTCGTGCACGGCGACCGCAGATGCAGCCCGCCCCTGCAGGTATTCGACCGGGTCCTGGCCGAGCAGGCCGAATACTGCGCCCAGCGCTTTCAGTAAGCCTGAGCGCGCGGCCGACTTGCTGCGGTTCGCTTCGGCCGCGAGATCGAACAACACCGCCATCGCCTCGGGCGTGTTGAAGTCGTCGTCCATCGCTGCGCGCAAGCGCGCGGCATAGGCATCGTTCCAGTCGACCGCGGCCGGCTGCGGCGGCACGTTCTTCAGCGTCGTATACAGGCGCGTCAGCGCGCCCTTGGCGTCGTCCAGGTGCTGGTCGGAGTAATTGAGCGGGCTGCGGTAGTGGGCACGCAGGATGAAGAAGCGCACTACCTCGGCGTCGTACTGGCGCAGCACTTCGCGGATGGTGAAGAAATTGCCGAGCGACTTCGACATCTTCTCGTCGTCGACGCGCACGAAGCCGTTGTGCATCCAGTAATTGACGAAGGTGCCCCCGTGCGCGCCCTCCGACTGCGCGATCTCGTTTTCGTGATGCGGAAACTGCAGGTCCTGGCCACCGCCGTGGATGTCGAAATGCGGCCCGAGCAAAGCGGAGGACATCACCGAGCACTCGATGTGCCAGCCCGGCCGCCCCTCGCCCCAGGGCGAAGGCCAGGCCGGTTCGCCCGACTTGGCTCGCTTCCACAGCACGAAATCGAGAGGATCCTGTTTGCTCGCATCGGCCTCGACGCGCTCGCCCGCGCGCAGCTCGTCGAGCGACTTGCCGGAGAGCTTGCCGTAGCCGGGAAACTTGCGCACGGAGTAGTTCACGTCGCCGCTCGCGGAACTATAGGCGAGCCCCTTGCCCTGCAGCGCCGTGATCATCTCGAGCATGCCGCCGATGTATGCGGTCGCGCGCGGTTCGCGGTCGGGCTTCTGAACGCCGAGCGCGGCCGCGTCTTCGTCCATGAATGCGATGAAGCGGCGCGTGAGTTCGCTGATCGTTTCACCGTTTTCGATCGCGCGGCGGATGATCTTGTCGTCGATGTCGGTGATGTTGCGCACATAGGTCACGTCGAAGCCGGATGCCCGCAGCCAGCGCTGCACCATGTCGAATACGACCATCACTCGCGCGTGGCCCAGGTGGCAGTAGTCGTAGACCGTCATGCCGCACACGTACATGCGCACCTTGCCCGGCTCGATCGGGACAAAATCCTGCTTGCGGCGCTCGAGCGTGTTGTAGATCTTGAGCATGCGGCGTAAAGGGCGGGGTTGCCAGATGTCGGCTTGCGCGGGGCGGCGGAGGCGCAACTCCGGCAGCCGCGTCTATTGTAGAGCCTCGGGTGTTCTTGCTAGAATGCAACGTTAATCTAACTGGCGTGCCAGAGTATAACACAATGCATTTTCCACTTCGCCGCACGGCCGCAGCGCTCTGCTTGATCTTCGCCGCCAGTGTCCATGCCGACGAGCTGCAGGACATCAACCGCATGATGCGGCAGGGGCAACTTCCCCAGGCGTTGGAGCGGGTGGACAAGTATCTGGCAGGCAAGCCGCGCGATGCGCAGGGGCGTTTCCTGAAGGGCCTGATCCTGACGGAAATGAACCGGCCGAACGACGCGATCCAGGTGTTCACCAAGCTCTCCGAAGACTACCCGGAGCTGCCCGAACCGTACAACAACCTGGCAGTGCTGTATGCGGCGCAAGGCCAGTACGAAAAGGCGCGCGTCGCGCTGGAGAGTTCGATCCGCACCCATCCGAGCTACGCCACGGCGCACGAAAACCTGGGCGACCTTTACGCCAAGCTCGCCAGCCAGGCTTACGACAAGGCGCTGCAGCTCGATTCCACCAATACCGGTGCCAAGACCAAGCTCGCGATGATCGGCGAGCTGATCTCGGGCGGCGGGCGCGGCCCCCGTTCCGGTGCGCGTGCGGAGGCAGCGAGAGCGCCTGAAGCGGTGGCGCCTAAGCCCGCCGAGGCGGCGAAGCCTGCAGTGGTGGCGAGCGCGGAGCCGAAAGCGCAGCCCAAGGCGGCCGAGGCCAAGCCGAGCGAACCCAAGGCGGAAGCCAAACCGGCCGAGCCGAAGGCTGCGGAGGCGAAAGCGCCGGCGAAACCAGCGGCAAGCCGCGAGGGACAGACGGACGAGATATTGAAAGCCGTGCACGGCTGGGCCGGCGCCTGGTCGAAGAAAGACGCCGGCGCCTATCTCGCCTACTATGCGCGTGACTTCAAGCCCCCCAAGGGCGAATCGCGCACGGACTGGGAAAAGGGGCGCAAGCAACGCATCGCCGCGCCGAAGAAGATCGAAGTCGGCATCGAGTCGCCCAAGGTCAGCATGAACGGCGACGACGCCGCAAGCGTGAGCTTCCGCCAAATCTACCGTTCCGACGTACTTAAGACCTCGGGAACCAAGACGCTGATCATGGTCAAAGCCAACGGAAAGTGGCTCATACGTGAAGAACGGGTAAACTAATCGATGCAGTTGCGGGGCGGATTCTCAAACCTACTCGTCGCCGGAGCGCTGTGCCTCGCCAGTGCCCTCCTCCTTTCTCCCGCTGCGCGCGCCGACCAAAGCACCGATGACCTGCTCGCCAAGGTCTTCGAGGCGATCGAAGGCAATCGCCTAGACCAGGCGCTCGACCGCGTCGAGCTGCTGCTGCGGGCGAAGCCGAATTTTCGGCTGGCCTACCTGATCAAGGGCGACTTGCTGCTCGCGCGCAGCCGGCCGCTGACCACCTTCGGCAACGCGCCGCAGGCCCCGCGCGACCGGCTCGACGACCTGCGCGCCGAGGCCATGGTGCGGCTGCATGCCTATCGCGATCGTCCTGCCGAAAACCAGGTGCCGCGCTATCTGCTGCGCATGCGCGAGGACCAGCGCTACGCCATCGTGGTCGACAACAAGCGTTCGCGCCTGTACCTGTACCAGAACGAGGACGGCCGTCCACGCTTCGTCGCCGATTACTACATCAGCACCGGCAAGCGCGGCTGGGAGAAGACGCGCGAGGGCGACGAGAAGACGCCGATCGGCGTCTATCACGTTACCGCCAGCCTGCCGCGCAACAAGCTGTCCGATTTTTACGGCAGCGGCGCGTTTCCCATCAGCTATCCCAACGAGTGGGACCGGCGGCACGGCCGCAACGGCCACGGCATCTGGCTGCACGGCACGCCGAGCGATACCTACAGCCGCGCGCCGCGGGCGAGCAATGGTTGCGTCGTCCTCGCCAACGCCGACTTGGACGCCATCTCGAAGAAACTGCAGATCGGCTTGACGCCGGTGATCATCAGCGAACAGGTGGAGTGGCTGTCGCTCGACGACTGGAACGCCGAGCGCAACGCGCTCAACGCCGAAATCGAACACTGGCGCGCCGATTGGGAAAGCTTAGATACCGAGCGCTACCTGAGCCATTATGCGAAGAACTTTTCTGCCGACCGCGAGGATTTCGCCGCCTGGGCGCGCCACAAGCGACAGGTCAACAGCGGCAAGAGCTGGATCAAGCTGAAGCTTTCCAACTTCAGCATGTTCCGCAACCCGGGCAAGACCGAACTCGTAGTCGTCACCTTCGATCAGGATTACCGCTCGAACAACCTGTCCAACACGATGAAGAAGCGTCAGTACTGGACCAAGGAGAGCGGAAAATGGCGCATCGTCTACGAGGGTGCGGGGTCGTAGCGTCTCCATCGACTACGGCGTACTCTATTTGACTGAACGGCGCGCGCCGAAGCTCGAAGCCTTTTCCGACCGTTCCGCACAAAGAATGCGGAGTCATATATAGAAGGATGAATTGATGAGTTCCCTCAAGCTTATCGTCACTGCCTTGCTGCTCTGGTCGGCGTACGCCTATGCCGCCAATCCCGTGGTAGAACTGCGCACCAACGTCGGCGCCATACGCGTCGAGCTCTACGCCGACAAGGCACCCAAGTCGAGCGCCAATTTCCTGCAGTACGTCACGGACGGCGCCTACAACGGAACGCAATTTCACCGCGTCATCGCCGGCTTCATGATTCAAGGCGGAGGCCTGGACCGCGATTTCCGAGAAATCAAGTCGCGGCCGCCGATCGAAAACGAAGCCGCGAACGGATTGAAGAACGACATCGGCACCATCGCGATGGCGCGCACCAGCGATCCGCAATCGGCGACCTCGCAGTTCTTCATCAACGTCGCGGACAACGCCGCGCTCAATTTTCGCGAACCCAGCCGGGCAGGCTACGGCTATGCCGTGTTCGGCAAGGTCACGCAAGGTATGGACGTAGTGATGCGCATCTCGCGCATGGCGACCGGCGCCGGCGGGCCGTTCGCGCGCGACGTGCCGCAGCAGCCGGTCATCATCGAATCCGCCACCATTCTTTCCGACAAATAGCGAGCAAACCATGGTCAAACTGCACACCAACCACGGCACCATCACCCTGGATCTGGATGCCGCCAAGGCACCGAAGACGGTCGAGAACTTCCTGGCCTACGTGAAAAGCGGCCACTACGCCAACACCGTGTTTCACCGCGTCATCGACGGCTTCATGATCCAAGGCGGCGGCTTCGAGCCCGGCATGAAACAAAAGCCGACGCTGGCGGAAATAGAGAACGAAGCGCATAACGGACTGAAAAACGAGCGTTACACCATTGCCATGGCGCGCACTTCCGAACCGCACTCGGCGACGGCGCAATTCTTCATCAACGTCAAGGACAACGCCTTTCTCAATCACAGCGCGCCCACACCGCAGGGCTGGGGCTATTGCGTGTTCGGCAAAGTCGTGCAAGGCATGGACGTGGTCGACAAGATAAAGGGCGTGAAGACCGGAAACCGCGGCTTTCACCAGGACGTCCCGGTCGAAGACGTCGTGATCGAGCGCGCGGAAGTTTGCTGAAGACACAGCGCCGGCTGCGAGCCGTGCCTCGCATCTCGACCGCGGCGGCACCGGCGATGCGCGCCTGAGGCACGCAATACCTCATGGCGACGCTATTCATCTCCGACTTGCACCTTTGCGCCGGCCGCCCCGAGACGAACCGCATCTTCTTCGGTTTTCTCGAGCGCGAAGCGCGTGCGGCGGAAGCGCTGTACATCCTCGGCGACCTGTTCGAATATTGGGTCGGGGACGACGATCTCGGCGATCCGTTCAATGCGCGCGTCGCGGCGGTGCTACTCGAACTGACGCGTGCCGGCGTGCCCTGCTATCTCATGCACGGCAATCGCGATTTCGTCATCGGTGAAGCGTTCGCGCGCGCAAGCGGCGTGACGCTCTTACCCGATCCGACGCTAGTCACCCTCTACGCCAAACCGGTGCTGCTGATGCACGGCGACACCCTTTGCACGCTGGATGCGGAATACCAGGCGTTCCGGCGCGAAGCGCGCAGCGAAGCGTGGATCGCGAAGCTCCTGGCGCAACCGCTCGCGCAACGCAAGCAGGCGGTAGAGGCTTTGCGCCGGCACAGCGAACAGGAGAAGCGCCGCAAACCCGCCGAGATCATGGACGTCGCGCTGCCGGAGGTCGAGGCGACGTTGCGCCGCTTCGGCTTTCCGCGGCTGATCCACGGCCATACGCACCGCCCTGCGCGCCATCTGCATGACGTGGACGGCCATAGCTGCGAACGCTGGGTGCTTGCGGACTGGTACCGGACCGGGAGCTATCTCGCCTGCGACGCCTCCGGCTGCCGCGCGTATCGCCTGCTAAGCTGAGCTCGTCTGCGCGGCCAGCTCGCCCTTCGCCGCTAGCGCAGGCCGCGCTCGAGATCGGCCTCGATATCTTCGACGGCCTCCAGGCCCACCGCGACGCGCAGCAGCCCCTCCTCGATGCCGGCGGCCTTGCGCGCCTCGGCGCTGATCCGCCCGTGAGTGGTGGTAGCCGGATGGGTAATCGTCGACTTGGTATCGCCCAGGTTGGCGGTGATCGAAATCATGCGCGTCGCATCCACCACTCGCCACGCCGCCTCGCGCCCGCCCTTGACTTCGAAGGAAACGACCGCACCGCCCGAGCGCTGCTGCTTTAGCGCAAGCGCATGCTGCGGATGCGAGGCGAGTCCCGGGTAATAGACGCGGGCGACTTGCGGATGGGCCTCCAGCCAGCGCGCAAGCTCGAGCGCACTCTGCGACTGCGCCTGCATGCGTATGCGCAGGGTCTCCAGTCCCTTGAGCAGCACCCAGGCATTGAACGGCGACAAGCTCGGCCCGGCGGTGCGCAGGAACGCGTACACCTGGTTCGTCAATTCGCGCCGCCCGAGCACCGCGCCGCCGAGCACCCGCCCCTGGCCGTCGAGATACTTGGTCGCAGAATGGATGACGACGTCGGCACCCAGTGCTAGCGGCGTCTGCAGCGCCGGCGTGCAAAAACAGTTGTCCACGGCGAGCAAGGCGCCGGCGCGCCTGGCAAGTGCGGCGAGGGCGGCGATATCGGCGATTTCGGTAAGCGGATTGGACGGCGTTTCGACGAACAGCAGCTTGGTTTCGCCGCGCAACTGCTTTCCCCATGCCGCCGCGTTCGCGCCGTCGACGAACGTGGTTTGCACGCCGAACTTGCTCATCACATTGGCGAAGAGCTGCACCGTCGAGCCGAACACGCTGGCGGAGCAGAGCACGTGATCGCCCGCCTTGAGCAGCGCCATCGCCAGGGAGAGGATAGCGGACATCCCCGATGCGGTGGCGACGCAAGCCTCGGCCCCTTCCAGTGCCGCCAGGCGCTCCTGGAACACAGTCACCGTGGGGTTGGTGAAGCGCGAATAGATGTTGCCTTCTCCGCCGCCGGTGAAACGCTCGGCGGCCTGGGCCGCACTTTCAAAGACGAAGCTCGAGGTGAGGTACATCGCCTCCGAGTGCTCGCCGAACTGGCTGCGATGGACTCCGGCGCGCACCGCCTGGGTGTCGAATTGCGTTTTCTCTGCCATGATCGCGTCCGTACAAAAAACAAAAACCCGCTCAGCTTCGGCTAAGACGGGTTTCCCACGCTTTAGCTGTATTTGTCTGCCGGCCTGGACCGGCTGCGCCCGCAAGCTGTGCTTCAAATCGGCGCAAGGGCACGTTACTACCGCAACCCGTGATTGTCAAATTCCGCTATGGCGGAGTTATCGCCTGCGCGGCAGGCTAGCGCGCTTCCACCAGCCCCAGGTCGAGCTGGGTGCTGCCCTCGTCGTCCGGGGCCTCCCCGCGCGCGCCGTTCCTCTGGTTCTCGACGCTGTCCAAGTATTCCCGCGTCACGTCGCCGGTGATGTAATGACCGTCGAAGCACGAAGTCTCGAATTCGTTGAGCCGCGGATTGGCCTGGCGCACCGCGGACTTGAGCGCGTCCAGATCTTGATAGATGAGCGCATCGGCGCCGATCTCGCGCGCGATCTCCTCGTCGCTGCGTCCGCTCGCGATCAGCTCCTGCCGCGTCGGCATGTCTATGCCGTAGACGTTGGCATAACGCACTGGTGGCGCGGCCGATGCGAAGTACACCCGGTTCGCGCCGGACTCGCGCGCCATCATCACGATTTCCTGGCTGGTGGTGCCGCGCACGATGGAGTCGTCGACGAGCAGCACGTTCTTGCCCTTGAACTCCATCGGGATGGCGTTCAGCTTCTGCCGCACCGATCTCTTGCGTTCGCGCTGGCCGGGCATGATGAAGGTGCGCCCGATGTAGCGGTTCTTGACGAAGCCTTCGCGATAGGAGAGCCCCAGATCGAGTGCCAGCTCCATCGCGCTCGGCCGACTGGAATCCGGGATCGGGATGACGACGTCGATGTCCAATTGCGAATACTGGCTGCGGATCTTCGCCGCCAGCTGCTCCCCCATGTGCAAGCGCGTCTCGTACACTGACACGCCGTCCATCAGGGAGTCCGGACGCGCCAGATAGACGTATTCGAATATGCAGGGATTGAGCGAACTCTTCGCCACGCACTGGCGGCTGTAGAAGTTGCCGTCCTCGTCGATGAACACGGCCTCGCCCGGCGCGACATCGCGCACGATCTGGAATCCGAGCACGTCGAGCGCCACCGATTCCGAGGCGACGAGGTATTCGTAACCGCGGCCGGTGTCGATGCGGCCGATCACCAGCGGCCGGATGCCGTAGGGATCGCGAAACGCGAGCAGGCCGTAGCCGGCGATCAGCGCCACCACGGCATAGGCACCCCGGCAGCGGCGGTGCACGTTGGCAACCGCGGTGAAGATGATCTGCGGATCGAGCTTGTAGTTGGTCGAGGCCTCCTGCAGCTCGTGCGCCAGCACGTTCAGCAGCACTTCCGAATCGGAATTGGTGTTGATGTGGCGCAGGTCCTGGCGGAACATCTCCTGCTTCAAGCTCTCGGCATTGGTGAGATTGCCGTTGTGGCCGAGGACGATGCCGAAGGGGGAATTGACATAGAACGGCTGCGATTCGGCCGCGTTCGCGGCAGAACCCGCAGTCGGATAGCGGCAGTGGGCAATGCCCATGTTGCCGGGCAGCGCGCGCATGTTGCGCGTGCGGAATACGTCGCGCACCAGGCCGCTGCCCTTGTGCATGCGGAAGGTCTGCCCCTCGGACGTGGCGATGCCCGCGGCATCCTGCCCGCGGTGTTGCAGCACCAGCAACCCGTCATAGAGCAGTTGGTTGACCGGAGTCCTTGCGACTACACCCAGAATCCCGCACATGCTGTCACCTGTAACGGATACGTTGCGCCAAATCCTTGGGCAGTGCGGGCTTTGCCGCCAGCACCGCCGTCTCGAGCGGGCCGGACAGCGCCGCCTCGCGCCAGAACGGCTCCTTCGGCAAGCTGGTCAATCCGGCCAACATTACTGCGACAATCACGATCACCAGGCCGCGCGCCAGCCCGAACAGCGCACCGACGACTCGATCGGTGAAACCCAAGCCCGCGACGCGCAACAGTTTCGCCAACAGCATCCCCAGCAAGCCGAACAGCAACAGCATGCCTAAAAAAATCGCCAGATAAGCGATCACCGCCTTCAGCATGGGCGACAAGGCGAACGGCATCCAATGCGCGAAATCCTGGGCGTACATTCCCGACAGAATCACGGCAGCGACCCATCCCGCGAGCGCAGCGATTTCCCTGACCGCACCCCGCCACAGCGCCAGCAGCACCGACGCCAAAACGACGGCGAGCACCGCATAATCGAACCACGTCATCGGCTCGCGACGGCGCCCGGCTTCAGCCCCATCGCGACCAGCTTGGCGCGCGCCTTCTCCGCCGCTTCCTTGCTCGCGAAAGGCCCCGCGCGCACACGGGTCAATTCGCCCTTGCTGGTCTTCACCGGCTCAGTATAGGACTTTACCCCTGCCGCAGAAAGCTTGGTGCGCAGCTGCTTCACGTTCTTCGCATCGGCGAATGCGTCGAGTGCGACCACCCAGGCCTGGTCGTTCAAGGCGGCCTGGGCGCGAGCTTCTTCAGACTTGTCGGCGGTCGCTGCCTTAACTGGCTCCTGCGCCGGGCTTGCCTGCGCTTTTGCAGGCGCCTCTGGCTTAGGCGCCTCGGGCGCCTGCTTCGGCGCCGGCGCCGCCGAAGGCGCTTCTGTCTTCGACGCTTGCGCACTTGGCTCCACCTTGGCCGGCGCGGCTGCTGTCGGTGAGGCTTGGCTCTCCGCCCCCGGTGCGGGCTTGGGCGGCGCGGGCACGGCGCGCGAAGTGAATCCACCCGCGTCCGGGCTCGGAATCTGCACGCTGAGCGGCGGGCCGGCGGGTCCCGGATCCTTGTCGAGGATCAGCGGGAGAATGATGACGGCGAATGTCACCAAGGCAACGGCGCCCACCAGCCGGCGCCGCGCGCGCCGCTTGAGTTGCAGTGCTTCTTCGCTTTCCGCCATCTATGCCTTGAGGTTCGAACGGTCCCGGACAGCGAGGATGTCGGCCACCGTGTGGAAGGATCCAAACACTACAATTCTATCATTTTCACCTGCGCCACTGCGCGCTGCGGCATAGGCGGCGGCGGGATTTTCGAAGCTGTCGACGTCGGCGACACCCGCATTGCGCAGCACGCGCGCGAGCTCCGCCGCCTCGGCGCCCCGCGGCGGCGGCAGCGTGCAAACGTGCCACCGATCGATCCGGTCGGCGAGCAGCGCCACCACGCCAGCGATGTCCTTGTCGCGCAGCATGCCGAATACCGCCCAAGTGCGCGCACCGCCTCCCATGGCGCCCAGATTGTCCGCCAGAACGGCAGCCGCCTGGGGGTTATGCGCGACGTCCAGGATCACGCTGGGCCGCCCGGAGAGGACTTGAAAACGTCCGGGGAGCGCCGCCTGCAGCAAGCCCGCGCGCACGCCGCTCAATCCGACCGGCAGGCGTTCGCCGAGCGCATCCAGCGCTGCAAGCGCGGCGCTGGCGTTGCGTAGCTGGATCGCCCCGCGCAGCGCCGGGCGGGGAAGACCGGATTTGCGCCCGGCCGGCCCCCAATAGAGCCAAGTCCCGCCTTCATCCTCGAAGCCGAAGTCGCGTCCGAAACATTGCAGGCGCGCGCCGATGCTGCGGGCGTGCGCGAGGGCGGAGGCCGGCGGCTCGGGATCGGCGAGCACCGCCGGCCTTCCACTGCGGAAGATCCCCGCCTTCTCGTAGCCTATGGCCTCGCGCGTAGCGCCGAGAAAGTCCATGTGATCCAGGCCGACGCTGGTCACTACCGCGCAATCGGCATCGAACGCATTCACCGCGTCCAGCCGCCCGCCCATGCCGACTTCCAGCACCATGACATCCACGTCCCCGCGCAGAAACAGGTCGACCGCCGCGAGGGTGCCGAATTCGAAATAGGTGAGCCGGGTGTTCCCCGCCGCGCGCGCCTGTTCCACGCGCGCGAAGGCGGCTACCAGGGTCTCGTCCTGCGCTTCGCGTCCCCCGATGCGCACGCGCTCGTTGTAACGGGCGAGGTGCGGCGAAGCGTACAGCCCGACGCGATAGCCCGCGGCGGACAGCATCGCTTCGAGAAAGGTACAGGTGGAGCCCTTGCCGTTGGTGCCTCCCACCGTGATGATCGGCACCCGCGGCGCGAGGCCTAGGGCAGTACGCACGCACTCGACCCGATCGAGTCCCAGCGCAATACTCTGCGGATGCTGCTGTTCGATGTAGCCGAGCCAGCCCGCGAGGTCGCTCGGCAAGCTAGCGCTCATCGCCGTCCGAATCGGTGGCGCACGCCCGCCCTGCCTGCCAGTTGAAGCGCCGCAACGCGCCCTTGCCCTTGCGGGCGTGGCTCAGGCATTCTCGGGTGCGATGCGCATCAGGAGCGCGATCAACTGCGCCAGCCGATCGCGCATCTGGCGCCGGTCGACGATCATGTCGATGGCGCCTTTTTCCAGCAGGAATTCCGCGCGCTGGAATCCTTCCGGCAGCTTTTCGCGTACCGTCTGCTCGATGACGCGCGGACCGGCGAAACCGATCAGCGCTTTCGGCTCGGCGACGATCACGTCGCCGAGCATGGCGAAGCTCGCCGAGACGCCGCCCATAGTCGGGTCGGTGAGCACTGAAATGAACGGCAGCTTGCGCGCCGAGAGTTCGGTGAGCACGGCCGTGGTCTTCGCCATCTGCATCAGCGACAGCAGCCCTTCTTGCATGCGCGCGCCGCCGGTGGCGGTGATGCAAATCAAAGGCAGATTCTGCTCGACGCAGACGCGCGCGCCGCGCACGAAGCGCTCGCCCACCACCGAGCCCATCGACCCGCCCATGAACTCGAACTCGAACGCGGCGGCGACGAGCGGAATGTTCTTGATCGCGCCCTGCATCACCACCAGCGCGTCGGTCTCACCCGTCTGCCGCTGCGCCTCCGCCAGGCGATCGGGATAGCGCTTGCTGTCCTTGAACTTGAGGCTGTCCACCGGCAACACTTCGGCGCCGATTTCGAAGCGACCTTCCGGGTCGAGCAGCATATCGACGCGTGCACGCGCGGACAGGCGATTGTGATGGCCGCACTTGGGGCAGACGTTGAGGTTCTTTTCCAGGTCGGTCGCATACAGCACCGCCGCGCAGGACTCGCACTTGATCCACAGTCCTTCGGGCACGGCCCGCTTGCTCGGACCGACCGAGCGGTTGATCTTCGGCGGCAGCAGCTTCTGTAACCAGCTCATCTGGCGTCCAATGCCTGGCGGATGCCACGCACGAAGGCGGCGGCTTCGCGCACTTCTGCGCCCGCGGGGGCGGCTTCCATTTTCTGAATAATAGCGCTACCGATCACCACCGCGTCGGCGATTTCCGCCACGGCCCGTGCCGTGGCGGCGTCGCGGATGCCGAAGCCTACGCCCACCGGAAGCTGCGTCTGACGGCGGATGTGCGGGATCTTCTCCGCCACTTCGGCGAGGTCCAGGTGAGCGGCACCGGTCACGCCCTTCAACGATACGTAATAGATGTAGCCGCTCGCAAGCCGCGCGACAGCCGCGATGCGCGCGTCGCTAGATGTGGGCGCAAGCAGAAAGATCAGGTCCATGCCACGGCTGCGCGCGAGTTGCGCGAACGCCTCGCTCTCCTCCGGCGGATAATCGACGACGAGTACGCCGTCGACTCCGGCTGCCACGGCCGCGGCGACGAACGGCTCCGCGCCAAGCGCCTCGATCGGATTCGCATAGCCCATCAGCACCACCGGCGTCGCCGCGTCTTCGCGGCGGAATTCGCGCACGAAGTCGAGCACGCGCTTCAAGCCCACGTGCTGCTTGAGCGCGCGGTCGCTCGCCCGCTGGATCACGGGCCCGTCGGCCATGGGATCGGAGAAGGGAACGCCCAGTTCGATCACGCTCGCACCCGCCTCGACCAGCGCATGCATCAGCGGCACGGTGATGTTCGGATCAGGATCGCCGGCCGTGACGAAGGGAATGAGGGCTTTCTTGCGCGCGGCGGCGAGGCGATGGAAAGTTTCTTGGATGCGTGACATGGAATTGGCTAGGCGCGCTGTGTGCGCCGTGAAGTTTGACAGGTGGGTTTCGTCTTCATCGCGCGCGCCTAATCCGCGGAAGCGCTGCATCCGAGCGACAGCGCAGGCGCAAGAGATTCGTTGCGGCTCGTTGCGCTCGCGGCGGACTCGATCGCTGCGACACGCTGCTCGACGATGGAAAAATAATCGGGATTGAGTTCGAAGCCGATGAAGCGCCGGCCGTGCATCGCGGCGGCGGCGGCGGTGGTGCCGCTGCCCATGAATGGATCGAGCACCGTGCCGCCTGGCGGACAGCTCGCGAGCACCATGCGCTCGACGATCTCCAGCGGCTTTTGCGTCGGGTGGTCGACGCGCTCCGCGTGCTGGCGGTGCAGCCGCGACACGCTCCACACGTCCTTCGGGTTATAGCCGACTTCGAGCCACTTCTTGCCCACGAAGATGGAGCGCGTGCGCGCCTTCTTCGTCTCGGCGTCGTAGGGAATGCGCACGGCGTCGAGATCGAAATAGTAATCGCGCGCGCCGGCGAAGAAGCCGATGTTGTCGTGCACCGAAGAGAATTTGCGCGTGCTGCCGCCCATGCTCGGCACGCGGCGGTCCCAGATGATTTCATTCACCATGATGAGCCGCGTCTTGAGATGGCTGAACACCTCGGGGCTGTATTGCCAGGTGAGGAACACGTAGAGGCTGCCGCTTGCTTTGAGCTTGGGCAGCACTGCGTCGATCCAGCGCCGGCTCCAGGCGAGGTACTCCTCGCCCGCCTTCCGGTCCGAGTCGTTGCCGTAGTCTTTGCCCAATCCATAAGGGGGATCGGCGACGACCAGGTCGACCGATGCGTCCGCCACCCGTGCAATGCCGGAGAGAACGTCCTCGTTGTACAGGCGCCGGCTCATCGCGCGGCGATCAGAGCTGGATGCCCGAACGCTCGGCGACGGTGTGCATGTCCTTGTCGCCGCGCCCGGAGAGGTTCACCAGCAGGATCTTGTCGCGCGCCAAGTCCGGCGCGATCTTCGCCGCGTGCGCGAGCGCGTGGCTCGACTCCAAGGCGGGAATGATGCCTTCGTAGTGGCAAAGGTCGTGGAATGCCTTGAGCGCCTCCTCGTCGGTGATGGTGACGTATTCGGCACGACCGTTGTCCTTTAGCCACGCGTGCTCCGGCCCCACGCCGGGATAGTCGAGGCCCGCGGAAATCGAGTGCGTCTCGATGATCTGTCCGTCGGCGTCCTGCAGCAGATAGGTGCGGTTGCCGTGCAGCACGCCCGGCTTTCCGGCAGTGAGCGAAGCGGCGTGCTTGCCGCTCGCCAGCCCCTCTCCCGCCGCCTCGACGCCGATGAGTCGCACGCCTTCGAGCGGAATGTACGGGTGGAAGATGCCCATCGCGTTCGAGCCGCCGCCGACGCAGGCGAGCAC
>CAZMGP010000086.1:0-15972 GCA_964565875.1 uncultured Enterobacteriaceae bacterium
GGGCAAGACCACCCTCACGCTGCAGGTCATCGCCGAAATGCAGAAGCTCGGCGGCACCGCCGCATTCATCGACGCGGAGAACGCGCTCGATCCGCAGTATGCGCAGAAGCTCGGCGTGAAAGTGGAGGACTTGCTCATCTCCCAGCCGGACACCGGCGAGCAGGCGCTGGAGATCGCCGACATGCTGGTGCGCTCGGGTTCGGTCGACGTGGTGGTGATCGATTCCGTGGCGGCGCTGACGCCCAAGGCCGAAATCGAGGGCGAGATGGGCGAGCCGCAGATGGGCTTGCAGGCGCGCCTGATGAGCCAGGCGCTGCGCAAGCTCACCGCCAACATCAAGCGCACCAATACCCTGGTGGTGTTCATCAACCAGATCCGCATGAAGATCGGCGTCATGTTCGGCAATCCGGAGACGACCACTGGCGGCAATGCGCTCAAGTTCTACGCGTCCGTGCGCCTGGACATCCGCCGCATCGGCTCGATCAAGAAGAACGAGGAAGTGATCGGCAACGAGACGCGGGTCAAGGTGGTGAAGAACAAGGTCGCGCCGCCGTTCCGCGAGGCGCTGTTCGACATCCTGTATGGCGAGGGCATTTCACGCGAGGGCGAGATCCTGGAACTCGGCGTGAAGCACGGCGTGGTGGAGAAATCCGGCGCCTGGTACGGCTTCAAGAAGGACCGCATCGGCCAGGGTAAGGACAACGCGCGCGACTACCTCAAGGAACATCCGGAACTTGCCGCGGAAATCGAGGCGCAGGTGCGCGAGAAGGCCGGCGTCAACAATCCGGTCGCTGCGACGACTGCTGCCGAAGCCTAGGCACGCCTCCGGCCAAGTTGCGCCCGTGCGCCTGAGCAAATCCTGTCGGCGCGGCCGGCGCGAATGAAACGCGAGCCGAGCCTGCGCGAACGGGCGCTCGGGCTGCTCGCGCGGCGCGAGCATACGCGAGCGGAAATGCAGCGCAAGCTCGCCCCCCATGCCGAGTCCGAAGAAGAGATCGAGGCGCTGCTCGATCAACTCGCCGCGCGCGGCTGGCTGTCGGAGGCGCGCTTCGCCGAAATGCGGGCAAACGCACTGGCGCGCAAGTTCGGCAGCCGCAAAATCGAGCAAGACCTGAAAAGCCGCGGCGTTTCCGCCGAAGTCATCGAGCACACCCTGCAGCAGGCGCACAGCGACGAGCTCGAGCGCTGCCGCACTGCCTGGAAGAAGAAGTTCGGCGTCCTGCCGCAGGATGCGGCGGAGCGCGGGCGGCAGATGCGCTTTCTCGCCGGCCGCGGCTTTTCCGCCGAGGCCGTGCACCAGGTGCTCAAAGCGGAGGACAGCGACTGATGGCAGGGAACACCCCGATGAACAAGGGCTGGCACGAGGAGATGCGCTCGGCTTATCTGTACCGCGCCATGGCGCAAGCCGAGGCGGGTACGCCGCGCGCCACGCTGTTCGACGGCCTTGCGGCGGAAGCGGAAAACCAGGCGGGGATCTGGGCGCGCGAAGCGGGCGGGGTCGCCCCCGCGTACCTGCCGGACTTGCGCGCGCGCATGGTCGCTGCCTTGGTTCGTCGCCACGGGCCGCGGGCGCTGCGCTCGGTCCTGGTGGCGATGAAGGTGCGCGGCCTGTCGGTGTATTCCCACGCGGCGCCGGGCCATCCGCCGCCGACCTCGCTGGAAGAAGTGGGCAAGCGCCACCGCGGCGTGAACGGCGGCGGCAACCTGCGCGCCGCGGTATTCGGTGTCAACGATGGTTTGGTATCGAACGCGAGCCTGATCCTCGGTGTCGCCGGCGCCTCCTCCAACAGTGAATTCATCTTGCTCTCCGGCGTGGCGGGGCTGCTGGCGGGTGCGTTTTCCATGGCGGCTGGCGAGTACGTGTCGGTGCGCTCGCTGCGCGAAATGTTCGAGCATCAGATCGGGCTGGAGCGGGACGAGCTCGCCCAATATCCGGAAGAGGAAGCCGAGGAGTTGGCGCTCATTTACGCCGCGCGCGGCCTGGCGCGGGACGACGCGTTGAAGCTCGCCAAGGCGATCATCGCCGACCCGGCGCGCGGACTGGATACGCTGGCGCGCGAGGAACTGGGCCTGAATCCGGACGAACTGGGCTCGCCCTGGGGTGTCGCCGCCTTCTCCTTCGCGTCCTTCGCCGCCGGCGCGCTGGTGCCGCTGTTGCCGTTCCTGCTGTTCACCGGCGGCAACGCGCTCGCCGGCTCCATTGCGCTCACGGCGCTGACCCTATTTGCCGTGGGCGCCGCGATCAGCCTCTTCACCGGGCGCAGCGCGTTGCGCGACGGCCTGCGCATGCTCGCAATCGGTGCGGTTGCCGGCGCGCTCACCTTCGGCATCGGCAAGCTGCTCGGGGTGAGCCTGGGTTGAGCGACGATTCGGCCGACCTCTAGGCGAATAGCTGCGCGATCCTGCCCCAGTGGTTCGGACACAGGTTGAGCATGCCCGGCTTGTCGCCCTCGAGCACGCCGTAGTCGAGCGCGAGGAATTCGGCGATCAGCGCGTCTTGCCGCTCGGCGAGCACGCACGAATCAGGATCGAGGCCGCGCACCACGCCCAGGCCGGTAGGCGAAGTGGCGATGGTGTCGATGCGCAGCTCGGGACGGTATTTCTTCAACAGCAGCACCAGCCGCCAGGCATCCCCGCTCCAGAAGTCGCACTGGCGTTCGCGCTCGGCCGTGCGCCGGTCGAAGGGATAGCAGTCGTGGATGAGGATGGTGGAGCCCGGCGCGCACTGGCGTTCGATATGAATGAAATCGCGCAGCGCGAATTCGAAATGGTGCATGCCGTCGATGAAAGCGAGATCGACCGGAAGTCCGCCCAACTCCAGTTTCAGGTCGTGGCCTGCGAAATAGTCGTCGCTCGCGCAGGCGTGGATGGTCGTGTTCGCCGCAAGCGGAAATTCGATCTTGGGTTCCGGATCGATGCCGATGACGCGCGTCTGCGGCAGGGCGAGCGCAATCGAGCGGCCGGTGAACACGCCCACCTCGACATAGGTGCGCGGTTTCAGATGCCGGTGGATTGCGGCGAGAAGGTCGATGTAGCCCGGGCCGGGCAGCGCGATCTCCGCCATGAGCGTATAGGCTAGTGCGAAGCCGGGTGCGAACCGTAACGCCTGCTCGCAGCAGGCGCGCGCCGCTTCGCCTTCGCCCAGTCTCCAGTGCGCGGCACCAGCTTGGTAGCGGTAGCCCGCATGTTCCGGCGCGAGCGCACAGGCGCGCTCGGCCAGCGCCAGCGCCTTCGGGTAGCTGCCGCTGTCGTAGGCGACGAGGCCCGCGTAGAACCAGGCCTCGGCGCGTCCGGGCTCGCTGGTGATGGCGGCGTCGAAATGCCTTGCCGCAGCTTCGTGATCGCTCCGCGCATAGGCGGCGACGCCCATGTCGAAGGCAGAGGCGGGCGGCTGCGCCGTCGAGTTGGTGGCGAGCAGTTGCTTCAGTAGGCGTCCGAGCATGTCATGCGGCGCTGGCGTGGTCCGTGCGGCATGATACTCAGGCTGCGCCGGGCGCGCTTCAGGATTTGCATAGCGATGCGATTCAGGCCAAAATTCAAACTTTTAGCTTAAGGTGGCGCCGTCGGTTCGCGTGCTTGGCTCAACCCGAAACCAAATTATGAAATCAGCAGAAATTCGCAGCAGGTTCCTCGACTTCTTCGCCAGGCGCGGGCACGCCGTGGTGGCCTCCAGCCCCCTGGTGCCGGCGAACGACCCGACCTTGTTGTTCACCAATTCGGGCATGGTGCAGTTCAAGGACGTGTTCCTCGGCAAGGAGCAGCGCCCTTATAAACGCGCCACCACCTCGCAGCGCAGTGTGCGCGCCGGCGGCAAGCACAACGACTTGGAGAACGTGGGCTACACCGCGCGTCACCACACCTTCTTCGAAATGCTGGGGAATTTTTCCTTCGGCGACTATTTCAAGCGCGACGCCATCCACTTCGCCTGGGAACTGCTCACCGAGGTGTACAAGCTGCCGAAAGAAAAGCTGTGGGTGACGGTCTACCAAACCGACGACGAGGCCTACGGTATCTGGGCGGATGAAATCAAGGTGCCGAAAGAGCGCATCGCGCGCATCGGCGACAAGCCCGGAGGCGGCTCGGACAACTTCTGGCAGATGGGGGAAACCGGCCCCTGCGGTCCGTGCAGTGAGATCTTCTACGATCACGGGCCGGGAATCGCCGGCGGCCCGCCCGGCACGCCCGAAGCCGACGGCGATCGCTATATCGAGATCTGGAATCTCGTTTTCATGCAGTACAACCGCGACGACGCGGGCAAACTCCACCCTCTTCCCAAGCCCTCGGTCGACACGGGTATGGGCCTGGAACGCATCGCCGCGGTGCTGCAGGGCGTGCACTCCAACTACGAGATCGACCTGTTCCAGGACTTGATCAAGGCGGCGGCGCGCGAGACCCACGTCAAGGACCTTGCCAGCAATTCGCTCAAGGTCATCGCCGATCACATCCGCGCGACCGCATTCCTGATCGTCGACGGCGTGATTCCCGGCAACGAAGGCCGCGGCTACGTCTTGCGGCGCATCATCCGCCGCGCCATCCGCCACGGCTACAAGCTCGGCCAGACCGAGCCCTTCTTCTATCGCCTGGTCGAGGACCTCGCGCGCGTGATGGGCGAGGCCTATCCGGAGCTGCCCAAGGCCAAAGACCGCGTGATGAGGGTGCTGAAGACGGAAGAGGAACGCTTCGCCGAGACGCTCGAACACGGCATGAAAGTGCTCGAGGGGGCGCTCACGCGCGAGGACAAGATGCTGGACGGCGAGACCGTGTTCCAACTCTACGACACCTACGGTTTCCCTGTCGACCTCACGGCGGACATCGCGCGCGAGCGCGACGTGCGCATCGATTACGCCGGCTTCGAAGCGGCGATGCAGCGCCAGCGCGAACGCGCGCGCGCGGCGTCTAAGTTCACCGCGTCGGCGGGGGTGGAGTATTCCGGCCGGCCGACCGAGTTTCACGGCTACGACACCCTCACGCTGGAGAGCACGGTGGTCGCGCTCTACCGCGAGGGCAGTGCAGTGGAGGAGATCGACGCGGGCGACACCGCGGTGGTGGTGCTGGACCGCACGCCGTTCTACGCCGAATCGGGCGGACAGGTCGGCGATCGCGGCGAGCTCGCCGGCGCGAACGGCAGCTTCGTCGTGGAAGACACGCAGAAGATCCAGGCCGAGGTATTCGGGCACAAGGGCGAACTCAAGGCCGGGCGGCTGCGCGTGGGCGATCGCGCCATGGCGGCCGTCGACACCGCGGCGCGCTCGCGCGCGGCCTGGAACCATTCCGCGACGCACCTGATGCATGCTGCCTTGCGCAAAGTGCTCGGTGCGCACGTGCAGCAGAAGGGCTCGCTCGTCGATGCGCAGCGCACGCGCTTCGATTTTTCGCATAACGAGCCGGTGTCGCCGGCGCAGCTGCGCCAGGTCGAAGAACTGGTCAACCACGAGGTGCGGCGCAACGTCGAGGTGTCGGTGCGGGTGATGAAATACGACGACGCCATCAAGGCCGGGGCGATGGCGCTGTTCGGCGAGAAATACGGCGACGAGGTGCGCGTCATCGGCATGGGAGAGTTCTCCACCGAGCTTTGCGGCGGCACCCACGTGCGCCGCACCGGCGACATCGGCTTTTTCAAGATCGTGTCCGAGTCGGGCGTGGCGGCCGGCATCCGCCGCGTCGAAGCGGTCACGGCGGAGGGTGCGCTCGCCTACGTGCGCGAGCAGGATGCGCGGCTCGCGGCGGCGGCCGAATTGCTCAAGGCGCAGCCGCAGGAGATCGGCTTGAAGATCTCGCAGTTGATCGAGAACACGAAGTCGCTGGAGAAGGAACTCGGTCGCCTGAAATCGAAAATGGCTTCGGCGCAGGGCGATGATCTCGCACGCCAGGCGGTGGAGGTGAAGGGGGCGAAGGTGCTCGCGGTCGCCATCGAAGGCGCCGACGCGAAGAGCCTGCGCGAGACTTTGGACAAGCTGAAGGACACGCTCAAGTCCGGCGCCATCGTTCTTGCCTCGACGGCCGGCGGCAGGGTGAGCCTGATCGCCGGCGTCACCGCGGACCTCACCGCCAAGGTGAAGGCGGGCGACCTGGTCAATTTCGTCGCCCAGCAGGTCGGCGGCAAGGGCGGCGGCCGCGCGGACATGGCGCAGGCGGGCGGCACCGAACCGGCCAAAGTCCCCGCCGCGCTTGCTTCGGTGCAGGCTTGGATGGAGAAGAAGCTCTAGCCGAGGTGTTTTCCGAACGCTCACAAAAGGTGCAAAGATGAGCAAAGTCATCGCGATCGTCAGCTTCGGCCTGCCGCAGAAGCAGACGCTGGTGCAAGCGACGGCCACGTTTCAGTCCACGGCGCCGCGCTATCTCAAGCTGCCGGGTCTCCTGCGCAAGAACTACTTCTTGAGCGAGGACGGCATGCGCGCGGGCGGAGTCTATCTGTGGGAGTCGCGCGCCGCCGCCGAGCGCGTCTACACCGACGAATGGAAGACATTCGTCAAAAGCAAGTACGGCAACGAACCGCAGATCGTCTACGTCGATACGCCCTTGCTGGTGGACAACGAGGCAAGTCAGATCACCGGGCTGTGAAGTTCGCGCAGGCAGGCCGGACTTGCCAAACGAATGCCATTCGTGTTTGAATCTGTCCTGGAAACACTCCAAATGAACCGTGCGTACGCCTATTGGTTTTACTTTTTCGGCTTTCCCCAGCCGCTGGCGGAGGGATTGAGCTAGGCACGCACCCAAGCATCCCGACAAGAACCGCCAGCGCCAACCGGCCTGGCGGTTTTTTTTTGACCGAGACCGATGATGAAAACGAACGCCCTTGCACGCCACACCAATCCGCCCAGCCGAGCGGAGACGATCGATTTGCGGCGCAGTTATCCCTACCTAGGAGAAATCATGACCCACAAGGTTGACGACGTTCGCATCCGCGAAATCAAGGAACTTTCTCCGCCCTCGCATCTGATCCGCGAATTTCCGGTTTCCGAAGCCGCCGAACGCGTGACCTTCGACACGCGCCAAGGCATCCACGGCATCCTGCATGCGGCGGACGACCGGCTGCTGGTGATCATCGGCCCGTGCTCGATCCACGATCCCAAATCGGCCCTGGAATACGCGCGTCGCCTCGCCGTGGAAAAGGAAAAGCACGCGGCCGATTTGCTGGTCGTCATGCGCGTCTATTTCGAGAAGCCGCGCACCACCATCGGCTGGAAAGGGCTGATCAACGATCCTTCTCTCGACGGCACGTTCCGCATCAACGAGGGACTGCGCCTGGCGCGCAGTGTGCTGCTCGACATCAACGAACTGGGTATGCCCGCCGGCGTGGAGTACCTGGACATGATCACGCCGCAGTATTTCGCCGATCTGGTGAGCTGGGGCGCGATCGGCGCGCGCACTACCGAATCGCAGGTCCATCGCGAGCTCGCCTCCGGCTTGTCCTGCCCGGTGGGATTCAAGAACGGCACCGACGGCAACGTGCGCGTCGCAGTGGACGCAATCAAGACTTCGCGCCAGCCGCATCATTTCCTGTCGGTGACCAAG
This sequence comes from uncultured Enterobacteriaceae bacterium, assembly GCA_964565875.1. Classification (GTDB taxonomy): domain Bacteria; phylum Pseudomonadota; class Gammaproteobacteria; order Burkholderiales; family SG8-39; genus 2-12-FULL-64-23. The sequence goes on from CAZMGP010000086.1 coordinate 7,516, forward strand.
GGAGGGCACTCGGCCATCGTGTCCACCAACGGCAACGACGACTGCCATGTGATCCTGCGCGGCGGGGCGAAGCCGAACTACGACGCGGCGAGCGTGGACGCGGCGGCGCAGCAGCTCGCGGCGGCGGGACTGGAGCAGCGCCTGATGATCGACTTTTCCCACGCCAACAGCTCCAAGGACTACCGGCGTCAGGTGGACGTTTGCAACGACGTCGCGGCGCAGCTCGCCGGTGGCGACGACCGCATCGTCGGCGTGATGGTCGAATCGCATCTGCACCCCGGGCGGCAGGATCTGGTGCCCGGCAAGCCGCTGGCGTACGGCGTATCCATCACCGACGCCTGCATCGGCTGGGACGACAGCGCCAAAATGCTGGAGCGCCTGGCCGCCGCCGTGAAGGAAAGGCGCGTGGCGCGCGGCGCCGACGAATAGCGCCGGCGCACCTATCGGTCGGCGCGAGCCACTATAATCGCGCCCATGCAATCCGTCTCCGCACAGCCCGCGCCGCCGCTGCGCGCCGCATTCTACGCGGCGCTCGCGCTGACCCTGGCGTTCAAGTTCTGGTTCGCCGTGACGCTGCCGATGACCGGCGACGAGGCCGAATTCGTCATGTGGGGCGCCTATCCCGCTTTCGGCTACTTCGATCATCCGCCGATGATCGGCTGGATTCTCACGCTACTGCTGCAATTCTCCCGGGCGGAATGGCTGATGCGCCTGCCGGTAATTGTGCTGCCGGCGCTGCTCGCGCTCGCGCTCGTGCGCTATCTGCGGCCCGCAGGCGAAGCGAAGGCCTACGGCGCGGCGCTTGCGTTCCTGCTGGTGCCAGCCAACGTCTGGAACGTGCTGATCACCACCGACACGCCGCTGGTGCTGTTCGCGGCGCTGTCGGCGCTCGCCTTCGCCCTGGCGCTCGAGCGCGAATCGCAGCGCCTCTATGCGGCATCCGGCGCGCTCCTCGGTCTCGCGTTTCTGTCCAAGTATTTCGCCGTATTGCAGGGCTTCGCCTATCTCGTGTTCGTGCTGACGCAGCCTTCCGGGCGGCGCAGCTGGCGTGGCCTCGCCACCGTCATCGTGAGCGCGCTGCCCTTCGCCGCGATCAACGCCTGGTGGAACTACGAGCATTGCTGGGCGAACCTGCTGTTCAATGTCTACAACCGCAACGACAACGTCGAGCTGCTCGCGCAGAATCCGCTGCTGTACGTGCTGAGCGTGCTCTACATGCTGTGCCCGGTCGCTCTGTACCAGCTCTGGCGCGGCCGCGCCCTGCTCGGTGCGCAGCTCGCTGAGCAGCGCACCCGCTTCTTCTTCCTCAGCTGGGCGGTGCCGCTCGTGATCTTCGCGCTGCTGTCTTTGGGCAAGGAGATCGGCCTGCACTGGCTGCTGTCCTATGTGCCGATGTTCTTCGTCTCGACCGCCTTGCTGCTGAACGCCGCGCAGTTGCGGAAGTCCGTGGTCTACCTGGCAGCATTCTCGGCGGTCCATGTCGCGGCCATCGTCACCACCAGCTTTCTGCCGATGGAGCTGTGGAAGAGCAGCAAGCTCTACGACGGTATCGTGTTCCACGTCAAGATCAAGGAATTGCTTGCGCGCCTCGAACCCTTTGCCGGCAAGTACGAATTCGCGGCCGATGGATTCTCTCCGGCGGAGACCGCGTCCTATATCTCGGGCAGGTATTTCTTCGTCTTCGGCCCCGCCTCCTCGCACGGTCGCCAGGACGACATCGAAACCGATTTCCGCGCGCTGGCGGGCAAGAACATTTTGGTGTTGCGCAAGAACCCGCCCATCCGCGCAGAATACGATCCCTATTTCGCCAAAGTCGAATACCGCCAATTCGACCTCTACGGCGCCACCTATTATCTGGTATTGGGCGAGGGCTTCGATTACCCGCGCTATCGCGAGCAGGTGCTGCGGCCGCTGCGCGACCGCTATTACCGGCTGCCGTCCTTCCTGCCGGTAGGCCACTGTTTCTTCTGCGACCGCTATTTCCCCGATGAACCCTACCCCAAACGCTAGCACGGCTCCGTTGGGGCAGCTCATCCGGTTGCTGCGGCCGCATCAGTGGCTGAAGAACGGGTTCGTGTTCGTCGGCCTCTTGTTCAGCGACGTGGGCGACGGCTGGCAGTTACGGCTACAGGTGCTGCTCGCCGCCGCCGCATTCTGCCTGGTGTCGAGCTGCGTCTATATCGTGAACGACGTGTTCGACCGCGAAGCGGATCGCAATCACCCGCGCAAGCGGAATCGCCCCCTGGCGAGCGGGCAGGTGTCGCTGTCGGTCGCGCTCCTCCTCGCGGCCGGCTGCGGTGCCGGCGGCCTTGCCTTGGGGAGCATCGCCTCGGCGGGCGTGGCGCTGTGTCTCATCGCCTATCTTGCGCTCAACCTCGCCTATAGCAGGGGCCTGAAGCACGTCGCCATCCTCGACGTATTCATCATCGCCGCCGGCTTCATGCTGCGCATCTTCGCCGGGACTTGGGGAGTCGGCATCGTGCCCTCGAACTGGTTGCTGCTGTGCAGCCTGCTGCTCACCATCTTCTTCGGCTTTGCCAAGCGGCGCGCCGAGCTGACGCGCGGCGACGCTGCCGCGGAAGCGGCGGGGCAGAGGCGTGTGCTGGAAGACTACACGCTCGCGCAGCTCGACACCATGATCGCCATCAGCGCCGCCGGCGTCATCGTCACCTACAGCCTGTATACCGTGAGTCCGGACACGATCGAGCTGCATCACACCGACAAGCTGATCAATACCTTGCCGCTCGTGCTCTACGGCATCTTCCGTTACATATTCTTGCTGCACCGCGGCGGCGGCGAAGATCTGGCGTGGACGCTCCTCACCGACCTGCATCTTTCCATCACCGCCGCCGCTTGGCTCGCGGCGACGCTATGGCTCATCTGGTGAGCGCGCGCTGAGCGCGGATTCAATTTGAGCTTCACCCCCGGTTTCGGCATAATCTGCCGACACTGGGTTCGGCGCGCGGCGCTTGCTTGGGCCCGTCCGTGCTGGTTTCGAACTGGGACTCTATGGCCGAAAACGCGGGACACGATCGTCTGGCGCACCTGGAATACCTCGGCGATGCGACGCAATTCGCAGTGCAGATGCATCGCATGATCAGCTATTCCCCTCTGTTCGAGAATTTCAACATGGCGGAAATCCGCCTGATGAGCCATTTCATGAACGTCTACCGCGCCGGCGCCGGACAGGAGATCATTCACGAGGGCGAACAGGGCGACTTCATGCTGTTGATGATTGAGGGCAGCGTGGAAGTATTCAAGCAGGACCGTTGGAACACGCCCAAGCTGATCGCGACCGTCGACGCGGGGAAGACGCTAGGCGAGATGTCGATGATAGACGGCGAGCCGCGCTTCGCCACCTGCGTCGCCGCCGAACCCTGCGTGATCGCGGTGCTGTCGCGCGAAAGCCTCGCCCGCATCATCCTCGAACAGCCGATCCTCGGTGCAAAAATACTCATGGAACTGGTGCTGATGCTGTCGCAGCGCCTGCGCCAGACCAGCGCCAAGCTGGTCGGACTGATGGACAAGAACGAGTCGTAAGCGCGATCAAGTTCCACAATGTGGGCAATAAGCGAAAACGCTTACGCGACGGATAGACAGATGTGGCAGAATATCGGCCGCAACCGACGGCGCAGATCCGAGACTGCGCCGCGAACCTGCTGAAGGCGCGGCTCCGATGGATGGGTCCGAGGGCGAACAGACGCATGCGCGGGTGGTTGCGGCGCAGTAATTGCCGACAGTAGCCGGCAAAGCAATTGCAGCTTCGAATGGAGGAGAAATGAAGATTAAGAACGGCAAGGATTTCTGGGCCGGGTTGATGTTCGTTGGATTCGGCGCAAGCTTCATGATCGTGGCGCAGAACTATCCCATGGGGTCGGCGGTGCGCATGGGCCCGGCGTACTTCCCCACGCTGCTCGGCGGTCTGCTCGCGATCCTGGGTGCGATCATCTTCTTCCGCGCCTTCGTTTCAAAAATCGATAACCCGGTCAAAGTCTTCCCCTTCCGGCCGCTGATGCTGGTCGCCTCGCTCGTCATCGGCGGCGGCACCTATTTCGCCGACGCTTGGCTTACGAAGAGCGCGCCGATGGTGGAGTTCGCGCTCACCGGGTTGTCCCTGGCGCTCTTCTTCGGCGCGTTCGGCCCGAAGGCGATGTTCCTAGTGCTGGTGTCGGTGCTGATCTTCGCCTACGCCTTGAAGCCGCTCGGGCTGGTGCTCGCAACGGTGCTGCTCATCGTCATCAGCGCCATCGGCGGGCATGATTTCCGCAAAAAGGAAATCGTGATTCTCACGGTCGTGCTGGTTCTGTTCGGGGTGCTGGTGTTCGTCAAGGGCCTGGGACTGCCGTTCAACCTCTGGCCGGGAGAATAAGCATGGAAGCGCTCTTACATAATCTCGGCATCGGCTTCGGCGTCGCCCTCAGCCTGCAGAACCTGATGTACTGTTTCTTCGGCGTGCTGCTCGGCACGCTGATCGGCGTGCTGCCCGGCATCGGCCCCATCGCCACCATCGCCATGTTGTTGCCGGTGACCTTCAACCTGTCGCCGATTTCGGCGCTGATCATGCTCGCCGGCATCTACTACGGCGCGCAGTACGGCGGCTCCACCACCGCGATTCTGGTGAACCTGCCCGGGGAATCGTCGTCGGTCATCACCTGCCTCGACGGCTACCAGATGGCGCGCAAGGGCCGCGCAGGGCCGGCGCTTGCCATCGCCGCCATGGGCTCGTTCTTCGCCGGCTGTGTCGCCACGGTCATCATTTCCCTGTTCGCGCCGCCCCTCGCCGAAGTCGCGCTGAAGTTCGGCCCGGCGGAATATTTCTCGCTGATGGTACTGGGCCTGGTCGGCGCGACGGTGCTCGCGCACGGTTCGCTAATCAAGGCGATCGCCATGACCATGCTCGGCCTGCTGATGGGCGTGGTCGGTACTGACGTCAATTCGGGCATCGCGCGCTTCTCCTTCGGGATTTCGGAGCTGTCTGACGGCATCAACTTCGTCGTCGTCGCCATGGGCGTGTTCGGCTTCGCCGAAATCATCGGCAACCTCGAGCAGGGTGAAGCGCGCGAGGTATTCGTCAACAAGGTGAGTGGCCTGATGCCCACGTGGAAGGACCTGAAGAGCAGCGCGGGCGCCGTGTTGCGCGGCACCACCATCGGATCCGCCCTGGGCATTCTGCCCGGCGGCGGCGCGCTGCTCTCCTCCTTTGCCGCCTACACCTTGGAGAAGAAGATCGGCGACACCTCGCAGTTCGGCAAGGGCGAGATCCGCGGCGTTGCCGCGCCCGAATCGGCGAACAACGCCGGTGCGCAGACTTCCTTCATCCCGCTTCTCACCCTGGGCATTCCCTCGAACCCGGTGATGGCGCTGATGATCGGCGCGATGATGATCCAGGGCATCGCGCCCGGACCGCAGGTCATGACTGAACGGCCGGAACTCTTCTGGGGCATGATCGCGAGCATGTGGATCGGCAATCTGATGCTGGTGATCCTGAACCTGCCGCTGATCGGCATGTGGGTGAAGCTGCTGACCGTGCCTTATCGCCTGCTCTACCCGTCGATCCTGCTGTTCTGCTGCGTCGGCGTGTACAGCCTTTCCAACGCGCCGTTCGACCTGCTGCTGACTGCGCTCTACGGCCTCATCGGCTACGTGTTCGTGAAGCTGGAGTGCGAACCGGCGCCGCTGATCCTCGGCTTCATCCTCGGGCCGCTGATGGAAGAGAACCTGCGCCGTGCGATGCTGCTTTCGCGCGGCGATCCCACGGTGTTCTTCACCAAGCCGATCAGCGCGGGGCTGCTCGCCGTTGCCGGCGTGCTGCTCCTCATCACCCTCGCGCCGACAGTGCAGAAGACGCGCGAGGAAGCGTTCCAGGAATAGTCGCGGCGTAACGCGAACGCTATAATACGAACGAGCAAAGGACGCAGGCTTCTGCGTCCTTTGTCTTTTTGGGGGGAACGATGAAACGCTTATTCGCCTGTCTTCTCGTGCTCGCGCTTGCGCCCGGCCTTGCGCAGGCCGACGCCTACCCGTCCAAGCCCATTCGCCTAGTCGTGCCCTATCCGCCTGGGGGGCCGCTCGACATCATGGCGCGTGCCATCGGACAGAAATTCGCCGAGACGTGGAACCAGCCGGTGGTCGTCGACAATCGCGCCGGCGCCGGTGGAAATATCGGTGCCGACCTGGTGGCGAAATCCCCGGCCGACGGCTATACGCTGCTGATGGGCGCGGTCGCCACCCATGCGATCAATCCGGTTCTCTACAGCAAGATCCCTTACGATCCGATCAAGGACTTCGCTCCGGTCGCCCTGGTGGCGCAGGTGCCGAACATCCTGGTGGTGAACCCGGCGGTGCCGGCGAAATCGGTGCGCGAACTGATCGAATTGGCGCGTGCGAAGCCGGGCAGCCTGAACTTCGCCTCGGGCTCGACCGGTTCCACCGGCCATCTCGCGGGCGAGCTGTTCAACACCATGGCCGGCGTGAAGATGGTGCACATCCCGTACAAGGGCTCCGCGCCCGCCACCACCGATCTGCTCGCCGGCCAAGTGCAGCTGATGTTCGACAACCTGGCGAGTGCGCTCCCCAACGTCAGGGCGGGCAAGTTGCGCGCGTTGGCCGTGACCACGCTCGCGCGTTCGCCCGCCGTGCCTGATCTGCCTACTGTCGCCGAAGCGGGGCTGCCCGGTTTCGATCTCACCACCTGGTTCGGCCTGATGGTGCCCGCTGGGACGCCGGCCGAGATCGTATCCAAGCTCAACGCCGAAACCGTGCGCGCGCTCGCCGCCAAGGACATGCGCGAACGTTTGGAGAAGATGGGCACCGAGCCGCCGCCGAATAACACGCCCGAGCATTTCGCCGCGTTCATCCGCAACGAGGCCGCCAAGTACGCCAAGGTGGTCAAGGCATCCGGAGCCAAGGTCGAATGAAGGCACGCGCGGGCAGCAAGACGCAAAAAGGAGACGCCATGAAAAGAATAGTTCGCCATCTGCCGCTTGTCCTCGCCCTCGCCGCGTGCGCCTTGAGCGTCGCTGCGCAGGCGCAGACTGCCTACCCGGTCAAGCCCTTGCGCTTGCTGGTGCCGTTCCCAGCGGGCGGGCCCACCGACGTCATCACGCGCGCCATCGGCCAGAAGCTCGCCGATGCGCTCGGCCAGCCGGTGGTGGTGGACAACAAGCCCGGCGCAGGCGGCGCCATCGGCTCGGACATCGCGGCGAAGAGCGCGCCCGACGGCTACACCATCGTGATGGGAACGACGAGCACGCATTCGATCGGGCCGCTCCTCAACTCCAAGACGACGTACAAGGTCGAGCGGGATTTTGCGCCGGTGTCCCTGGTGGCGCGGGCGACGCAGATCCTGGTGGTGACGCCGTCGTTGCCGGTGAAGAACGTGCGCGAACTCATCGCGCTGGCGAAGGCCAAGCCGGGTGAGCTCAACTATTCCTCGAGCGGCGTCGGCACCATCGTGCATCTCACCAGCGAGATGTTCCGCTCCATGGCCGGAGTCGACATCGTCCACGTGCCCTACAAGGGCGTATCGCTTGCCATACCCGACATCATGAGCGGCCGCATTTCCATGATGTTCGACAGCATCGTCACGGCGCTGCCGCAAGTGAAGTCGGGCAAGGTGAAGGCGATCGCCATCGCCAGCGCCAAGCGCTCCGCCATGATGCCGGATTTGCCGACCATCGCCGAATCCGGTCTGCCCGGATTCGACGGCGACACTTACTTCGGCGTGTTCGCGCCCGCCGGCACGCCGCGCGAGATCGTGCAGCGCCTCTCCACGGAACTGCAGAAGATCGTCCACCAGAAGGACATCGCGGACAAGCTGCTGGCACAGGGCGCCGAGCCGGTCGGCACCGGGCCGGAGGAGTTCGCGCGGGTGATCAAGGCCGCGGATGCCAAGTGGGGGAAAGTGATCAAGGACGCCAAGGTCCAAGTCGAGTGATCGGCGCGGCACGTCGTTACAAGACGAGGGGGCGGGTCCCCTCGTTTTGTTTCCACTCTTAGAACCCGTTGCAAAATGAATTTTGCAACGCGCCAACTTAGGGGAGCATGAGGGGAGGTCTCCCCTCATTTCGCAACGGACTCTTAGGGCGCGTCGCCGGGGTCGCGCCGCCACAGCACGTCGCGGCCACCGCCTGCGCGGTTCAGCACCCGACCCAGGACGAACAACAGATCGGACAGGCGGTTGAGGTAGGCTCGCGCCGCCTCGCTCGCCGCTTCGCCGCGCGCCAGCGACACCAGGCCGCGCTCGGCGCGGCGGCAGACGGTGCGCGCCAGGTGCGCGAGGCCTGCCGCGCGCGTGCCTCCGGGCAGGATGAATTCCTTCAGCGGCGGCAGCTCGCGGTTGTATTCGTCGAGCAGCGCCTCCAGCCGCTGTACCTGGGCCGCGGTGATGCTCGCCCGGCCGGGAATGCACACCTCGCCGCCTAGATCGAACAGCTCATGCTGGATGCGCTCGAGCGC
>CAZMGP010000087.1:0-15623 GCA_964565875.1 uncultured Enterobacteriaceae bacterium
AGATAGCTCAGCGCACCGTAATGCGGCAGCGGCCGCGCGAGCGCCACGAGCGCTCGAGCATCGCGCGCGGAAACCAGCACGATCGCTCGGCCGTCGGCGGCGCGCACGGCCCACACTTGGGCGCTGCCGTGCGTTGCCTCGAGCTGCGCCGGACGCGGTGCGAGTCCGGCGCGCGCAAGCCAGGCGTCGACCTCGGCGTGCAGGCCGACGACCAGCTTCGGCGCCGCGGCTTCATCGCCCGTTCTCGCCTGATCTGCGCGCTCGAGCAGCCGTGCGGCGAGTTCCTGCGCCGCGGCCCGCAAATCGGCATCGCGCGAGAGCGTCAGCAACTGCGGATGCGCGGCGAGCATGACTTCGCGCAGGATCGGCGGCGCTTCGCCCGAAGCGAGCCGCCGGAAGACGCGCAGCTCGGGATCGAGCGCCAAATCGATAGGCCGCGCCGGCAGCTCGAACTGCGCCGTCGTTTGCTCCTGGGTGATCTCCACGCTGCGGCTGATCGCCCCTGCGGCGCTGCGGATGGCTAGCGGCACCGATAATGCATAATGCGGGGCGCTTTGGGCGAGCGTCACCTCCAGCAGCCAGCCCTTGTCCGAGGGGGCTGCCTTGGCGGCGGCGATGCGCACTGTCGGTGCTCCGCTTCGTTCGAGCCATTGGCCGAAGAATGCATCGAGGCGCTTGCCCGATTCGTGCTCGAACGAGGCGCGCAGATCGTCCCAGGATGCGACGCGAAAGCGGAAATCACGCCAGAAGCGGCGCAAGCCGGCGTCGAACGCGGTCGTGCCGATCGCATCGCGCAGCATGAAGAACAGCATCGCGGACTTGCTGTAGCCGACGATTTGCGACGCGCCGTGGCTGCGGGAGGTGAAGCGGGAAAGCGGCGCATCGTCCTGCGCCGGCATGGCGGCGTAGTCGCGCAGCCAGGCCAGGCGTGCGGCGGCCGCAGCCTGCGGCCCTTCGCGCTCGCGGTAGGCGTAATCCGCCATGAAAGTGGTGAGTCCCTCGGACCAGTTGCCGCGCGCGTAATCGGGATAGACGCCGTTGCCCCACCAGTTGTGCAGCACTTCGTGGCCGAGCGAAGTCGCACGGATGAAGGGCAGGCGCAGCACCTCGATGCCGAGGTAGGTGAGGCTGGGCATGCCGAAGCCGGTGGGCGTCGGGCTCGACACGATGCTGAATTCGGTAAACGGGTAGGCGCCGATTTCACCCTCGTACAGGTCGAGATAGCCGGCGACGGCGTCGAGGTAACCGCTGGCAAGCCCTTCGATCGCGGGATGAAGATAGGTACGCAGGCGCACCTGCGTCCCGGCCTTCGTGCGCAGGCGCCGCTCGCTGATCCGGTAGGGGCCGGCCATCAGCGATATGCCTTCGGCGGGTTCGCGGAATTTGAAGCGCGCGCGGTAGCGACCGTCCGCCACATTCTCCGCGCTCAGTCGTCCGGGCACGAGTCCCCGTTGCGACGCGGGCAGATCGAGCGCCAGCGCATAGCGCTCGAGCGCGCCTTCGACCTGGGGATACCACGCGGACGAAGCCGGCAGAAACGTGCCTTCGATGCCGCTCGCTGGTTCGCCGTAGCCGAGCGCACTGCGCTCGCTCATGCCGCGCTCGAGCGGGACGAGTGCTCCGCTGAAGCGCACGTCGATCCTGCGCGCGGCGGGGAGCGCCAGGCGCTGCAAGCCGTGCGCGATCTCCGGCTGCGCCTGAATGCGTCGTCCGTCGACTGCGAGCGCATCGACGCGCAGATGCGGCGACAAGAGCAGGGTGACGCGGTTATGTGATTCGAGTTCGATGCGGTCCTGGCCCGCGAGTGTGCGCGTGGCTGGATCGATCTTCACGCTGATGCGATGCGAAACGGATTCCGCGGCGGTGGCGATGCCGGCGCAGGCGAGCGCACAGGCGATCGCGGTGCAGATCGCGCGCAGGCTCATTTCTTCGCCGGAAACTTGGCCGTCAGCTCCAGCGTCTCGTGCTCGCGCCGCGCCTTCAGCGGCAGCCAGGTGCCGGGTTCGATGCGCGTGACGATGCTGCGCACTTCTCCCGGATCGCTCACGCTCGTTCCGGCGACTTCGAAGAGGACATCGCCGGTGCGCAGACCCGCCGCTTCGGCAACGCTGCCCGTGCTCACTTCCGCGACCTTCACGCCGCCCGCGACCGCTTCGATGCGCACGCCGAGCAGGGGCGGTGCAGGCGTGGCGAGTGGCGCCGGTAAGCCGAAGGCCGCGGTCGCAAATCCCGGCTTGAAATCGGTGCAGTCGGCGCCGTGGTCCCAGGGTACGAGTGAGGCGATGCGCTTTATGCCCAGGGCTTCGATCTGATGTTGCACGCCGTCCCCGCGCTCGACGTGACCGCTGCCCATGATGCCGATGACCAGTGCGTCAGGATGGCGTTTGGCGGCATCCACCAGCGCCTGCGCCATGGCGCGATCCCACACCAGCTGCGCCTCGACGAAGCGCCAGAAGGCCGCGTCCTCACGCTTTGCCTCGCCGTTTTCCGGGTGTTGCTTGTAGTAGGTGAACAAGCGTTCGAGGTAGCCTTCGGCGGCCGGCGCAGGCTGCGACACGCCTTCGCGCTTTTCCGGAGCGACCGAGTCGAAACCTTCGACCCTGACCGATCGCACCAGATCGCGCTCGACGTTCAGCGCCACCATGGGAACGCGGTTGAGCCGCGCGTAGTGAAACAGCGGCAGATAGAAAGCCGGGTCGAATCCCCAGACGCGTGGCCAGTCGACGGCCTTGAGGAATTCCTCTTCCGAGAGTTCGTTCGCCACCCAGCGGTCCAGCGTCCCTTGTACGCGGCGCGGAAACATCTCGAAGCCGAGCACCAGCTTTTCGCGCAAGGCGCCGACCGCGGCGACCGTCTGCATTTCCCAGCGGTGATCGTCCCTCTCGTCGTGATGCTCGCCCAAGAGCAGCACTTGCGCCCGCGCGCTGCGCGCGAGGATGTCCGGGCCGGCGACGCGGCCGGCGCCGGGAATTGTCCATTCGCCCGCGCCGACGCAAGCCAGTTCCGAAGCGGCTGAAATCGCGGGCAGCAACGCGCAAAGGACCATGCCGGCGATGATGCGGATCGTTGCGCTGCGCTTGCGCGCACGAGGAAAGGGGCACATGCGCGAATTGTACCGGAGTTGGTTCGTGCGACGAGACGCCGTATGCGCCTGCGCAGGCCGGGCGGATCAGCCGGGATAGTGCTGTTTTACCTTGCGCGAATTGAGCAGCAGGCCGGCGACGACGCTATAGGCGGCGACCGAACCGAGGATGATCGCGGCAGCGGTCCAGCGCTGGCCCGTCTGTTCGCGCAACTCGATGAGCCGCCAGGCGACCCACAGCCAGGTCGCCGCTGCGCCATAGGCCGCGAGCTGCAGCAACACGAGGCTCGCGTGATGGCGCCAGAGGAATAGCAGCGGCGTGAGCACGCACAGCGCCATCAGGACGAGATTGCCGGCGCGCAGGAAGTGGGCGCCGAGCAGCAGAGCGGCGAGGGCATAGAGCGTGATGCGCAGAACCATGGGCGATTCGCTACAGGGTGAAGGCGGCCTTCATGCCTTCCTCGATCGCGCGCAAGGCATCGATCTCCTCGGCGCGTTTCGCCCCGCCGATCGGCTTGGCCTCGATACCGCTGGCCGCCAATTCCGCATGCAGCGCATTTTCCGCTTCCTGCCCGGAGCAGAGCACGATGTGATCGACTTCCAAGAGCTTCGGCTTGCCTTCGTGCAGGACGTGCAGGCCGCGCTCGTCGATGCGCTCGTAGCTGACGCCGACAAGAATCGTCACGCCGCGGCGCGCGAGTTCCGCGCGCAGCGCCCAGCCGGTGGTCGCGCCCAGAGTCTTGCCCGGCGCGGAAGGCTTCCGCTGCAACATGACGATGGAGCGCGCGTGCGCTTCGGGCCGAGCGGCGGCGAGTCCGCCTGCGCCCGCGCCGGCCGCGTCGACGCCCCAGGCGGCGTGAAACGAGGCCGTGCTGGCGGCAGCGGGTTCGCTCAGGAACGCCGCCACGTCGAAGCCTATGCCGCCGGCACCGATGATGGCGACGCGCGCACCCGGAATCTTCGCGCCGGAGAGCACTTGGTCGTAGCGCAGCACTTTGGGCGAATCGATGCCGGGAATGTCGGGAAGGCGCGGGCGCACGCCGCTCGCGAGCACGATGGCGTCGTAGTCCGCTTGCGCGAGCTCGGTCGCGCCGGCACGGTGACCGGTCTTGAGCACGATGCCGCTGCCTGCGAGGCGGCGGCGGAAGTAGCGCAGCGTCTCCGCGAATTCCTTGCCGGGAACCCGCTGCGCGAGGCGCATCTGGCCGCCGATGTCGGCCGCCGCCTCGTACAGCGTCACGCTGTGGCCGCGCTCGGCGGCGGTGAGCGCGCAGGCTAGGCCCGCAGCGCCCGCGCCGACCACGGCGACGCGCTTCGTGCGCTGCGCCTTTCCGGCCGGATAAATAGTCTCATGACAGGCGCGCGGGTTGACCAGGCAAGTTGCCACCCTGTCGCGGAAGAGGTAATCGAGACAGCCTTGATTGCAGGCGATGCAGGTGTTGATTTCGTCGGCGCGGCCCTGTTCGGCCTTAAGCGCAAACTCGGCATCGGCGAGCAGCGGCCGCGCGAGCGACACCAGATCGGCGACCCCTTGGCTGAGCAGTTCTTCGGCCAACTCCGGCGTGTTGATGCGGTTGGTGGCCACCACCGGTATCGACACCGCGGACTTGATTCGTGCGGTCGCTGCGCGCCAGGCCGCGCGCGGCACCATGTAGCCGATGGTCGGCACGCGCGCCTCGTGCCAGCCGATGCCGGTGTCGAGCACGTCGACGCCGCAGGTTTCGAGCGCGCGCGCCTGAGCGAGCGTCTCCTCCGCGTTCAATCCGCCTTCGACCAGATCGAGCGCCGACATGCGGAACAGGATGAGGAAATCGGCGCCGACGCGCGCTCGCGTCTCGCGCACCACTTCCAGCGGAAAGCGCAGGCGGTTCTCCAGGCTGCCGCCGTACTTGTCGCTGCGGTTATTGGTGCGCAGCGCCGTGAACTGGGTGATGAGATAGCCTTCCGAGCCCATGATCTCGACGCCGTCGTAGCCCGCTTCGCGCGCAAGCTGCGCGCAGGCGGCGAAACTTTCCACCGTGCGCTCCACTTCCGCAGTGCTGAGCGCCCGCGGCCGCCGCCGGTTGATGGGCGAGGGGATATCCGATGCCCCGACCAGGCCGTCATGCTTGGCGTAGCGGCCTGCATGGAGGATCTGCAGGCAGATGCGCCCGCCGGCGGCGTGCACGGCGTCGGTGAGCAGCCGATGCTCGGGAATCTTGTCCGGCGAATCGAGCGCGCCGGAATCCGCTTCCAGCAGGCCCGCGGCATCGGGTGAATAGCCGCCGGTGACGATGAGCCCGACGCCGCCGCGGGCACGCTCGGCATAGAAGGCGGCCAGACGCTCGGCTCCTGCTGCTTCGGTTTCGAGCCGGGTGTGCATCGAGCCCATGACGAGACGGTTCTTGAGCGTGAGCCCGCCCGCGCGCAGCGGCTGGAACAGATGCGGATAAGGATTCATGCCGGTCTCGTGGTTGGTCGTCGCCGCGGCATTATGCGCGAGGCCGTAAGCATCGACAACCTGGCTTTGTTCGCTGCCCTCTACCGAAGCTTGCGTCAGCTATCCATCTGGTAGATGACCCGATTGGAGCGGCGCAGGCGGTTCGACAACTCGCGCCCGATATTGCGCAGCAGGGTCACGGCGATGCCGGGATGGCTGTCAGAGAGCTGCTGAAATACCTCGTGCTCGAGCACGTAGCAGACCAGGTCGTCGTCCACTTCGACGCTCGCTGAGCGGACTTCGGTGTCAAGAAGCGCCACTTCGCCGAATACGGTCCCCGCGGCAAATGTAACCAGACGGATGTCGCGTTGCGAGCCCATGGGGCGGATGCGCACGCTCGCCTCGCCCTTGGCGATGACGAACAGCTGCTGTCCCGGGTCGCCCTCACGGAACACCGACTCGCCTTTGGCAAAGGTCTGGCGCTTGAGCTTGCCGCGGATGACTTCGAGCTGCGACTCGCTCAGACCGGAAAAGATGTCGAGCTGGCCGAAGGGGAATTCCGCGCCGATCTCGATATTGCCCAGTTCCGCGAGTATCAGGTGATCCTCCGCCCACTCCAGCGCCTGATCGCTGTCGACGAAGACGCGGTGCTTGGTGAAGGCGGCGACGACGCCCATGTCGCGCAGGAACTGGCCCAGGCGCGTGGTCTCGTCCACGGAGGAGAGCAGCATGGCCTTGCCCTGCTTTACCAGGGCATCGTTCGCCTGCACGAGAAAGCGCGCGCCGGTGCTGTCCACGTCGGTAACGCGCTTGAAATCGACGATCACCGACAGCGCACCGTCCTTCGCCGCCTTTTCGATCTGGTGGATCAGCTTCTCCGCCGTGCCGAAGAACATCGCGCCTTCGAGCTCGAACACGACGATGCGCCCGCCCTTTTGCGCGAGCAATTCCATCAGCCGCGGTTCGCGCGTCTTGCGCGAGCGCAGCACGTCGCCGCGCACGGCTCGGCGGACGACCGATTGGCTTATGCGAAAGAGAAAGGAGAACACCGACACCAGCATGCCGATCGCAACCGCGGTCACCAGGCTCGCGAATACGGCGACCAAGGTGACCAGGACGATGACGAGCAGATCGAGCAGCAGGCTCGCGCGATTACGCGGCCCGGCGGCCAGGATCCGCCGCATCAGCTGTGCTGTCCAGCGGTCGAACAGGCGCCAGGCAGTGGCGAAGAGCATAGCGGCGACGACCACTTTGGGGATGAGGGCGATGAGGTGGGCGAGAAACAGCACAGAAACCAGGATCAGCAGCGTGGACACCAGCACCGATTTGGCGCTGCGCCCGCCGGCGTTGTAGTTCGCCTGGCTGGAAGTGAGGCCGATGGCGCTGGAGATGCCGCCGAAGGCGGCGGCGATCAGATTGCCCAGGCCCAGGCGCACCAGGCCCAGATTGTGGTCGTCGCGCTTGTGCATCACGCCTTCCATCACCTTGGCGCAGAGAAGCGCGTCGAGCGAGGATATGAGCGCGAGGCTCGCCGACCAGGCGAGGATGGAAGGCAACAGGCTCCACCATTGCCGCTCGGCAAGTAGCACATAGAAACCGGACAGATAGCGCAGGTCCGGCATGCTGAAGTTCAGTTCGCCCACCACCGGGCCGAGTTGTGCATCGAAGCCGGCAAACCAGAAGACGTAGTAGAGCGCGATGCCGGCAAACATGCCTACCAGGACGGCGGGGATGCGCTTGGTGAGGCGCGCGCCGTGGAGCATGAGCAGCGAGGTGACCATGCCGATCGCCAGGGTGAGTGGCTGGGCGAAATGTAGCTGACGCAACAGTTCGCCTGCAACGAGCGGGCGCTGCAAGCCCAGCATAGGCGACAGTTGCGACAGCACGAGCAGCATGGCGGCGCCGTTCTGAAAGCCCGCGATCACCGGATAGGGGATGTATTTCACCAGGCTCCCCAGACCGAGGGCGCCGAATCCCGCTTGCATCAGACCGGAGAGGAAGATGACGAAGAAGATGATGGTGAGGGTCTGCTGTGCGTTCTGCAACTGGCCGTAGGACTCGAGCTGGATGAGGTGCAGCACGACCATGCTGATCAGGTAGGCCTGCATGCTGCGCGGTGTGAGCACGGCGCAAGTCTTCGCCCGCAGCAGTAGGGTGACGAGGGATACGATGATGGCGCTGTATAGTCCCGCGAGCACGCCGTAGCCGGCATACTGCTCGCCCAGCGGACTCAAGGCGAACTGGCCGAAGCCGATGCTGAGCGGCAAGGTCACCACGGCCGCAGCGAAACCTCCAGCGACTTCCCGGCGCAGAGAACTTTCGCGCATGTCGCTTCCTCCCAATATTGTTATTCGCGCCACCCGAGTTCGAGCAGACGCCGCGCCCGGGGTGCGCATCATAACCCAGGGACAAGCGCGTAGAAAGTTCGATTGAGGCAGAAGGCGGATAGTCGCTGGGACAGGAGGAATGCGAACGCTGACCGAGGCGGCTCGCCGGCGGTATCATGGCAATCCTGAATGAACGACGACGCGCTCCGCATCGACAAGTGGCTCTGGGCCGCGCGCTTTTTCAAGACGCGCAGCCTCGCCGCCAAGGCCGTGGATGGCGGCAAAGTCCGCGTGAACGGCGCCGGGGTGAAGCCCGCGCGCGAGCTGCATTGCGGGGACGAGGTCGCAGTGCGCGTGGGCGAACTCGAATGGCTAGTCGAAGTAAGGGCGCTGTCCGCAACGCGCGGCCCAGCGGCCCAGGCGGTGCTGCTCTATGTTGAGCGCCCGGACAGCCGCGAGCGGCGCCTCGCGGCGCTCGCGGCGCGCAAGCGCGAGCCGCATCCGGCGGCGGGCGTGAAGGGACGCCCGACCAAGAAGGATCGCAGGCAGATCCGCCGCTTCACTGGCGGATAGCGGCTGCCTCCGGCTGGGTCTGGCTGCGGCCCCGCGTTCTCGACTTACTTCGACTCGACTGCCCGCGCCGGCGACGGGGTTGGGAATTCTTAAAGAAAATGCTGCGGAGCGCCCCCGCTTTGGGGTAGAATCGCGCCCTTTTTTGCGAGTGGTATTGCCTTGATCGTCGCCTCCGGCATCACCGTTCAGTTCGGCGCCAAACCCCTGTTCGAAAACATTTCCGTCAAGTTCGGCGAGGGCAACCGCTATGGCCTCATCGGCGCCAACGGCTGCGGCAAGTCCACGCTCATGAAAGTCCTCGGCGGGGACTTGGAGCCCTCCTCCGGCAGCGTCGCGGTCGACCGCAGCGAGCGCGTCGGCAAGCTGCGCCAGGACCAGTTCGCCTACGAAGGCGAGCGCGTGCTCGACGTGGTGATGATGGGCCACGAGGAAATGTGGCAGGCGATGAGCGAGCGGGACGCGATCTACGCCAATCCCGACGCGAGCGAGGAAGACTACATGCACGCCGCGGACCTGGAGGCCCGCTACGCGGAATTCGGCGGCTACACCGCCGAGGCGCGCGCGGGCGAGCTCCTGCTCGGCGTGGGCATTCCGCTCGCGCAGCACGACGGGCCGATGAGCGCCGTCGCCCCGGGGTGGAAGCTGCGCGTGCTGCTTGCGCAGGTGCTGTTCGCCGATCCCGACATCATGCTGCTCGATGAGCCGACCAACCACCTCGACATCAATTCCATACGCTGGCTGGAAGGGGTGCTGAACGCGCGCAACTGCACCATGATCATCATCTCGCACGACCGGCATTTCCTGAACAGCATCTGCAGCCACATGGCCGATCTGGATTACGGCACGCTGCGGGTGTATCCAGGCAACTACGACGATTACATGCTGGCGTCGGCGCAGGCGCGCGAGCAGCAGGTCGCCGCCAACGCCAAGGCGAAGGAACGCATCGTCGAGTTGCAGGAATTCGTGCGCCGCTTTTCCGCCAACAAATCGAAGGCGCGCCAGGCCACTTCGCGCGCGCGCCAGATCGAGAAGATCAAGCTCGAGGACGTCAAGCCCTCCAGCCGGCAATACCCTTATATCCGCTTCGAGCAGGACGCCAAGGAAAAGCTGCATCGCCTGGCGCTGGAAGCGAAGGGTCTCGCCAAAGGCTACGGCGCGCCGCTGTTCGCGAACCTCGACCTCAGCATCGAGGCCGGGGAGAAGGTGGCGATCATCGGACCCAACGGCATCGGCAAGACCACACTGCTGCGCTGCCTCGTCGGCGCAGGGAGCGGCGGCCTGAAACCGGATTGCGGCACGGTGAAGTGGGCGGAAAAGGCGCGGCCCGGCTACTGCGCCCAGGACCACGCCGCCGATTTCGCCGCGGACATGACGCTCGTCGACTGGATCGGCCAATGGCGGCGCGAAGGCGACGACGACCAGATCGTGCGCGCCACGCTCGGGCGGCTGCTGTTCACCGGCGACGACGGCAAGAAATCGGTTCGCGTGATATCCGGCGGGGAGGGCCAGCGCATGGCCTTCGGCAAACTTATCCTGCAAGTGCCCAACGTGCTGCTGATGGACGAGCCGACCAATCACCTCGACATGGAGTCGATCGAGTCGCTGAACGGCGCGCTCGACCGCTACCAGGGCACACTGGTGTTCGTGTCGCACGACCGCGAGTTCGTGTCCTCGATCGCCACGCGCATCATCGAAATGAAGCCGGGCGCGGGCGACGGCCCGGCGGAAATCGTCGACTTTCGCGGCAGCTACGACGAGTACCTCGCGCAGCAAGGACTCGCCTAAATCATCGGCGACCGGCTACGGCCGCGCCGGCGCGTGGCAGGTCTGTTTAGAACCCGTAACAAAAGTCCTTTGTTACGGGCTGATTTAGGGGAGCACGAGGGGAAGTATCCCCTCGTTTTGTTACAGACTCTTAGGCGGTCAAATCCAGCTCGGCGTGCACCTCGCCACCCGTTCGCTTCAGCTTGAAGCCGATCTTGCGCGACACGCGCTGCATGCCGACGTTGGCGGGAAGAATGGTGGCGGTGATGCGCTTCAGCTTCTCGTCGCGGCCGATCTGCACCAACCTGCGAAGCAGCTCCGCGCCGAAGCCGTGGCCTTGATAGGCGTCGCTTACCAGAATCGCGAACTCGGCTTCCCGTGTCATGCGTAGCTGGGACAGCCGCCCGATGGCGAGTATCGTCTTCTCGCCCGTCTTCGGCTCGGTGCGTTCCACCACCAGCGCCATCTCGCGGTCGAAATCGATATAGCACAGCCGCGTCAGGCGCTCGTGCGCGATGCGCTGGTTGTACTGGATGTAGTGGAAGTAGCGCAGGTACACGCTTTCTTCGGAAAGGGTGGAATGGAACTTCACCATCAGCGGTTCGTCCTCCGGGCGGATCGGGCGGATCATGACCTCCATGCCGTCCTTCGAGGTCCACGGCGCGACGTATTGCGTCGGATACGGACGCACGGCCAGCTTGGGCAGCTTGTCTTCGCGTATGCCCGGCTCGTGCAGGACG
This sequence comes from uncultured Enterobacteriaceae bacterium, assembly GCA_964565875.1. Taxonomy (GTDB): domain Bacteria; phylum Pseudomonadota; class Gammaproteobacteria; order Burkholderiales; family SG8-39; genus 2-12-FULL-64-23. Next base: position 10,906 of record CAZMGP010000087.1, read on the forward strand.
ATGCGCGCGTCGAGCGCGAGCAGCCCCTCGGCGTTCTGCGCGCCGGCTGGCGCGGCAAGCAGCGGGTTGATATCGATTTCCTTGATCCAGCGTTGCTCGACGACGAGCTGCGAGAACTGCACCAGCAGCCGCTCGAGGGCGGCGAGATCAACGGGGGCGCGACCGCGCACGCCGCGCAGCGCCTTGATGATGGTCGTCTGCTCCATCATGCGCCGCGCCAGCGTCGTATTGAGCGGCGGGAGCGAAAGGGCGCGGTCACCGAACACCTCGACCAGCTGGCCGCCCGCGCCGAACAACAGCACCGGGCCGAACTGCGCATCGATGCTGCTGCCCAGGATCAGCTCGTAGCCTTCGAGCTTCACCATCGGCTGCACCGTGACGCCGAGGAAATGTCGTGCGCCGCGCGGCAGCGGCACTTGCGCTGCGCGCGCGCCGGCCTCGATGGCGCGATAGGCGCGGCGCACGCCATCGGCGTCGGCGAGATTCAGCTGCACGCCGCCGACGTCGGTCTTGTGCGTGATGGTGTGCGAGTTGAGCTTGAGCACCACGGGATAGCCGATCGCCTCGGCGCAGGCCACCGCTTCGTCCTCGCTGCCGGCGAGGCGCGTTTGCACCGTGGGAATGCCGTAGGCGGCGAGCAGTTGCTTCGATTCGAACTCGGTGAGCAGCGTCCTGCCCGACTTGCGCGTGCGCGCGATGAACTCCGTCGCCTGCGCGCGTTCCGGCGCCCTTTCTGCCGACTCCACCAGCGTCGGCGTTTCGTACAGCCCGCGCAGATTGTAGGCGTAGCGCCACATGAGATAGAAAATGCGCGTCGCGGTGTCGGGGTAGCCGAAGGTGGGGATATTCGCCTGGTTGAGGATCGCCTCGCCCGCGACGACGTCCTTGCCGCCCATCCAGCTCGCGAGGATCGGCTTGCCGCGCGTCGTGGAGAAGGCCGTCAGGCGCTTCGCCGTTTCGCTCGGGTCGGTCATCGCCTGCGGCGTGAGCACCGCGAGCAGGCCGTCGCTGTTCGGATCTTTGGTGGCGATTTCGAGCACGCGTGCGTAGCGCTCGGGATCGGCGTCGCCGAGGATGTCGATCGGGTTGCCGTGACTCCAGTGCGCAGGCAGCACCTGATTGAGCGCCTCCAGCGTCTGCGGCGAGAGTTCCGCGAGTTCACCGCCCAAGGCGATGAGCGTATCGGTGGCGAGCACCCCGGGGCCCCCCGCGTTGGTGACGATGGAAAGGCGCGGCCCCGAGGGGCGCGGCTGCTTCGCCAGGACTTCGGCCATGTAGAACAGGTCGGATATCGAATTGACGCGCAGCACGCCGCAGCGGCGGAAGGCCGCATCGAGTACCGCGTCGCTTCCCGCGAGCGCCCCTGTGTGCGAGGCGGCGGCCTTGGCCGCGGCGGCGGTGCGCCCGGCTTTGATGACGATGATCGGTTTGGCGAGCGCCACTTCGCGCGCGGCGGAGATGAAGGAGCGCGCATCGCCGATCGACTCCATGTAGATGACGATGCTGTGGGTGTGCGGATCGTCGCCGAAGTAGGTGATGAGATCCCCCCAGCCGACGTCGAGCATCGAGCCAACCGAGACGCAGGCGGAAAAGCCCACGTTTTCACGGAAGCTCCAGTCGAGCACCGCGGTGAGCAGCGCCCCGCTCTGGCTGATGAAGCCGACGCTGCCCGGCCGCGCCATGGCGCTGGCGAACGTGGCGTTCAGATGGCTCACCGGCCGCATGACGCCGAGGCAGTTGGGGCCGATCAGCCGCATTTTGCCGCGCGCCTGGGCGACGATCTGCCGCTCGAGCTCGGCGCCCACGGCGCCGGCCTCCTTGAAGCCGGCGGAAATGATCACGGCGCTCTTCACCCCGGCCGCGACGCATTCGCCGACGATGCCGGGGACGGTCGCCGCCGGGGTGACGATGAGCGCGAGATCGATGGGCTCGGGTATTTCGCCGATGCGGGAATAGGCGCGGATGCCGAGCACCTGCTGGTGCTTCTTGTTGATGGGATAGACGGTGCCGCCGAACGGGTTGCTGATCATGTTCCACAGCACCGTGCGCCCGACGTGTCCCTCCTTCTCGGTGGCGCCGATCACCGCCACGCTCTTCGGCGCGAAAATCGCGCGCAGCGACTCGCGCTCGAAATGCAGCACATCCAATACGCGGTCGGTGGTCTCGGCGGGTTTGGCCGCGCCAGGCTTGAGTGTGGATTTCATCTGCGGTCCTCGTTCGTGTTATTGCGCAGCTGCAATTTACCGCAAGCGCGATCGAGGAATGATGAGTTAACGCAAGCTTTCGCGCAGAAAGCCGTGTCCGGGGCAGGGAAAAGTAAAAAGCCCGGCGTCTCGTGAACGCCGGGCTTTCGGGATTGGCGCCGGGTAGGCGCCGAATTCAGCGCGAGGGGAGGGGCCGCAGCCCGCTCCCTACGTCGCGAGCAGCCATAGGCCGCGAGCAGCCCTAGGCCGCAAGCAACTCGCGCAGCACGTAGGGCATGATGCCGCCGTGCCGGTAGTAGTCGACTTCGATCGCGGTGTCGATCCGGAGCAGCACCGGCACTTCGCGCCGGCTGCCGTCCTTGCCCTTGATCACCAGCGTCACGTCCTGCTGCGGGCGGATCGTGCCGTCGATGCCGAGGATGTCGAACTCTTCGTCGCCCTTGATGCCCAGCGAGGCCACGCTGTCCGATCCCTTGAACTGGCAGGGCAGCACGCCCATGCCGACGAGATTGGAGCGATGGATGCGCTCGAAGCTTCTGGCCACCACGACTTTGACGCCGAGGAGCTGCGTGCCCTTCGCTGCCCAGTCGCGCGAGGAGCCGGTGCCGTACTCCTCGCCGCCGAACACCACGGTGGGCGTGCCCTGGGCGACGTACTTCATCGCTGCGTCGTAGATCGGCAGCGTCTCGCCCGAGGGCTGCATCACTGTGACGCCGCCTTCCACGCGCGTGCCGTCCGCTTTCGCCGACAGCATCAGATTCTTGATGCGCACGTTGGCAAATGTACCGCGCATCATCACCTCGTGATTGCCGCGGCGCGCGCCGTAGCTGTTGAAGTCGACCACCGGCACGTCATGTTCGAGCAGATACGTGCCCGCGGGCGAAGTCGGCTTGATCGAGCCGGCGGGACTGATGTGGTCGGTGGTGACCGAATCGCCGAAGATGCCGAGCGCGCGCGCGCCGACGATGTTGCCCACCTTGCCCAGCTGCATGCTGAAACCCTCGAAGAAGGGCGGTTCGGCGATGTAAGTCGATTTCGGCCAGTTGTACACCTGACCGGAAGCCGAGCTGATGTTCTGCCACAGCGGGTTGTCTTTGCCCGGGTTGGTGTAGAGCCTCTGGAAGGTCTTCGGGTTCATGGCGAACTTCATGCACGCCTGTATCTCTTCGTTGGTCGGCCAGATGTCGCCGACCCACACGTCCTTGCCGTCCTTGCCCTTGCCCACGGGCTCGGTCATCAGGTCGCGCAGCATGGTGCCGGCGATGGCGTAGGCGACGACGAGCGGCGGCGAGGCGAGGAAGTTCGAGCGCAGATTGGGATGGATGCGCGCCTCGAAATTGCGGTTGCCGGAGAGCACCGCGGCGCAGACCAGGTCGTTCTGCACGATAGCCTCTTCGATGGGCTCGGCGAGCGGACCGGCGTTGCCGATGCAGGTGGTGCAGCCGAAGCCGGCGAGATAGAAACCCAGCTTCTCCAGGTAAGGCAAGAGCCCCGCCTTGGCGAGGTATTCGGCCACGACGCGCGATCCCGGAGCGAGCGAAGTCTTGATGTGCGGTTTCACCGACAGGCCGCGTTCGACCGCCTTCTTCGCCAGCAGGCCCGCGGCGAGGAGCACGCTCGGATTCGAGGTGTTGGTGCAAGAGGTGATGGCGGCGATCAACACGTCGCCCGAACCGATGTCGACGCCGTTACGCGCCTTGAAGCGCCGCGGCAGGTCTTCGGCCTTCTTGGCAAAGCCATTGTCGGCGACGGGTAGCGAGAACAGTTCGGCAAACTTCGCTTTCACCTTGCCGATTTCGATGCGGTCCTGCGGGCGTTTCGGCCCGGCGAGCGAGGGTGCGACCGTCCCCAGATCGAGTTCCAGCACCTGGCTGTAGTCGATGGCGCCTTTTTTCGGCATGCCATACAGGCCCTGTGCCTTGAAATACGATTTCAGCGCGTCGATTTCCTCGTGCGTGCGTCCGCTGCCCTCGAAATAGTCCATGGTGACGTCGTCCACGGGGAAGAAGCCCATGGTCGCGCCGTATTCCGGCGCCATGTTGCCGATGGTGGCGCGGTCGGGCAGTGCGAGGCTCGCTGCACCTTCGCCGAAAAACTCGACGAACTTGCCCACGACCTTCGCCTTGCGCAGCATCTCGGTCACGGTAAGCACCAAGTCGGTGGCGGTGACGCCGCCGCGCAGCTTCCCTTTCAGGTGCACGCCGACCACGTCCGGGGTGAGGAAGTAGACCGGCTGGCCGAGCATGCCAGCCTCGGCTTCGATGCCGCCCACGCCCCAGCCGACCACGCCGATGCCGTTGATCATGGTGGTGTGGCTGTCGGTGCCGACCAGGGTATCGGGATAATAGACGCCGTCCTTCTGGTGCACGCCGCGGGCCAGGTACTCGAGATTCACTTGGTGCACGATGCCCACGCCGGGAGGCACGACCTTGAAGGTGTCGAAGGCCTGCATGCCCCATTTCATGAACTGGTAGCGCTCGGAGTTGCGTTCGAACTCCAGCTCCATGTTCTTGC
>CAZMGP010000088.1:0-15295 GCA_964565875.1 uncultured Enterobacteriaceae bacterium
ATGCTGGCGCAGGCTACAGCAGTCTCAGACTTCATTTTGAAACCGGTTCTTAGTTTTAGAAGGCTGGGCGTCTGCGCCGACCAGGCCGCGCAGCGCCTGCGGTATGGCGCACGGGCGCGTGCCGTCCCTCGCCAAGCACGCCACCTGCACCTCGGCGCGTGCGAGCAGCTCGCTGCCGCGCCGCGCCTCCTGCGCCAGCCTTACGTAGACACGCGCGACCTGCAGCGGTTCAACCGTGATTTCGAGCAGGTCGTCCAGGCGCGCCGGCTGCGCGAAATCGAGTTGCGCGCGCCGCACCACGAAAATCAAGCCCTCCTCCTGCGCCAGTTTATCCTGATTCAGGCCGAAGCTGCGCAGCCACTCGGTGCGCGCGCGCTCGAAGAACTTGAGGTAATTGGCGTAATAGACGATGCCGCCGGCGTCGGTGTCCTCGTAGTAGACCCGCACCGGCCAGGTAAAGGGCTTGCTCATCGCAATTCAGGATTCTTCCGTGCCGCTCCACAGATCGGCGCTCGCGCCGCTCTTGGGCGGGGCGATGCCGAAATGGCGGTAGGCGGCGACGGTGGCGACCCGTCCGCGCGGCGTGCGCTGCAGATAGCCCTGCAAAATGAGGAAGGGCTCGATCACGTCTTCGATGGTGTCGCGCTCTTCGCCGATGGCGTGCGCGAGGTTCTCCACCCCCACCGGGCCGCCGGCGAACTTCTCGATCACCGCCGAGAGGAGCTTGCGGTCCATCAGGTCAAGGCCGAGCGCGTCGACGTCGAGCATTTGCAGCGCGGCATCGGCGACCTCGCGGCTCACGCCGCTTTTCGTTTTCACCTCGGCGTAGTCGCGCACCCGCCGCAGCAGCCGGTTGGCGATGCGCGGCGTGCCGCGCGAGCGCCGCGCAATCTCGAGCGAACCTTCGCCCGCAATCTCGATGTTGAGCAGTTTCGCCGAGCGGGTCACGATCTGCTGCAGTTCCGTCGGCGAATAGAATTCCAGGCGCGCGACGATGCCGAAACGATCGCGCAAGGGGTTGGTGAGCATGCCCGCGCGGGTGGTGGCCCCCACAAGGGTAAAGGGCGGCAGGTCCAGTTTCACCGAGCGCGCGGCCGGCCCCTCGCCGATCATGATGTCGAGCTGGAAGTCCTCCAGCGCCGGATAGAGTATCTCCTCCACCACCGGCGACAGGCGATGGATCTCGTCGATGAACAGCACGTCGTTCGGCTCGAGATTGGTCAAGAGCGCGGCGAGGTCCCCCGGGCGCTCGAGCACCGGCCCCGAGGTGTGGCGCAAGTTCACGCCCATCTCGCGCGCGATGATGTGCGCGAGTGTCGTCTTCCCCAGCCCGGGCGGGCCGAACAACAGCACGTGGTCGAGCGCCTCCTTGCGCCGGCGCGCCGCCTCGATGAAGATCGCGAGCTGCCCGCGTATCTTCTCCTGCCCGACGTATTCGGCGAGCGCCTTCGGGCGCAGTGCGCGCTCCAGCGCCTCTTCCTGGGGCGAAGCAGGGTCGGCGGCGATCAGTCGGTCGGTCTCGATGGCCATGCGCTATCTTACCCGCTCAGCGCGCGAGCACACGCTCCGACGGGGCCGATGCGGCGAGGTCGGCGAGGAAGAAGATGTAATAGGCCGTGCGGCCGCTCTCGTCCTTGATCGCCGAGGCGTTGCGCCGCTCGCGGTAGATGCAGCCGTTTCTGCGCCGGCACCAGCTCGTGCCGCACCAATGCCCGTCACGCTCGAGCGCGCCGTGCATATCCTCGTAGAACTGCGGCGGCTCCAGCGCCGTGCGAAAACCCGATTCGGGCTTGCCAACGACGTCGTCCTCGCCGTAACCGGTCATGGCGGTGAACGCGCGGTTGATGGAGAGTATCGTCCCGTCCGCGGCGACGATCATCATCGCCTCGGCCATGTTCTCGAAAGCGCGCGCCTGCACCGCGAGCTTGCGGTCGCGCTGGCGCAATTCGGTGAGATCGATCGATACCAGTACCGCCTTGTGCGCGCCGGCATAAGTGAAGGAACTCACCGTCCCTTGGAATTCGCGCGTCGCACCGTCGCTCGCGATCAGGCGATAGGTGAGCTTCTGCGGCTGGCCGGTCTCGACCGCGTGCGCCAGGGCCGCGCGCATCGCCACCCGGTCTTCCGCATGCACCGAGGCGAGCGCGTCGCCGCCCGATTCGAGAGCGGCTGCGGGCAGCAGGCGCAGATAGGACGGGCTCGCATAGGCCCAGCGGCCTCCGGCATCGAGCATGGCGATGAAGTCTCCTGCGTGCTCGGTGATGACGCGGTAGCGCTCCTCGCCTTCGCGCAAGGCCTCGCGCGTCGCACGCAGCTTCTGATTCTGCGCAAAAACGATATTGCCCAAGCCGACGATATAGACCGAGAGTCCGGCGAGGCAAAGCGCCGTCACCGCAAGATCGGTTTCAGGCGAAATCCTGAATCCGGCCGCGGCCGCCCAGGCGGCGGCGCCGGCGCCGTAGGCGACGACTGCGCCCAGCGTGCCACGCATGCCGCGATTGATGGCGTTGCCGAGCGTGGTTCCGAGAAACAGGGTGAATGCGATCCAGGTGGGAAATTCCAGGGCGCTCGACCAGGCGCCGACTAGCAGCGAGTCGAGCATGAGGTTGCCGAATTCCGCCTTGAGCGAATTCTCCGCCCGTCGCGCGCGCCAAAACACCAAGTGCGGATAGACGAGGAACTGCAGCGCGAGCAGCGTCCACATGAGTTCGCCGTGGCCTTTTCCCCACAAGTGCATGCCGATGGCGACGAACAGCGCGGCGAAGGCGATTGCCCGCGCCTGGTAGTAGGTCCTCACCAGGCGGTGATATTTCTTCGGCGCAGTGGCGGCAAGGTTCATGCGCGCATCATCCCTTGACGAGCGCTTTCAGCGCCTGGCGGATGCCATCCGCCACGCTCAGGCCTTCGGGCAGCTGCTTCAGCGCGTAGCGCGCCTCCTTCTCGTTGTAGCCGAGGGACAGCAGCGCATTGAGCACGTCGCTCGAATCGGCCTCCTGTCTATTCACTTCGACGCCGGCGCTGAACTCGGCGCCGAACTTGTCCTTCAGCTCGAGCAGCAGCCGCTCGGCGATCTTCTTGCCTATGCCCGGAACTTTGATCAGCCGTCCGGCTTCCTGCGTCGCCACCGCCTGCACCAGCTCGGCGACGCTCATGCCGGAGAGCAGCGCGAGCGCGGTGCGGGCGCCGACGCCGCTGATCTTCAGGAGCTGCCGAAACGCCCGGCGCTCGGCTTCGCTAGAAAATCCGAACAGCAGATGCGCGTCCTCGCGCACGATCAGGTGGGTGTAGAGGTTCACTCGCTCGCCCACGCCGGGCAGGCTGTAGAACGTGCTCATCGGCACGTCCACCTCGTAGCCCACGCCCTGGACTTCCAGCGTGATTTGCGGCGGATTCTTTTCGAGCAGCACGCCGCTCAAGCGCCCAATCATTTCGCCACCCTCATGGTCTCCCCCTTGCAGTCTCCGTTGCAGCCCCTTGTCGGGCGCTGTCCGTGCTGCCTCACATCAGCCGTCCGCGCTTTCGGCGCGAGCCGACGATCCCGAGCGAGCCCAGCCCCTGCCCGCCGTGCGCATGGCAGATGGCGCAGGCAAGGGCGTCCGCCGCATCCGGACTAGGATCGCCCGGCAGGGCGAGCAGCCGCCGCACCATGTGCTGCACTTGTTCCTTGTTCGCGTGGCCGTTGCCCACCACGGCCTGCTTGACCTGCAGCGCGGTGTATTCTGCCACGGGCAAATCGTCGAGCACGGCGGCACAGATTGCGGTGCCGCGCGCCTGGCCGAGCAGCAGCGTCGATTGCGGATTGACGTTGACGAACACCTTTTCCACGGCGACCTGCTGCGGCCGATGCACCTGGATCACTTCGCGCAGACCCGCGAGGATCGTCTTCAACCTCCCCGGCAGATCCGTTTCCGCCGCCTTGACGCAACCGCTGGTGACATAGCTCAGCTTAGTGCCGCTTTTGCGGATGATCCCAAATCCGGTGATGCGCAAACCGGGGTCGATGCCGAGTATGGTTATTGTGCTGTCGGCCATCGATGGATTATATCTTCCCTGTGGATGCCCCGACTAAATCCCTATTCGCTGAAAATGTACACAGACCTTCCATCTGAAGTCGGGGATCAACAAGGGGGCTGAGCCCCCTTGTTCGCACATTCCCGCGCTCAAGCGGGCTCGTCGATCATCGCCGTGGTGTAGACCTCCTGCACGTCGTCCAGCGCCTCGAGCGCATCGAGCAGCTTCTGCATGCGTATCCCGTCATCGCCGACGACGACGGTTTCCGACAGCGGCTTCATCGTGACCTCGGCCACTTCGGCTTTCAGCCCTGCCTTCTCCAGTCCCTGCTTCACGGTGGAGAAATCGTTGTAGGCGCAGATGACTTCGACCGAGCCATCTTCGTTGGTGAGCACGTCCTCGGCGCCCGAGTCGAGCGCGGCTTCCATCACCTTGTCTTCGCTCGTTCCCGGCGCGAACACGAACTGGCCGCAATGCTTGAACAGGAAGGCCACCGAGCCGTCGGTGCCGAGGTTGCCGCCGTTCTTCGCGAAGGCGTGGCGCACGTCGGCCACCGTGCGCGTGCGGTTGTCGGTGAGGCAGTCGACCATCACCGCGGCGCCGCCGATGCCGTAGCCCTCATAGCGCACTTCCTCGTAACTGACGCCTTCCAGCGCGCCGGCACCGCGCTTCGCGGCGTTCTCGATGCTGTCCTTGCTCATGTTGGCGTCGCGCGCTTTTTCCACGGCGAGCCGCAGGCGCGGATTCATGTTCGGATCGGCACCGCCCATGCGCGCCGCCACCGTGATTTCGCGGATGAGGCGGGTGAAGATCTTGCCCTTCTTGGCGTCGGTGATCGCCTTCTTGTGCTTGATATTGGCCCACTTGGAATGTCCCGCCATGATCGACGCCTCGAATGCCTCTGAAAGTTTATAATTTTAGCATTGCGCCTGCGTGCGCTGTCCTGCATCCGCTATATTTCCGTGTGTGAATTCCGCTGCCGCGACGAGCGGCGCGCCATGCTATTTGCCTGCGTCGGCGCGATGGCCGCGGTGGCAAGCCGTTGAGCAGCCGGAGCTATCGCGCCTGGGGTGTGGCGCTGGCGCTGATCGGCGTGCTCGCCTTCTCGGTGCGGCCGATACTGATCAAGCTCGCCTACGCCTATGTCACCGATCCGGTTACGCTGATCGCGTTGCGCATGCTGTTCTCCCTGCCCTTTTTCGCCGTCACCGCCTTCTGGCTGCGGCGCGATGCCGCGCGCGCGCCGCTCACGCGCGCCGACCTGCGCGCGGTGCTGGTGCTCGGCTTTCTCGGCTACTACCTGGCGAGCTTTTTGGACTTCCTCGGATTGCAGTACATTTCCGCCGGGCTGGGGCGGCTGGTGCTGTTCCTCTATCCCACCGTCACCGTACTGCTGTCCGCCCTGTTCCTGGGCAAGTACGTGAGCCGCCGCGACGTCGCCGCCTTGGTGATATCCTACGCCGGCCTGGCGCTGGTGCTGTCGCGTGGCTTCGGCGGCGAGAGCCGGAATCTGATGCTCGGCGCGCTGCTGGTGTTCGGCAGCGCCGTCGCCTACGCGGTGTACCTGGTCTCGAGCAGTCAGGTCGTGGCACGCATCGGCTCCATGCGCTTCACCGCCTACGCCACCAGCGTGGCGAGCCTGCTGTGCATCGTCCAGTTCCTGCTGCTGCGGCCGCTCACGGCGTTGGCGCTGCCGCGGGAGGTCTATCTGCTGGCGATCGCCATGGCAGTGGGCTGCACCGTGCTGCCGGTGTTCGTGACCTCGGAAGCGCTGCGGCGCATCGGCGCGAACCAGGTTGCGATCATCGGCGCCGCCGGGCCGGTGACCACGATCTTTCTCGGCTGGATCGGGCTGGAAGAGAGAATGACCGTTTTACAAATCGCCGGCGCGGCCCTGGTGCTCGCCGGCGTGATGCTGGTAACAATCAAACCAATGAGGAGAAGCTGAATGGATTTGGGAATACGCGGCAAGACGGCGCTGGTCTGCGCTTCGAGCAAGGGCCTGGGGCGCGCCTGCGCCTTCTCACTCGCGCGTGAGGGTGCCAACGTCACCATCACCGCCCGTGGGCGCGAAGCACTGGAGGCGACGGCGGCGGAGATCCGCGCGGCGACCGGCGTGGAAGTGAAGGCGGCGGTCGGTGACATCGCCACCGAGGCCGGCCGCGCCGCGGTGCTCGCCGTCTGCCCGCAGCCGGACATCTTGGTGAACAACGCCGGCGGCCCGCCTCCCGGCGACTTCCGCGAGTGGAACCGCGATACCTGGATCGCGGCGCTCGATGCGAACATGCTCGCGCCGATCGAAATGATCAAGGCGACGGTCGATCACATGATCGCGCGCAAGTTCGGCCGCATCGTCAACATCACCTCGAGCACGGTGAAGGCGCCGATCGAAATCCTGGGGCTGTCGAACGGCGCCCGCGCCGGCCTCACCGGCTTCGTCGCCGGCATCGCGCGCAAGACCGTGGTGCACAACGTCACCATCAACAACCTGCTTCCCGGGCCGTTCGAAACCGACCGGCTGCGCTCGAATTTCGTGGTGATGGCGAAGAACCGCGGCGTGAGCATCGAGCAGGTGCGGCTCGACCGCATGAAGCAGAACCCGGCCAATCGCCTCGGCGACCCGGCCGAATTCGGCGACGCCTGCGCCTACCTGTGCAGTGCGCAGGCGGGCTATATCACCGGGCAGAATATGCTCATCGACGGCGGTGGCTACCCGGGAACGTTCTAGTGGTGGGAGGCCCGCCCTTGGCCCCTATGGGGCCTCGGGCTGATTGGACTTCGCAATTGGAGCGATCGGGGCGAGGGCGCCCCTCCCACAGTGTGCCGCTCCTACTGTCGGCTCAAGCCGTCGCGAGGAGCTTGCGCACCGCCTCGGGACGCGGCAGCGGCGCGACCGCGCCGAAACCGGTAGTGGAAAGCGCCGCGGCGGCGTTGGCATAGCGCGCGGCATCCCACAGGCTGTCGCCGGCCGCGAGCCGTGCAAGGCAGGCGCCGCAGTAGCAATCTCCCGCTCCGGTTGCGTCCACTGCCTGCACCTTGAAGCCGCGTATGGTTTCGCGGCGCGTGCCGTCGCTCGCAATCGAACCCTCGGGCCCGAGCTTGAGCAGGACGTTGCGCGCGCCCAGCCGATGCGCCCAATCGATGATGGCCGAAGGCTCGGTCAGGCCCGAGAGCGCCTGGCCGTCTTCGATGCTCGGAAAGTAGTAATCGGTGAGCGCCATCGCCGCGCCGATCACGGCGCGCGCACGGGCGAGCGGCCAGAGCTTCAGGCGCAGATTCGAATCGAGCGCGACCCGCACCCCCGCCGCGCGCGCCGCGTCGCAGGCGGCGAGCACGCTGTCCGCGGCGTTCGCGCTGATCGCCAGGCTGATGCCCGAGGCCTGAAAGTAACTCGCCGAGCGGATGAGCTCGAGCGGCAGGTCTTCGACGCGCATGCGGCTCGCCGCCGAGCCCGCGCGCAAATAGCTGAAGTGGTGGCCCGAGGACGTGTGCGAGACGAAGTACACCGCGGTATGCGCGGCGGCGTCGATGCCGACGCCGCTCGTGTCCACGCCCTCGCCGCGCCACAGCTCGAGGAACATGCGGCCGAAATGGTCGTCGCCCAGGCGCGTGACGTAGGCGCTGCGCGCCCCCTGGCGCGCCGCCGCGACGATCATGTTCGAGGTGTCGCCGCCGAAGCCCTGCAGATAATTCGGCTCACCGGGGTGCGTCTGGTTGAACTCGATCATCGGCTCGCCGAGCGAGACGACGTCGAAGCGCTTCCGCATAGTATTTACTCCGGCCATTTCGGCGCTGCCGAAATGGCCTCTGACATAGGGGAGCACGAGGGAATGCGCCGCGAAGCAAGTGCCCTTGGGGCATATCCCCTCGATGCGTTCAACATTTTCAGATCCTGCCGTACTTGGCCAGTCCCTCCTTGAGCGAGCGCGCCTGCACGATGAGCTTCGCCTGCTCGAGCTCGCGCTTGTCGATTTCCTGCGACATCTTCAACACTTCCGCGGCGAGCGCCTTGGGCACCACCACCACGCCATCGATGTCGGCGACGATGATGTCACCGGGATTCACCTCGATCCCGCCGCAGACGACGGGAATGTTCGCGCCCAGGGTCTTGAAGCGGCCGAGCGTGGTGCCGGGCGAGGCCGAGCGCGAATAGACGGGAAAGCCGTAGTCGCGGCGGATCTCGGTGATGTCGCGCACGCCGCCGTCGAGGATCGCGCCGGCGAAGCCGCGCGCATAGGCGCCGGCGGTCATCAGCCCGCCCCAGATGGCGACGTTCGCTTCGCCGTTGATGCCGATCACCATGACGCTGCCGGCTTCCGCACTGTCGATGAGATCGAGCGCGTGCTGCGGCGGAACGAACTCCGTCGTCGGGCCTTCGAGCACGGTGACTGCGGGCCCGACCACACGCTTGTCGTTGATGCGCGGCTTGATCGACTGATCCATGTAGCCGCGCTTCCCGGCCAATTTGTCCACTGCATCGGCGACCGAGGCGGTGGCCACTTCGGCGAATCCCCTGACGATGTCCTGCAATGACATGTTCATTGCTCCTATTGACGATTCGGTGCTGCGAGATAGGCCCGCGCGTGGGCGACGACCTGCTCACGCTTGCCCGCGGCGAGCGCCGCGCGGTCGAGGATGTTGTTGCCCACGCCGACGAAGGCGGCACCCGCGGCGAAGAATTCCTGCATGTTGGCGAGCGACACCCCGCCCGTCGGACAGAGGGGAATATCAGGAAACACGGCGTGAATCGCCGCGAGATGCGCCGGCCCGCCGCTCGTCGCGGGAAAGACTTTGACCACGTCCGCGCCCTCGTGCGCGGCCGCGAGCACCTCGCCCGGCGTGTAGGCGCCGATCAGCGCGAGGCGGCCTGAGGCGTGCGCGCGCGCCGCCAAGCCGGGAACGAGGCAAGGCGACACCAGGAACTCGGCCCCCGCGGCGATGCAGCGCGCGGCGCTATCGAGATCGAGCACGGTACCGATGCCGATGTGCGTCTCCGTCCCCAGGCGCTCGCCCAGCTCGGCGAGAAGCTCCACCGCGCCGGGCGTGGTCATGGTCAGCTCGATGCTGCCGAAGCCGGCTTCGACCAGACAATCGACGGCGAAGCGCGTCTCCTCCGCCGAGGAAAGGCGCAGCACCGGCACCACGCGCTGAGCGCGGAGCCGGGCGCGCATCATCTCCATGCCAAGCTGGTTCACTGTGCGCATGCCGCACCTGCCAGTGATATGCGCAGACTCAGGGCTTGAACGCGTATCCGGGCCCGATCGCCGACGCGGCCGGAATGGCGGGCAGATCGGAGAAGAGCTGCGGATGGTCCTTCATCACCTTGAGGATGTACTTGGGCTCGATAGTCTTGTTCACGTCGAACGTGGACTTGATGAAGCCGAGCCGATGCAGCCGGTCTTCTGCGCTCCACAAGCCGCGATAATTGATCGCCGAGAGGCGGCGGTCCGACTGCTGGATGTTGTACTGCATCGCCGCTTCCGCCACCTCGACTTTGAGGCCGGGGATCCAGCGCGTGCCGACCTGCGCCGCTTGTTTCGGATTGGCGCGCATCCACTTGTCCGCCTCGGCCAGGCCGGCGAGGAATTTCTCCACCGTCGCACCGTTCTTCTCCACCCAGGAGCGCATGCCGACGTTATAGCCGACCGACGAGATCACCTCGCCGCCGCGGATCACTTCGATCGCGCCGGGCACGTCCTTCAGCGCGACGAGCGGCACCGGATCCCAGCAGGAGAACGCATCGATGCCCTTGGATAGCAGCGCCACCGTCATGTCGGGCGGCGGCGTATTCACCAGAGTGACGTCGGCGGGCGTGAGCCCCGCCTTCTCCAGCAGCGCCAGGATGTAGAGGTGATTGATGGTGCCGAAGGAGGCGGCGATCTTCTTGCCTTTCAGGCTCTTCAAGTCGCCCTTGGCGATGCCCGAACTCGCAGAAGCGATGAGCGCCAGCGTCGCGTCCGAGCCGAGCTTGTGCGCGTTGCCGGTGTAGTTGCCGACCGCCACCAGGTCCATGCCGCGCAGCACCGCGCCTATCATCGGCACGCCCACCTGCACCAGATCGGTCTCGCCCGCCTGCAGGGCGTTCAGCGCATCGACGCCGGTCGGATAGGGTCGGACGATGGTCACGTCCAGGCCGTTCTTTTCGAAAAAGCCGCGTTCCAGCGCGATCGGCAAACCGAGCTGGTCGATCGCCGCGACCATCCCCGCCTTCACCTTGATCATGGTCTGCCCGGTCGCCAGCCCGGATGCGGCCAATGTCATGCACAGCAGTAACGCTCGCAACATTGCTCTCTTCTTCATGATTACCCTCCGTTAGGCAGCGGCTCCACCCGGCTCACCCAGTACGGACGGGCGAGCGCGAGCAGATTCGCTTTGTTGACACCGCGAACTTCGATGGAATTGTCTTGCGTGCCGGATACCCGGCCGTACTTCTGCATGGCGATGACGTGGAAGCGCTCGGGAGTGAACGGCAGCGTGACCAGCACGCTCACTTTCTCCGCATTGGTATCGATGCCGGGCGCGAGTTTGGCCGGCGCGGCGTAGCTGAGCCATGCCTGCCAGGCGAGATAGAACACCAGCGCGACCAGGGCGAAGCGGCCCTTGGTCGAGGCGAGGATTTCGCGCCCGAGCCTCATGCCGTCCGCACCAGTTGCAGCACTTGGGCGGTGAGCGCCTTGAACGCCGCATCTTCGATCAGCCGCTCCCAGGCGCGCGGCCGCGGCAGCTCGACCGCGAGCTCCTTCGACACCAGGCCCTTCGATAGCACGATCACGCGGTCCGCGAGGAACACCGCCTCGCTCACGTCGTGGGTAATGAAGATGATGGTCGGCCGGCGCTCCTGCCAGATGCGCGTCAGCTCCTCCTGCAGGGTCATGCGCGTCTGCGCGTCGACGCTGGCGAAGGGCTCGTCCATCAGCAGCACTTCCGGATTGTTGGCGAGTGCGCGCACCACTCCGACACGCTGCTGCATGCCGCCGGAGAGCTCGTTCGGATAGCGCTCCGCCGCGTGCGCGAGCCCGGCGAGCGCCAGATACTCGCGTGCGATCTTGTCGCAATCCACTTTCGGCAAGCCGCGCATCTTCGGCCCGAAACCGACATTGTCGAGCACCGTCTTCCAGGGAAAGAGGGCGAAGGACTGGAACACGACGCCGCGTTCCGGCCCCGGCCCGGAGACTGCCTTGTCGTCGAGCAGGATCTCACCGCTCGAAACCGGGATGAAGCCCGCGATCATGTTGAGCAGCGTCGTCTTGCCGCAGCCCGAGGGGCCGACGATGGAGACGAAATCGCCCCGCTCGACGGTGAAGGACACGTCGCGCAACGCCGTGACATGCGCCCCGGCGTAGGGGTCGAAGTAGGTCTTCGAAACGTTCTTCAGCGTCAGACTTTTCATTGTTGTCGCGTCACCAATCCCCAGCGCTGCCCCGTGGCGCGCTCGATCGGCGCCAGGATCCAGCCGTCAACGATATACCAGAGCAGCCCGAGCACGATCATGCCGAGCAGGATTTCCACGACCGAGCCGGCGCGGCGGGCATCGAACATGAGAAAGCCGATGCCGCTCGTGCCGACGATGATTTCGGTGGCAATCAGCGCGCGCCAGCCGAAGCCCAGGCCGTTGCGCAAGCCGGTCATGATGTTCGGCAGTGCGCCGGGCAGAACGACTTCCCAGATCACCCGGGCGCGCGAGGCGCCGAGGCTGCGCGCCGCGCGATGCAGTTCGATCGGCACCGAGCGCACGCCGAGCGCGGTGTTGAGCACTACCGGAAACAGCACGGTGTAGACGATGACGAAGGTCATGGTGGTGAGGGAGAAACCGAACCAGATCAACAGGATCGGCAGCCAGGCGATGTCGCCGATCGCCTGAAAGAAGAGCAGCACTGGCCACAGCATATTGCGCGCGCGAGCGTTCAAGCCCACCAGCACGCCGAGCGGAATGCCGACCGCCATGCCGGAGAGTGCGCCGACGACCAAGCGCTCGACGCTGTCCTGCAGATAATCGGGCAGGATGCCCTTGTACACCAGGGACAAGAAGGACTGCACCACCTCGGCTGGCCCGGGAAAGAACACGCGCGGGAAGATGCCCGACTCGGCGATGATCGCCCATAGCGCAATTACCGGGATGAAAGGCACGAATGAGCGCACCGCGGGGAAGCGCGCGGTCCAGCGCGCGTACAGGCTCCAGGCTCTGAGCAGCGGCTTCATGTGCGCGCCACCAGCCCCCAGCGTTCGATGGTCGCGCGCTCGAGCGGCGCGAGCAGCAGCCGGTCGAGCAGCAGCCAGATGAGCCCGATCACGATCATGCCGAAGACGATGACTTCGGTGCGGTAAAAGTCGCGCGCGAGGAAGAGCATATAGCCCAGGCCGACGTTGGTCGCGATCATTTCGGCCGCGATCAAGCCGCGCCAGGCGAAGCCCAGCCCGGTGCGTACGCCCGTGACGATGTTCGGCAGCGCGCCCGGCAGAATCACCTGGGTGAGCATCGCCCAACCATCCGCGCCGAGAGAGGCCGCCGCCTGCCGCAGCGACAGCGGAATGCTCGATACCCCTAACAAGGTGTTATAGACGACGACGAAGAACACGGCGTTGAAGATGACGAAGGTAATCGCGCCGAAACCGTAACCGAACCATAGCGTGGCGATCGGTATCCAGGCGATGCCGGCGAGCACCGAGAAGAAGCGGAACAAGGGCGTGAGAAAGCTCGATACGGCGGGGCTCAGGCCCATGGCGACGCCGAGCGGGATGCTGATCAGGATGGCGAGCACGGTGCCGACCGCGACGCGCAGCAAGCTCGCGCCGACGTGGCCGATGAGCGTGCCGTCCTGCACCGATTCCCAGCCCGCACGCGCGACCGACTCCACGTTGGGAAAGACGCGCGGGTCGACGTGGAAGGCGCGCACCACCAGCTCCCACAAGATGACCAGCACCACCAGAGGCGCGACAAACGCGGCAGCGCCGAGTGCGCGCTCATAGAGCGGCAGCCGCGCAGGCGACAACTGACGGGAGGGCTCGCCGGGCTCACCCATGGCTCGCCGCTTCGCGCCCGCGGGCACTCGCTGAAAGTCCGTGTTTGTTCATTTCGCCGTGACGCGCCCGCCGCCGCTTGGGCCCAGTCGGCTCCCCTGCCGCCAACCGGTCTTCCCCTGCCGTCCGCAACGCCGGACTGGCGCCCCATCGGGCGCTAAACTAATATATCATATCTCAGATATGCTACGGGAGCGCAAGCGGCCGGTGTATGATGCGCCGGCTTCCCGACAAACAAGACCGCAGCGTGGCGACCGCAACCAAAATCGAGCGTCCGAAATCCCTCACCGACATGGCGGTGGAGCGCATACGCGCGGCCATCGTCGAGGACAGGCTCGGCCTGGGCGACCAGATATCGGAAGCGGCATTGGCGCTCGAGCTCGGCATCAGCAAGACCCCGGTGCGCGAGGCGCTGCTCAGGCTGCGCGCCGACGGCCTGGTGGACATTCATCCGCAGCGCGGCACTTACGTGTTCCGTGCCGGCGAGGCCGACGTGGCGCAGATCTGCCGCTTTCGCGAAATCCTCGAACCGGCGGCGCTGGCCGAGGCGCTCGCTGCCGACCGCAAGGGCCTGATCGCGGCGCTCGAGCAGAATCTGCGCGCGATGAAGGAAGCAGAGCGCACGGCGGATGCGCGCGCGCTGCCGGAACTGGACGCCGAATTCCACGGCATCATCGTGCAACGCTCGAACAACGCCTATCTGCGCGACGCCTACCGGCTGATCGAGCACAAGATCCATGCCCTGCGCTGGCGCCTGCCGACGGACAACCAACTCACCGAGCACTGCCAGGCTAACCACGCGGTGATCGTGAAGCAGTTGAAGTCGGGAAACCTCGCCCAGGCGCAGGCGACGCTCAAACACCACATCCGCGACACGCTCGACGCCTATTTTCAGGCGAGCCGCACGCACGCAGCGGCCGAGGCGTAAGCCGCAATTCATCGCGGTATTGCGTTCGCTCTCGCGCGAATGCGCTAGAATCCCCCGCAACCGCCGCCCGCCCGGGCCGGTTTTCCCTTCCCTGCGGAGCACACCATGAACGCACCAGGCTGCGCCTCGCCAAGCTCGTGCTCGACGCGCTGAAAAGCTGGTTCGGACGCCGCCAGCCGGTCGGCACGGACGCCGTCGATGCGCTGTACCAGCGCGCGCTGGCGGCGTGGAACGGCGGCGACTGGAGCGTGGCGGCTTCGATCTGCTCCGCGGCGATCGCGCGCGAGCCGCGCCTGCCGGCGCTGCACTTCCTGCTGGGCAGTTCGCGCTTCGAACTCGAACAATACGAAGCGGCGCTGCGCGCGCTCAGCCAGTGCCTGGAACTCGCGCCGCCGCCCCCGCTACGGGAGCAGGCGCGCTCGCGCCGGGCGCTCGCCCGGGCGCGCATCGATCTGCGCGGCGGCCGCGCCGCAGCCGAAGAGCGGCTGCGCAAGGAACAGGTCCGCGGCGTGTCGGTGCTCATCTGCAGTCCGAGCGCGGAGCGCGCGGCGAAGGCTGAGGCGATGCACCGGCGACTGTTCGCCGAAGTGCCGCACGAGATCGTCGTCATCGGCAATGCGCGCTCCATGGCCGAAGGCTACAACCGGGCGCTGGCGCAGGCGCGCTACGAGTTGGTCGTCCTCGCCCACGACGACATCGAAATCCTCAATCCGGATTTCGCGGCGCGGCTGCTGCGCGCCCTCGATCGCCACGACCTCATCGGCATCGCCGGAACGCGCAAGCTCGACGGCGGCGCCTGGCACCTGGCCGGCTATCCGCAGCTCGCCGGCCAGATCGGCATGCCCTCGCCCGACGACGGCTATGTGGTGACCCTCTACGACGTGGCGACGCCGGAAACCGGCGGGCTGCAGGCCCTGGACGGGCTGTTCCTCGCCTGCCGCCGCGAAACCGCGCTGCGCCTTGCGTTCGACGCCGACGCCTTCGATGGCTGGCATCTGTACGATCTCGACTTCAGCCTGCGCGCAGCGCGCGCTGGGCTGGACTGCGCGAGCTGCAACGATCTCTTGATCGTGCACGGCTCGCAGGGGCGCTACGACGAGAACTGGCGCAAGTACGCCGAGCGCTTTCTCGCCAAGCACAAGCTGCAGGCGGCCGCAGCGGCGCAACCGGAATTCATATCGCTCGGCGTGCGCTCGGCAGAAGAGTGGCGGCTGCTGACGCAACACCTGCTGGACGGCCGCTAAGGGGCCGAGGCCTACGTTAGACGTTGAAGCGGAAGTGCATGACGTCGCCGTCGCGCACGACGTAGTCCTTGCCTTCCAGGCGCATCTTGCCCGC
>CAZMGP010000089.1:0-15094 GCA_964565875.1 uncultured Enterobacteriaceae bacterium
GAGGTGCTGGCGCGCATTCCGCAGGAAACCTCGAAGACGCGCGACATCACCGGCGGTCTGCCGCGGGTGGCGGAACTGTTCGAAGCGCGCTCGCCCAAGGACGCGGGCATGCTGGCAGAGGTCACCGGCACGGTTTCCTTCGGCAAGGACACGAAGGGCAAGCAGCGCCTGGTCATCACCGATCCGGATAGCGTGGCGCACGAGTTCCTCATCGCCAAGGACAAGCACGTCATGGTGCACGATGGGCAGGTGGTGAACAAGGGCGAGTCCATCGTCGACGGTCCCGCCGATCCGCACGACATCCTGCGACTGCAGGGCGTCGAGGCGCTGGCGCGCTACATCACCGACGAAGTGCAGGACGTCTACCGCCTGCAGGGGGTGAAGATCAACGACAAGCACATCGAAGTGATCGTGCGCCAGATGCTGCGCCGGGTACAGATCGAGGACGCGGGCGACACCCGCTTCATCCAGGGCGAGCAGGTGGAGCGCGCGGACGTGCTGAAGGAAAACGAAGCGGTCGAGGCAGGTGGCAAGAAGCCGGCGACCTTCAGCTACATGCTGCTCGGCATCACCAAGGCGTCGCTGTCGACGGATTCCTTCATCTCCGCGGCCTCGTTCCAGGAGACGACGCGCGTGCTCACCGAAGCGGCGATCATGGGCAAGAAGGACGACCTGCGCGGCCTGAAGGAGAACGTCATCGTCGGCCGCCTGATTCCGGCGGGCACCGGCATGGCCTACCACAAGGTGCGCAAGACCGCGCCGCCGCAGCCCGAACTACTCGTCACCGAAGGCGAGGGCGGGGGCGAAGCCCAGGCGGCAGAAGAGAGCGTCTAGTCGTTCAGCAGCAAGGCAGCAAGGAAAGGCCGGCGCATGCCGGCCTTTCTTTTTTGTGCCGAGCGCCCCGCGTCGAACGGGCGTCGGCGAAGATCCGGCAGCCACCGGTGTCGGCGCAGGACGCCGGCTGCGATGAATGTTGATCACCATCAAGGGTAGGGCGAGGATCGGGGCGCAGCATTTCCCCATGCACCCTTGCTTCCGCCGTTCGATGCTCGCCCAGCCATTGCGTTGGCATCGTGGGCGCGCCTTCCCCGCAGCCGCGTTGCACGAAGCGTTCGCCATCCCATGAACGATGCCATCCTGGTGCTGAATGCGGGGTCTTCCAGCCTCAAGTTTTCGCTGTTCGGCGTCCGCGCGGACAGCACGCCGCAGTTCGAACTGCACGGCCAGATGGAAGGACTGCTGACGACGCCGCACTTCAGCGCGCACGATGCGGCGGGGGCGGAACTCGCCGCACGTCACCTGGACGCAGCGATGCCGCGCAGCCACCATGGCGCCGTGGCGTTTCTACTCGACTGGTTGCAGGCGCGACTGGGCGGCCGGCGCCTGCTCGCCGCCGGCCACCGCGTCGTACACGGCGGGGTCGAATACTCGTCTCCGGTGACGATCGATCCTGCGGTGCTCGCCGCGCTCGAACGCCTGGTGCCGCTCGCGCCGCTGCATCAGCCGCACAACGTGGCTGCGATCCGCGCCGTCGCGGCGCGCGCGCCCGCGCTTGCGCAAGTGGCGTGCTTCGACACCGCCTTTCATGCGGCGCAGCCGGCACTGGCGAAAATGTTCGCACTGCCGCGGCGGCTTACCGATGCGGGCATCCACCGCTATGGGTTTCACGGCCTGTCCTATGAATACATCGCGCACACGCTGCCGGAGGTAGATGCGCGTGCCGCCGCCGGTCGCACCGTGGTCGCGCATCTGGGAAACGGCGCGAGCCTATGCGCGATGGCGGCGGGAAAGAGCGTCGCCAGCACCATGGGCTTCACCGCGCTCGACGGTCTGCCGATGGGCACGCGCTGCGGCGCCATCGATCCCGGGGTGCTGCTGTATCTGCTCGATCACGAGCGCATGGACGCGCGCGGCCTGGAGCGGCTGCTCTATCACGATTCGGGACTGCTCGGCGTGTCCGGCGTTTCCAGCGACATGCGTGCCCTGCTCGGAAGCAGCGACGTCCACGCTCTAGAGGCGATCGAGCTCTTCGTCTACCGCGTCGGGCGCGAACTCGGTTCGCTTGCCGCCGCCTTGGGTGGTCTGGACGCGCTGGTGTTTACCGCAGGCATAGGCGAAAACGCGGCGCCGATCCGCGCGCGCATCTGCCGCATTGCGGCCTGGCTCGGGGTCGAGTTGGACGAGGACGCCAACGCGCGCGGCGGCCCGCGCATCAGCAAGCCGGGAAGCCGCGTTTCGGCCTGGGTCATGCCGACCGACGAAGAACTGATGATCGCCCTGCACACGCAGAGCCTGCTTGCTGCGCCAGTCGCCGCTTAGGCGAGCACGCGTACGGTCGATTTTGCGCTCGCCGCGGCGGAAGCTTCTTCTGGCGCGAGCGTGGCCGATAGCGATTCGGCTGCGCGGCGCAGGGTCGGCAGGTGTTCGAGGGCGCGCTCGATCGGCAGCCGTGCGAGCGGGGCGTGCACGGCCACCGCGGCGCAGGTGCGGCCGTCGTTCGCCGTCACCGGCACCGCGACGCAGACCAGGCCGGTGATGTATTCCTCGTCGTCGGTGCTCACGCGCTCGCGGCGGATGGCCTCCAGCACCTGCTCAAGTTGCGCGCGCTCGGTGATCGTCTTCTCGGTGTGCCGTTCCAGCGGCAGCTGATCGAGCAATTTATTGCGCTGTGGCCGCGGCAGCATGGCAAGGAACAGCTTGCCGCTTGCGGTGCAGTGCAAGGGCACGTGCGAACCGGGTTGCAGGTTCATGCGTAAGGGCAGGGCCGTCTCGACGCGATCGAGATAAATCACTTCGCTGCCGTCGAGCATGGTGAAATTGCAAGTTTCGCCGATTTCGTCGACCAGATGCTGCAAGATGGCGTGGCGTGCGCCGCGTACCGAGGAGTTCATCAGCACTTCGGCGCCCAACCGCGCGAGCCGCGGGCCCACGCCGTAGCGCTTGCCTTCCGGTTCGTGCGCAAGCAACCCTGCCTGCTCGAGCAAGCTGAGAATGCGGAACACGGTCGGTTTGGGCAGCGCCACCGCGGCCATCACCTCGGTGAGCGTCAGCGCCCGGTCGGCGCGCGCAATCGCCTCGATGACCGCGAAGGCACGCAAGCTGGCGGAATTACCATCCGGCTTTGGATGCATGCTCAAATTATACAAAAAATGAAACTTTCCGTTTCCATGTTCTGGTCGGCTCTCACTTGACAAGCTCGCGCCTATATGAAAGCATGAATAAAACGGAATTAATTGTTCCGTTTTTTGACAAAACTGAGGATATCTCCATGGGCAACGAAGCCGCCATCCGACGCGCCGTCGTCTCGGGCAAGACCCGCATGACTCCATCCGAAGCCTTCGTCGAGACGTTGGTCGCGAACGGCGTCACCGACGTGTTCGGCATCGTGGGATCGGCCTATATGGATGCCCTGGACATCTTTCCGGTGGCCGGCATCCGTTTCATCCCGGTCGCCCATGAACAGGGCGCAGGGCATATGGCGGACGGCTACGCGCGGGTGTCCGGGCGCCACGGCGTGTGCATCGGCCAGAACGGTCCCGGCATCACCAATTTCGTCACCGCCACGGCGGCGGCTTTTTGGGCGCACAGCCCGGTGATCGTGGTGACACCCGAGACGGGAAGCATGAGCATCGGCTTGGGCGGCTTCCAGGAAACCGAGCAGCTGCCGATCTTTTCCAAAATCACCAAGTTTCAGGCGCACATCAACAATCCGAAGCGGATGGCCGAGTTGACCGGCCGCGCCTTCGATCGCGCCCTGCTGGAAATGGGACCGGCGCAGATCAATATTCCGCGCGATTACTTCTACGGCGACATCGAATGCGAAATCCCGCAACCGATTCGCATCGAGCGCGGCGCCGGGGGCGAGCACGCCCTCGACCAGGCGGCAGCGCTCCTCGCCGAGGCGAAGTTCCCGGTCATCCTCGCGGGCGGCGGCGTCATCCTGTCCGAGGGCATGGCCGAGGCGGTGACGCTCGCCGAACTGCTGCACGCACCGGTGGCGAACAGCTATTTGCACAACGATTCCTTCCCGGCTTCGCATCCGCTCTGGGCCGGGCCGCTCGGCTATCAGGGCTCGAAGGCAGCGATGAAACTCATCGCCCAGGCGGACGTGGTGCTCGCGCTCGGCACGCGGCTCGGACCTTTCGGCACCCTGCCGCAGCATGGCCTCGATTACTGGCCGAAGAACGCGAAAATCATCCAGATCGATGCGGACGCCAAAATGCTCGGCTTGGTGAAGCCGATCTCGGTCGGCATTTGCGGCGACGCCAAAGCGGCGGCCGCAGCGCTCGCCGCACGCCTTGCCGGCAAGCGGCTTGCCTGCCAACAGAACAAGGCCGAGCGCGGTGCGCGCATCAAGGCGGAGAAGGAGGCCTGGGAAAGCGAGCTCGACGCCTGGACAGGCGAGCGCGACTCCTGGTCGCTCGAAGTCGCGAAAGGTTCCGCACGCATGCATCCGCGGCAGATGCTGCGCGAGCTGGAAAAGGCGATGCCCAAGGACGCGATGGTGTCGACCGACATCGGCAACATCTGTTCGGTATCGAACTCCTATCTGCGCTTCGAGCGCGGCCGCAGCATGTTCGCGGCGATGAGCTTCGGCAACTGTGGCTACGCCTTCCCCACCATGATAGGCTGCAAAGTCGCGGCGCCCGAGCGACCGGGCATCGCCTATGTCGGCGACGGTGCCTGGGGCATCAGTCTGAACGAGTTGCTCACCTGCGCGCGTGAAGGGATCGGCGTCACCGCCGTGGTGTTCAATAACTGCCAATGGGGTGCGGAAAAGAAGAATCATGTGGATTTCTATTCCAACCGCTTCCTCGGCGTGAACCTCGACAACCCCAGTTTCGCGGGCGTCGCGCGCGCCTTCGGCTGCGAAGGCGTGACGGTCGAGAAGCTCGCCGATGTTGGCCCGGCGCTGCGCGCCGCCTGCGCGGCGCAGCGCGAGGGCAAGACCACGGTGCTGGAAATGATGGTGACGCAGGAACTGGGCGACCCGTTCCGGCGCGACGCGCTGTCGCTGCCGGTACGCTATCTCGAAAAGTACCGGGCTTATAGCGCGAAATAGCTTTACCGCGGGCGGGGGCAGAGCGGGCAAAACCAAGCCCCTCCGCGCAATCCAGAAGGAGATGGCAATGAAGCTGTTCGCTCTCGCAGTTTCGTGGGCGGCGCTGTCCGCAGGGCTCGCGTTGCCGGCCACGGCGCAGGACAGGTTTCCCGCGCGGCCGATCGAACTCATCGTGCCCTGGGGGCCGGGCGGCGGGGCCGACCAGCTTGGACGCAAGGTCGGGCCGCTGATGGAGGCCGATCTCAAGGTATCGATCCCGATCATCAACGCACCCGGCGCGACCGGCAACAGCGGCATGGCGAAACTGCTCGCCGCCAATGCCGAGGGTTATTCCATGGCAGTGCTGATCGCCGACACCGTCGCCACGCTCGCCACCGGCAGCGCCAAATGGAAGCTCGGTGATGTCACGCCCTTGGGGGTGCTGGTGCGCCAGCCATCGGGACTGTTCGTGAAACAGAATAGCCGCTTCAAGAACTGGGCAGACGTGGTCGCGGCGGCGAAGGCGAAACCCGGCGGCCTCAAAGTCGCGATCCTCGGTTTCGGTAGCGTCGACGACATGACTGTCACCTATCTCGCGAGCAAAGGCATCAAGCTCTCGCCCGTGCCCTACGCCAATCCAGGAGAGCGCTATACCGCGGTTCTGGGCGATCACGCGGATCTCTTATACGAGCAGGCGGGCGACATCCGCTCCTTCATCGACAACAAGCAGATCAGACCCATCCTGTTCTTCAGCCAGGAGCGGGTGTTCGACGGTTTCCCCGACGTACCCTGTTCCAAAGAAGCGGGCCTGCAGGTCTATCTGCCGCAATTTCGTTCCATCGTGGTGAAGGCCGGGGTCGATCCGAAGCGCGTGAAGATCCTCGGCGACGCACTCGCCAAGGCTGCCAACGATCCGGAGTTCGCGGCCTTCTTGAAACAATCGCTCGCGCGCCGTGACAGCTTCATTCCCGCCGCCGAAGCCGGCAAATTCATCGAAGGTGAATTGGCGGCGATGAAGAACTTCGTCTCTCTGATGGCGAAGAAATAGCGTCATCGCGCGATGCCCCGACGCCGCCTAGCCAGGGCTCTGCCCTATGCCGTTCTGCTCGCCGGGGCAGGCTATCTCTATTACCTCGCGACGCAGTTCAGCTTCGTTGCGCCGCCCGGACGGATCGGCCCCGACGTCTGGCCCAAGGCCGTGCTCGGCTTGCTGATGGCGGCCTGTGCCTACGAGCTGGTGAAGATCGGCTTGTTCGAACGCACACCAGCGGACTTGAGCGGTGTGCTGCAGGACATCATGCAGGCGGCGCCTGCCGCAGGCGAGAATGCGGCCGAGGCGGGACGCTCCTACCCCTTGCGCCTCGTCGCCGGGATCGTTCTCACCGTCGGCTACGTGCTCGTCATCGAGCAGGTCGGATTCTTCCTCGCTACTTGTACTTACTTGGCGATGTTCATGACCATCGGCCGCTATCGTCGCATCGGCATCATCGCCGCGACGAGCTTCGTCGGCAGCCTCGCCTTCGTCTTCGTGTTCATGAAAATCGTCTACGTGTCGCTGCCGCTGGGCGAGCCGCCGTTCCAGTCGGTTTCCTTGCTGCTGTTGCAGCTCCTCGGCATCAAGTAGGGGATCGGCGTGTTCGACACTTTGCAGCATCTGGGCGCAGGTTTCCTCGCGGTGTTCGAGTTGGCGAATTTCGGCGCTCTGCTCGTCGGCCTCGTCGCCGGCATGCTGGTTGCCGTGCTTCCCGGCTTGACGCTGGTGATGGGTATTGTGCTGGCGCTGCCCTTCACCTACGGCATGCCGATCACCTCGTCGATCATCCTGCTCACGGCGATGTACGTCTCCGGCACTTACGGCGGCGCGTTCACCGCCATCCTGTTTCGCATTCCGGGGGAGCCGCTGGATGTGCCGCTGCTCTGGGACGCTTACAAAATGGCGCATCGCGGCGAGCCGGCGAAGGCGCTCGGCTGGGTGCTGTTTGCCGCCCTGACCGGCGGCGTGCTGTCGGCGGGAATCATGGTGTTCCTTGCCCAATCCTTCGCCAAGTTCGCGCTGAGATTCGATGCGCCGGAGTATTTCGCCATCATCCTATTCGGTCTCACCAGTGTCGTCGCCCTCGGCGGCGGCTCGATGATCAACGCCTTCATCAGCCTCTGTCTGGGACTGCTGATCGCCACGGTGGGGGTGGACGCGGTGTACGGCGCGGAACGCTTCACCTTCGGCGTGCCCATGCTCACCGACGGCATCGAATACCTGACGGTGATGGTCGGCGCGTACGGCCTGGGCGAAGTGCTGGTGCGGCTCGAACAAGGCTTCGCCAGCGACTCGATGCGGCACGCCGCCGGGCGCATCCAGACCAAGCTTCCTTCGTTCGCGGAAATCGTTGCGATCAAAGAGGCGTTCGGACGCAGCTCGATCGTGGGCATGATCCTCGGCTTGGTGCCCGGCGCGGGCGCGACGATCGCGTCCTTCGTCGCCTACGGCGTGGAATCGCAGTACGGCAAGCGCCGCAGCGAAATGGGATCGGGCATCGCCGAGGGCATCGTCGCACCGCAGACTGCGTCCACCGCGACCGTTGCCGGACACATGGTGCCGCTCTTGACCCTGGGCATTCCCGGCAGCGGGGCGACCGCGGTGATCCTGGGCGCATTCCTGCTGCACGGTATCCAGCCCGGCCCGCAGGTGTTCGTCGCCAACTCCGGCATGGTCTACGCCATATTCGCTTCGCTGTTCGTCGGCGTGATCGGCATGTGCCTGATGGGCTACTTTGCGATCAAGCTCTTGATCCGGGTGTTGTACCTGCCGGAAGCGGTGAGTTCCGCCTTCGTGGTCCTGTTCTGTTTCATCGGCGCTTATTCGGCGCGCAACAACCTCACCGACTTGTGGATGATCGTGCTGTTCGGAATCTTGGGCTATTTGTTCGAGAAGTTCCGCTTTCCCATCGCGCCGATGGTGCTCGGCGCCATCTTGGGGGCGGAGGCGGAGAACGCATTCATGACCACCATGATCAGCTTCGACAACGACTGGACGGTGCTCGTTTCGCGCCCCGTAAGCGCTTGCGTCATGGCACTTGCCGTGCTCGCCCTGGCCTATCCCTTATGGCGGCATTGGCGCCAGCAGCGCTTGGCAAGCTCGCGGACTAAGGGTTAAATTCGAGGGCAGCATGGGAGTTAATCCGAACGCAACCGATCCCCGTAGCGTCGTTGCGACCTTGGTCGCGCGCGCGCGGAAGGCGCAGCGCATTTTCGAGCGCTACGATCAGGCGCAGGTCGACGAGGCGGTGACTGCCGTCGGCTGGGCGATCATGAAGCCCGAAAACAACCGCGCGCTCGCGGAACTCGCAGTGAGGGACAGCGGCTTAGGCGATGCGGCGGACAAGTTCGACAAGAACTATCGCAAGACCCTGGGACTGCTGCGCGACTTGAAGGGCGCCAAGTCGGTCGGCGTCATCGCCGAATATCCCGAGCTCGGCATCGTCGAGATCGCGCGCCCGGTGGGCGTGGTGGCGGCGATCACGCCATCGACCAATCCGGGCGCGACCCCGGCGAACAAAGTCATCAACGCCTTGAAGGGGCGCAACGCCGTCATCATCGCGCCTTCGCCCAAGGGCTATTCGACTTGCGTCAAGCTGATCGAGTTCGTCCACGCCGAACTTTCCAAAATCGGCGCGCCGGCGGACTTAGTGCAGCATTTGCCGGCGCCGGTAACGAAGGACCTGACTCATGAGCTGATGCGCCAGGCGGACCTCGTCGCCGCCACCGGCTCGCAGGCGAACATCCGCGCCGCCTATGCGAGCGGCACTCCCGCGGTGGGCGTGGGGGCAGGCAACGTGGTGGTGATCGTCGATTCGAGTGCCGAGCTTGCCGACGCAGCGGCGAAGATCGCACGCTCGAAGACTTTCGACAACGCCACGAGCTGCTCCTCCGAGAACAGCGCCGTCATCCTCGCAGACGTGTACGACGCGACTCTTGCCGAGTTCGCCAAACAAGGCGGGGTGCTGCTCGACGCCAAGGAAAAGCTCGCGCTCGAAGCCGTCATGTTTCCGCATGGAAAGCTCGCCTCGACAACGACGGCGCAGTCTGCGCCGCGCATCGCCGAGCTCGCGGATCTGCAACGCGATGCTCTCAGGCATTGCCGTTTCATCATGGTGGAGGAATCCGGAACCGGGCCGTCCTGCCCGTTCTCTGGCGAGAAGCTCGCTCCGGTAATCGCGCTCTATCGGGCACGCGATTTCGAAGAGGCGTTCACCATCACGCGCAATATTTACGAATATCAAGGCAAGGGCCATTCGGTCGGAATTCACACCCGCGACGACGCGCATGTCATGCGCCTGGGGCTGGAGCTGGAGGTGTGCCGGGTGATCGTGAATCAGGCGCACGCCATCGCCACCGGAGGATCGTTCGACAACGGGCTGCCGTTCTCGCTCTCCATGGGCTGCGGCACCTGGGGGCGAAACAGCTTCTCGGAAAACATGAACTACCGGCACTTTCTCAACACCACGCGCATCGCCCGCGTCATCCCGGAGAGAATTCCCGCCGAAGAGGACATCTTCGGCGCCTACTGGCGCGAACACGGCGCATGAGGGCGCCTACCCTGCGTGATGCGCTGGCGCGCCACGCCGGCGCGCGGCCGAAGGCGCCGTACCTCATCGCTCCCGAATCCGGACGCGAACTCACTTATGCCGAGCTCGCGCGCCAGGCGCGGCTGCTCGGCCGCTTTCTCGCCGCCATGGGCCTGGTGAAAGGCGACAAAGTCGGGCTGCTGCTCCACAACGCCTATCAGACGGCTCTTCTGTTCCTCGGCAGCATGGTCGAAGGCTACGTCTGCGCGCCGTTCAATCTGCTCGCGCAGCGCTCGCAGCTCGCGCACGTCATCGCCCACAGCGACTGCAAGATCCTCTTCACCAGTCGCGAATACGAGGCGCGTGTGGCGGAGGCGCTGCCGCAGTCGGGCGCGCCCGAGGTAATCGTCATCGACGCCGACGCGCCGCAACTCTTTTTGCCGGAACGCTTGTCCGCAAGCGAAGCCTTGCCGCTCTCGGCAAACGATCCCGCGCTGCTCATGTACACCTCGGGGACCACGGGTACGCCCAAAGGGGCGCTGCTCAGCCATGCCAATCTCGTCGCTAGCGCGCGCAGCGTCTCGGAATGGCATGGACTCGGCCCTACCGACCGCGTGCTCTCGGCGCTGCCGCTCTATCACATCAACGGCCAGTGCATTGTCGCCGCGAGCACGCTCTACTCCGGCGGCTGCGTCGTGCTGCCGCACCGCTTCAGCGTCCACGATTGGTGGGCTCTGGTCGAGCGCTACCGCGTCAGCTGGATCAACATGGTGCCGACCATCGTCGCTTATCTGCTCAATGCCGCGGGAGCATGCGCGCCGAGGAGCTATCCCGCCGTACGCTTCGGCCGCTCGGCTTCGGCGCCATTGCCGCCGGAGCAGCACCGCGAATTCGAGCGCGTCTTCGGCATTCCGGTGATCGAGGCGATGGGCATGACCGAATGTGCATCCAACGTGTTCGCGAATCCGCAGGACCCGCAGCGGCGCAAGTATGGATCACCCGGCTTGCCCTGCGGCGTCGAGGCGAAAGTGGTCGACGCGGCCGGCAAGGCGCTCCCGCCTGGCGAGGCGGGGGAAATCCTGCTGCGCGGCGCCAACGTGATGCAGGGCTATTACAAGTCGCCCGAGCTCACGTGCGCGGCGATCGACTCGGACGGCTGGTTGCGCACCGGCGATCTCGGTTATCGCGACGCCGACGGCTACTATTTCATTACCGGACGGCTGAAGGAACTGATCATCAAAGGCGGCGAGAACATCGCGCCGCGCGAGATCGACGAAGCGCTGCTGCGCCATCCCGGCGTGCTCGAGGCTGCCGCGGTCGGCATCCCCGATCCGAATTACGGGCAGGAGATTCTCGCCTGCGTCGTGCCCAAGCCGGGCACTGTGCCCACGGTGGAGGAACTGCGTGCGTTCTGCCTGCGCGAGCTGGGGAAGTACAAGACGCCCAAGATCATCCGCATCCTGGACGAGCTGCCCAAGGGCCCCTCGGGCAAAGTGCAGAGACTGAAGCTCGCCGACTCCGCGCTCGCCGCCTGAGGCCTGCGCGCGGGCGCGCCGTGCCGTATGCTTGCCGGCGGAGGCGAAATCGTGACCAAGCTTGACTTACCTGGTGCCATCACGCGCTACGAGCTGGCGGCGTGGTCGCTCGCCGCGCTGGCATTGCCGCTCGTGCTGCAGCTGCGCCTGCTGCCCGCCCTGCTTGCCGGTTTGCTCGTCCACGAAATCGTGCATTTCCTGGCGCCGCGCCTCTATCTCGGCAGTCGCAGCGACTATAAGCGCAGGCTCGCCGCGGTGGCGCTGGTGAGCGCGGTCGTGGTGCTGTCGTTTGCGGCATTGATCGTCGGTGCGGTCGCCTTGTTCCGCAGCCAAGCCGGCAGCGTTCCGGCACTGCTGCAGAAAATGGCCGAAATCATCGAGGGCTCGCGCGCCATGCTGCCGGACTGGGCGAGAGTCTATTTGCCGGAGGACGCCCAGGGGGTGCAAGCCGCCGCCGTTGCCTGGCTGCGCGCGCATGCGGGCGAGCTGCAGCTCGCGGGCAAGGAAGCGGGAATTGCGCTGGGGCGGGTCCTGATCGGCATGATCATCGGCGCCATGGTGTCGGTGCGCGAGATCGGGGCGGCTCAGGCGTACGGGCCGTTTGCGCGTGCCCTCGTCGAGCGCCTCATGCGGCTTGCCCTGGCGTTCCGGCGGATAGTCTTCGCCCAGCTGCGCATCGCAGCGTTGAACACCGCGTTCACTGCGATCTATCTTGCCCTGCTGCTGCCGCTTTTCGGCGTGCAGCTGCCCTTGGTGAAGACCATGATCGCGCTCACTTTCGTCTTCGGCCTGTTGCCGGTCGTGGGCAATCTGGTGTCGAATGCGGTGATCGTGGTCGTCAGCTTGAGTCACTCGCCGGGCGTTGTCCTCGCCTCGCTCGTCTACCTCGTCGCGATCCACAAGTTCGAGTATTTCTTGAATGCCCGCATCGTCGGCGCCCAGATTCGGGCAAGCGCCTGGGAACTGCTGCTGGCGATGCTGGTGATGGAGGCGGCCTTCGGGCTCGGCGGCGTGGTGGCGGCGCCGATCTTTTACGCCTACCTTAAGGACGAACTGGCCGAGCTGCGCCTGATTTGAGCCAAGGGGGCGTCGACCGGGGCGCGGATCTGCCGCACTTGTTGACTCACCCTTGATTTTCCTTCTATAATTCCGCTTCTTTGCGATACCCGGGGCGGCCTTACGTGGATTGGTCGTCCCGATTTTATTTCCGGATTATCAAACAATGCCGACAATCAATCAGTTAGTGCGTAAGCCGCGCGAGCGCGTCAGAGTTAAGAGCAAGGTTCCGGCGCTGGGCAATTCGCCGCAAAAACGCGGCGTCTGCACGCGGGTCTATACCACGACTCCGAAAAAACCGAACTCGGCGCTGCGCAAGGTGGCCAAGGTGCGGCTCACCAACGGCTTCGAGGTCATCAGCTACATCGGCGGCGAGGGCCACAACCTGCAGGAGCACTCGGTGGTGCTGATCCGCGGCGGCCGGGTGAAGGACCTGCCGGGCGTGCGCTATCACATGGTGCGCGGCAGCCTGGACACGCAGGGCGTGAAGGACCGCAAGCAGAGCCGTTCCAAATACGGCGCGAAGAAACCCAAGGCCGCCTAGCGGCTCGAGCACAGGCCCCGCTGAGCGGGAGTTCCAGAGCAAAGGACGAACATGCCACGACGTAGAGAAGTTCCCAAACGCGACATTCTTCCCGATCCGAAATTCGGCAATCAGGACGTCGCCAAGTTCATCAACGTGCTGATGACGCGCGGCAAGAAATCGACCGCCGAGAGCATCATCTATCGCGCGTTCACGGCCATCAAGTCGAAGTCGGGCAAGGACCCGATCGAAGTGTTCGGGCAGGCGGTTTCCAACGTCAAGCTGATGGTCGAGGTGAAGAGCCGGCGCGTCGGCGGCGCGAACTACCAGGTGCCGGTCGAAGTGCGGCCGGTGCGGCGCGTGGCCTTGGCGATGCGCTGGCTGCGCGAGGCGGCGCAGAAGCGCAGCGAGAAATCGATGGACTTGCGCCTGGCGAACGAACTCATGGAAGCGGCCGAAGGGCGCGGCAGCGCGATGAAGAAGCGCGACGAAGTGCACCGTATGGCCGAAGCGAACAAGGCGTTCGCGCATTACCGTTTCTAATTGCGCATAGACAACCGACTAATTTTCGACTGAACACCGCCGGATTCGAGCGGGCCGGGCAAATGAATTCTGGCCTCGCCGCTCCCGCAGCGGGCAAAGGCTTCTGAGGTTATTACTGTGGCACGCAAAACCCCAATCGAGCGTTATCGCAACATAGGCATCAGTGCCCACATTGATGCGGGCAAGACCACGACCACCGAACGCATCCTGTTCTACACCGGCGTCAACCACAAGATCGGCGAGGTGCACGACGGCGCCGCGACCATGGACTGGATGGAGCAGGAACAGGAGCGCGGCATCACCATCACCTCGGCTGCCACGACTTGCTTCTGGAAGGGCATGGACCTGTCCTACCCGGAGCATCGCGTCAATATCATCGATACCCCGGGACACGTGGACTTCACCATCGAAGTGGAGCGCTCCATGCGCGTGCTCGACGGTGCGTGCATGGTCTATTGCGCCGTGGGTGGCGTGCAGCCGCAGTCGGAAACCGTGTGGCGCCAGGCGAACAAGTACAAGGTGCCGCGGCTCGCGTTCGTCAACAAGATGGATCGCCAGGGTGCGGACTTCTTCAAGGTCTACACCCAGATGAAGGCGCGGCTCAAGGCGAACCCGGTGCCGCTGCAGATTCCGATCGGCGCGGAAGACAAGTTCGAAGGCGTGGTCGACCTGATCCGGATGCAGGCGATCTACTGGGACGACGCGACCCAGGGAATGAAGTTCGAGATGCGCGACATCCCGGCGAACTTGCTCGCCGAAGCCAAGGAATGGCACGAGAAAATGGTCGAAGCCGCGGCCGAGGCGAACGACGAGCTGATGCACAAGTACCTCGAAGGCCACAGTCTCTCCACTGCGGAGATCAAGCAGGGCCTGCGCATACGCACCATCAAGAGCGAAATCACGCCGATGCTGTGCGGCTCCGCCTTCAAGAACAAGGGCGTGCAGGCGATGCTCGACGCCGTGATCGACTTCATGCCGGCGCCGATCGATATCCCGCCGGTCAAGGGCGAAGACGACTCCGGCAAGGCGCAGACGCGCAATCCGGCCGACGACCAGCCGTTCTCCGCGCTCGCGTTCAAGATCATGACCGACCCCTTCGTCGGCCAGCTCACCTTCTTCCGCGTGTATTCGGGCGTGCTCAATTCGGGCGACACCGTGTACACCTCGGTGCGCGGCAAGAAGGAGCGCATCGGCCGTCTGCTGCAGATGCACGCCAACCAGCGCGACGAAATCAAGGAAGTGCGCGCGGGCGACATCGCCGCCGCGGTGGGCCTGAAGGACGTCACCACGGGTGAGACGCTGTGCGATCCGAAGCAGATCATCGTGCTCGAGCGCATGGTGTTCCCGGATCCGGTGATCCACGTCGCCGTAGAGCCGAAGACCAAGAGCGACCAGGAGAAGATGGGCATCGCTTTGAGCCGCCTGGCGCAGGAGGATCCGTCGTTCCGCATGCGCACCGACGAGGAAACCGGCCAGACCATCATTTCCGGCATGGGCGAGTTGCACCTCGAGATCATCGTCGACCGGATGAAGCGCGAATTCGGCGTCGAAGCCAACGTCGGCGCACCGCAGGTGGCCTACCGCGAGACCATCCGCCGTATTTGCGAAGAAATCGAAGGCAAGTTCATCAAGCAGTCCGGCGGCCGCGGCCAGTACGGTCACGTCTGGCTCAAAGTCGAGCCGCAGCCCGCGGGCAAAGGCTTCGAGTTCGTCGACGCGATCAAGGGCGGTACCGTGCCTCGCGAGTACATTCCCGCGGTGGGGCGTGGCTTGGAGGAGGCGCTGCAGGAAGGCGTGCTCGCCGGCTATCCGGTGGTGGACGTGAAAGTGACGC
>CAZMGP010000090.1:0-14678 GCA_964565875.1 uncultured Enterobacteriaceae bacterium
ATATGCTGGCGCAGGCTACAGCAGTCTCAGACTTCATTTTGAAACCGGTTCTTATTCATATACGTTGCCCTTGCCACTTCATTTTGCTTGCGCGCCGGACTCTTTCACCGCCCGGCCCCATTTTGCGATCTCATCTTTCACAAACTGGCCGAACTGCGCCGGCGACTGATACCAGGGCTCGGCGCCCGTGACGAGGATGCGCTCGCGCACTTCCGGTACGTCCAGCACGCGCTGAATTTCCGCGGAGAGCTTGTTCACGATCTCGGGTGCAGTGCCTGTGCGCGCAAAGAAGCCGAACCAGCCCATCATCGACTCGAAGTTCGGGTAGCCCGATTCAGCCATCGTCGGCACATCGGGCAGCATCGGCGAGCGCTCCTGGCTCGACACCAAGATCGCTTTCACCTTGCCGGTCCTGAGCGTGGTGAGCGCGTAGTTCGCGTCGGCAGCCATGACATCGAGGAAGCCGCCCAGCAATGCCGACGCGACCTCCGGTCCCGCCCTGAACGCGACCGGGGTCAGATCGGCGCCGGTGGCCGCCTTGAACATCTCGGTGCTGAGATGCATGGCCGTGCCAATGCCGCTGTGCCCGTAGTTCAGCTTGCCCGGATTCGCCTTCGATGCGGCAATCAAGTCGCGCACCGATGTGTGGCCCGTGTTCGGAACCACCCAGACCATCGGTACCCGCGCGAGCGATGCGATGGGGACCAGGTCTCTCACCGGGTCATAGGGAAGCTGGGCGTAGAGCGTCGGATTGATGGCGATCGCACCGAGCGCGCCGGACAAGATCGTGTAGCCATCGGCGGGCGCGTTCATCACCGATACCACGGAAATCTGCCCCCCCGCGCCCGGCTTGTTGTCGACGACCCATGCCTGACCGAGACGTTTGGCGAGTTCCGCCGCGACGATGCGCGGCACGACATCGGCGCTGCCTCCGGTAGCAAACCCGACGACGACGTGCACCGGCCGCGCGGGATAGGTCTGCGCGTGCGCGGGTGCGAACGCCGCGCTGAGCAGCAGCGCTGCGACAGCAGCAATTCTCTCGACCATCTGCCCTCCTCCTCACGCATCGACAGCGTGCTGTTCAAGCCGTGCTTTTGTATTGATCGGCTCAGAACAAGGCGCTTGCTGTTGCTTCTCTCAGACTGGACTCGCTCCTTTCACGGGCCATGAGCCTTTCTACACGCGGTCCTCGCGTGCAGTAAGTTTTGATGGCTGAAAATATGTTCGTGCCGTCGGTCGCGGCACGTCAAGGCTGCGCAAATTGCGCCCGAATAGCGTACTTTTTTCGAACTGCCGCTGCCGCAAGCGAAAATCAGTCCGCTTTCGCGTCGAGCACCTTGGCCAACTCGGCGCAGGTCTGCCGTATTTCCTGAGCGAGCGATTTCACCCGGTTTTTTGGGATGCGAACTGCGGCAGCCGACAGCACGACGGCGAGACAAGGCGGGCCGTCGCTTGTGGGCACGGCGGCGCTGATTCCGACCGCCCCTTCCACGAATACATTGTTGCTGATGCAGAATCCGTCGCGGCGCACGCAGCGGATCTGTTCCCGCGCATACTGAGGCGTAGCATTGCGATACTGTTCCATTGCGGAGGCCGTGCGCTTGAGGATGCCTTCGATCTCGTCATCGCTCAAGGCTGCGAGAACTGCCAGTCCCGGAAGCGTCGCGCCGATGGGTTTGAGCGCGCCGACCTCGACCATGTAGATGCGAGGCGGCGCGGTGCCTTCGGCGCGTGCGACGCACAG
Organism: uncultured Enterobacteriaceae bacterium; assembly: GCA_964565875.1. Classification (GTDB taxonomy): domain Bacteria; phylum Pseudomonadota; class Gammaproteobacteria; order Burkholderiales; family SG8-39; genus 2-12-FULL-64-23. Next base: position 1,745 of record CAZMGP010000090.1, read on the forward strand.
CATTTCGTCACCGCATCGCAGCATCAAGTGCGCCGTGGCGCCGGTCCGTCGCGCTAGGCCCGCGAGCAGCACCCTCAGCTCAGCCAGCCGTTCAATCGGCCGTTGCGCGTACAGACCCAGGCCATAGATGCCCACACCGATCTTGTAGCGCTTCCTGCCGGTCGGGCGGCAGACGAATTCGGACGCCATTAGCGATTGCAGGATCCTTTGCACCGTCGGCCGCGCAAGTCCCGATGCGGCGGTGAGGTCGACCAGACGCGCCCCGCTCGCGCCGTGGCGTACGATTTCTTTAAGCAGCATGCAAGCCCGATCGACGGTTTGCGCGCCGCTATAGCGTCGGGCTTCTTGCATGTCAGCGCGTCCCGACGCGCGCCAAGGCGCCGACCCAACGCCGTCGGAACGGGACTTTCAGCGCAGGCGATCTGCAATCCTGCGGGCACACTGCGATACAAACAATGCGCAGGTCCATCCGCTCTCCTCCTCCACTCTCACCGCCGCCTAAGGCGGAAGCTCACCATTTCTCCGCAATGCGGGACGCCTATTCGTCGTTGAGGCTGTTCTTGTTAATTGCAGCACGGGCTGTTACACATGTCAACGCAGGCAGTGACTAGCCACACCCCGCGCGTCTGCCCGACTTCTTTCGTAATCCTGAGAACGTCAGGCTGCCGCGCGTAATGCAGAGCTTGAGGCGAAAATCGTACGCGGCGGTCCAAAGTCAGCACGCCCGAGATTTCGGTAAATGGAGCGATCGGCACTCAGTTTCGCGTCCGCGAACCACACGCTCGCCAATTAGGGGACCGCGCGTCTCTGTAACGACAGTGCATTGCCCTTCTGTATGCTGATCATCGTAAAAATACACCACGACCCAGTCATGCGTCCGGCCGAGTTTATGTGCTGTAGCTGTATTGGAGTAGATAGCTGTGAAATGCCATCCTGCGCGCGTCGTATGCAGCACCGGTAGCCGTGCTTTGCCTTCAGGATTAAAGCGCTTCGGCGCGATCGCCGGCAGACTTCCCGCCTCGGCCTTGTAGCGGTAATCCCGGTCCACCTCGATCAGAGTTTCCACAGAAGGCAACTTTGCATCACGCAGCGGGAAGCCTCGGTCGCGCGGGCGCTTCCGCTTCAGGATTTCGCCAAGAACCGCCCGCATAGCTGCAGCGCGTCGTTCTCCCACCCCAGCTATGCTCTCCAAGCGCCCATCATAGGCTGCCGCCTCGAGCGCTTCGATGGTGTCGACGTGTAACTCTTCGTAAATGCGCTGCGCAAGCTGCGAGCCGATTCCCGGCACCGTTTGAAACAGTTTCTGCGGATCGAGTGTGCCGCGCCAACGTTCAAGTTGGTTCCAACCACCGGTAATCAGCAATTCGGCAATCGCGGCTGCGATCCCTCGGCCAACGTGCGGCAGTGCGTCCAAACCTGTAACGCCGTCCGCTTCGAAGATCTCGCGCACAGAGCGCGCGAGGCGCGAGACTGTGTCCGCCGCCTTGCGGTAGGCGCCAGCACGAAAAGGGTTCGCTCCCTGCGCCTCGAGCAAGTCGGCCGCCTCGCGGAGTTTGCCCGCTACTAACTGGTTCTCGCGTAGGTCCGTCGTCGCTGCATCCATGTACCGTCATCTCGCGTCCCCCGCGGCGCCTGCACTCAACGACGCGGCTATGAATCGAAACGAGCGCTCCCGGCGTTCTTTTTGGAGCCGACTCGCACGCCTCTTCGGTTTGGCGCAATCTTAGCAGTCCACTTCATTTCGGGGAGTGCTTATCTTGTTCGCTCTACCCGGCGGATGATCTCGTCTGCACTTTCTTCAACCGTCATATCGGTCACATCCATCACGTGGAACCCGCCTTGATGAAACAGCTTGCGCGCATTTCGAAGCTCGCTCTCGATTCTGAGCGGATCCGCATAACCTGATTGTGCCGACACGCCCAACTGACTGGTCCTTTGACGCCGTGCTTCCACCAACCGATCGAGGCTGATCATTAGTCCGATTACGCGATTGGCGTCCAATCGGAATAATTCTGATGGAACCGTCAGGTCGGGAACAATCGGTAGATTTGCCACTTTCCACCCGAGAACCGACATGTAGACGCTGAGCGGCGTCTTTCCAGACCGAGATACCCCAAGCAAAATCAGATCGGCCTCGGGCCAGCCTTCCGGTTTCAGTCCGTCATCGTGCGCCATCGTGTATTCCATGGCCGCCACGCGTTCATAGTAAGTGCGGTGCAGTTGCCGATATAGTCCGGGTCGCGCAACCGGGGCTTGCCCGAGAACGCCAGCAAGCCGAATCAGCAAAGGGCCCATCAGGTCAATCGCAGGCACTTTCTGTTCTCCCGCGAGCTTGATCAATTGCTGTCGGAGATCGCCGTCCACCAGCGTATGGACGATCGTGCCGCCCTGGTCTTTCGCGGTCGCCAGCGCGCGCGCAACTTGGTCTACTCGACGCACGTTCGGAATCACGACGACGGGAACTCTGGCTCCCGGAAATTGCGCGAGCGCTGTGTCCACTAACTGCTCGCCACTAGCCCCAATACTTCCAGATACGACATAGACAGGCGGGGCATTGCCAGATCGTGCCTCGCCTTGGCTAGGTGCCGCTGTTCTGTCTCTTTCCACGCGCTTCCCCAGATCTAGTTTGGCAAGTCCGTAGCGGGAGCCGCCCCATCTGCAACGTCATTGTGCGCGATGGCCTGAGCGGTCGGCCCCGCTACGGATTCTCAGCCGCGGTCCACGGTGTCAATTCTTCGAATGCTCTGCAACAAAAAAATGGCAGCGAACACAACGTCTTGTCCAAAGCCTTAGCGCGGCGTTTCAACAGAAGATCGCGTCGCGGTAGAAGAAGCCGCCTCGCAAGATAAGTCGCTCTTGGCACGGCGCACAAGCAACCGCAAGGGTGGCAGCCCACGACTATGCAGTCGGTTAAGGAACAAGTCGCAGGAGAACCGCTCGCCATCGCGGCCCAAGCCTTGAAATTGAACTCCGATGCGGCATAGATAACGCAGCTTGGGATTAGGTGCGCCATCGTAGAGCAGTTGGACGTTAGTCAGTTGCGGTAGCACCACGGAAACGTGCCGCGAAACCATTTCTGTGCACCCATAGCCGAAGAGGGCTTCGCACACCCGATCAGAATCGCAAATGAATCCATGCTCGTCGAGCAATATCGTGGCCAAGTCCAGATGATCCTTCGACGGAGCGGGCGCTATTACGTCTTGTAGCGGCGTGGCTGCCGAAAAAGTATCCGGTGCGGCGATCATGAGGTTCCCTTCTCGAGGATGTCGCGAGTGCCATAACTTAGACTGACCGCTGTCGAGCACGTTGATAATCGTCAAACAAGAAAGGGAGGTGAACGAATCATACGATTCGGCCCCACCCTCTCCGAGCTAGCGTCCAAGGTTCGCGTGGGGCAGCGTCGCGCCAGGTCGAATTCGACTCGGCCGTGAATACTTCGATGCCGATCAAGGTCGATGGCTATCTAGTTGCCTGATTTCATAAGTCGTGCGGCGTTGACGGTTATCAATACCCTCTCCGAATTGCGGTCGTCTAATGGTAAAAGTTCCGCTTTGAGTCGATTGCGATGTGCAGCGCGACATTGACCGGGAATATCGATTGCTGCCGGATCGAGGCACTTCGGTCGTTCGAGACCGACCAGTGCACTTCGTTCACCGTCAGGCATATCCCGAATGTGGCGCCGCAACGCGCACGAGTCACGGCGGCCGCAGCCATCTGATCGAACAAGGAGGTTAGTTATGAATACCCTCTGGATCGTAGTCATCGGCGTGCTAACTATCTATCTGGCCTACAATTTGTACGCCAAACGCATCGACCGCAACGTCATCCAAGCAGACGTGAGGCGGGCAACGCCAGCCAAAATGTATATGGATGGCGTGGACTTCATGCCGACGAGCCGGAACATCCTTTTCGGTTATCACTTCAAGGCGATCGCAGCAGCCGGACCAATAGTAGGACCGATCACCGCCGCCAACATCTGGGGATGGTCGCCTTCGCTCGCATGGCTGGTCCTTGGAGTAAGCTTTATCGGCTGGGTAAGCGACTACTCGGCCATCATGGTCGCGGTGCGAAACGACGGAAACAGCCTCTCGGCGATCGCGCACAAACTCATCGCGCCGCGTACGCGCACCATCCTCTTCGTCTTCATTTTCTTTTACTTGATGCTGCTCGCCGGTGCGTTCATCGGCATTCTGGCGGCCATCCTGTCCGCACGCCCGGACGTGCCGCTCGGTATCCTGATGCTTGCTTTGATGGGATTGCTCGCAGGGCAAATGATGTACCGCTGGAAGATGGACATCATGGGCGTCACAGTCCTTGTCGTCGCCCTCACCCTCGCAGGCATGGCGGCCGGGCCGTGGGGGCAGCATCGCGACGCGCAGGGGAAGCTCGTTAATGGACCCGTGGCAGCGACCGTGGCGGATCTCAATAGCGCGGTCGACAGCATCACTGATAGCAAGCCGCTCTTCACCGTTGAGGACCCTACCTTGGCCGATCCGCGAATTCCTGCACCGGGCAAGGACGGCAAGCGTCCGAGCACTGCCGCGTATGACGCCGCCACGGGGCAGCTCAACACCCTGCCGAATTACCTCTTGTGGATGGTGTTCCTGTTCGCGTTCAGCTACCTAGGGGCGAACCTGCCGATCTGGCGCTTTGCACAGCCCGTTAATTACATCGGTTTCTGGATTACCTCGATCACTATTCTTCTGTCAGCCTTGGGGATGGTCGTTGCGCCGCTGCTCGACACGAAGGATGCGGCGGGCAACCTGATCGGTGCCTTTGCCTTGCCCGCACTCAAGGATCTTGGCTTCAATATCGTCGAGGGCGCCGCCTGGCAGCCGATATGGCCCATGCTTTTCGTGACCATCGCCTGCGGCGCAATTTCGGGCTGGCATGCGCTCGTCGGTTCGGTCGGAACCGCACGCCAGCTTGAATACGAGACGGACGCGCTACCGGTCGGCGCGGGTGGAATGTTCGGCGAAAATACGCTCGCCCTTTTGTCCTTGACGGCGGTATCGATCGCCGGCGCCGGCGGCGGTGGCGGTCGCTTCGCTGTTGGGGTTGGCAAGCTCGTCTATGCCGGCAGCTTCGGACTCGTCCCAGAAATATTCGGCACGGCGCTCGGCTTCGGCACTTTCGTGCTGATCGTACTCACTGTCACACAACTCGTGTTTCGCGTAATGCGGGTGACCCTTACCGAGTGGGTGGGCGACGCCATTCCGCCGGTGCGCAACATGCACGTTTCCAGTCTGATCTCGATGTTCCTCACGCTCGCCCTCGTGCTGTCCGGCACCTGGGTCTATCTGTGGCAGATGTTTGGCGCATCCAACCAGCTAATGGCGGCGTTGAGCCTCCTCGTTGTCGCCGTTTGGCTCAAGTCCGAGAAACGGGATCCGACCTATGCCGTCTTGCCCATGATCTTCATGTACGTGACGACGCTTGCCGCAACCGCCGTAACCGCGCGCAATCTCTACGTTACGATTGCGGCAAACCCGAAGTTGACCGGTTTGCCAGTAGCGGGCGCCTGGGCAATGATCGCGGTGTCGGCGCTGCTATTCGTGGCGGCTGTTGTCATCGGATGGGACGGATACAAGGCCTATTTCCGTCACGGCGAGAATCCCGAAGAGCACATTTCGCACCACGGTCATCTGCCCCCCGCTGCGCACGCGTAGCGGCGCGTCATGTCAACCGAGCGCGACTTCGGCGAGAGCCAGGACGGTTTCGAAGAAGTCGCACGCGGTCTGTCCGCCCTCGGGAAGAGCGACATGGATCTGAAAATTCGGCTCGGTGCAGCGCAAAGCCATACGCCGCAGCCTCAGCCTGCCGCGCTTGGTGAGCGCCAAGAGTTCATCGGCGCGCTCCAGGGCGCTCGCCCCCGAATGATGCACGTCGAAACCGCCTGGGCCGACTGCCGAGCGCTGATTCCACTCGTTCGGGATACGCGGGAGCGCATCGCGGCCAGACCAGCTCACGGGATCGAGTGCTTCGAACTCGAACTGTGGAGCGCTGCGAAATACGCCGCGGATAATGAGGGTGTCGCGCCTGCCACGCAGATGGCTCAGAGGCCACCAGGGCAAATCGCGCGGCTCGAGGAAAATGACCAGAGTCACGGCGGAAAATGGCGCCTTGGTTTCCCGCAGCACCATTTCGACCACGCTCGAACCCAGCCAGCGCACAGTGGTGCGCTCGCCGAGCACACCCAGCCCCCCCTGCAGCCAGCGAAGGAGCGCACTTCCCTTGCGGACGTTCCAGATCGTGCCAACTGCAAACCAGGCGACGACCGCAATCGCGGCAATACCGACCAGTTCCGTCATCACAGGCGCAACGATAGCACGTCGCCTGCCGGCGGGTGGCAACGTGCGGTGCGCGAATTCATCTACGGTGCTACGGGCTACGAATTCGCGCAGCAGGCCCTGGAAATTCGCGCCTCGTTGGAGAAATTGTTCATGCTAGGCGTGTTCGGCGACATGCTAGGCGTTCCGGTGTTGCCCCCCTATTACGGCCTGCGTCTATTGCCGTGGGTTGTACCCCAAATCGAAACCTGGAAATGCAGCCTCTTACGCGAACGAGAGCTAGGCAGCGACCACGAACATCATCTGCATGGAATATGAATCGGAGACGACCATGACCGAAGAAGAAAAGGCATCGATGGCGAAGAAGCTCTGGCAGAACATCCGCGATACGGTGTACGGCATGGCTGCTCACGACATGAGCCGCGCGGCCTTGCGCACGCGCGCGTCGATGGAGCATTTGTTCATTCTCATCACCATGGGAGACTTGCTCGGCATCCCGATCCTACCTCCCTATTACAGCTTAAGGCTACTGCCATACGTCGTGCCGCAAATCGCCACGTGGAAGCGGCGCATGCTGCGCGAAAAAGACGTCGCGGACGCAATGTTCTAGGCGCGGCCATGGCTCTAAAAGACGTTTTCCTGCAACACCCCGAGCGCCGCTACATCATGTTCGGCGGGAAGGGCGGATTGGGCAAGACAACATTCTCGGCAGCCGCAGCGTACTGGCTTGCGAGCCAAGGCAAGAAAGTTCTCGTGTTCTCGGTCGATCCACAGGCATCGCTCACCGACATCTTCCAGCGCGACATCTTCGGCAAAGGGCCGGTGCCAATCATGGATAAGCTTTGGGCGCAAGAGATCGACGCCGACAGCCATATTCACGCCTATCAGCAGGAGATCCGCCAAAAAATTCTGGACATGTATGGCCTGTCCGCCGTTCCAGAGGAAATCGAGAACTACATCCAGGCGGCGAGCGCCGAGCCGGCGATGGAGGAAAGCGCCATCTTCGATGCCGTGGTGGATGTCGTCATGAGGGGCGATTACGACTACTACATCTACGACCTCGTGCCGCTTGGTCACGCTCTCTATTACTTGTCTATGGCCAAGGTCTACGACGAGTGGATCAACAAGGTCACCAAGCTGCGTGAAGACATGCGCGAGTATGAGGAGATGGTGAGTCGACTCCGCCGCGAAAAACTCACCGAGCAGGACCAGATACTCAACGAACTGCTTTACATAAAGAACCGCATCAATACTTCTGCGGGAATTCTCACCGACAAGACCAAGACCGGTTTCTTCTTCGTGGTGACCCCCGAGGCGATGATCATCGACGACACGCGCAAAGCCGCCACAATGTTCGCACAGTTCGATGTGCCGGTCGCCGGATACGTGGTCAACCGCGTCGTTCCGCGTGAACTTCTGAATCAGAACATCCCGGAGTACCTCCGCCACCGCATCGCCATGCAGGATGAGCGCCTGCGCGACCTGCGTAGCGCCTTTGGTGACGAGATAATGGCCTCCGTGCCCGAGATGGAGCGTGACGTTACCGGCTTGCCGATGATCGCAAAATTGGCCGACATCATGTTCGCTTAGTGGGGGCTCATCATGCAAGAAATCACGACACCGATGGGCCGACACCTCCGAGAGCAGGCTTCCCTAAAGTATCTCTTCTTCGGCGGCAAGGGTGGTGTCGGCAAAACCGTATTCGCCGCCGCGGCAGCGATCGGTCTCGCCCGGACCGGACGCCGAACGCTGCTCGCGTCGACCAATCCTGTCCACAGCCTTACAGGTTTACTGGGCCAAGATGTGCTCGGGCGGCACGTTCCCGTAGCCGGCGTGCCGAATCTTTGGGCGTACGAGATCGAAACGAAGCAGACCATCGAGCGCAGCAAGGTGGAGATACGGGAGAAGATTCGGTGGTTCCTGAAATTCGCCGACATATCCACAAAGGCTGACGACTTCGTCGAATCGGCAACGATGAACCCCGCGTTCGAGGAGTCTGCGATGTTCGAAAACATGATCGACCTCATGTTCAAGAACGAATACGACGCCTATGTCTTCGACACAGCGCCCACGGCAAACGCAAGGCGCCTTCTCGGCATGTCGAAGGTCTACGCGCTGTGGGTCAACAAGATGTTGAAAAGCCGTGAAGAGGCACGCACGCTGCGGGAAATGCTTTCCTTCACGAAGAAGAAGGAGGCCGACCCATTGATGGATTACCTGGTTAGCTTCCGCGACCGCATGGAGCGAGCACGCGTGCTGCTCACCGATCGCACGCTTACGGCGTTCTACTTCGTGACCTTACCCGAAGCGCTTCCGATCGCCGTGGTCACGCGCTTCATCCAATGGTTCAAGGATTTCGGGATACCGGTTGGGGGGGTGCTCGTCAATATGGTGATCGACCCGGCGAGCGCGGGCCCTGACGCCGCCCAGTTCGTAAAGAATCGCATAAGTATGCAACAGGAGCACATGCGCACGATTTGGCAAGAATTCGATGGCAGCGTGCGCGCCATCGTGCCGCTGTTCGACACCGAGGTTCGAGGCGTTCCAATGCTTGACCGCCTCTGCGACGCGATTTTCGCTGACGTCAGCGAGAAATCCGCACCATGCACCGCGACTGCTGCGTCGTAGGACTTTTCGGATCATACCTGAGCGGTTGCCGCGGCGCTTCGGCCAACGCTGTCTCGTGCCCCGCGCCCCAGCCGTCGCACGTGCGCTACGCCTCGGCGTGCCGTTCTTGCCGACGCATGCGGTACGCATGACTTCGATTTCGAGGTACGAAGCGCGCGGCGCACGTCGCGAAGGAGATGATCATGACCAAGCTGGATGTGTCCGTCACCAAGCCGAGCCCATGCCCATGATTTCTTGGTGCACACATCAATCCTTTGTCCAGGAATTCGTATTTGCATTTCTCGCGGTGTCATATTTCTCCATTACGGGCTGCACAGCCATGCAGTGGACGAGGGTCGACACCGATATAACCACGACCAACGAAGACCTGAAACAGTGCGCGCAGCAAGCTCACCTAAAGGTAATCCGGCAATCGCTTCCCTCGGTCACTGTTGTTCCCGGCGCAAGTGGAGATTACGGTAGGACTGTTTCGATTCTTGCTGCTCCTGCGACGATGCAGTCGGAGGAACAACGCCAAGAGTTCGAATTGGCAACGACGTGCATGCATCAGAAGGGGTACAAGCTCGCGCCTCTCACCGAGCGTCCGCCCGTGCAACCATAGCCCGCACACTTACGTTCACATTTGGCCGATTCGCGGGCGGGAAATATTGCCGCGCAGCGCTTAGCGGAAACAGCATCTTACCGATAACGATCTAGGAGAAATATTTCCCCACCATAGCGCTTATGTAATTGATCGGTAGCCTGTTTCTTGGGGTTCGGGATGGACTGTTAATCCGCAGGTCCCTGGTTCGAGCCCAGGTCGGGGAGCCAAAATCAACAACTTAGATTCGGCGCGCGATGCGATTGGGAAATATCGCGGGAAATATTCTTGCGGAGTCGTCGCGATAACTCCTAGTCATTCAGGAAGTTAACTCTGGTAGTTCAGCGGATAGACGGTCCGCCGATCATGCAGTTTGCGCAGTACCGGATGGACAAAGAGCTCGAGCGCGTATCAAACGCACTGGTGCGCTTGACACGAAAGCCACGGCATTGAGCCCCGCTCTCATCACCGCTACGCTATGGCGTGCCGATAACACGTAATCCACATTATGTGATGCTAGAAATCGACCCAAATCGGCAGTGTTGATTTGCGTCGGATTGACCGAACGGGCCACGATGCGGCGGGCGCCCGCCCGGACGATAGCGCGCGACAGTTTCAACGACTCTTGATGACTACGCACCTTCTGGCCGTACTGTTCGCGTAGCAATCTCCCGCTCTACTGCGACCCGCCACTTTGCCAATATTGCGTTGTCAGCATTGCTCTTTAGCCAACCACCCCGCAATATCGACTGAATCGGACTCCGCCCAATCTCCGCGAAACGAAGATTCGGAAAGCCCGCGTGCGCGAGACTACGTGGCACCAACGATATTCCCATGCCCTTCGAGACGCACGATATGACAGTCAGCCAATGTCTGGCTTCATAGCGAATTCGTGGCTGGAATCCTGCCTCGACACATAACGAAATAACTTGGTCGTGGTAAGCGGGCGAATAGGCGCGCGCGAAGAAGATAAATGATTCGTTCTGTACGTCTTGGAGTTTCAGCTTTCTGCGCTGTGCTTTCGGGTGGGAGGCAGGGAGGCAGAGGACAAATGGTTCTCGCTGGAGTTCATGAGATTCGATTTCGGCAGGAAGCGACTCGCTATGCAAGAATCCATATTGGATTTCATGCCGTGCGAGAGCGGGAATTTGTTCAGCGGTATTGAGTTCGACAAGTTGCACCTCTACTCCCGGAAAGCTCGCTTCGAACTGCGCCACAGCGCGGTCTAAGCCGCGGTGCAACATCGAGGCGAAGAAGCCGATCTTCAATACGCCCTCGAGTCCTCCATTAACTCGCTCGGCAACGTCGCACGCGTACTTCATTTGCGACAGCGCTTTTCCCGTCTCTTCGTAGAATGCCGCCCCGGCCGTGGTTAGACGCACACCATGCGAGCTGCGCTCGACAAGCGCGAATCCCAGTTCCGCTTCAAGTTGCTGAATTGAAACGCTGAATGGTGGTTGCGAAATGTTGCAGCGCTTCGCTGCTCGTCCAAAGTGCAATTCTTCGGCGAGAGCCATGAAGTGACGCAAATGTCTGAGTTCGATAGCGTTGGTCATCTCTTCGTCGAATCACGCATTCCGATAACAATATTGGACGGCGTTTTGACGCCGCATCTACCATCCTGTCGCACAGAGCGAAAGGTTCTCTTTCACATCGCACCGCGAATATTTCAGTTTAAAGCAAGACAAATTCGGAGACAAAATGGCTGACTACGTGACATATCGCGTCGAGCAGGGGGTTGCCGAGATCGTAATGAATCGCGCTCCGGTTAACGCCATCGATCTACAGCTCATTCGCGAAGTAATTGACGCTTATCAGCGCGCTCGCCACGACAAATCCGTAGGCGCAGTCATCCTCACCAGTGCGCTGCCAACCGTGTTTTCCGCTGGCCTCGACCTAAAGATTGCGCTCGAATTCGATGGACAAGCACTTCGCAGCTTCATCGAGGTGCTCTACTACGAAATGCATGAAGCCCTGTACCGGCTCGGAAAGCCAGTCATTGCAGCCGTCAATGGTCACGCGCGTGCTGCGGGTGTCACATTAGCTGTTTCGTGCGACATGGTGATCGCGGCGCAGGAGGCGAAGATGGGCTATCCAGAAATCGATGTCGGATTGTTGCCGGCCATGCATCTGGTTCATTTGCCGAGGCAAGCCGGTCGCCACCGTGCTGCGGAACTGCTATTTACGGGGGACATTGTCGACGCTACGGAAATGCAAAAGCTGGGCGCAATTAATGACGTCGTCCCGCGCGCACAAGTGATGGAAAAGGCGCGCGCGCTAGCGCGCAGACTGGCTAAGAAGTCTCCGATCGCGATGAAGCTGTTGCGCGATGCGTTCCTGCGCGCGAACGACCATGACTACCGTCGCGCAATGGAGGGCGTGGTCGAGACGATGTGTAGTCTCAAGGACGCGCCCGATTCGCGTGAAGCGCTGCTCGCATTTGTCGAGAAGCGGGCCCCTGTCTACAAGGGTCGCTAATTCAAAAGAAGGAGGAGATCAACGTGAACCACTTTGTTCGCACGCTAATTTGCCTGTTGCTCTTTGGATTCTTCTTCGGCAACGCCGCCGCCGAGTACCCCACAAAGCCGATACGGATCATTGTGCCGTTTCCCGCTGGCACCGCGACCGACACAGTAAGTCGCGTGCTTGCCAACGCGCTTTCGCCCTCCCTTGGGCAGCCCGTACTAATCGTCAATCAGGCAGGTGCGGATGGCGCAATTGGTGCTGCGGAGGTTGCGCGCGCGGCCCCCGACGGCTACACGCTGCTCATGTCGACCAATGGATTCTGCGCGGTGCCAGCGATGCGTAAAGCGCCTCCCTACGACGCGATCAAAGACTTCACTCCAATTTCGATGTTTGGCCGTTACTCCTTTTTCTTGTTCGTGAATTCACAGGTGCCAGCTAGTTCGGTGCAGGAATTGCTTGCCTATGCGCGCGCCAATCCAGGAGCACTCAATTACGCGACGGGCAATCCGACGGGCATAGTTGCCACCGGCCAAATGTTATCGCTTGCTGGCAACCTTAAAATGGTGCAAGTGCCCTACAAAGGCGAACCGGCCGGAATGATCGATTTGGTTGCGAACAGAGTCCAACTCATGTTCGGCACACCGACCACGGCGGGCCAATACGTAAAAGAGGGTAAGCTGCGTATGCTAGCAACCACGCTTCCGAGTCGCAGCCCGGCCTTTCCCGACGTGCCCACCATGGTCGAGGCTGGGGTGACGAAATTTGCTGTACCTTCCTGGGCCGCACTGCAAGGGCCCGCGAAGATGCCAAAGGAAGTTGTTGCTCGACTCGCGCAGGAAATGGGCGCGGTGCTGAAGCGCCCGGACGTTCTGGAGCAGTTGTCGCGTCAGCAATTCATCCCAGCGAGCTCGAGCCCCCGTAAGCTTCCCCGAAATGTAGACAGTCTAGAAGTAGAGCTTTCTGGCACGAT
>CAZMGP010000091.1:0-14182 GCA_964565875.1 uncultured Enterobacteriaceae bacterium
GCTCTGCCATCGCCAAAGTCAAAACACTTGCACTCCGGGAGGCGTCCATATAAGGAGATATGAACCGGACGATAAGCATGCGCCTCACCGATGCGATCGTGTGGGCGGTCTCGCTCGTGGTCGCCTTCGGTCTCTTGGCTAGCGAGGCATTGGCGGATTCCAAGCCCATCACTTCGACGAACGCCGTCTGGCAGGCCGAGTGCGGCAGCTGCCACGTCGCCTATCCGCCGAGCCTGCTGCCGGCTGCATCGTGGCGGCGGGTGATGGCGGGACTGGACAAGCACTTCGGCACCGATGCGAGCGTGGACGCACGCACGGCGGCGGAGATCGGCGCGTTCCTCGAGCGCAACGCCGGCACCGGCAAGCGCGCCCGCGTCGAGGGTGCGCCGCTGCGCATCAGCGAAACGCCGTGGTTTGTGCGCAAACACGACGAAGTGTCGGCGGCGAGCTGGAAGAATCCGCGCGTGAAGAGCGCGGCCAACTGCAGCGCGTGCCATCCCGGTGCGGAGCGCGGCGATTTCAACGAGCACGCCGTGCGCGTGCCGCGTTGATCGGAGGAAACATGAAAAAGATCCTGGTGTGGGACCTGCCGACGCGGGTGTTCCATTGGTTGCTCGCCGCCTCGTTCATCGGCGCGTTCGTGTCCGCCGATTCCGAGCGCTATCGCGACATCCACGTCGCACTCGGCTACACGGTGATGGGGCTGGTGGCCTTCCGCATGGTGTGGGGCCTGATCGGCACCCGCTACGCGCGCTTCAAGTCGTTTCCGATTTCGCCGGCGCGGGTGCTGCAGTACGCAAAATCGCTGTTCGGCAGCAAGCCGGAGCATCACGTCGGGCACAATCCCGCAGGCAGTATCGCCATCTATGCGCTGCTCGCACTCGCGCTCGCCGCCGGAATCAGTGGTTTTGCTGCATATGAAGAGATGGGTGGTAATTGGGTGGCGGAGTTGCACGAAGGGGCGGCGAATGCCATGCTAGGACTAGTGGTAATCCACGTCGGCGCTGTCATCGTGAGCAGTTTCATCCACCGCGAGAACCTCGTCGCCGCCATGCTGAGCGGGCACAAGCGCGGCCAGGCGGGAGAAGGCATACGCACGAGGCATCGTTTCGTCGCCGCGGCGGTGCTCGCCGCGACCGTCGGCTTCTGGGCCGCAGCCGCCGGGCTGCTGCCTGCGAGCATCGATTTTGCGGCAACCGCCTCCGCCGCGCTACACGCAGCCCAGCGCGTGCGCGGTTGATCGCGCCATGGGACAGGTCGGAGAGGATCGGAGCGGGACGAACGCGGCGAATATCTACACGGGGAAGCAGGCGCGCCGTCCGCTCCGCGCCTGCACGCAAAGATGAGAATACTCTTAGTCGAAGACGATCAGTTGCTCGGCGACGGCATCCAGGCCGGTCTGAAGCAGGTCGGATTCCGCGTCGATTGGGCGAAGGACGGCATCGCCGCGGAACTCGCGTTCAGAACCGATGTATACGCCTGCGCCGTGCTCGATATTGGGCTGCCGCGGCTCTCTGGCCTGGAGCTGCTCGAGCGGCTGCGCCGAGCGGGAAACAAGGTGCCGGTGCTGATCCTGACCGCGCGCGATCGCGTCGAAGACCGCGTCAAGGGCCTTGACAGCGGCGCTGACGACTATGTGGTAAAACCCTTTGACCTGCCGGAGCTCGCCGCACGTTTGCGCGCACTGGTGCGGCGCTCGCGCGGCGAGGCGGCGCCGAGGTTGTGCGTCGGCGAGATCGAGCTCGATCCGGCGGCGCGCAGCGTCGAGTTTCGCGGGCACCCGGTCGAGCTGTCGACACGGGAATTCGCCTTGTTGCAGGAACTCATGCTGCACGCGGGCAAGGTGCTGTCGCGTGAGCAGCTCTCCGAGCGCGTCTACTCCTGGGGCGAGGAGATCGAAAGCAATGCCATCGAAGTCCACGTACATCATCTGCGGCGCAAGCTCGCGCCCGAGTTGGTGCGCACCGTGCGCGGCGTCGGCTATTTGATGCCGCGCGACGCATCGTGAGCCCACCCGGCCGCCCGGCATCGCTCAAGCAGCGGCTGCTCCTCTCGCTCCTCGGCGGCATCGCCGTCGTTTGGCTCGCCACCGCGATCGTCAGCTATTTCGACGCGCGCCACGAACTGGACGAGCTGCTCGACGCCCATCTGGCGCAATCGGTGTCGCTGCTGGTGGCGCAGATGGGGCACGAACTGGAGGAGATCGATGCCGACGAGTCCATCGCGCTGGCGCACAAGCGCGGGCACAAGGTGGCGATCCAGGTCTGGGAGCAGGGCGACAAGCTGCGGCTGCATTCGGCGAGCGCACCGAACACGCGCCTGTCGGCGCAGGACGAGGGCTATTCCGACGCCGAGATCGACGGCAAGCGCTGGCGCGTATTCAGCGCCTGGGACGGCGATCGCAGCTTCCTGATCCAGGTGGGAGAACACTACGAGGCGCGCAATGAAATCGCGGTGGCACTGGCGAAGAACATGCTGCTGCCGCTGCTCCTTGCCCTGCCCGTTCTCGGCATTCTGGTATGGCTGCTGGTCGCACGCGGGCTGCGGCCGCTGGCGCTGCTGGGAGGCGAGGTCGCGCGGCGCGAGCCGGGCAACCTGCTCAAGCTCGACACTGCGGGCATCCCGGCCGAAGTCATGCCGCTGGTGGCAAGCTTGAACCGCCTTTTCGAACGGGTGTCGCAACTGATCGATGCCGAACGGCGCTTCACCGCGGACGCCTCGCACGAATTGCGCACGCCGATTGCCGCGCTGAAGACGCAGGCCCAGGTTGCGCGCGCTGCCTCCGCGGACGCCGAGCGGGCGCATGCGCTCGACAACGTCATCGCCGGCTGCGATCGCGCGGCGCATCTGCTCGAGCAACTGCTCACGCTCGCGCGCCTCGACCCAGAGGAGGTGCAGCGCGAACGGTCCGAGTGCGACCTGCGCGAACTCGCGCAGGCCGCGATCGCCGATCTGGCGCCCTACGCCGTCTCGAAGAAAGTGGACATCGGCCTCGCCGAGGGCGCGCCCGTGCGCTTTCCCGGCTACCCCGGACTGGTCGCCATCCTGCTGCGCAACCTGATCGACAATGCCATCCGCTATAGCCCGGCAGGGGCGAGCGTGCGCGTCGCCGCTGGCGACGAGGCCGGCGCGGCGGCGATTTCGGTCACAGACGAAGGGCCGGGGATTGGCGCCGAGGAAAGGGAGAAAGTCGGCCAGCGCTTCTACCGCATCCTCGGCAGCGGCGAGTCCGGCAGCGGGCTCGGACTGTCGATCGTCAAACGCATTGCCGAGCTCCACGGCGCGACGCTTGCGCTGCGCGACAATCCGGCGGGCAAAGGCTTGTTGGTTCTCGTCCGTTTCCCGCGCGAGTCTCGAAGGGCCTCATAGCGTCAGCAGCACGACCACGCCCGACACCGTCAGCAGCACGCCGGCGACCAGCCGCGCCGTGATGCGCTCGTGCTGAAGAAACAGCACGGAAAGCGCGAGGGTGAAAAGCGGATAGGAGGCGACGATCGGCGACACCAGCGCTACTTTGCCGCGGGCCAGAGCCGCGTACATCAGGAACAGGCCCGCGCCGTTGAACATGCCCGTCGCGACGAACCAGGGGACGGCACGGCGATCGGCCGGGACGCGCCCTGCGCGCGCGCGCGTCGCCGCGAGGATCACCAGCGCCGACATGCTGTAGCCGATCAAGCCTGCGGCATAGGCGCTCGCCCACAGCGCGAGGCCGGCCTTGGTGAGCACCTGCGCGACAGCCCGCAGCGCCGCTGCCGCAGTCGGCAACGCGACCGCCCACAGCGGCCAATGACGGCCACGCGCTCCGCTTCCCGAAGTGAGCGCAAGCATGCCGAGGACGATGGCGGCGGTGCCGAGCACGTTGCCTGCGCTCAAGCCTTCGCCCAGGAACAGCACCGCGCCGAGCAGCGCGAACAAGGGCGTGGTGCAGGAAATGGCGCTGGTGATCGTCGGCCCCATGTGCTGGTTGGCGCTGTAAGTCAAGAGCGTCACCGCTGCGGGAAAGAACAAACCCACCAGCGCGAATATGCCCGCTGCAGCGAGATTGAAATCGTCGAGAGCGAGCAGAAACGGGGCGAGGCACCAAAAAACGAGCGTCGTCGAGGGCACGCCGATCGCGGCGCCCGCGGCGGGCGTGGCATAGCGCAGGCCGAGACGCGTGGTCACCAGGGCGGCGCCGAGTGCGGCGGCGGCACCGAGGGCCAGCAAGGCGGATTCAAGCATGCGGGCTCGTTCGCGGATTCGCCTCGCGCGCAGAAGCATCTACAGAGGGCAGCGCTTCGGCCCTCGTTCGATTTCGCGCGATCCGCCTCTCGGCCATGATTGTATGGGTTATGTATTCTTATTCCCAGCGCATGATACTGCGCTTTCTCCCGCGAATCCTCGCCCCGCCGCAGTCGCCCCGATATAATTGCGGCATTCCCGAAAGCCCCGTTTCACCACGAGGCGCAAGAGGAGGAGGCATGAAACGTCTATTGCGGCTTGTCGCCCTGCTGTTGTGCGTGTTCACGGTTGCTGCTCAGGCGCAAACCTATCCGACCAAACCCATTCGTCTGGTCGTTCCCTATCCTCCGGGAGCCCTGACCGATTTGCTGGCGCGCGCGATCGGCGAACGGCTCAGCGGCGCGCTCAAGCAGCCGGTGGTGATCGACAACCGGCCTGGCGCCGGCACTCTGGTCGGCGCGGAAGTGGTCGCCAAGTCCCCGGCGGACGGCTACACGCTCCTGATGGCGACGAGCACCACGCTCGGCATCAGCCCGGCCATGTACCGCAAGTCGCCGATCGACCCGGTGAAGGACTTCACGCCGGTGTCTCAGGTCGGCGCGGTCACCTTCTTTCTCATCGCTTCGCCCTCGTTCGGCGTGAAGAGCGTGAAGGAGATGATCGACCTCGTCAAAGCCAACCCGGGCAAGTTCAACTATGGCTCGGTCGGCAACGGTAGCCCGCATCAACTGTTCATGGAAGTGCTGAAGAAGGACTACGGCCTCGACATCCAGCACGTCCCCTACAAGGGCACGCTCGCCGCGCTGCCCGACCTGCTGACGGGCAAGATCCAGGTGATGTTCTCCGACGCCACGGCCGCGATCCCCAACATCCAGTCCGGCAAGGTCGTGGCTCTGGGCACTTCGAGCGCCAAGGCGACGACCCTGCTCGCCGGAGTGGCGCCGATCGCCGACACCGTGCCCGGCTTCGACTGGCAGGCCTGGCAGGGCGTGGTCGCCCCGGCGGGCGCGCCGCCCGCAATCATCGCGCGCCTCGCCGCCGAAATGCAGCGCTTCCAGAACACGCCCGAATTCCGCGAAGTCCTGGTGAAGTTCGGCATGGATCCCTCACCGCCGAATACGCCCGAACAGTTCGCCGCAATCGTCCGAAACGACGTCGCCCGCTGGGCGAGGGCGGTGGCCGCCTCCGGCGCGCAAGTTGACTAGGAAGAAGACGACGCGAAGCGGCGTTTTCCCAGAAGTCGGGGAGCGCGAGGGGGCTCGCCCCCTCGCCTCGTGGAGCAACTGACCGCCCTTTTCAATCGCAAGCCATAAGGATAGACCGCATGAGTCCCGTGATCGACGTTCATACCCACATGCTCACCCACGCCTGGTTCGACCTACTGAAAAAGCACGGGAAGCCGCGCTACACCGTGAAGGAGGTCAAGGGCGGACTGCAGGCCATCCACCTCGACGGCGCGCCGTTCATGACGCCGGTGCCGGAGATGTTCGACTACGAGCTGCGCATACGCAACATGAACAAGGCGAAGATCGACATCTCCATCGTCTCACTCACCTGCCCCAACGTCTACTGGGGCGGCGAGGAAATCAGCCTCAAGGCGGCGAAGCTGATGAACGACGACATGGCGAAGGCGCAGCGCGCCTATCCCGAGCGCATCCGCTGGTTTGCATCGCTCCCCTGGCAGTATCCCAAGCTCGCGGTGAAGGAACTCGAGCGCGCGGTCAAGGCAGGCGCGGTGGGCGTCATGGTGCTCGCCAACATCGTCGGCGAGCACCTCACCAACCCGCGCTTCGAGCCGATCTGGAAGGCGATCGACAAGCTCGCGCTGCCGGTGCTGGTGCACCCGACCGCGCCTCCCGGGGTGGCGCAGATGCAGATGGACGAGTTCCAGCTCACCGCCTCGCTCGGTTTCACCTTCGACACTTCGCTCGCGGTTTCGCGCATGGTCTACGACGGCTTCTTCGACCGTTATCTCGACCTCAAGATCATCGCCAGCCACGGCGGCGGCGCGCTGCCTTTCCTCGCCGGGCGCCTGGACCAGTGCTACGACAACATTCCCGCCTGCCGCATCAATATCAAGGAGCGGCCGAGCCAGCACCTGCGCAACGTCTACTGCGATTCGGTGGTGTTCACCCAGCAGGCGCTGGAAATGGCGGTGTCCTGCTTCGGCACCGACAACGTGCTCTACGGCTCGGACTATCCGCACACCATCGGCGATCCGATCGGCTGCCTGGCGCGCGTCGACGCGCTGTCCGATGGCGTGCGCGATAAGGTGCGCGGCTTCAACGCCCAGCGGATCTTCAGGCTGTAGCGCCGCCCGCCGGCGCCGCTACAGGATGTGTGAACAAGGGGGCGACGCCCCCTTGTATATCCCCCAAATCAGAGATTTTCTAATGTCTGTGCCGGTGGTGCAGGTCGGGCAGGTGCGGGTGGCTGTGCGTGTGCGGCGCGTGCACATGCGGGTGCGAGTGCGGCTCCGGTCCTTCGTCGCCGCGGTGTGCGTGCTGATGATGCGCGTCGTGCACGTGCAAATGCGCGTGCTTCAGATATTCGTGGTGGTGCCGGTGTGCGTGCGTCTCCGTCAGGAGCAATAGGGCGGCGATCGCCATCAGCAGGAACGCGAGCAGGAAGCCAGCCGTCATCGGTTCGCCCAATAGCGGGATCGACAGCGCCGCGCCGATGAAAGGCGCGCTGGAGAAATGCGCCGCCGCGCGCGCACTGCCGAGGTGGCGTAGCGCCAGGATGTAGAGCGCGAGGCTGACGCCGTAGGCGAAGAAGCCCAGCATAAGCGCACCCGCGACAGGCAAGGCCGCGGGAAGTCCGGCTCCGGCGGCGAACGCCGCGATGCAATTCACACTTCCGGCGGCGAGGCCCTTGATCATGGCGATCGCGACCGGATCGGCTGCCGCGATCCTGCGGGTGAGGTTGTTGTCCAGCGCCCAGCAGGCGCAGGCCGCGAGCACCGCGAACGCGCGTGGCGACAGGCCGAACGCGGCGCCCGGCTCGTAGCCGAGCACCAGGCCCGCTGCAAGCATCAGGCTGACGGCAAGCCACACCCGCGCCGACACCGCCTCGCGAAACGCGAGGAAGGCGACAAGCGCCGTCAATACCGCCTCGAAATTGAGCAGCAGCGAGACGTTCGAAGCCGCTGCGCCGGCCAGTCCCCACATCAAAAGCAAGGGCGCCGCAATGCCCCCGCAGAGCACCGCGCCTGCGAGCCAGGGGTAATCTGCCGCCTGCAGCTTCGCCTCGGTCGGCCGGTTGCGCGAGGCAAAGCGCAGCAGGGCGAGGCCGGCGCCGCTGCCCAAATAGAGCAGCCCGGCGAGCAGCCCCGGCGAAATATCCGCCTGCAACAGCTTCGCCAATGGCGTGCTTGCGCCGAACAGCGCGGCGGCGAACAGGGCGACGAAGGCGTAGCGCTGGGTGGACGGGTCGATCATGTTGTCGATTGTAGCCGTGGCTAGGTCAGGGGTATTAGGGAAAACCTTTACATGCCCGCAATTCGGTCCCCGAAATTTCCGACGCCGGCAGCCGCGCGCTGGGTTGCAGGGGCTGTCAACCCGCGCCAAAACCGGTCGTTATTGGCAGTTCCGGCATTGCGGCGGTTAGCGCCATGCTTGCACTGCGCCTTTTGGCGGCAGGCCTGAACGGCTCGCCGTCGGACGCGGCTAAGAGCGCGCCGGTTTTTCAATTCAATCGAAGAGGAGCCACTATGAGCAAGCTACTGTCCGTCCTGATCGCTGCGGTCTTCGCCGCTTTCACCGCCACCGCTTTTGCTGCGGATGCACCCAAGCCCGCCGCCGAGAAGAAGGAAGCGAAGGCCGAGAAGAAGGAAGCGAAGAAGGCGCATGCCAAGAAAGAGAAGCACGAAATGAAGAAAGAAGAGAAGAAGGAAGAGAAGAAGTAAGTCACGCTTCCTCTTTAGGGTGTAAGGGCAGGGGCTTACCCTGCCCTTTTTGTTTATGGACCGCTCGCGAGTAAACCTATCGCGGGCTGTTTAAAGGCCCGTGCCTCGCGACGCGCCGCCTGCCAAAACCACGTGAGTTTAGGACCGCTCGCGAGTAAACCTATCGCGGGCTGTCTAAAGGCTCGTGCCTCGAGATGCCCTGCCAATGCGGCGTGATTTACGCGGCGGCGAATCGAGCGCGATGCGGCGCTTGCTATACTGCGCCCGCGTCGATCTCTGGGGAGAGCCATGAGCCTGCCGCCTGACACCGCCACGCCCGAGCAGCAGATGTTCGCCGAGTCGCTCGGCGCCGCCCCCGCGCGCGGGCGGCTCCGCGGCCGGCGCATCCTGGTCGTGGGCGCGGGGCAGCGCCAAACGGTCGACGAGCGCCCGCCGGTCGGTAACGGCCGCGCAATTTCGCTGCTGTTCGCGCGCGAAGGGGCGAGCCTAGCCTGCGTCGACATTTCGCGTGATGCGGTCGAGGCAACCTGCGCCCAGGTTCAATCCGAAGGCGGCAAGGCCTTCGCCGAAGTCGCCGACGTCGGCGAGGCCGAAACGATCGCGCCGCTGGTCGAGCGCTGCGCAGAGCGCCTCGGCGGCCTCGACGGCCTGGTGCTGGTGGTCGGCATCACCGCGGCGAAGCCACTGGCGAAGCAGGACGCGCAAGGCTGGGACCGCGAATTCGCCGTCAACGTGCGCAGCAATATGCTGTTCGCGCAAAAGTCGCTGGAAGTGATGGATGCCGGTTCCTCCATCGTGCTCATGTCCTCGCTCGCGGCGCTGCGCAACTCGAGCGGCATGCCCGGCTACGAGACGAGTAAGGCCGCGCAGGTGGCCCTGGCCCGCAGCGTCGCCATGGCTGGCCAGACGAAGGGCATACGCTGCAACGCGGTGCTGCCCGGTTTGATGGACACGCCCATGGGCCGCGACGCCACGCGCCGGCGGGCGGGGCGAGTCGGCGCGCCGCTCCCCTTCGGCCGCCAGGGCACGGGCTGGGAAGTCGCCTACGCCACGCTGTTCCTGATCTCGAACGAATCGTCCTACGTCAACGCGCATGCGCTGGTCGTCGACGGCGGACTCGCCGGCGGCATCGCCCGCGCCGCGCGCTGAATTCGCCGCACTCGCGCGACTGCACGTTCAACCCGCTTACGGAGAGCCGGACCCATGGCACGCATACCCTATCTCGATCTCGCCCTCGCTCCGCCCGAATTCGCCGAACTGCTCGCGAAGCGCCCGCCGCTCAACGTCTACCGCATGATCGCCCACGGCGGGCACACCGCCACCGGCTTTCTCGCGCTCGGCAGCGCCATCCTCGGCAAATCGACGCTCGATCCCAAACTGCGCGAGCTCGCCATCCTGCGCGTCGGCGCGCTCTCGGGCGCGAAGTACGAGGTGTTCCAGCACCGCCGCGTCGCCGCACGCGCCGGTGTGCCGGCGGAGAAGATCGAAGCCGTGCTCCTCGCCGGCGAGCCCGATGCCGGCGTGTTCGATGCGTTCGAAGTCGCGCTACTGCGCTTCACCGATGCGGTGGTGCGCCAGGTGAAGGCACCGGACGAGCTCTTCGCCGCGGTGGCGAAGGCGCTCAGCCACCAGCAGTTGGTGGAACTTCTCATAACCGTCGGTTTCTACATGTTGGTGAGCCGGCTCCTGGAAAACCTGGAAGTCGACATCGAGGATCCACCGCTGCACTGATCCTGCGCCGGCCCGCCGGGATGGGCGCAGCGTGAAATATTTCGCAATCGCGCTTCGATTCCCCGCCGCAAGAGGCCAACTTCTCACGCCAGCGGTCAACAGCCCGTCCGCCCGGTCGTTACTCGCAATTCCCCGGCGAAGCGCCGCTTCGCATTAACTGAAGAGGAACCACGATGAACAAGCTACTGTCCGCCCTGATCGCTACCGCCTTCGCCTTCTCCGCCACGGCCGCGTTCGCCGCCGACGAAACCAAGGCTGCGCCCGCCGAGCAAAAAGCCGAAGCGAAGAAAGACGTGAAGGCTGCACATAAGAATGCGCCGAAGAAAGAGAGCACCATGACTAAGGCGAAGGCCAAGGCGAAGAAAGTGCTGAAGAGCGCCGACACGAACAAGACTGTCGACGAAATCAAGAAGGAAGACGCGAAGAAGTAGGCATGTATTCGCGCAAGGCGGGGCCGATCCCCGCCTTGCGCGCGCGGCGCCCGCGGCTGGGAGTCGCCTCGAAAATTTGCTAAAGTCGGGCGCGATGAGCGCAAACATCGCCCAGCTGCTCGTGCGCAGCGCGCACGCCTATCCGCACCTCGCTGCGGTCGCGCGCGGCGACCGGCCCGTCTGCACCTACGCCGAACTCGCGTCGCGCGTCGCGCGCCTCGCCGCGGGACTCGCCGCACGCACCTCGCGCGGAGACCGCATCGCGCTGGTGATGAAGAATTGCCCGCAGTACGTGGAGTTGATGTTCGCCTGCTGGCACGCGGGGCTGTGCGCGGTGCCGATCAACGCCAAGCTGCATCCGAAAGAGCTCGAGTTCATCCTCGCGAACAGCGGCGCGCGCCTGTGCTTCGCGAGCGGCGGCCTGGTCGACGCGGTCGCGCCCCTGCAATCGAGCGTCGACTGCGTGGAAGAAGTGATAGACGTCGACGGCCCGCGCTATGCCGCGCTCGCCTCAGACGCGCTGCTCGCCATGGCAGACGCGAAGCCGAACGACCCGGCCTGGCTCTTCTACACCAGCGGCACGACGGGGCGGCCGAAGGGCGTGACCCTCACCCAGCGCAACATCCTCGCCGCGATCCTCTGTTACTTTTCCGACGTCGATGCCATCGCGCCGGGCGACGCCATCATCCATGCCGCGCCGATGTCGCACGGCTCGGGCTTCTATCTCCTGCCGCATGTCGCGCGCGCCGGCTTGAACGTCGTGCCCGAATCCGGCGGCTTCGATCCGGCCGAGATCTACGCGCTGCTGCGGGCGCATCGCGGCGTCACCATGTTCGCTGCGCCGACCATGGTGAAGCGCCTGGTCGATTATCCCGGCGACGCCGACACGGCAAACTTGAAGACCATCGTCTACGGCGGCGGGCCGATGTACGTCGCCGACTGCAAGGCGGCGATGGCGCGCTTCGGCTACAAGCTGGCGCAGATCTACGGCCAAGGCGAATCGCCCATGACCATCACCGCCATGGACAAGGCGATGCACGCCGCGACCGCCCATCCGCGCTACGAGGCGCGCCTGGCCTCGGTGGGCCAGGCCTTCACCGGGCTGGAACTGCGCGTCGCCGGCGCCGACGATGCGCCGCTCGCGACGGGCGAGATCGGGGAAGTGCTGGTGCGCGGCGAGCCGGTGATGGCGGGCTACTGGGCCAACCCGGCCGCGAGCGCCGAGACGCTGCGCAACGGCTGGCTGCACACCGGCGACGTGGGGAGTCTGGACGCGGACGGCTTCCTCACCCTCAAGGACCGCAGCAAGGACATGATCATCTCCGGCGGCTCGAACATCTACCCGCGCGAAGTGGAGGAGGTGCTGCTGCGCCACCCCGGCGTGAGCGAAGTGTCGGTGGTCGGCGAGAAGCACCCGGAATGGGGCGAAGTCGTGGTGGCCTTCGTCGTGCCGCGCGGCGCGACGCTGGATACCGCCGAGCTCGACGCCCTGTGCCTCGACAACATCGCCCGCTTCAAGCGACCGAAGCGTTACGTCAGTGTCGAATCGCTACCCAAGAACAGCACCGGCAAGGTGCTGAAGACCGAGCTGCGCAAGCTGCTCTGATCCGGTTCCCGTGCGGTCTCGGTGGCCGCAATCCCGGCAGCGACCTATACTGGGAACTGCCGCACCTCGTAATTCCAATAAGCTGAGCCGATCAAGCGAGGAGGGGAATCATGAGCTTCGTGTCGAGTTGGATGCGTCGTTGGGGCGTGCTCGCCCTCGCCGCGTGTTCTTCAGTTGCGCTTGCGCAGGCGCCCGCCGGCGCGAGGGATTATCCGAACCGCGCGCTCAAGTTCGTCGTGCCCTACCCGGCCGGCGGCTCGACCGACATCATCGGGCGCATGCTGGCCGCGCGCCTGTCCGAAGCCTGGGGCCAGCCGGTGGTGGTGGAGAACCGCACCGGCGCGAGCGGCATCATCGGCAACGATTTCGTCGCCAAGTCGCCGGCCGACGGCTATACGGTGCTGATCGGCATCACCGCCCTCATCCAGTCGGCCTATCTCCACGCCAAGCTCCCCTACGATCCGTTCAAGGATCTGCTGCCGGTCGCCGAGATCGCGCGCTCTTCGGATCTGTTCGTCGTGGCGGCCTCGGTGTCGGCGAACAATTTGAAGGAGTTCGTCGCCCTGGCGAAGGCGAAGCCCAAAACCTACAGCTACGGCTCCTACGGCAATGCCACCTCCTCGCACATCCACGGCGAGATGTTCAACCTGCAGGCCGGGCTAGATCTGGCGCACGTGCCCTACAAGGGCGCGGCGCCGATGATCAACGACCTCTATGGCGGGCAGATCAACACCGCCTTCGTCGACGTCGGCTCGGCGCGCTCACACGTCGCCTCGGGCAAGTTCAAGGTGCTGGCGCTCACCGGAACGCAGCGCTTCAAGTTCCTCCCCGATGTGCCGACCTTCGGCGAGTCGGGCTACCTCGGCTTCGAGCCGAACGGCTGGTTCGGGGTGTTCCTGCCCGCCGCCACGCCCGCCGAGGTCGTGAAGAAACTTTCCTCGGAAGTGGCGCGCATCGTGCGCCTGCCCGAAGTGTCCTCGCGCCTGAACGACATGGGCCTCGTCGCCGTCGGCAGCGGCCCGGACGAATTCGCCGCCATGATCAAGGCAGATGCGCCGCAGTGGGGCAAGGTGATCAAAGAGGCGCGCATCAAGATCGACTGAAGCCGGAGCCTGCTAGACTGAACGCTCGCCGCGAGCCGCGCCGGCCCGCGCCAAGTTGACGTTTACGTTAACGTCAACTAGACTGGCCTTTACCCCAAGCGCCTACCGATAGGCTTGCCATGACCGACCTCTCCATCAGCGGCAAACTCGCCATCTACAAGCCGAAGCACAAGATCCGCTTCGTCACCGCGGCGTCGCTCTTCGACGGCCACGACGCTTCGATCAACATCATGCGCCGCATCCTGCAGAGCACCGGCTGCGAGGTGATCCACCTCGGCCACAACCGCTCGGTCGAGGAAGTGGTCACCGCGGCGCTGCAGGAAGACGTGCAGGGCATCGCCGTCAGCTCCTACCAGGGCGGGCACGTCGAATACTTCAAGTACATGTTGGATCTCCTCCGCGCGCGCGGCGGCGAGCACATCAAGGTATTCGGCGGCGGCGGCGGCGTGATCGTCGCCGAAGAGATGGCGGAACTGCACGCCTACGGCGTCTGCCGCATCTACTCCCCCGAAGACGGGCAGAAGATGGGCCTGCAGGGCATGATCAACGACATGATCGCGCGCTGCGACCTCGACCTTTCGCAATACGCGCCGCAGGATCTCGCCAAGGTGAAGGCGGGCGACCGCCGCGCGCTCGCGCAGCTCATCACCCTGCTCGAAAACGCGCACGAAGCGCCCAAGGCGAGCGCGGCCGCCAAGCGGGCGGCCGCCTTGCGCGACGAAGTGCTGCGCGAAGGCGACCTGAAGAACATCCCCGTCCTCGGCATCACCGGCACGGGCGGGGCCGGCAAGTCCTCGCTCACCGACGAACTGATCCGGCGCTTCCGCTTGGATCAGGATGACCGCTTGAACATCGCCGTCATCGCCGTCGACCCCTCGCGGCGCAAATCGGGCGGGGCGCTACTCGGTGACCGCATTCGCATGAACGCCATCAACGGCGAGCGCGTCTTCATGCGCTCGCTCGCCACCCGCGCCGCGGCATCCGAAATCTCCATCGCGCTGCCGGAGGCGATCGCCGCCTGCAAGCTCGCCGGCTTCGACCTGGTCGTGGTCGAGACCTCGGGCATCGGCCAAGGGGACGCCGCGATCGTGCAGCACGTCGACGTCTCGCTCTACGCCACGACGTCCGACTACCGAGCGGCGCGCGCGCCGGAGAAGCGCCACATGCTCGCATCACACGACTC
>CAZMGP010000092.1:0-14168 GCA_964565875.1 uncultured Enterobacteriaceae bacterium
GCGTCGAGACGCGGAACAGTTCGCCCGCGCCCTCGGCGTCCGACGAGGTGATGATGGGCGTGTTGATCCAGAGGAAGCCGTGCTCGTGGAAATAGCGGTGGATGGCCTGGGCGACGCAGTGGCGCACGCGGGCGGCGGCTCCCATGACGTTGGTGCGCGGGCGCAGGTGCGCCACCTCGCGCAGGTATTCCATGCTGTGCGGCTTGGGCTGGATCGGATAGCTGTCGGGGTCCTCCACCCAGCCGAGCACTTTCACCGTCTGCGCCTGCATTTCGAAGGGCTGGCCCTTGGCCGGAGAAGGCACGATGCTGCCGCTCGCCTCGATGGCGCAGCCGGCGGTGAGCCGGGAGATTTCGTCGGCGTAATTGGCGAGCGTATTGGGCGCGACCACCTGCACCGGATGGAAGCTCGAGCCGTCGGACACGTGGATGAAGGAGATGCCCGCCTTGGAGTCGCGGCGCGTGCGCACCCAGCCCTTGAGCGTGACCGCCGTCGCCTGCGGTGCGCGCCCGCCGAGGATGTCGCGGCAAGTGCAAGTCGTCATATCGATGAATCCGTGCGCAGGGTGATCAAGCGGCCGTATGCAGAGGCCGCCACTCAGGGGCGTGGCCGGCGGAAGGGGTGCGTCGCGGACAAGCCGCCGTCGACGGCGATCGCCTGGCCGTTTACATAGGAGGCTTCGTCGCTCGCAAGGAACGCC
Organism: uncultured Enterobacteriaceae bacterium; assembly: GCA_964565875.1. GTDB lineage: Bacteria > Pseudomonadota > Gammaproteobacteria > Burkholderiales > SG8-39 > 2-12-FULL-64-23. Next base: position 701 of record CAZMGP010000092.1, read on the forward strand.
GCCATCGCCGCGATTTCCTGCGGCTCGCCGTAGCGATTGAGCGGATTGAGCTGCCCGAGGTTCGCTTCGGTGCCGCGCGAGCGGGCGTAGTCGAATATCGGCTTGGTCATGCCGGTCTCGATCAAGCCGGGGCAGATGGCGTTGATGCGCACGCCGGTGCCGAAGAAGGAATTGGCCGCGGTCTGCACCAGGCTCATTACGCCGGCCTTGCTCGCGCTATAGGGGCTGCCGCCTGCGTTCGCGCGCAGGCCCGCCACCGATGCCGTGCACACGATGGAGCCCGATTTCTGCGCCACCATGTGCGCGCCGGCGTGCTTTACCGCGAGGAAGGTTCCGATCAGGTTCACGCGCAGGATCTCCTGCCAGTGCTCGACCGTCTGCTCGAACAACGGCACCATGCCGCCGCTCACGCCGGCGTTGGCGTACATCACGTCCAAGCCGCCGAATTGATCGAGCGCGCGCTTGATGTAGGCGAGGACCTCGGTCTCGTTTCCCGTATCGGCCGCCATCGCCAGCGCCCGACCGCCCGCGGCCGCAATTTGGGCCACGGTTTCCTCGACGCCGCCGCCGTTCTTGTCCACCGCCAGCACCGCCGCGCCTTCGCGTGCAAATAGAATCGCGGCTGCGCGGCCGATGCCGCTCGCCGCACCGGTCACAATCGCCCGCTTGCCGTTCAATCGTCCCATGTCCTGCCTCCGTTCCCAGTTCGCATTGCTCGTCTCGATGGCGCTATTTTAATCGCTCGCGCAGACGGCGCGCGCAATTCGCTAGAATATTGATCCCGCTCCGTTTCGCGCAAAGGCCGAAAGGGCGCTAGTCAAAATCATGGGCAGGCAGGAGGAGAGAGCATGAGCGCGCAGGCGCCGGAGGCATTCGAGCAGCTATTGAAAGACCGCTACAGCTGCCGCGCGTTCCTCGAACGCGAGGTCAATCGGGCAAGCATTACGCGCATGCTGGAAATCGCGCAGCGCACGCCTTCATGGTGCAACTCGCAGCCGTGGAAAGTGGCGATCACCAGTGGAGCGGCGACCGAGCGCTTTCGCGAGCAGCTCTTCGCCTACGCCCAAAGCCATCAGCCGGCGCCCGACTACCCATTTCCGCGCGAGTACCGCGGCGTCTACCTCGCGCGGCGGCGCGAGTGCGGCTTCCAGCTCTACGACAGCGTCGGCATCGCCAGAGGGGACCGCGCAGCCTCCGCCAAGCAGACGATGCAGAACTTCCGCTTGTTCGGCGCGCCCCATGCCCTCATCGTCACCACCGACGAAGCCCTGGGCGTGTACGGCGTGCTCGATTGCGGCGCCTGGGTGAACAATTTCATGCTCGCCGCGCGCAGCTTTGGCGTCGCGAGCATCGCGCAGGCGGCACTCGGCGCCCATCCGCAGTTCGTGCGCGCATTCTTCGATCTGCCCGAGGATCGCCGCCTGGTGTGCGGCATCTCCTTCGGCTACGAGGACGCAGCGCATCCGGTCAACGCCTTCCGCACCAGCCGCGCGGCGACGGAGGACGTGGTTTCCTGGTTCGACGCATGAGCGCGCGGGAGAGCGACGGCATTCTCGAGCGCTATGTGGCGCAGGCAAAGCAACGAGGCGCTCGCCTCGTGTTTGCGGAAGGAGCCGACGAGCGCATCGTACGGGCGGCGCGCCGCATCCAGGACGAGGGCATGGCGCGAACGACGCTGCTCGGTGACGAAGCAACGGTAAACGCCGCTGCCGCAAGCGCAGGCGTACGTCTGGATGGCATCGGCGTCGTCGATCCGGAAACGAGCGGGCGCAACGCCGCCTACGCCGAACAATACGCCGGCACGCGGCCGAACGCGAACCCGAAGCTCGCGCCGCGCGTGGTGCGTAAGCCCTTGTTCCACGCCGGCATGATGCTGCGCGCGGGCGATGCCGACGCGCTGCTCGCGGGCGTCGCCCATCCCACGGCGCGGGTGATCGAAGCCGGGCTGATGACCGTCGGTTTGGCACCGGATATCCGCACGCCGTCCTCTTTCTTTCTGATGCTGCTGCCGAACGGCCAGACCTTGCTCTACGCCGATTGCGCGGTCAACGTCGATCCCGATAGCGCGGCGCTTGCCGACATCGCGCTCGCTTCGGCGGCGAGCTATCGCGCGCTCATCGGAGAAGAGCCGCGCGTCGCGCTGCTCTCCTTTTCCACCAAGGGCAGCGCGCGCCACGCGCACGCCGACAAGGTGATCGAGGCGCTCGCGCTGGCGCGCGCCCGCGCACCGGAGCTGGCGATCGACGGCGAGTTGCAGGCGGACGCCGCCCTCGTGCCCGCGGTGGCGGCGAAGAAAGTGAAGGCCGACAGCGCGGTGGCGGGGAGGGCGAACGTGCTCGTCTTTCCCGGCCTAGATGCGGGCAACATCGCCTACAAGCTCACGCAATACCTCGCCGGCGCGCGCGCGATCGGCCCGGTGCTGCAGGGTTTTGCACGGCCGTTGAGCGACCTCTCACGCGGCGCGAGCGTCGATGACATCGTCGCCACCGCGGCCGTGCTCCTTGCCACGGCGTGAGCTGCGCTATCTCCGCTCGATGGGGACGTAGGTCCGCGGCGGCGCGCCGTTGTATTCGGTGAGCGGTCGGATGAGGATATTGTTGTCGAACTGCTCGAGCACCTGCACCGTCCAGCCGGGGACGCGGCCGACGGCGAAAATTGGCACGAATAGATCCGCAGGAATGCCGTTCAGGTAATAGACGACGCCGGCGTAGAAGTCGACATTGACGTTGACGCCGAGCCGGGCATACGGCTTCATCGCCGCGACCAGCGCCTCGAGGATCTGATACCACTGCGGTTGGCCCATTTCGCGCGACAGGCGCTCGACGCCGGCGCGCATGTGGCGCGCGCGTGGATCTTCGGCGCGATAGACGCGGTGGCCGAAGCCCATCACCGCTTCGCGCTGGTCGCGCTTGCGCTTGACGTAGTCGGCGGCCTTTGCGGGATCGCCGATTTCCTGCGCCATACGCATCACGTTTTCCGCCGCGCCGCCGTGCGCCGGCCCGGAAAGCGCGGCGACGGCAGCGGTGAGGGCGGCGTGCAGGTTCGCTTCCGTGCCCGCCACCACGCGCGCGGTGAAGGCAGAAGCGTTCGAGCCGTGCTCGGCGTGCAGGATGAGGTCGAGGTCCATCAGCTTCGCGGCGTCGGGAGAGGGCACCACGCCTTTCAGCATCCACAGGAAATTCGCCGCGTGACCCAGCGCCGGATCGGGCGCGACGGGCTTGCGGCCGTTACGCAAGTGCTCGTGCGCAGCGACAATCATCGGTACCTGGGCGGTCAGCCGAATGCCTTTTCTGAGCGTCGCCTCGCGAGAGTTGTCGGCCACTTCCGGATCGAAGGCGGCGAGCGCCGAAAGCGCGGTGCGCAGCACGTCCATGGGATGCGCCTGCTTCACGGCCGCGATCACCTCGTACACCGTCTCGGGCAGCTTGCGCTCGGCTTTGAGCTGCGCCGAAAACGCCGCCAGCGCGTCGCGCCCCGGCAGCTCGCCGTGCATGAGCAGATAGCAGGTCTCCTCGAAGCTCGAGTGCGCGGCGAGTTCGTGGATGGAATAGCCGCAGTAGCGCAGCTCGCCGGCGCGGCCATCGATGAAGCAGACGCGCGAGCGGTCGAAGTACACCCCTTTCAGACCGCGATGGATTTCGATCTTCTCGTCGCTTTCGCTCATTTCGACCTCCTGGATGATTCGCGCCGGCGCCCCGCACCGGCCACTAAAACTGAGGATTGGGACCAATTCTAGCAAGAAATCGAGACAATTTGTTTCAAAATAAGCGTACCTTGACCCTGCTCCCGTGGAGCGATAGGCTCCGAGCAAAGAACGTCAATTCGCGGCGGGGACGACGATTCCGCTGCGGCCATCGAGAGAAAGAGCGATTCCCATGTCTGCCAAACTTGCCACGCTCTGCGCGCTGCTCGCGCTTGCCGCGGCTCAGACGACCGCCTTGGCGCAGAAACGCTACGACGCCGGCGCATCCGACAGCGAAATCAAAGTCGGCAACATCATGCCCTATAGCGGGCCCGCCTCTGCCTACGGCGTGATCGGCCAGGTGGAGGCGGCGTATTTCCGCATGATCAACGATGCGGGCGGCATCAACGGCCGCAAGGTCCGCTTCATCAGCGTCGACGACGGCTACAATCCGGGCAAGACCTTCGAGGCGGCGCGGCGCCTCGTCGAGCAGGAGGAAGTGCTGCTCATCTTCAACAGCCTCGGCACGCCGACCAATTCGGCGATCCAGCGTTACATGAACGCGAACAAGGTACCGCAGCTTTTCGTCGCCGCGGGCGCGAGCAAGTGGGGCGACCCGCAGCGCTTTCCCTGGACCATGGGCGGGCAGCCGAGCTACCAAACCGAAGGCCGCATCTATGCGCAGCACATCCTGAAGACGCGGCCGCATGCGAAGATCGCCGTGCTCTACCAGAACGACGATTACGGCAAGGATTACCTCAAGGGTTTCACGGACGGCCTGGGCGACAAGGCGGGAGCGATCGTATCCGCGCTCTCTTACGAAGTGACCGATCCCAGCGTCGATTCGCAGATCATCCAGGCGAAGGCGAGCGGAGCGGACGTGTTCTTCAACGTGGCGACGCCCAAGTTCGCCGCGCTCGCGATCCGCAGAGCCTACGACATCGGCTGGCATCCAATTCACTACCTGAACAGCATCGCGAATTCGATCGGCTCGGTGCTGACGCCCGCGGGCCTGGACAAGGCCGTGGGCATCTACTCCGCGGCGTATCTCAAGGACAACGCGGATGCGCGCTGGCGCGACGACCCGGGGCTCGCCAAATGGCGCGCGTTCATGGCGAAGTATTTCCCGCAGGGCAGCACGGGCGATTACCTCAATATCTACGGCTACGCCGCCGCGCAGCTCCTTGTGCAGGTGCTGAAGCAGGCGGGTAACGATCTGACGCGCGAGAACGTCATGCGCCAGGCGGCGAACCTGCAGGATCTGCAGCTCGACGTCGCGCTGCCCGGGGTCAAGGTCAACACCAGCCCGAGCGACTACTTCCCTTTCGAATCGCTGCAGCTCGAGCGCTTCGACGGCAAGCAGTGGGTGCTGATCGGCAAGGTTCTCGGAAAGTAGAGCGACGCGGCGCGCGGCTCAGCCCAGCGCCTGACTTTCGTCGATGCACAGCAGCCGCACGCGCCCCTGCGCCACCAGCTGCTCGTCTGCGTCGCGCACCCACGCTTCCCACACCTGCGTGCTGCGACCGCGGGTGACCGGGCGCGCAACGGCGTGCAGCTTGCCCGCGCGTACGGCGCGAATGAACGACGTGTTGTTCTCCAAGCCGACGACGCGCTGTCCTCGCGGTCGCGCGACCAGCGCGGCGCCGACGGACGCGAGCGTCTCGATCACACCGCAATGCACGCCGCCGTGGACGATGCCGTAGCCCTGGTGATGCTTCTCCGTCACTTCCCACTCGCAAGTCACTTCTTGCGGCGTCGCGCTGCGGATGACGATGCCCATCTCCTTCACCCAGCCGGGTAGCGCGTTGATCCATCCGACAAAGTCTTGTTCCATCGATTCGTCCATTGATTAGTCCGTTATATCCGGCTCGCGTCGAGCCGGCGACAGGCTACCCGGTGTCGGCAGAAGACGCAAATGCGCCTCGGTGCCCCAGGGCAATCACAGGGGAAGAGGCCTGCTCAGAGGCGCATGAGCTCGCGCAGCTGATCGGTTTCCAGCGCGCCTTCGAGCGCCGTGGACTGGCCCGACGCGGGATCCTTGAACACCAGCATGGGCACCGAACTGCCATGCAATTCCTGCCACAGCGCGGTGTTTGCCCGGACTTTGGCAAGGTAGGCTTCGTCCGGCCGCGCCGGCGGCTCCATGCCGCCGAGATCGGCGGCGAGCCGCGCCTCGTGCGCTTGCATCGCCGCCGCCGGATCCGCTGCAGCGAGGATGGCTGCGCCCTGCCCGGCGGATTTTGCATTGATGAACGCCACCGGCATCCATACGATGCGCAGCTCACGCGCGAGCGGCTGCGTCGTTTCCCAGAGATGGCTGCAGTGCGGGCATTGCGGATCGAAGAACACGTAGAGCATTTTGGCCGCCATCATGTTTTCGCCGACGGCGAAGCCGGTGCCCCGCGCGCTCACGGCTTCGAACGCGCCCGGCGCGGAAGTCGGCGCCAGTTCCGGCTGGGCTGCGCTCGCGCTGCGCAACGCAGCCGGAGCGGAAGTTTCCGACCCCGCTCCGGAGCACGCGCTCAAAAGCAGGCTAATGCAGAGCAAGAGGCCGCGCCCGGCGTGGATGCAATAGAACCCCACCATTTTCTCCCCGATTGATGCCGCCAATGCAGCGGCTGGATTGGCGAAAGCCTTGATTGGAGGGGGGGGCGCGGCGAGAAGTTCCAGGCGGTCGTGGCTAGGCTTCATGCGCTGTTCAGAACAGGGTGGATCGGTTATCGTTGCCGAGCCCAGAAGGCGCGGGCGGCGCGAAGCGGGCGCCCCTGCGGCGGCGATTTCAACGATCTATCGAATAAGGAGGGAATCTCATGCCACAAGGAATCAGGCTGCTTCGAACTGTCAGACGGCTTGCATTACTGTCGTTCACGCTGTCCGCCCTGCTATTGTCGACACTCGGCGGCACGGCGCAGGCGGCGACAAAGATACACTGGTACGGGCAGGCGGCGTTTCGCATCGAAACGCCTTCGGGCGGGGTGATACTCATCGATCCTTGGCTCACCGTACCGACCAATCCCGACAAGGACTCGATCGCCAAGCTCGGACGCGTCGACTACATCCTCGTCACTCACGGCCATGGCGACCATGTCGGCAACGCCGTCGAGATCGCGAAAAAGACCGGAGCCATCTTGGTCGCACCGTATGGCTTGCAGTTCAACATGAAGTCGGTCCTCGGCTATCCCGAGCAGCAGGCAACGATCGCTACCGGCGGCAACGTCGGCGGCACCATCGATCTGCCCAAGGCCGGGGCAAAGGTCACCATCGTCTCCGCGGTGCACGGTTCCGAGCTGACGACGCCGATGGTTCCCGCGCCGGGCCCGGGTCAGCCTGCCGCCATCACGAGCGGGAATCCCGTCGGCTATGTGCTGCAGATCAAGGACGGCCCCACCATCTATCACACCGGGGACACCGACATCTATTCGGATATGAAGCTCATTCCCCAGTTCTACAAAGTGGATCTGATGCTCGCCTGTATCGGTGGGCATTTCACCATGGATCCGCTGCGCGCGGCGCAAGCGGTGGAATGGGTGCAGCCGAAGCAAGTCATGCCCATGCATTTCGGCACCTATCCCGTACTTGCGGGCACTCCGGCGCAGTTCAAGGCGGCTCTCGATCAGCGCGGGCTCGGCAGCCGCATGATCGAAATGAAGCCGGGCGAGGATCGTAGTTTCTAAAAACGCACCGCGCGCCGGAGGAAGGCATGCACCTCCTCCGGCGCGCCTGGATCGGCTAGGTTCCGGGAGCGGGACGCTCGCTATTTCCTGACGAGGATCTCCGGGCCGCCGCTGCCTGCGGTGCGCTCGTAGACGCCTTTTTCCACCTTCTTGTATTGGGTCAGGCCCGAGTTGTTGATCTTGCTCTCGGACAGCGACCAGTTTCCTCCCAAGGCGACCCGGCTGATGCGGCGCTCGCACGGTTGGCCGCAGGTGGGGCAGTTCGTGAGCTTGGCATCGGCGACGCGCTGCATCACTTCGAACAGCCCTTGGCACTGGTCGCAATGCCCGGACGTCGGGGAGTATTCGTAAATCGGCATGGTCCGTATTTTACTTGGGTGAAATTCCGAGCGCAGCGTTTATCCTCCCGGTCGGCGCGGTCGGGGTTTACCCCGATCTCAACATCCGCGCAGCAAGGCCGCTATCCAATCTAGCTTCGGCAATCCCAGTTCAAGCCGAGCCGCAATTCAATTTAGAGAGGAGAAAGCAACGTGAACTTCAGACAGATCTTGCATCTTGCACTACTCGTGGGCCTGGGTTTCACTTTATCCGCATTCGCCGTGGAGCGCGGCACGCCTGCCGAGGCCAAAGCGATGGTCGAGCATGCCGTCGCACATGTGAAGGAAGTGGGAAATGAGAAGGCCTTCGCCGACTTTACTTCCGCGGGCGGGGAATGGCACAAAAAGGATCTCTACGTCTTCGTCGTCCAATTCGATGGCTTGACCCTCGCGCACGGCGCGAACAAAGGTTTTCTCGGGAAGAACCTGATCGAGGTCAAGGATATGGGGGGCAAATTCTTCATCAAAGAGATGATCGACGTTGCCAAAGCGAAGGGCTCGGGCTCGGTAGATTATTACTTCACCGATCCGGAGACGAAGAAAGTGGCGCAGAAGACGAGCTATGTCGCACGCGTGCCCGGTTACGACGGCATGATCGGGGTCGGTGTCTACAAGCAGTGAGCGCGAGCGCAGAGTTCTGAGGCCTTCGGCAAGCCACTTGGCAGGGGCGAGGAGCCGAACTCGGCACAAAAAAAAGGGGGCGGAGCCCCCTTTTCAATGCACAGCCGTCGTGTGGGTTAGCAGCAAAAGCTGAAACTTCAATCCAAGTAATTTCAATTGGTTAGCGGCTCACTCAACACCACAATCCGAGACGAAATCCCTCCAACAACCGAGACTTCCCGCTCCAATTTACGCATAAGCTGAGATTTCCTTAAGCAGACATGACGTATCTCTGTCGACCTCGCGATAAATCAACGTGTTATCGGAAGTGCCGCGCTAGAGCAAAATCGGCGCTACGCGCGTTTCGACCCCAGGCGGCCTAAGCCCGCTTCGAAGTCAAAGCGTAGGCGTAATGCGGCTGGTCGCGCGCCGGCCTGAAGACCGGGCCCTTACTCTTGAGCGGCTGCTTTGCTGCGGCAAGCTCCTCTCGCGCGTCAAAGCTGTTCGTGTCGCGTCTCTATACAAACTATCTCTTGCTGGAGCGCACGCCGTGAAACTGAGTGAGCTGTACAAAAAGAAAATTGAGCGGATGGAGTCTATTTTGAAAAGGGTGCGAAGCAAACCGCCGGGCTTTGACGGTACCGCGCTTCGTGCATTGGCCCATGAAGCTCAATCCGATGCAGGATTTATTGCACACTGCATAGTGAAATTTGGGGACCAAGACCTCGAAGCGATGCCCATTGAAAACCTGATGAAATCGGCCTTACGTGTGAAGTGCGTACAGATGAATCCATGGGCTCGAGGCCTTAGAGTCATTCAGCGATGGATTGATTCCTCTTCCTCCACCGCCTAAATAGCTCTTCAGCGTCAGTTTCGAATTCGTTTGCATTCTTGATGCTGGTTTGCTTAATTCCTTTTCAGAGATAGCCGTCCCTAATCAGATACGTCCACGGCCAGTAGCTCGTCGTCTCTATACAAGCTATCTATTGCTGGAGCGCGTGCCGTGAAGCTAAGCGAGCTGTACAAGATGTATATCGAAGAGGCCAACGTCCTCTTGCAAAAGGCGGACACCGCGCCAGAGTGGATAGAACGGGATGTCCTACGTTCGCAAGCTGCTTATGCCCAATCTACTGCCGGATACATTGCGCATTTGGCGCTAACCTTCGGTGACCAGGCTATCGAAACGATGCCTATTCAAAACATGATGAAGGTGGCTGAACGCATGAAGTGCGTACTGGAAAACCCCTGGGCACGAGGATTGCGTGTTATCCAACGGAAGATTGACTCTGTTTCCTCCAGCGGCGAAGCATCTTTTCTGCGTCAGCTTCGAATTCGTCAGCATTCTTAAGTCCAAGCCGATTGGCTCCTTTCCATAGGCAGCCCTCCTTTATCAAGTACGTCCATGGCCGATAAACGAGTCGGGCGTTGGCTTGTTCGACCGATACGAACCGATTTTGGAATTCGACAAAATCAAATAGAACAATCAAGGGAACAGCTCTGCTTGTCTCAATGAAGGCCGAATAAGCCGCTTCTTCCGGGAAATGCGTATTGATAACCTCGATTGCTACCCAGGGCCTGGTCCTAGACATACTCAGTTCGTTTGCTTGGCCAAATATATCGTGACGGACAATCGTCGTTTCGCTGAGAATTCGATGAATTTCAAATCCCCACTGATATTTGGGCAAATGCAGTTCTTGCTCGTATGCCACCTCGCGGGGTTCGGTACTTAACTGCTTCCTTATTTTTAATGCAATCGACCACTTTTCCAGTGGTTGCAGAGAATCGACCAACTCGCGCGTTCTTTTGTCGTGCGCTGCGTCTCGTTCTCCTCCGTACACTCTTCTCGTGCCTGTGCTCGTCGCATAAAAATGCGGAGTTCCCTTACTCGAAAATCTGGGGGCAACGCTAACTTGCTCGCTTGCATCAAGCAAGGCGAGTGCTCTAACGTGGGCGAGCACTTTCGGGTCTCGCAGAGATTCGGCGCTAATAACGCACCGTTCATTCGTCGCTTTATCAAGATATACCGCGGTCGGATGCTCGATATCGGCCATAATGACTTTCTGGGATGTCATCGCGTTTACGGCGCTCCTGAGATATCGCAGAGAATCGCGCAGCGAAACGTTGACAACAGATTATCGGCACGAATATTACTTATTTGAAGCTGCACCCTGGGTGCGACGGCCCCAATTCATTTAGGCTCCTGACAAAAATCAAAGCCCATCGCAAATATGCGATGGGCTCCGAATTAAACGAATTTTGCCGATACTCTTAGTGATTCTCTTGGTCACGGTATGTTCCGCGTCACGTCGACGCCGGGTGCGCTGTAGTCCGCAGCACGCCCGTGGCGGTCATACCGAGGAGACTCACAATGAGACGACGTCCACGAAAAACGTCATCTTGTTCGAAGAAAAGGTTCAGAAGCGATGTGTTCCAATGGCTTGCGAGCATACTCGGAGCGATGTCTTTTCTAGATAAAGCCATCGTGTTCCTTACGCAGCTATTGGGTTAGCTCCCACCGTCGCCCTTACCTTCAAGAATAGCCGGAGCTCCATCCGGACAACGCAGGTACCTTCAGACCAATCTTCCGCCGGCTAAACGCCGGCATTTTCTTGACCTTACGACTTGTATAGCAACCTTTTTCATTTTTGGCTTATTGGACTTTGTTGCATAAGTCCGGACTCAGGACGAGTGACCTCAGCATTTCATATGCCGGGGGCGAGTACCGGCGCCGGCGTGCCGCCGCGGCTGCGCCAGATGTTGTTGCATATATTGAGGTAGCTGCAGCGCAATCGCAGCTCGACGGCCCGGTTCTCCGGCCAGGCCCCCTTCAGCCCGAAGTTAGCACTTTTCTAACGTCCCGCAATTCAAGACGGGTCGATACCCCCGCTGTGGGCACCGATATTTGAACTGCCACCGCCAATTTGTTTTTTCATTGTGTTCACCCTTTCCCCTCGATGAGGTATCAAAAAGACCAATCGGTCTTGTCGAAACGTATAGGCACAAGTTTTATGCGGGAGTGCTATGCCGGTATTGCCTAAATGGGCGGTGCGGCCGCACAGGCCCTAATGCGGTTGCCTATGGGAGGCTGGCTCCCCGAATGAATAGGAAGCCGACAAAGCCCACAAACAGCAAGCTGACGACCGAAATAGTCGCTATCTCCAATTTCACGAAGTCAGCGGCGCGCTCCAGGTGCAGCCGCGCAAGCCGCAGATTTTGTTCTGTATTCATATCTACCTCAGTTCAGGGCTAGCACTTCTTCAACGTTCCATCCTGATTGTACGCAGGAGCGAGTGACGTTCGAAACGTGTAATAGACAACGCCATCAGCGCAAACCTGCACGAAGTCCCAGTTCACCGGCTTGCGCGGTGATTTTTCAACGTTGCATCCTGCTAACAGCAGAACGCTAAAAGCGCCGCACAGCAGCGTTGCAGCTAGAAACGATAAGCTGAAGCTGTTCTTGAAATTGGTGCTCATATCGTCTCCCTTGTGTGCGTTCGAATAGCGCTAGCGCGGATTCAGGGCGTTTCACTCCGTCGCGATGTTGGTCTATCGGCCACAGCGTTTCCATATGTTTGGCTGCAGGCAAACAAATAGCGGTTCTGTGCTTCCGGTGTGTCGAGGTGAGTCACGAGTTGCTCGCCACCGCAAGACGTGAGTAGCCAGATTTCGCCGGTATATTCCGGGTCCCCGTTCGAAGGCTGCCAAATCTCGAGCCAAACGCGGCTCCCACTCAGGACATTTACCAATGACGTCGGGACGACTGACTGCTTATCGGGAAGAAGTTTCGTGGGAGGAATGCCGTAGCGTGCTGCACTTTGAGGGAGCCGGCACGCAAAGAACGCGGGCAGCCTTGCCAGCTGTGCCATGATTTCAGCAGCGTGCTCAAGAAGCGACGTGGATGGGGATGTCATGTTGTTTTGGTCGGCGTAGATGGTCGAAGTTGAACGGATTCCTGCCAAGTCTGTGATACGAACGCATCCACACTCGCGCAAATGTCACGCGCAGTACGTCGCACTCCATTTGTAAAGGAATTTGCTTTTATATAGGACGGCGCTTACTCCGTGCGAATTCACGAAGGTGCGCTGTCTTCGCTGCTAACGAAGCGGGCAACCGCAACGTGCTGTTGCTGTGTCAAAGACTAGTAAAATGCGGACGGGTGTCGCGGCAACGTGGCACCTGTTGTGTGCCACATTGCCGGTTCTCACTCGTAGGAGGAGATAAACCACCCGCAAGGGAGGGCCGACGATGAAAAACGACAAACATCAGGCCCACACCCAATGGCAAATCTTGCTAAAGCTCCTTGGCTGGCTGCTTCGGGTGCTTTGGGCGCTTTATAGCGGTGACATGCTGTAAGGCGCATTTGCCGTCTCGTCAATGCCGTCGGGGGCGACCTCGACGGCATTTTTCTTTGAAGCGATTCGTATAGACACTAGTATTTGCACGCACCCAAAAGCGGCCTTGGCGACACGTTCGCCAGAATCCGCTCAACTCGCTCGGTCAGTCCCGCACCATGCCCTGTCCACGGGTAGGCGGTCCGATACCCCCGAACCTCACCAAGAATATCCGTCACCTGCTGTTCAGTACGTGGCCAGAGCAGCAACTGCCCCTTGTCCAGCATGACAACCCCAGTAGCAACGCTCGTCTCGAGCATGCTGCGCGCCGCGGGCAATCTTTCTGCCTGTAGACACTGCAGTGCGACAAGATTGTTTCGAGTGTGGAGTACATGGGCCAAGTAGGCTTCCTGTAAGCCTGATATCTGGCCAAGCTTGAATCCGGCATAACCCGCGCCAATTATCAAAATGGTGACGATGAAGACAAGGAAACTTCGCTTGTCCGTTCGCCGACGAGGCTCTGTATCGCTCATACCGCCCTCTCTCATATGACTAACGCATCAAATTGCGTAGTACAAGACTGTTTCAACGAATGCATACCCCGGCAGCTTCGTGCAAAGGAATAGTTGCTCGTCGTTATTCCCCGGAACCTTTCCGGCTCTCCGATTCATCGGTATTTCGAACGTCGCCTGCGCCACCCGCAATCGAGCGCATTCGACGCACGCCGTTCCAAGTCAGCCAGAATCCGACCGTAAGCTTCCCCGTCAAGTAGACAACTCGGAAGTAGAGTCTTGCTTTGACTGA
>CAZMGP010000093.1:0-14046 GCA_964565875.1 uncultured Enterobacteriaceae bacterium
ATCATGCTCAGCGTTTGGCCTCCTGTACAGACGGTAGTCAGCCGACGCTTACTGCTGAACTACAATTTCACCATCGATGGTAATGGCAATCGCGTCACGACGGATTTTCCCGGCGCGAGCGGCCTTCCCTACGCCTGTTGGATCGATAAGCCCGGACCTTGCTAGCGAGCAGGCGAGGTCGCGTCCGACTGCGCGTTCGCGCCGACGTGCTCATTTGACGTCCGGTAAAACCATACTTATGCTGTGGTGAACAAGCGTGATTCGTCTCTAGACAAGCCTCACGTCCGACCTTAGGCTTAGCGTCCGCAGCGCAGTCTGCCCAGCGACTTGGCCTCAAGGAATCAAATGCCGCGATTCCGCCTGACATTGCTCGGTGGTTTTCGCCTCCTGGCCGAGGACGCGACGCAGATCCCGCTGCCGGCGCGCAAGGCGCAGGGCTTGCGCTGGAGCGGATGGCTGATCGTCCTGATTTCTACTTTTCTCATCAGCCATTTCGATTTGTTCGGCCTGCGCCAGGTGTACCTCAATCTGCGCGGACGCGAATACACCCACTACCCGTTCAGCACCACCGGACTGTACAAGCTGGTGCGCCACCCGATCATGCTCGGTTTCGTCATCGCCTTCTGGGCGACGCCGGCCATGAGCGCGGGCCACCTGCTGTTTGCGCTCGCGACCACCGCCTATATTCTCGTCGCACTGCGCTTCGAGGAGCGCGACCTCGTAACCTATTGCGGCGAGCAATACCGGCAATATCAGCGGCAGGTACCGATGCTGTTGCCCGGCATGGGCAAGAAATAGCCGCCGCACTCAATGCAGGACGTTCGCCGCGCTCGTCTCGAATTCGGCGGGCGCGGAAAGCTCGTTTGCGACCGGCCAGGCGGCGCGCAGGACGATGCCCCCCGCCTCGTTGTACGTGTGGGAGAACTTTCCACCGGACAGCAGCGTGCGCTGATACACCTCGGCGAATTCTTCCTGCAATGCCGGCAGGGGCGACTGCAGCGGCGGACGGTAGCTCAGGTCCTGCGGCATTTCGCTGATGGCGAGGACGATGTTCCCGTCCTCGCGCCACAATTCGAGGTCGATGCGGTTCGCGGTGTCGTGCTGCGCGATGTTGTTGAGTGAGGTCTCGATGATGCGGTAGATGACGATCTCCAGCGGCTTCGGCGCACCGCCGTTCTCCAGCGCGATGTCGCGTTGGATGCGAATCCCGCGATGCGCTTGTTCGAATTCACGGCAGAACCAGTCTATGGTCGGCACCAGGCCGAGAAGGTCCAGGCTGGCCGGACGCAATCCGGACGCGATGGTTTCGACTTCGGCGATCGCGTCCTGCAACACCGCGATCACCGATCGCATCGACGCGTCGCTGGAAGCGTTGGCGAGGATGCGCTGATAGCCGGCTTCGAGACGCACCTTGGCGGCGCAAAGTGTCTGCGCCAGCCCTTCGTGCAGGTTGCTCGCGATCCTGCGCTTTTCGCTCTCCTCGCTCTTCAGCTTGCGCGCAGACAGCATTTCCAGCATCTCGGTGCGCTCGCGGATGGTCTGTTGCTGGGTTTCGATGACCTTAGTCGCACGATTGACAATCAACAGCAGCCCCAGGTACAGCGCCATGAGGATGAAGCCGACCCCCGAGAGCACGATGAACTCCGTGTCCTCGTTGCGCGCCACCAGCGGGGTCACGTCGGTGTAGATCTCGAACACGCCGATCACCGGCTGCGTCGGGCTGGCGCGTACCGGCAGGTAGGTCGACATCAGGTTGTCGTCTTCGGTCTCGCCGTCAAATTGGTTGAAGGTGTCGCGGTAGATCAAGTTGCTCATGATCTTGCCTGCTAGAGCGGCGCCGACGCCACCGTTGTTCTCCTGCGGATCGCCGATCTGTTCCGTCTTGGTGGAATAGACCACAGTCCCCATGCGGTTGTAGAGCTTGATCCTCACCACCATGGTGTTTTCCATCAGTGTGGTGAGAGCGTGCGCGAGCGGAGCGGAGAGCCTTTCCTCCGTTATGCCGTCGTGAGGAGCGCGATCCTCTACGGTGGAGAGGTAACGCAAGATCTCCGGGCGCACCGAATTAAGCGTGGTTTGGGCCAGGTTGACGTTGATGTTTTGCCACACCGAGACGATGTCCTGAATCGCCAGCTTGCGGAAGAATAAGGTCAGGATCACCGTCGCCGCGATCATCGCGATCAGGCTCGCGATGGAATAGAAGCGCGTGAGCTTGGACATGCCGCTCTCCTTGGATTCGATAGCCTGCGCCCGCGCAAGCGGGCTGCGCGTCCAGTGTTTCAATAAATCCACTCGAGAACAAGGACGATCTAGGGTGTTTACCGTATTGCGGGAATGAAGCGCGTGGTGTATCCCCGCGATAGGAAACTGGCGGCGCGGCCGCCGACAAGAATCGACCCCCGCCGGCAAAAGAGGGAGCGCAAAACCAGAGGAGGATATCCAATGCCGAAGTCTGCCCGTCTGTTTGCCGCTCTCGCGGCGCTATGCGCGTTCTCGGCCGCCGCGGAGTATCCGGCGCGACCGATCCGCTATGTCGTTCCTTTCCCGCCGGCGGGCGCGACCGACATCCTGGCGCGCGTCGTCGCCGACAAGCTCGCTCCTGCACTGGGCGAACAAGTAGTGGTGGAAAACCACCCGGGGGCCGCGGGCAATGTCGGCACTGAAGTCGTCGCCAAATCGCCGCCCGACGGCTACACCATTCTGCAGTTGACGGCGGCGCAATCGATCAGCGAAACGCTCTATACCAAGTTGCCCTTCCGCTTGGAACGCGATCTCGCTCCGGTCGCGCTGGTGGCGCTGGTGCCGAATGTGATGGTGGTCAATCCCGCCGTGCCGGCGACGACCGTGCGGGAATTCATCGACTACGTCAAAGCGCGGCCGGGCAAGGTCAATTTCGCCTCTTCGGGCGCAGGGACCAGCATCCACATGTCGGCCGAGATGTTCAAGATGATGACCGGGGTCGATATGGTGCATGTGCCGTACAAGGGCAGCGCGCAGGCGATCGCGGACTTGATCGGCGGCCAGGTGTCGGTGATGTTCGACAATCTGCCATCGTCGATGCCGCACATCAAAAGCGGCCGGCTGCGTGCGCTGGCGATCACCACCGCTACGCGCTATCCGGCGCTGCCGGACTTGCCGACGCTCGCCGAATCGGGCGTGCCGGGCTACGATTCCTCCGCCTGGTTCGGCATCGTCGCGCCGACGGGCACGCCCAAGGAAGTCGTCGATCGCTTGAACCTTGAGGTGAACAAGATCCTCGCCTTGCCGGACGTGAAAGAAAGACTCGAAGCGCAGGGGGCTGTGCCGATGCCGGGATCGCCCGCAGATTTTGGCCATCTCATCCACACCGAGATCGAGAAATGGGCGAAGGTGGTGAAGGCCTCCGGCGCGAGAGTCGATTAGCGTTCGTCCGCGCGGATTGATAGGCCGAAGTTCTACGCACGCATAAGCTTTGCGCCGGTCGCGGCGCGCTGTCGCCGCACGCATCTGCCGCAAACGCAAGCGTCGATGCGCTGCGTTTTTCTCGTCGATACGGCCCGCGTCGTGGTCTTCTTTCGCCGCGTTAATATTCGCGCGCTCGCTGCAACTTTCCCCATCGAATTCGTCGGTTATCGCCGCCAATTTTCACTCGTGCGCGAGGATTTTCCGCCGTTTGATCTAGGTCAAAATGGCGGGCCACTCGCGGGAAGATACTTGCCCTGACTCGTTGGTGGAAGTCCTGTCGAACGGGAAAAAGGTGAATCGCACGCAGCGGGAATCAACGTAACCGCTCCTGCAGTTTTCGGCCTCGGGGGGAGCCGAGCTTGATTCCCGACACGGCGCGCGCCTGCCTCGGAACGCCCACCGACGCCGCGGCCGGTCCGACCGACACCACCGAATACCAAGAAATCGCGATACCCAAGCCGGATTTGGCTGGGTCGAAATGAAGGCGACTGCAATGTCCAAGTTCGAAATCGTGACGCGCGAGGATTTCTCCGACGTCACCTACCTGCTCGAAGTGAAGCATCCGCTGATGGCGAAAGCGGCGAAGCCGGGCCAGTTCGTCATCGTCATGTTGAACGAACACGGCGAGCGCATTCCGCTCACCATCGCCGACTTCGACCGCAACAAGGGCACCATCACGCTGGTGATCCAGGCGGTGGGCAAGACGACCAGGCAGATGCAGCAGGAGTGCAAAGTCGGCACCTTCCTCTACGGCCTGGTCGGCCCGATGGGCATCCCCACCCATATCAGCAAGGCGAAGAAGGTGCTGTGCGTGGGCGGCGGCCTCGGCGTCGCACCGGTGTTTCCGCAGGCGCGCGGCTACAAGGAGGCGGGCGCCTACGTGATCGGCGTCCTGGGTTTCCGCAACAAGGATCTCGTGTTCTGGGAAGACAAGTTCAAGAGCGTCTGCGACGAACTGATCCTGTGCACGAACGACGGCTCGGTCGGGATGAAGGGCATGATCACCGACGGCATCCGGGTAGCGCTCGCCGGACACGCGGACATCGAGGAAGTCGTCGCCATAGGTCCGCCGGTGATGATGAAGGCCGCGGCCGAAGCGACGCGCGCCAAGCGGATCAAGACCATGGTGAGCGTCAATCCGATCATGGTCGACGGCACCGGCATGTGCGGCGGCTGCCGCATCAAGGTCGGCGACCAGGTCAAGTTCGCCTGCGTCGACGGGCCGGACTTCGACGGCCATCTGGTCGATTTCGACGACCTGATGAAGCGCTTGACGCGCTACACCAGGGAAGAAAAAGCAGCCCACGAACGCTGGTCGGAGAGCTGCCGCATGACCAAGCAGGTGGGCGCAGCCGCGCTCAATGCGCTCGCCCGCGGCCGCAGCTCGCAGGCCGAGCTGCTCGAACTGCCCGATCCGTTCGAAGAAGCGAACGGCGGCTAGTCCGGTTTGATCGTTGACGTCATGGCAGTGCCGCGCCGGGGCGGTTTCCCGTCGCGCCGCTGCCTGCTTTAGGACAAGGCAATGGCAAAGAAGAAGACGATACGTAGCATTCCCCAGGAACGCACGCCGATGCGCGAGCAGAATCCGCAACTGCGCGCGAAGAACTTCGAGGAAGTGGCCTGCGGCTACAACCTCGACGAGGCCTTGCGCGAATCCGAGCGCTGCCTGATGTGCCCGGACCAGCCCTGCATCTGCGGCTGCCCGGTGGGAATCGACATTCCCGGCTTCATTCAGAAGATCAACGAAAAGAATCTTCGTGCCGCCTACGACATCCTCACCGACACCAACCTCCTGCCTTCCATCTGCGGCCGCGTCTGCCCGCAGGAGAACCAGTGCGAGGGCGAGTGCACTGTCGGCGATAGCCTCGAGCCGGTCGCCATCGGGCGCCTGGAGCGCTTCGTCGGTGATACGGCGCTGAAGGAAGGCTGGGTCAACATCCCGCACATCGAGCCCAATCGGCATCGCGTCGGCATCGTCGGCTCAGGTCCCGCGGGCATGGCCTGCGCCGCGGACATGGCGAAGGCGGGCTGCGACGTCACGGTGTACGAAGCCTTCCACCAGGCGGGCGGCGTGCTGAAATACGGCATCCCCGATTTCCGCCTGCCCAACACGGTGATCGACGCCGAAATCGAGAATCTGAAGAAGCTCGGCGTCAAGTTCGAATGCAATACGCTGGTCGGACGCTTGTTCACGGTCGAGCAGATGATCGAGGAAATGGGATTTGACGCCGTGTTCGTCGGCGTCGGCGCGGGCTATCCCACCATGCTCAACATCCCGGGGGATTCGCTGAACGGCGTGCTCTCCGCGAACGAAATGCTCACCCGCGCCAACCTGATGCGCGCGAAGGAATTCCCGGACTTCGACACGCCGCAGCCGATCGGCAAGCGCGTCGCCGTCGTCGGCGCGGGCAACACCGCCATGGATGCGACGCGGGTGTCGCTGCGCCTGGGCGCGGAGAAGGTCTATTGCGTCTACCGCCGTTCGCGCGCGGAAGCGCCGGCGCGGGTGGAGGAAGTGCACCACGCCGAGCAGGAAGGGGTGGAATTCCACTGGCTCACCGCTCCGGTGGCGGTGCTCGACGACGGCAACGGCGGCGTGCGCGGCATGCGCTGCGTCCGGATGGAACTGGGCGAGCCCGACGACTCCGGCCGGCGCCGGCCGGTGCCGGTGAAGGGCAGCGAGTTCGATTTCGAGACCGACCTGATCATCTATGCCATCGGCACCAACGCCAATCCCATCATGGGTCAGACCTCGAAGTTCAAGCTCAACAAATGGGGCTATCTCGACTGCGACGAAAGCCTCGCCACCTCGGTCGCCGGTGTGTTCGCGGGCGGGGACATCGTCACCGGCGCGGCGACCGTGATCAAGGCCATGGGCGCGGGCCGCAAGGCGGCGCACAGCATGAAGGCCTACCTCGGCATCCGCGATGCCTCGCAGCCCTATAGCGGCGTCGCCGGGCCGGGAACGCTATTCGGTATCGATCTCAGGGAGCGGAATTTCGCGCGCGTGCGCATCGCTTAGGCTCCAAAGCGAGGCAAGCGCACTCAACAGCGGCTACGGAATGACTATGAACGACATGACTATAGAGAAAACGACCAAGAAGCCTGCCAGGAAAGCCGCGCCACCCGCCGGCGGCAAGGCGGCGGTCAAGCTGAAGGAGCACATCGTCGAGATCATCAGCGACTCGGGCGAAGGCGCGCAGAAATGCGGCCAGTCGCTGGGCGCGATCGCCGCGCAGATGGGCAACGGCATTTGGACCACGGAAATCATTCCCGCGGAAATCCGCCCGCCTGCGCGCAGCGTCGCCGGCGCGAGCGGCAACCGCATCCGCATCGGCGCCAAGTACATCACCAACGGCGGCGACGAGACCGACCTAGTGGTGGCGTTCAACGAGCAGGTGCTGCTCGGTCGCGTGCGCGCGAAGGAATTGAAGCCCAACTGCACCATCATGCTCGAGAGCATGTGGCGCACGCACGCCGATGCCACGATCGCGGGCTCCTACATCGAGACGCACAACAAGCTCGTCGCCGCGGGATACAAGGTGATCGAGATCCCGATGGAAGCGGAGTGCAAGAAGATCGTCGCCGACGCGCGCCGCGGCAAGAACATGTTCGCGCTCGGAATGCTGTGCTACATCTACAGCTTCGAGCTGAAGCTCGCCGTCGATCAGATCTATCTCGCCTTCGGCAAGAAGGACCAGAGCGTGGTCGATGCGAACATCAAGCTGCTGAACGCCGGCCACCAGTGGGCGGAAGCCAATCTCGACTTCTGCTACAGCATCCCCGCGATGCCGTCGAAGGAGCCGCAGGTCGTGGTAAACGGCAATACCGCGCTCGCCCTCGGCGTGCTCGCCTCGGGCATGGAGATCTGCGCCATGTATCCGATCACGCCGGCGACCTCCGCTTCGCACTACCTGTCGGAAGTGTTCGAGAAGGTCGGCGGCATCGTGCACCAGGCCGAGGACGAGATCGGCGCCTGCGCCTTCGCCATCGGCGCCTCCTACGCCGGCAAGTGCACCGTCACCATCACCTCCGGCCCGGGCTATTCCTTGAAGCAGGAAGGCATCGGGCTTGCCGTCATGGGCGAGATTCCCCTGGTCGTGGTGAACGTGCAGCGCGGCGGCCCGAGCACGGGACAGCCGACCAAGATGGAGCAGGGCGATCTGATGACCGCCATCTACGGCAGCCACGGCGATGCGCCAAAGGTGGTGATGGCGCCGGGGACCATCGAGGACTGCTTCTACTCGATCATCACCGCGCGCAAGATCGCCGAGACTTTCAACATGGTGGTGGTGGTGCTCTCCGACGCGGCGCTCGCCACCTCGCAGCAGCCCTTCCCGCGGCCGCAGTTCTCCGAGGCCTGGATGGCGCCTCCGGTGGACCAGAGTCCGGTGCCGGCGGGCGCCAAGCCCTACGACTGGGACGAAACGACCGGCCTTGCGCGCCGCTTCATCCCGGGCCAGCCCGGCGGAATGCATACGCTCACCGGCCTTGCGCACGACCGCGACAGCCATGTCGCCTACGACGCCGAAATCAACCAGCAGACCCTGCGGCTGCGCAGCCTGAAGCTTGCCGCGTTCCAGAAAACGCTCAAGGCGCCGCCGGTGTTCGGCGACAAGAAGGGCGATCTGCTGGTGGTGGGCTGGGGCAGCACCAAGGGCGCGATCGAGGAAGCGGTCGAGGCGATGCGCGCCGAAGGCCGCAAGGTGTCCTCGATGCATCTGCAATTCCTGCAGCCGCTGCCCCCGGGGATCAAGGAAATCATGCAGGGCTTCAAGAAGGTGATGACCGTCGAGAGCAACTGGAGCGACAGCCCCGAGGAGAGAATCATCGACGAGAGCAATCGCCGCTACGCGGCGGTGGCGACGCTGCTGCGTGCGCGCTATCTGGTCGACGTCGACTGCTACAGCGAAGTGAAAGGCCAGCCGATCAAGCCGAGCACCATCCGCCGCGTGATCGCGGAAAAACTGAAACAGAAATAGGCTGCTGCCCGTAGAACGGCACCCGAATTGGAAAAGGTGAACAAGCGATGAACGACATGTCCGCGACCGAGTGCCTGCTGCAGATGTGCGACGAGCACTTCGAACTGGAAGACTATCAAAGCGGCGTGCCGCGCTGGTGCACGGGCTGCGGCGACAACGCCATTCTCGCCGCGGTGCAGCGCCTGTGCCGCGACGAAGGCCTGCGGCCGGAGAAGACGGTGTTCGTTTCCGGCATCGGCTGCTCCAGCCGCTTCCCGCACTACATGAAGACCTACGGTTTTCACGGCATACACGGCCGCGCGCTGCCGGTTGCCGAAGGCGTCAAGATGGCGCGCCCCGAGCTCACCGTGTTCGTGAACACCGGCGACGGCGACTGCACCAGCATCGGCGCCGCCCACTGGGTGCATGCCATCCGCTACAACATGAACCTGACGGTGTTCCTGCACGACAACCAGATTTACGGTCTGACCAAGAAACAGGCTTCGCCGACCTCGCCCCTGGGGACGAAGAGCAACACCACGCCGCGCGGCAGCTACCTCAATGCGCTCAATCCGCTCACCGTGACGCTGGGCGTGCAGAATGTGTCTTTCGTGGCGCAGGCCGCGGACTGGATTCCGGAACTGCTGTTCGACATCGTCAAGGCCGCGTATCACCATCGCGGCCTGTCCTTCGTGCGCATCGTGCAGCGCTGCCCCGAATGGCTGCCGAAGGCGCTCGATCCTTGGCTGCAAGATCCGAATAAAGTGCAGTTGCTGCACCATGCGGATGGCTTGCAGGTGAGTTCCGGCCTTTCGCGTGTGTACAAGAACCAGCTCGAGCACGACCCGATCAATATCGACCGCGCGCGCGAGATCGCCTCGAATACCGACATCATCCCGGTCGGGATCCTGTACCGCAACCCGGCGGTGCCCTGCTACGAGGATCTACGGCTCTCCGACGTGCTGCATACGCCGGACCTCACCCGCGCCGGACTCAATGCGGAACTCGACAAGTACACCGTCTGGCCGCGCGGCGCCGCAGAAAAGGTGGCGTGAAAACTGGCGCGCTGGACGCCATAGACGAATTCAACAGGCTTACACAGACATGGAAGCAGATACCCAAGCGCACGTTGCTTTTTACCTGACGGGAAGGCGCCCCGCCGAGCATCTGGACGCGGTCGAAGGCTTGGACTTGCGCCCGGCGCTGTTCGCTGGCTATCGCGAGCTCAATGCCCTGCGCTATGACTATCCCGTAGTGCTCGCCAACCGGACCGACGGCTCGTTTGTGCAGTCGCTCTCCGGCATCGTCGACGCCGCGCTCGCGGCGAGCGCGAGCGGCAGCGACGCCGAGCGCATCCGCAAGCACGTGCTGCGGCTGGAGCAGGAAATCCGCAGCCTCGCAGCGGGCGGCGCGAACGGGACCCTGTCCGCGCTGTGGGACCAGGCCGCCGCGCGGCTCGTGACGAGCGCGGGCAAGGCGGACGCAAAGCTGGACGACAGCCTGCGCCGCGCGCGCGCCGCGATCAAGTCGGACGGCGAGCTTGCCGACTGCGATGCGGCGCTGCCCGTGCGCCTGACGCGCCATGCCTGGACCGAGGTGCAGAAGCAGAAGACTCTAGGCGCGCGCAAGGTCCTCGACCGCCTCATGCTGAAGCTCTCCGACATCCTCAAGTCCGAGTTCGAGCGCTCCGAAGCGGGGCGCAGTGCGAAGCATCTGAAAGCCTCGGTCGGCTCGGGCCACGGCGACATTTTCGATTTCGAGGCGATGTCGCGCCTGCTCGGAAGAGCGCTGCCGAAAGAAGCCTTTCCCGAATCGCGGCGCAAGCGCCTGCGCGGACTGCTCGATGCGCTCGGCGCGCAGCAATTCTTCCCTGCGGCCGACGCGGGCGCCAAGAAGAGCGCGAAGGGTTACGGCTTCGTGTTCGATAGCTGCGCCGAAGCGCTCAAGGCCTACCGCGAACGCACGCCCAAGCTGATCGAAGTGGCTAAGGCCATGGCCATCGCCGAGCTCGAAATCACCGGCGAGTACAGCGAAGCGCGGCACGATCCCCTGTTCGAGCAGTTCGGTGCGCACGGCCTGGATCCCCAGGATCTCGCCGCCTTCCCCGATTATCTCGTCTGCGTCAACGCGGCGAAATTGGATGCACAGGACCAGGCGCAGTTGATGGAGATCCTCTCTTCCGGGCTGCCGATCAAAGTGCTGCTGCAGATCGACGACATACTCGAAGAACTGCCCTACGGCGACGGCAGCGTGAGCTTCGGCACGCGCAGCCGCCAGATCGCCAACATGGCGATGGGGCTGAACGAAGCCTATGTGCTCCAGTCTGCGAGCTCGAATCTGTATCGCTTCCGCGAACGCATCCTGCGCGGCCTCAGCTATCACGGGCCGGCGCTGTTTTCCGTCTATTCCGGCGCGGGCGCCGCTGCGTCCGGCCTGCCGCCGTATCTGATGTCAGCCGCAGCGATGGAATCGCGCGCTTTCCCCGCCTTCGCCTACGATCCGGCGGCGGGCTCGAACTGGGCTTCGCGCTTCCATCTGGAAGCCAATTCGCAAGTCGAGCTCGACTGGCCGATCCAGGGTTTCGCCTACGAGGACGAAGACCACCAGCGCCAATCGCAAGACCTCGCCTTCACCCTGGTCGATTTCATCGCCAGCGATCGCCGCTACGCCAAGCATCTCGCGCGCGTGCCGAAAGAGAAATGGAACGGCAGCATGATCCCGGTGGACGAGTCCTTGACGCGCGAGCGCAAGGGTTTGCCGGACAAAGTGCCGAGCGTGCTCATGGTCGACGCCGACAACGTGCTGCAGAAGGTGATCGTCGATGAGCGCCTGATTCGCGAAGCGCGCCGCTGCCGCGAGATGTGGCACAGCCTGCAGGAACTGGGCGGCGTGCACAACTCGCATGCGGAGAAGCTGCTCGCGCGCGAGAAGAGCGCATGGGAAGAGCGCATGCAGAAGGAAGCCGAGGCTCAGGCCGCTGTGGTGGCTGCCGCCGCTCCGGCCGTCGCTGCCGCAGCGCTCGCGGCGGCAGCGCCCGAGGCCGAGCCCGAGCGTTCTTCGGACGAGGCGTATATCGAGACACCGCGCTGTGCGACCTGCAACGAGTGCACCAACATAAACAACAAGATGTTCATGTACGACGGCAACAAGCAGGCCTACATTGCCGACATCAAGGCCGGGACCTATGCGCAGTTGGTGGAAGCCGCCGAAAATTGCCAGGTGGCCATCATCCACCCGGGCAAGCCGGCCAATCCGAACGAAGCCGGTCTCGACGAACTGATGAAGCGCGCCGAAGCGTTCGCTTGAGGGCTGTAACAATACGAGGGGCCAAGGAAGGGGTGGGACCCTTCCGTTCCCACCCGGATCCCCTCGTGCTCCTCTAAGTTGGGCCTGTAACGATGACAACCGTTACGGGCGCTAAGATGACAACAAGCTGAGCAGCAAGGAAGAAGGGGGCGTTCGCGTCCCCTTTTTCCTTTTGGGTGGGCGGCCCGCAGCTTGTGGGAGGCCCGCCCCCGGGCCGATCATGCTTCGAGCGAACATCGATCGCAGCGAGGCCCCAAGGGGCTAGAGGCGCCGCTCCTAGTGCATTGACCGCGACCTTGCTCGATAGAACAATGGGCGCTTCGCTTCATCTCCCAGCCAAGCATTGAAAGCCGAGGTACGCCGCATCATCCATGTCGACATGGACGCGTTCTACGCGTCGGTCGAGCAACGCGACGACCCTGCGCTGCGCGGCAGGCCGGTCGCCGTCGGCGGTGAACCCAATTCGCGCGGCGTGGTGGCGGCTTCGAGCTACGAGGCGCGCGCCTTCGGCGTGCGCTCGGCCATGCCCATGGCGCGCGCCGTGCGCCTGTGCCCGCAGCTCGCCATCGTGCGGCCCGATTTCGCGCGCTATCGCGCGGTGTCGCGCCAGATACTCGAAATCTTCCGCTCCTGCACGCCGCTGGTGGAGCCGCTGTCGCTGGACGAGGCCTATCTGGACGTCACTGCCAACCTGTGGGGCGAGCCGCTCGCCACCGCGGTGGCGAAGCAGCTGAAGGCGCGCATCCTGGAAGAGACGCGGCTCACCGCCTCGGCCGGAGTCGCGCCCAACAAATTCCTCGCCAAGATCGCCTCCGGCTGGCAGAAGCCGGACGGCCTCACAGTCATCTCGCCGGCGCGGGTCGAGGCATTTCTGCAGCAACTGCCGGTGGACGCGCTGTGGGGCGTGGGACCGGTGACGGCGGCGAAGCTGCGCAAAATCGGCATCGAACGCCTGGTCGAGGTGCGCACGGCCGACGCCGAGGCGCTGCGCCGCGCGGTGGGCAGCCTGGCGGCGGCGCTGCAGCGGCTCGCGCAGGGCGAGGATCCGCGGCCGGTGGTGCCGAACCGGCCGACCAAGTCGGTGAGCTGCGAAAACACCTATGACGAGGACCTCACCGAGCTCGATGCGGTGCGGGACGAGGTCGAGCGCATGGCGCGCAGGAGCGCCGAGGCGCTCGCGCGCAAGCACCTGCTCGCGCGCACGGTCAGCATCAAGGTGCGCTACGCCGACTTCAGCACCGTCACGCGCAGCCATACCTCGGCGGTGCCGACGCGCGATGCAGACGAGATCGCCGCGCGCGCACTTACCCTACTCGAGCGCACGGATGCGGGACGCAGGCCGATCCGCCTGCTGGGCGCCGGTGTGCACGGCCTGGCCGGCGACGAGGCCGCGATCGGCACTTCCGGCGTACTGAGGTTCTGAACGTCCCTGTCGAACGCGGCGCCCACGCGAATAGGGTTTCTATGCCGCGGCCTGCTTTGCGCACGCGTGCGATTTGGAACGATAATGGCGAATCGAAAGGGTCTGCGCCTCGCAGACCCGAGGCAGCCATGTCGCACCACCTGCTCGACTTGAGTTTCGGCGTCAGACGGCCCGATGGTTACGTCTCGGACATCTGGCATGCATCGACCACGCGCTTGGGCGACTTCAACCTTGGCACGAGCTCGATTGCGGGCGTCGAGTCCTACAGTTTCAAGAAGTCCGGCGTCTGCCGCAGCGCGCACAGCGGCGCGGAGGGCGCGCCTGCGGTGCTGCGCGACCGCGCCGGTTTCCGTTGGCGCCGGGCCGCGACGCCGCCGCGCGGCAGCGGCCGGGCCGCACGCGTGGCCTGGATCGCGTTTCCCACCGACTACCTCTCCCGGCCGACGGCGGAAGATCACGGGCAGGTGCTGTGGATCGATGCCGCGCCCGCGCACGGCGCGACCTACGTCGAATTCGCCTACGTGGCGGATGCGGAGGAGGGGATACGCGGCGTGCTCGACGTCATGCAGGACCGGACCCTGGTGCGCTGCGCCGCGCTGCCCGGCGGCGAGAGCCTGGTCATCTTCTGCTTTCACGCCGACTGGGAGAACGAGGACTTGCGCGTATCGGGACGCGGGACGGTCGCGGACATCCTGTTTTCGGCCGACGATCCCTTGGGCACCGGACGCCCTCTGCGGCATCGCTTCGGGCCGGCGCCCAAAGACGAAGAAGCGGTGTTGCTGCTGGAAATGGGCGGGGCCGCCATTACCAACTGACGGCCCCGCCCGTAGATCGCCGCGATCGCGGCGATCGAAGAGATGATTTGAATATGAGGGGATATGCCCCAAGGGGACTTTCCCCCACAAGGGGGGA
>CAZMGP010000094.1:0-13934 GCA_964565875.1 uncultured Enterobacteriaceae bacterium
GATCGTGTGGCGCTTTTTCTATCGGCTGTTTCGCGCCGTCTCCGGCATCGGCTACGCCCTGCGGCGTCGCCTCACCCGGGCCGGCGCGCTCGTCCTCGGCACGCTCGTCGTCGCGGCCGCGCTCGGCATCGACACCAATCAGACGCTCGCCTACCAAATCTTCACTTTTCTTTGCGCTCTGCTCGCCTGCGCCGCGCTCGCGGCCTCGCGCCTGAGACCGGAGTTCGAAGTCGAGCGCGCGCTGCCGCGCACGGTGACCGCGGGCGCGCCGTTCGATTACCGCGTGGTGGTGAAGAACACGGGCAAAAAGCGCGCCGACGGCCTCGCCCTGCTCGAAGAGCTCGCAGATCCGCGTCCGAGCTTGGACCAATTGCGTGCCGCGGCGCAGTTTCCGAGCTACCGCCACTGGCGACGGATCACCCTGGCCAACGAGATCGGGCAGGTCGGTGAAACGGCGCTTCCGGCGCTCGCCGCCGGGGCGGCAGTCGAGCTGCGCGTGCACGGCGTCGCCTACCGTCGCGGCACGCTCAAGTTCACTGGCACGAGCATCGCGCGCGCCGATCCCTTGGGGCTCGTCCGCGGACTCGCACCCATCGGTCAGTCGAATAGGCTGGCGGTGCTGCCGCGGCGCTATCGACTGCCCGAGCTCGCCCTGCCCGGGACGCGACGCTATCAGCCCGGCGGCGTGACGCTCGCCTCCTCCGTGGGCGAATCCGAGGAGTTCATGAGCCTGCGCGATTACCGACCGGGCGATCCGCTCAAACGCATCCACTGGAAGGGCTTCGCCCGCAGCGGCAAACCGGTGGTGAAGGAATACCAGGACGAGTACTTCAGCCGCTATGCCCTGGTGCTGGACACCTTCGCCGGCGCAGACGCGGACGCCGCATTGGAAGATGCCGTTTCGCTCGCCGCCTCCTTCGCCTGCAGCGTCGACACGCAGGAGTGTCTGCTCGACCTGGTCTTCGTCGGCGCCGAGATCTATCGCTATACGGCCGGCCGCGGCCTGCTGCAGAGCGAGAGCTTGCTCGAAATCCTCTCCGGCGTGCGCGCCTCGGGGACAGAGGCGTTCCAAAGGCTGCACGACGCCGTCATCGAGCGCTCCGGGTCGGTCTCCGCCTGCATACTCATCCTGCTCGCCTGGGACGCCGCGCGCGAAGCGCTCGCGCGCGATCTGCGCCGCTCGGGATTGCCGCTGCAAGTGCTGGTGTTGAGCGAACAGGCTATCGCCAAGGCGCCGTCCTGGATTTGCGTGCTCACGCCGGGGCGGATCGAAGAAGGTCTGGCGCGCCTATGAACGCCCTGCCCTTTCTCCTCGGGGCCGCGGCGCTGTTCTGGGGTTGGCAGACCGACAATTGGCTCGCGGCGCTGGCTGCCGCGGTGCTGCTGGAAGCGCCGCGTTACGCGCGCAAGCGCTGGGCGCTTGCACCGGCGCAGTTCAACCGCGTGGCCGACTCCTGCACTTTGCTGTTCCTCGTGGTCGCCGGCTATTTGTATTTCAGCTTCGGCAATCCGCGCGCCATCGTGCTGCTGTTCCAGTGGCTGCCGCTCATCGTCGCGCCGCTCGCCCTGGCGCAGCGTTGGAGCACGACGCCCGCCATCGACCTGTCGGTGCTGTTCTGGAGCCTGAGGCGCCGCCCCCTGCGCCGCGCGATCAGCATCGACTTCGGCTTTCCGCTTTACGCCCTGTGGCTGCTTGCCGCCAGCGCCGCCAATCGTCCGGGCGAGCAGTTCTACGTCGGCCTGTGCCTGCTTAGCGCGTGGCCGCTATGGCTTGCGCGTCCGCGCAGCTTCACGCCGCTGCTCGCAGTCGGCATGCTGGCCGGCGCGGCGCTCGCCGGCTACGGCGGCCAGCTCGAGCTGCACCGCTTGCAGCTGTGGCTGGAGGGCGCCGCCTCGGACTGGATCAGCGGCGGCGCGCGCACCGATCCCTACCGCAGCACCACGGACATCGGCGCCATCGGCGAACTGAAGCTCTCCGGACGCATCCTGCTGCGCGTCACCGCCGATCCGGCGCTCAAGCCCCCGCTCCTGCTGCATCGCGCGAGCTACGACGATTACGTCGGCGCCACCTGGGTTGCGCGCAACGGCAGGTTCGCGCCGCTCGCCCCCGACGACGACGCCACGAGCTGGTCGCTCGAACGAAAGGGGCAGGCGACTTGGTGGGTCGCGGTGCAGGAGGATGCAGTCGACAATCCGGTACTGACCCTGCCCGCGAACACGGCGCGCATCGCAGGCCTCGCGGCGAGCGAACTCAAATCGAACGCGCTGGGGGCGGTGCAAGCGGCGCGCCGGCCGGGGTTCGTGAGCTATCGTGCCCTAGGCGGCTCCTCTGGTGCGGCCTACGGCGCACCGACGCCGCAGGACCTGCGCGTGCCGAGAGCGGAGGCAGAGGTAATTGCCGCGACCGCCACCAGCCTGCAGCTCGCCGCGCTGCCGCCCGAGCGGGCGCTGGCGGCGCTGCGCGGGTATTTCGAGCACGGCTTTTCCTATTCCACCAGCCAGGGCAGACCCGCCGCCACCGGCACCGCGCTCGGCAATTTTCTGCAGAAGACCCGCGCCGGGCATTGCGAGTATTTCGCCACGGCCACAGTGCTGCTCGCGCGCGCCGCGGGGATACCCGCCCGCTACGCAACCGGCTTCTCGGCGCAGGAATGGAGCGAGTTCGAAGCCGCCTACATGGTCCGTGAACGCCATGCTCATGCCTGGGCGCGCGTCTGGATCGACGGCGCCTGGCGCGATATCGATACGACACCGCCCGGATGGTTCGCCGCCGAGGCGGCGGCCGCGCCGTTCTGGGTACCGCTTGCCGATCTCTGGTCGTGGCTGCGCTTCGCGCTTGCCGAGCGCTCGAACCGCGGCGACGCCGGCTACGGCATCCTCGCCTGGCTCGCGCTGCCCCTGCTGCTTTGGCTCGCCTGGCGCAGCCTGCGCGGAGCGCGCGCCGCTCAGCTGCCCGGCGCGCTCGCCGACACACCGGCTTGGCCAGGGCAGGACTCGGAGTTCTATCTCGTCGAGCAGCGCCTCGCCGAACTCGGACATGCGCGGCGCACGCAAGAGCCGCCAGGCGAGTGGCTGGCGCGGATCGCGATGGCACCCGGACTCGAGATCGCAGGCATGCGACGCCTGCTGCAATTGCACTTACGCCATCGGTTCGACCCACCGGGTCTGGCTGCGAGCGAGCGTGCCAGCCTGCGCGAAGAAGCGAGCGCCTGGCTCGCGCGGCATCCGGCAAAGGATTAGGCCAAGCGCAAGCGAAGCTCGCGCCAAAGCGCTTGGGCGCCGCTAGTTGTTGTCTTTCGGCAAGGGAATGCGAAAAGCGACGCCGCTGCCGAAATTGATCCCACCGAGCTTATCTATGACAGAAGCGCTGATGCTGGGAGGGTCGAATTCGACGAAGCACAGGTACTCGCCGCGCTTCTGATTGTGCAGCAGGCGGATGTCGCGCGTCTTGCCGAAGGGTCGGCACAAATCCTCGACGGCACGACTGAGGTCTTCCGAGTTCTTCAACCCGGCAAGCTTCTTCAAGGTTTGCTGGTTCATGACCGCTGCGGGACAGGCGTGATTTCCCAGCCCGTGCTTCGACTATTTTGCCCTCTTCGCGCGCGTGAAGCACTCATCCAAACGGTCTAGTCCCTTGGTGATATTGCTCTCGCGCCCAGGGGCCGGAGCGGGAGGCAGCGCGCCATGCGGAGAAGCAGCGAGCGCAGCGACGGAAGAATGTATACCGAGACGAGCGTGGCAAGCGTCCGTGCGGACGCTTGCGTCACAGCTCGAGTTCGAGGTAGATCGTGCCCTGCAAGGGGTTATGGTAATAGGGCGCGATTTCGACGAAGCCGAGGCTGCGATACAGCGCGCCCGCATCGCGCATGAAGGACAGCGTGTCGAGGCGCAGGCGCTGATAGCCGATGGCGCGCGCTTGCGCGACCAAGGCGTCCGCCAATGCCCGGGCGATGCCGCGGCGGCGAAACGCCGGGCGCACGTACATGCGTTTCACTTCGCCCACGCCGGGTTCGAGCGGGCGCAAAGCGATGCATCCGGCGGCGGCGCCGTCTGCGCGCGCGAGCAGCAGCCGGCCCGCGGGCGGCGCATATTTCCCCGGGAGGCCGGCGAGTTCCTCGTCGAAGCCTTGGAAGCACAAGTCGACCTTGAGCCAGTCGGCGTATTCGCGAAACAGCTCACGCGCCAGGCGCAGGTCCTCTGGCGTCTGCGCCTGCCTCAGATCGATTGCGGCGGACGGCGTGGCCTGGGACTGATGCACGTCGGAGGCGCCTAACCCTCGGCCGCCGGGCACTCGCGCAGTTCCGTGCCGGGATAGCTTTGCTTCAAATCGCCGAGCTTCGCCGCCAGCGCCGCGTCCGCGTCGTGCACCTGGTAGAAGGTCTTGCCCGGCTGGGTGTCGCGCGGACCCAGCGTCGCGCTGCGCACGCCTTTTGCGCGCAAGGCGGCGAGCCGCGCGCTTGCCGCTTCCTGCGTCTTGAACACGCCCAGCGAAATGGCGAAGCGCCATTTGGGATCGTCGGGCACGACGAAATAGTCGTCTACTCCCATGCGCTTCAATTCGCCCGCCTTCTGCGTCGCCGCCTGGCGGTTGGCAAGCGGCGGAATGTAGACCCAGAAGCCGGTCACGTCTTCGAGCCTTCTTTGCGTGAGCTTCGCCCCGAGCTGCAGCCCCGCGAGCGCCTGTGCCGCGCGCTCGGCGTCGGCGCTGCCGAAGCCGCCCCACTCCAGACAGGCGAGCGCCGCTTTCGCAGGTTCGGCTTTGGGCGCCTCGGACTTGCGCGTCAACGCGCCGACCTCGGTCTGCCCGAGCAGGCGCATCTTTTCCGGATTGAGCTGCTGCGCGATGAGTTGCGCCTCGCCGTTCGCGTCGGCGTCGCCGCTCCACCAGGCGTAAGCGAAAAATGCCGCATTGGCCAGCACCAGGAGGAAGAACGCGATGCGCATCGCCTACACTTTCTGTATCCCAGACAGGCCTTCGCGCGCCTCCTGGGCGAGCGCGCAGCTGATCGCGTGCAGGCCCTCGAGTACCAGGTTGTCGTGATAGCGGAACACGATGGCAAGATGCGGGGTCAACGCCTTCGCCGCGCCGCCGGACACCAGGCACAACAGATCGCGGTGCTCGCGCCGGTAGAGATCGTAAATGCGCTCGACCGCCCCCGCCTGGGCGTGCTGGCAGCCGCTGACGATGGCATCCACCGTTTGCACCGGGTACTCGGTATAGATGCCGTCCGCGTCGGGCAGCGCCGCCGTCTTCTCGTGCAAGGAACGCAGCATAGTGCCGACCCCGGGCATGATGCAGCCGCCGGCGAAGCGCCCTTCGGCGGTGAGCAAATCGATGGTCGTCGCCGTGCCGCAGCAGACCACCAGCACCGGCCGGCCGCCGTGCAGCGTGCGCGCGCCGATCAGCGCAGCCCAGCGGTCGCTGCCCAATTGCGCCGGATTGCGGTAGCCGTTCTTCACCCCGCACTGCTCGTCCTTGGCGATCACCCAATAAGGTGGGGGCGCATCGGGCCAGATCTCGAGCAGGCGCAGCACCGTCGCGCGCACCCGCGTCCCGGCGACGTTCGAAATCACGATCTGCTGCGGCGCCGGAAACTTGCGCAGCGGCGCCACGAGGGTGGGGATTTCCTCCAGCAGCGCGTGGCCCGAGTTGAGACAGCTCGCGTGGGCCAACGCATTCGAAGGAAATTTGTAGCGCCCCCACTTGACGAAGGTATTACCGATATCGACGAGGAGGCTGTATTGTCTGTTCATCTTCTGCAGCGGCCGACCGGGTGCGTCATTCTACGGCGAATCGAGCGCAGATGGGATGTCCCCGCCCGCATGCAGCGCTCGCCGGTGCGCCCAGCGGAACTCGAATCGCGCAGCGCCGAGCGGGGCTCATAGGGGGTCCAAAGGATAGATCGGCCGCTTGAGCTTGCGGTAGGGATAGACCGACAGGTCCGCGTCGGTGACCCCGGCGCCCGCGCACTCGACGATATGGGATGCGATCGGCTTGAAGCCGGCGCGATAGTGGATGCGCGATTTCAGCATGATGAATTTCTTGCGTGTCGGCTCGATGCCGCAATGGCGCAGGATCACCAGATCGAAAGGCTCGTGATGGCGCTCGGTGACAACGATCTGCGCGCGGCCCGTATCGAGCACGGCGGTGCGCCCGAGATGGCTCTTCAAGCCGGTGTACATCGGGCCGGTGAACACGATTTCGCCGTCGGTAATGTTGCGCACCCGGCCCGAGACGGCGAGAGGCTGGCCGCGCAGGCCAATGGAAGGCATGTCGGTCTTGCCGCCGAGGGCAAGGTTGACGTTGGCGCCGATGCCGGCCGCCACCATCTGCGCCACCGCCTGCGGATCGCGGATCGGCGCGATGGCGACGTCTTCCAGCTGCTGGCGGAAGGTCTCCTCCACCACCCGCATCACGTCCTGGGCGCCGCCCGAACCGCAGTTGTCGCAATGATCGATGAGCAATATCGGACCCGCCTGGCGGCTCGCGCCGAGCGCGCGCGCACGCGCCACCGATTGCTCCAGCGGCTCGGGATGAAATACGTACTCCGCGCGCCGTTCCCAGGCGATGGCGAGCATGCGGCTGCGCACTTCCTCGGCTGCCGCCTGCGCGCCGGCCTCGGCCACGACCACGGCAGAGACACCGGTATAGGGCGTGTCGGCGTGGGCAAAGCCGGGTAAGAGCGTCGCCGCGAGCACGCGTCCGGAATTCTCCATGCCGCGGGCGTAAGCAAGGATCTCGCCCGAGGGACCGTCCTCGGGAGCGTGGCGCATGATCGAAGACACCAGCGGCAGCCAGCCCCAGCTCATCACCGGCCGGGCGCCCGTGCGCAGCGAACGCGCGAGGATGTCGCCGGCGCGAAAGCCGGCCTCGTACATGTCGATGTGCGGATAGGTCTTGTAGCCCGTGATCACGCTCGCGTTGGCGACGATGTCCGGCGACAGGTTGGTGTGGTAATCGAAGGTGACCGCGATCGGCAGATCGGGGCTGATGCGGCGCAGGCGCTTGAGAATCTCGCCTTCGGCATCGTCGCAGTCCTCCACCACCATGGCGCCGTGCAGATCGAGGAAACAGGCATCGCAGCCCGCACGCACGGCGGCTTCGAGCGGAGCAAGGAGCGTTTCGAAGGTCGCGCGCGTCGCGCAGTTCGAGGGCCAGGACTCGGCGGCGATCGGCGTCACCGCCTCCGCGCCCTCGCGCCGGGCAATGTCGAGGAATGCAGCGAACGGCGTGTTGCTGCCGGAGAAGGCCGCGCGCGCATCCTCGCCGCGAGAAGGTCCGTTGCCGTGGCCGAAGGCGGAGAGCGGCGTCGCGATGGGCGAGAATGTATTGGTCTCGTGCTTGACCAGCGCGATGACAAAGCGTTTGGCCATCTTAGCCTCTCTGTGGGAACTACGCGCTCGCCGCGATCAGTCTTGCGAAACCGCTAAGTGCTTCCGAAAGCGGGGCCGAGGGGGCGCAGGCGCATGCCGCGGCGCAGGCGCTTCCAGGGAAGATCGGCCGGATCGGCAAGCGCCGGCCCCGGCGCACGCACCACCAGCACTTCCCTTGCGATGGGCTGGAAATCGGCGCGGAAATGCACCGAGCTCTTCACTGCCAGCAGTCGCTCGGCCCTTGGCTCGACGCCGAGATGGCGAAACATTGCCTGGTCGGCCGTCTGGCATTTCTTCGTCGCCAAGACTACGCGCACACCCGGCGCTTCGCGGCTTCTGACGAGTGCCATGGGCCCGAGCTTCAGTGCCAGTCCGCCGTAAAACGGACCCGTCCCTCTGAACTCGCCGTCGCTCAGGGCTTCCACACTGAACTCGCCCGCAAGCGGCACTCGGCCGGGCACGCCGGAACGCTCGCCCAGCGCGAATCGCGCCGACTTGTCGCGGCCGAGCGCGTGTGCCGCCGCCGCCGCGGTCGGGTCGATCAACATCCCCAGGACCGCATCCTGCGCCCGCAGGCGGATCATGGCCGCAAGCAGGCCGGTGGTATCGCCGTTGCCTCCGGCACCCGGATTGTCCTGGGTATCGGCGAGCACCACCGGCGCGCCGCGTTCGCCGCGGCTCATCGCCCGCTTCACCGCCTCTTCGGGTTCGAGCAGATCGAGGGCGAAGTCGGGTTCGGCAGCGGCGACGGCCTGCGACAACTCCGCGACCGCGGCGTGCACTTTCGCCGCCTCCGCGCCGTAGCCGAACACCGCCATGCCGCATTCGGGAAAATCGGCCATGGGAAATCCGGGCGTGAAGGACAGCGTCACGCCATGTCTCTCCTCCAAGCGTTCGAGCAACTCATACAGGCTCTTGCAGGGATCGATGAGACTGCATTGCGAGGAGATGGGGGTGAGAAAATCGAAGCTGCGCGCCGCCTTTGCCATCGGCCGTCCGCGCGCCAGCGTCGCATCGAGCAGCCGCGCCGCGCGTGCGCCGGTCGCCGCCATATCGACGTGGGGGTAGGTGCGGTAGGCGACCAGGCCGTCAGCCGACTCGAGCATGGCGCGCGTCACGTTGGCGTGCAGGTCCAGGCTCGCCACGATGGGAACGCGCGCGCCGACGAGCTTGCGCACGCGCGCGAGCAATTCGCCCTCGCCGTCGTCGTACTGCTCGGTGACCATCGCGCCGTGCAGATCCAGGTACACGCCGTCCACCGGCGCGGCCAGCGCGAGGCGCTGCAGGAGCTCGCCAGCAATGCGTTCGAATGCCTCGCTCGTCACATGCGCCGAAGGCGAAGCCGCAGCCCAAGCGAGTCCCACGGTCTCATGGCCAAGCGCGCGCAGCGTATCGAGCGCACCCGCCGCCGGAATGTTCGCGCCGGCTACCGTCGCAGCAATCGCCGGGCCCACTTGCAGTCCCGGGCGCCCCTGTCCTTCGGCGAAGGCGCGATAGTCGGCCTTGGTCGGGGCAAAGGTGTTGGTTTCGTGCTGAAAACCGCCAATCGCGATGCGCGCCATACGTTCCCCCTCGCCGATTCCACCCAGATATCAGAGCGAGCCGCAAGATTACCGTGAGGTCCATGCGGCGACAACCTTCGCGACGCGGATTACGCGCCGCGCAGCGACAATTCGCCGTTCAAGAAACGCTCGACGCCGCGCGGGGTCGCGAGCAGGAGCGCGCCGTCTTCGGCTACGCCGATAGCCTCACCCGAGATGGATTGCCCCTCCCCCGCGGTCAGCCGCACCGGCTTGCCCTGGTGCGCGTGCCGGCTCATCCATTCCGCGCGCAGGGGAGCGAAGCCCTGTTCGGCAAAGAGCGCCAGTACCGCCGCGAGTTCGCGCAAGGCAGCCGCGAGCAACTGGTTGCGGCCGATGCGCTTTGCCGCAACGGCGGCGATGTCGGTCACCGGCTGCGCGATTGCCGCGCGCAGCTCCGGCCGCAGGCGAAGGTTGAGCCCGATACCGAGGACCGCCGCGCACGGCCCGGCGGCGGGTCCCTGCAATTCGATCAGCATGCCGCCCAACTTGCGCCCCGCGTGCAGCAGATCGTTCGGCCACTTGAGTTCCACGCCTTCGACGCCGACGGATTCGAGCGCACGCGCTACGGCGACGCCCGCGGCGAGCGACAGGCCGGAGAGCACCGCCGCGCCTGTTGCGAAGCGCCAAAGCAAAGAGAAGGTGAGGCTGCCGCCGAGCGTCGAGTGCCAGTTATTCCCGCGGCGACCACGCCCGGCGCTTTGCAACTCGCAGGCGATCGCGCTGCCCGAAGGCGCACCGGCGCGCGCGCGTTCGAGCAAAAGCGTATTGGTCGAGGTGCACACATCGAGCAGTTCGAATCGGAAACTACTTGCCTCTTCCCCGAGCAATGCGCGCAGCGCGTCCACGGCTAGCCAGTCGTGCGTCTCGACAAGACCGTAACCACGGCCGCGCACCTTGCGCAATTCGACGCCGAGGGATTCGAGCTCCGCCAGCGCGCGCGCGAGCTCGGCGCGCGACATGCCCGCCGCGTTCGCCAGCTCCGTTCCGGAGCGCAGGCGGGCATCGCCCATTAGGCGCAACAGCTTGAATGCAGGGGAGGACATGGCGTGCACTGGAATCACGTCGCGCAGGCGTGATGGTTCGATACTAACATGGGCGAGTAAACGCGCGCCGCTTAGCGGCACCGACCTGCGTATACAGCGGCAGCGGCCGCCCCTGGCAGGCGCAATCTAGCTGTAATATGATGGCAATCAAAATTCATATAATAACGGCAAGCAATAATCGAGCCTCTACAAATCCCAAAAAGGAGTCCATCATGAAACTAAGAAAGCTTTGCCTCGCACTGTTCGCGGGCTGCGCATTCGGCGCCGCGAGTGCTCAGGCCGCCACTGAGATTCAATGGTGGCACTCGATGACCGGCGCGCTGGGCGATCGCGTCAACGACATCGCCAACAAGTTCAACGCCTCGCAATCCGAATACAAGGTGGTGCCGGTCTATAAGGGCGGCTACACCGAATCCATGACGGCGGCGGTCGCAGCGATCCGCTCGGGCAAAGCGCCGCACATCCTGCAGGTGTTCGAAGTCGGCACCGCCACCATGATGGCCGGGAAGAAGGTGATCAAGCCGGTGTACGAACTGATGGCGCAGGCCGGCGAGAAGTTCGACCCGAAGTCCTACATGCCGGCCGTGGCGAGCTATTACAGCGACACCCAGGGACGAATGATTTCGATGCCGTTCAACAGCTCGACCCCGGTGTTCTACTACAACAAGGACGCCTTCAAGAAGGCGGGGCTGGATCCGGCCAAGCCGCCGAAGACCTGGGACGAAGTGCAGGATGCGGCGACCAAGGTCAAGGCGGCCGGCGCGGCCTGCGGCTTCACCTCCGGCTGGCAATCCTGGGTGCAATTGGAGAACATGAGCGCTTGGCACAACACCGAGTTCGCCACCAAGCAGAACGGCTTCGGCGGCCT
Source organism: uncultured Enterobacteriaceae bacterium (assembly GCA_964565875.1). Taxonomy (GTDB): domain Bacteria; phylum Pseudomonadota; class Gammaproteobacteria; order Burkholderiales; family SG8-39; genus 2-12-FULL-64-23. The sequence continues at coordinate 10,869 of CAZMGP010000094.1, forward strand.
CGATACCAAGCTGGTGTTCAATAACGAAGTGCTGATCCGGCACATCGCCAAGCTTTCTTCTTGGGTGAAAGCAGGCCTGTTTACCTACGCCGGTCGGGCGAACGAACCGGAAGCGAAATTCTACGGCGGCGATTGCGCCATGCTGACCAGCTCCTCGGCCGCCTACGCCAACATCAAGCGCAACGCGAAGTTCGAATTCGGCGTGTCGCAGCTGCCGTACTATCCCGAAGTCAAGGGCGCACCGCAGAACTCGATCATCGGCGGCGCGAGCCTGTGGGTGATGGCGGGCCACAAGCCGGCGGAATACAAGGGCGTAGCGAAATTCTTCACCTTCATGTCCTCGCCCGAGATCCAGGCCGAGTGGCACCAGAAGACCGGCTATGTGCCGATCACCAAGGCGGCCTATGACCTCACCAAGAAGCAGGGTTTCTACGATGCCAATCCCGGCACCGACGTCGCCATCCAGCAGCTGCTGATGAAGAACCCGACCAAGGATTCGAAAGGCATCCGCCTGGGCAGCTTCGTGCAAATCCGCGGCATCATCGACGAGGAGCTGGAGTCGGTCTGGGCGCAGAAGAAGGGGCCGAAGCAGGCGCTCGACGATGCAGTCGCGCGCGGCAACGCCGAACTGCGCAAGTTCGAGCGCGCCAACAAGGGCAGTGCGAAGTAAGACCGGCACGGCAAACCTCATACGAACGGCCCTGCGGGGCCGTTCGTCGTGAATGGAAAAAAGGGGGCCCAGGTGGGAAAGGAAGGGCCCCACCCCTTCCTAAGGCCCCTTTTTAGATCCCCCAAGCTAGGGCTATTGAAAAGCGCTACTCGCCAAGAGAGCATGACGATAGGTCGCATAATTTTGCACGCTGAGCGCTTTTCAACAGCCGATTAGCTATTGAGCATGGAAAAACGCACACAGTTCCCGGTCAGCTGGTTGCCCTATGCGCTGGTGGCGCCGCAGCTCGCGATCACCATCGTGTTCTTCATCTGGCCGGCGGCGCAGGCGCTGTGGCAGTCCATGCTGGTGCAGGATGCGTTCGGCATCAACACCGAGTTCGTCTGGTTCGAGAATTTCAAGCTATTGTTCGCGGACGAGCTCTACATCGAATCTTTCAAGGTAACCGCAGTGTTTTCGGTGCTGGTGGCGACCTGCGCGCTCGGCATCGCGCTCGTCCTCGCCGCCTGCTGCGATTACGTGCTGCGCGGCGCCATGGTGTATCAGACGCTGCTCATCTGGCCCTACGCGGTCGCACCGGCGATCGGGGCGGTGCTGTGGTCGTTCATGTTCAACCCGACCATCGGCATCCTCGCCTACGGCATGAAGCTGATGGGCTACGACTGGAACCATCTTTTGAACAGCAGCCAGGCGATGACGCTGGTGGTGATTTCGGCGCTGTTCAAGCAGATACCGTACAATTTCCTTTTCTTCCTCGCCGGCTTGCAGTCGATCCCGAAATCGCTGATCGAGGCCGCGGCGATCGACGGCGCGGGTCCGGTGAAGCGTTTCCTCACCATCGCTTTTCCCTTGCTCTCGCCGACCTCGTTCTTTCTGCTGGTGGTGAACCTGGTGTACGCCTTCTTCGACACCTTCGGCATCATCGACGCATCCACCGAAGGCGGACCGTCGCGGGCGACCACGACGCTCGTCTATAAAGTGTTCCACGACGGCTTCAAAGGCTTGGACCTCGGCGGCTCGGCGGCGCAGTCGGCGGTACTGATGGCGATCGTCATCGGGCTCACGGTAGTGCAGTTCCGCTACATCGAGCGCAAGGTGCAATACTGATGGCACGCTGCAAGATGAATTCGGCAGCGTGCCGATATAGGGGAGCATGAGGGGAGATATCCCCTCATATCGAGCCAAACACATATGATCGAGAACCGGCCGCTGCTCACTTTCTTCTGCCACGCGATCCTGATCGCGTGCATCGCGGCGATCGCGTTCCCGCTGTACATCGCCTTCATCGCCTCGACCCACACCGCCGAGCGCATGCTCGAAATACCGATTCCGCTGCTGCCGGGCACCGAGATGCTGAACAACTACGCCACGGTGATTGAGCACGGCGTCCCCGGCGCGAGCACCGCGCCGGTCGGGCACATGTTGCTCAACAGCCTGGTGATGGCCTTGAGCATCGCCATCGGCAAGATCGCGATCTCGATCGTTTCGGCGTTCGCGCTCATCTACTTCCGCTTTCCGCTGAAGAACTTCTTCTTCTGGATGATCTTCATCACCCTGATGCTCCCGGTGGAAGTGCGCATCCTCCCGACCTACAAAGTCGTCGCCGACCTGGGACTGCTCGACACCTACGCCGGGCTGACGGTGCCGCTCATCGCTTCGGCCACCGCCACCTTCCTCTTCCGCCAATTCTTCCTCACCATCCCAGACGAACTCATGGAGGCGGCGCGCATCGACGGCGCCAGCGCGATGCGCTTCTTCTGGGACGTGGTGCTGCCGCTGTCCAAGACCAATATCGCGGCGCTGTTCGTGATCCTGTTCATCTACGGCTGGAACCAGTACCTATGGCCGCTGCTGGTGACCACGCAGGAAGACATGTACACCGCCGTGATCGGCATTAAGCGCATGATCCCCGGCGGGGACGCGTCGGTCGACTGGAACCTGGTGATGGCAACCGCCATGCTCGCGCTCGCGCCGCCCGCTCTTGTGGTGCTGTTGATGCAACGCTGGTTCGTCAAGGGACTCGTCGATACGGAAAAATAAAGCGGCCGCCGCGGCACAACGGCCACAGACCTGGGGGAGGATGCGGACCCCGCATCGCAAATCATGGCAAAACTCGAACTGCGCAACGTAAAGAAGAGCTTCGGCAACCTCGAAATCATCAAAGGGGTGTCGATCGACATCGCCGACGGCGAGTTCGTGGTCATCGTCGGGCCGTCGGGCTGCGGCAAGTCCACGCTGCTGCGCATGGTCGCCGGGCTCGAGGCAATCACCAGCGGCGAAATCGCCATCGGCAGCCGCATAGTCAACAATCTGGAGCCGAAAGACCGCGACATCGCGATGGTGTTCCAGAACTACGCGCTCTACCCGCACATGAGCGTGTACGACAACATGGCCTA
>CAZMGP010000095.1:0-13351 GCA_964565875.1 uncultured Enterobacteriaceae bacterium
CAGTCAAAGCAAGACTCTACTTCCGAGTTGTCTACTTGACGGGGAAGCTTACGCGTGCGTCACATCGCGCACGCGCAGGCTGACAAGATCGCAGCCACGCAGTTTACTGTCTATTGCCAGGTTGAACAGCGCGAGGTCCCGAACCGCATGCGTGCTCTGCAAGTGGATTCGAATGCCCCAAATATCCTTTGGTTTGAGTGGCGGCTTTTGGCCTACGAGCTTGCCCTTGTTCCACGGTTCACACTTAGTGGACAGTTCCATTTCCGACTCCTTGGTTGTTGATCGGAGTCTGATTGTTCCCCTAGGGGATACGCTGCGTATCCACAGGGCCCGCTTCACCGGAAAGGGCGCCGTACGTCTGGGCGCGGCGGCGCTTGCGCCCGCTGCTCTTGCGTACGTCAAAGACGCGGATGAACTTCGTGACCAAAGCGGGTTAAACCAATTAAGTACGGATATCATTAGTCGGAGCTTGACGACTAAGACGACTGGTCATATTATATGCCTATCCAGATAATCTGAACGAGGCAGCATGAGCAAGAAACCTGCGGCTATCGTTGTTGGCGTGGGCGCGGAGCGAGGGCTTGGTGCCGCGTTGTGCCGCAAAATTGCAATGGAAGGTTACAAAGTCTTTGTCGCGGGACGGACCGCGGCGAAGATCGACCAGGTTGTAAAGACTATTGCGGCAGCGGGCGGCGATGCTGAGCCGGTTGCGACGGACGCTACGAAGGAAGAGGATGTTGTGCGACTCTTCGATAGAGCGTTCGCGCAGGACGAGGAGCACGCGCCACCCGACCTTGTGATCTTCAACGCCGGAAACAATCGCCGTCTCGATTTCCGAGAGCTATCCGCCGAGTTGTTTGAGGAATTCTGGCGGGTAGGGTGTTTCGCCGGCTTTTTGGCTGGGCGTGAGGCCGCGCGCCGACTTGTTCCGCTCGGGCGCGGGACGGTGCTCTTTACGGGCGCATCCGGAAGCCTCCGTGGGCGGGCCGGTTATGCTCATTTTGCCGCCGCCAAATCTGGGCTACGGATGATTAGTCAAAGCATGGCGCGAGAATATGGACCGCTCGGGTTACATGTCGCGCATGTGGTGATCGATGGCGGCATCAATGGCGATCGCCTGCGCGCGTCGCAGCCCGCACGGTATGCCGAAAAAGGCGAAGCCGGGTTGATCGGGCTCGACGCGATTGCGGAGGCATACTGGTTCATCCACCGTCAACCGGCGACTGCATGGTCACAGGAGATCGATCTGCGTACCTCAAGGGAGCCATTCTAGGCGAGATCTTAAATGCAGAGCAGCGTTCGAATATTCTCGTATCTTCCGAATCCGCGCGTGTGGAAAGCCACCATTGCCGGAAGGCTATGCGGCGTCGACGTGGAAGTGCGAGGTGGATCCCCTGACGTCATTAAGAGCTGGCTCTGGGATTTTGACGCGCGGCCGCTTTCGGAGGTCGGTGCCGACGAGCTGAAGGGTCTCGCTCGCGTTGGTAGGAGAGGCTTCGCAGACATCGTCCTCTATAAAACTGAACGGTTCCTCGACGCCCATCCGTTCGGTACCGTGCCCGCAGCTTTCAGTGCCGATGGGAAGATCGGCGTGTTTGAGTCGAACAGCATTATGCGGTTGGTGGCGAGGCTTGGCGCCGATCGACTCTCACTATTCGGCAAGAACCCGTTCGAGGCATCGCGTGTAGACAGTTTCCTCGATGCCGGCCTATCCTTTGGGCACGACACTCAGAGATACCTCCTGGCACTTCGCGCGGGAAAGCTTGAAGGGAATGTCCACGGCTGGGCGCAGCAGGCTACTGCAAACTACCTGGGCGGGATCGAGCGTGCATTGACGGGAGGCGCTACCTGCCTTGTCGGAGAGGAAATCACGCTGGCCGACATCTGCTTCGCCTGTGAGCTGGCTCTTCTGACGAATGAGCAGCTCTCTGCCGGCGTACTTCGATCGTTGAGCCTCTCGCCGACCCTGAGCGGCGAGCAATGGGAGGCCTTTCCAAACTCCCTCGCTCACTTCGAACGGCTTGTCGGCCACCCGGCGTTCGCGGCAGATCTCTCATCCTATTCCCATCGGTATGAGCTGATGCGACAAACGTCGTGGCACCGTGACATCCCGTCCGACGGGAGTGGGCACGCGCCTTGAGTCCAATCGATCCCGCCATACCGAGGGAGCGCCGCTACCATCCCCCCTACCCCGACCTCTTCACTTGTAAAATGAGCGGTCAAATTACGCAGTGTGGAGTGAGAACATGCCAAGACCGAACGTCCGCGAACAATTAATGGATGCCGCCCTGCAGACCCTGCATCTGCACGGCTTCAATGGCTGCGGCGTTCAGGACATCACGGATGCCGCCGGCGTACCGAAGGGATCGTTTTACAATCACTTCGAAAGCAAGGAGGCACTGGCAGTGGAGGTGCTGGAGCGATTCTGGCAAAGCGGCGCCAGTCGACGTGCACTGCTTAACGACGCAGACCTCGACCCAGTGGAGAGGCTACGTCGGTACTTTCGTGCTCTGTCAGACGCTCTGGTTCGCAGCAAATTTGAAAGAGGCTGTCTGATCGGAAACTTCAGCACAGAACGGTCGGCGCATAGCAAAGATATGCGTGAGCGCCTTGCTGCGATTTTCGCAGCTTGGACTCGCTTGATCGAATCCTGCGTGCGCGACGCCGAAAAGGCGGGCCGCGTTAAGCCGCGGTTGCCTGCCTCGGCCATCGCGAGCTTCCTGTTGAACGCCTGGGAGGGAGCTGTGCTCAGGTCCAAGGTTGAACGGGACAAGTCACCGCTTGAGCACTTCGAGCGCGTCGTCTTCACGAGTATCTTCACCTGAAGTCTGCAGAGCGCCGTCTCTTTTGGGTCTCTCAGAAGATGACCGGTCATATATCTTTACGTTAATCAAGCGCCTTGCCGATTGAACTATTTGGTCTGCCGGATCGCTCATAGGGTGGCTGTGCGCCAGGTACGTCGTCGTTCTCTCTAAGGAGCGTACTCATGGCGACGCCATCGAAAGTCTTTGTAATCGCATGCGTGGGCACCGCCCTTCCCAACCTGGACCTGTTCAGCGTCAATATCGCCATGCCCAGGATTGCAGCGGAGTTCAAGGGGACACCTCTTGAGGATCTGTCGTGGATTCTCAACGGCTATGCGATCGCATATGCGGCGCTGTTGGTGTTCTTCGGGCGACTGGCTGAAGGATACCGTCGCGATCGCAGCTTCATTCTCGGCATCGGGATTTTCGCGGCAGCTTCCGCTGCCAGCGCCGCGGCCAGCGGGGTCTGGGAATTGGTCGCGTTTCGCGTCGCGGCAGCCGCTGGAGCTGCGCTCATGACGCCGACATCTTATCGGGCTGCTACTGGCTTCGTTTCCACCCGACAGCCGAGCTACTGCGGTGCGCAACTGGGCGGGAATCGGCGGCCTTGCGGCCGCGCTCGGGCCTCTGATTGGCGGGGTGCTTGTCTCAATCGATTGGCGCTGGGTCTTCGTCGTGAACGCCTTGATTGGTGTGACGGCCATGGTGATCGCCTGGCGCAATCTCCCGAGCGTGCCTGGCCACGATGTAGAACGGCCGAGTTTTCCTGCCGCGTTGCTCATTACCGGTGGCATCGGATCCCTTATCTTCGCCATTGTGAAGGGGAACGCCTGGGGATGGCGATCACTGGAAATTGCCGCCAGCGCCGCCATCTCGATCGTCTTGCTGGCGCTATTCGTTGCACACTGCCTACGATCCGAAAATCCCCTCATCGATCCGACGCTGTTCCGTATTCGCCCCTTTACCGGCGCCGCTCTGGCGATAATCCCTTACTCGATCACGTTCGGCGCCATGCTTTTCTCGGTCGCCATCTGGGGCCAGTCCGCATGGGGATGGTCTGCTCTGCAAGCTGGTCTCGCAATCATTCCGGGGCCGTTACTGGTGCCCATCACGTCCTCGCTCCTTACCGGAAAGCTGATTGGGCGATTCGGCCCCGCCTATGCCGTGGCGGTGGGCATCGTATTAGTCGTTATTGGGTTTTGTGTCTGGGCTACCTTCATAGGAGTAGAGCCAAACACTGCCCTTGTCATCGCCGGCATGGCGTTTAACGGAATCGGGGTCGGACTCATCTTTCCCACTCTGATGGGTACCGGCACGCACGCCTTGCCGCCGACGTCCTTCGCGACCGGCTCGGGCATGATCAACATGGCGCGCCAGGCAGCAATCGCCATTGGTGTTGCAATCTTCGTGGCAATCGTCGGTTCGTCCGCATCGACACAAGAGCGGCTCAGTGCTTTTCAATCTGGGTGGTGGGTCATGGCGGCGATCACCCTGCTCACCTTAGTTCCGACATTCCTGCTTCTCCAACCTGACGGCCAAAGCGCAGACAAGCTCACTTAAGCAGTTGGCTCATTCGGTCGAGCCTACGTCTAGAAGGTCGTGAATGCTGACCTGATTCGCTTATCTTGTCGCGATTAGCGGTATTTGGCCGTCGACAACGTGAGCTAAGAAGCTGAGGTGCATTCGCTAAGCCTTGTTCGGCACAGACAAAATTGCCTCACCCGTAGCGACAAGTTTTTCACTGCCTTCGGACTCGGCAAACAGCTCGCACGAAGTGAATACCTGCGACTTCCCAGGTTTTATCACTTGAGCGCGAGCGACGAATCGCTTTCCGACTGCGGGACGGAGAAAGTTCACAGAGAAGTGCGAAGCTAACACACGCGATCCGACTGAGGAAACTGCGGCAAAGCCGCAGGCAGTATCAAGCAACGCGGCGATCATGCCCGCATGCAGGTACCCGGAATACTGTCCAAACTCTTCGCGCCACGAGATCCCTAACGTGACTTTGCCAGGTTCTGCATTAAGGACCTCGAATTCGCTCCAGCGATTGAACGCTGCCTGCTGATTGATCTCATTTAGCGAACGAAGGAGATTTGAATCTGACGTCATATGCAATTCCAGCGAAAGAGGGGATATAGCAGCTTCCAGGTCCCGAAGTCTGCCAATCGCGTCAGAGCCTAACGCTTGTTCTCAATGCGAGCGTTACTGACAGCATCATATATTTTGTTATTTTTTGGCGAAAATCGCCACATTCTGTCGAGCGGAAAGTATCGGCCGGCCGTCTGGACTCCAGATCACTATTGTCTGTGCTGAATAGCCCTCTCGTACAGTTTCGGCGGCGCTTCTGACAAGCCACCAACCGGTTGGACTCTTAGGGTCGGCTTCAAGCATATCGATCGACCAGGTCATCGTACTTATCGGCACTTTCTCGCGGAACAACACAAACGATGCAGGGGGCAACGCATCCGCCAGAGCAAGCAGACTCACGATGGAGTCGCTGACCTCCGAGTCGCGGTGACGCAACCACACGAGCATTTCTGGCACAGTGCCGGACGTCATGGGAGCACCGCCCGCTGCGAGCCGGCCATCGAAATGGCTCATGAAGTTCGGTCGGTCAGGCCACGTGTAGAAGCTCTGGCAGGCGTCCGAAGGAGGCAAATCCGGCATCAAATGCTTAGCATACTCGTGCGACACCGGACGTTCGGCGCCGAAACAAAGCGTTCCCCGCACGGCGAGTCCACTTTCCCCTTCCAGATCCACGCTCGTGAACACGCTCGACTTGCCTTGTCTTAAGACTGTCGGCGTGATGCGCAGGACGCCACTCGCTGGCCCCACAAAGGAAAATTGCGCAGATCTTAGAGGAGGCAGACTTGTGAATGCGCGCAACGTCGATTCAAGACACAGCGCGGCTGAAAGACCGCCGTACGAAGTGCGGCCCTGCAGCCAATCCGATGGAAGCGCGATGGAGAGATGATCATCTTGCGCGCTCAACGTGGCGATGACTTTGGAAAACTTGGTCGATGCCGCCGTGTTCGAGTCATTCATCGCTTTTTACCGCCTCTCGCTCTCGATCTTTACCGAGAAAACTTAGAAAAATCGGGTGCCCGACGTTCGGAAAAGGCGAGGAACGCTTCGCGCGCCTCGTCGCTCTTAAGGCGTTCGCTGAAAACACCACCTTCTTCATCTATTCTCGCCAGAAGCGCCCGAACATCTCGCATGAGTTTCTTCGTCGCGAGAATTGACCCGAGGGGCTTCTTGGCTAACGCCCGCGCCGCTGCCAGCGCAGCATCTCTGACTTGGTCTTGCGGAAGGACTTTGTTCGCCAGGCCAAGAGTGACAGCCTCTACACCCGACACGCTCTCGCCCAGTGCAAACATGGCAAAGGCGCGCAAATGGCCGATTCGCGCTGGAAGGAGCAGGCTGGATGCGGCTTCCGGGACCAGGCCAAGGTTGACGAATGGTGTGGTTAGTTTAGCTGTATCGGCCACGTAGACGAGATCGCAGTGTAGCAACATCGTTGTGCCGACGCCGACGGCAAGACCCGGTACGGCTGCCACGATTGGCTTCTCAGCACGGGCGAGCGCTGCGATAAAGTGATGGGCTTGTTTCTCGCTGGGAGCCCCTTTTGCAACATTGGCAAATTCGGCGATGTCGTTTCCGGCGGTGAACGTGCCACCCTCGGCGCTGAAGAGCACGACGCGCACCGCGTTGTCCGTCTGCGCATTCTCCAATGCCTCGCGAGCGGCGCGATACATTGCATTGGACAGGGCGTTCTTCTTGTCCGGGCGCGCGAAACAGATCTCGAGTACGCCGTCCTGTGCAGTCAGTTTTATGTGTTCGCTCATGGTGAAGTCCTTATTAGTTGATTACGCGGCCTCTTCCGCCACGGCATTTGGCGCGCTGTCGCCGAGGCTGGGGTAGTCGACGTACCCACGCTCGCCGCCGCCGTAGAACGTCGCACGATCGTAGGGGTTAAGCGGCGCGCGCAGGGTGAGGCGTTTCGGAAGGTCTGGATTGGCGATGAACGTGCGGCCGAACGCGACGAGATCGGCCGAGCCATTCACTAGGACATGTTCAGCGCTGTCTGCCGTGAAGCCACCCGACACGATTAGCGGCCCGGGGAACAAGGGACGGAACATCGCCGCGACCGACTGCGGCGCCTGTTCGTTAATTGTCTCGACCAAACCGGCACGCGACCGGGGCTCGATAAGATGCAGATATGCGATCCCGCGGGCCGCCAGTTTTTCGATTACGAAACCGAAAAGAGCCTTGGGATCGCTGTCGGCGATATCGCCATTCTCGCCAAAGGGTGACAGCCGGACGCCGATCCGATCCAACGGCCAAACTTCCGCTACAGCATCAAGCACCTCGAAAAGGAGGCGAGCCCGGTTCTGTACCGACCCGCCGTACCGATCGTGTCGATGATTGGTCTTGTCCTCCAGGAATTGATCCAGCAGATAGCCGTTCGCCGCATGAATTTCGATACCGTCGAACCCCGCTTTCTTCGCGTTTTCGGCGGCGCTTCGATAGTCGGAGACGAGCAGCGCAATTTCGTCCGTCTCGAGCGCCCGAGGCGTGTCGTAGGGCACGCGCTTCCAGTTGCTCGTGAAGGCTGAACCGACGGGAAGTATTGCGGATGGGGCGACTGGAAGCGCACTGCCAGGCTGGAAAGACGAATGGGAGATCCTCCCCACGTGCCACAACTGCAGAAAGAACACGCCACCCTTCTCCTTAACGGCGTGGGTAACCTTCTGCCATCCAGCGACCTGCTCGTGCGTATAGATGCCGGGTGTCTGTGGATAGCCCTGGCCTTGCTGAGAGATCTGCGTAGCCTCGGCGATGATCAGGCCGCGATCAGTTGCGCGTTGGGCATAGTAAGTCGCCGCAAGCGGCGAGGGCACCCTATCGATAGGTCCAGCGCGCATCCTTGTCAGCGGCGGCATAACAACGCGGTGCGAGAGTCGGATCGTTCCGAGGTTGAAAGGTGAGAACAGCTTTCTATTGAAGTAGTTATGACCGGTCATATAGATGTTGAGGGAAGTAATCTGGGCGAGTCAATCGAAGACGCCGACAAAGGCGATACGTTTGGGTTGGATCAGTCGCTCGCAAACATTTTGGTTTGGCTGCGTTCGCAATATAAGACGACCGGTCATATTATGTCAAGCAGACGGCTCGGACCGCGCGAAGCTTGGGTCAAAGAAACCAAGTAGCGGGTTGATTAGACCGATCTGCGGAAGTGCTGAGTCGGCCTCGGGAATACGAGCAGGAGAAATCCATTGAGCCGCCGCGTCCCTAAGCCATGCCTTCCGGGAGGCGACCTTTTTAGATCTTCATAATGCTTGACGTCGCTCGCGCCAATCACTAGTAAAGCGGATTGACTAATGATGCTGCGTAAAGTAGCATCCGCTCGTGGAAACCAAATGAGGAAAGGCGCATTGTGAGCAAGGAGACTCCGTTAAAGGGTGTTCGTGTATTGAATCTCGGGAGCGGTTGGGCGAGTCGTGTCGCGGCGATGCTGCTTGCCGATCAGGGGGCTGAAGTTTTGGAGATTGAGCGGCCCGGACGCGAAAGCCAACTCGAAGACGCGCTGCTTGCAAGAGGCAAGGCGGTTGCAAGCCTGAATCTAAAGGAACCCGCTGGACGAGAGCGAGCGCTGTCGCTCGCGTACACAGCAGATATCGTATTTGACAACCTTGGCCCCGGACGAGCGAGTCAGTTCGGCTTGGACTATTCGAAGCTGCGCGCACGCAATCCGGCGCTCGTATACGTGTCCATTCCTGGTTTTGCTGAAGGCAGCCCTCTGGCTCAAACTGCGGCTTGGGAAGGCACGATCGACGCGTCGGTAGGCGTGTACACCGACATTCATGCGCTCGGACCGCTTCTCGGCGGACCACCCATCTTCACCGCGGTTCCTATGGCTTCTGCTTATGGCGGCGTACATGCCGCTATTGCTGCGATGATGGTTTTTGTGCAACGCCTCCGCACGGGCCAAGGGCAGCGGGTCGAAGTTCCGCTTGCCGACGCCGCGTTGTCGGCGATGGCACTTTTGATAATGAAAGTCGAGGGACAGCCCCGGCGCTTTGATTTACCTCCCATCGACAAGGCGATGACCGAGATCGCATTTCCGATGCTGCGCGAGCTTCGTTCCCAATTGAGCGAAGAGGATCACGCGCGAATCCGGGGCTACTTGACAAGCTTTGGACGCCCGCAATTTGCAAATCACCGTTGCAGTGACGGCAGATACATCTTTATCAACGCGGCTGATCACGTTCACCAAGCGAGAGCATGCCTCGAAGTGCTCGGGGTGCTTAATCAACTGGTTGCTGAGGGGATGATCGTCGGAAGCCCGTATGAAGAAGGTGGCGAGGGAAATAACCTCAGCTATTCGGCGGGACTGAGTCCGGCCTGGGTGGCTCGTTTGCAATCTGTTATGTCGGCACGCTTTCTGACCAAACCCGCGAATGAATGGGAAGCTCTGATGCGGGCGGCGGGGGTGCCAGCGACTGTTGTTCGGTCTACCGAAGAGTGGCTTGAACTTCCGGCCGCGCACGCGGGCGGAAATGTTTGCGATCTTGAGGATCCGGAATACGGTCCAGTACGCCAGTCTGGTCGTCATGTTTCGATCGAAGGCCCGGCCATTGCATCACCTGCGTTGCGCCCACGCAGGCTAACCGGCACCTTCGAATGGAGCGGCTCACGGCTTTCGGTTACTTCGGCGGCGGAAAAGCAAGACAAGATTCTTTCGGGACTGCGGGTCCTAGATCTGTCGAATGTCATTGCCGGACCGGCTGGGGCACGCGTTCTTGCAGAATTCGGCGCCGACGTAATTCGGATCGATCCGCCAGCACCACAAGCCGGTCCGCGAATGACAATGTGGTTTGGTGTCGACGTTAACCAGGGCAAACGCGCGATCATTCTCGATTTGAAATCCTCAGAGGGGCGTTCTGTCCTGGCGAGGTTGGTCAAGCAGTCAGACGTTGTAATTCATAACTTCCTCGATCGATCGACGGATCAAATTGGTATTTCGGATCATCTGCTCAGGCAGATCAATCCTGACATCATCACCTGTCAGGTCAGCGCTTGGGCCGGTCCGCAGGGAGGGCCGCTCAAGGATGACCCTGCATTTGACCCCGTGCTTCAGGCCGCCACCGGTATCACGACTCGCTACGGCACGGCGGAAGCACCCGTGCTCCACGGTATCGCGTCCTGTGTCGATTACATCACTGGCTTCAGCGCAGCGCTGGGAATTGCACAGGCTCTTATAGCACGTGCGCTTGGGCGAGGCGGCGCGCACGTACGGACGTCACTTTCGATGGGGGCCCAGCTCGTGCAGTTCCCCTTCACAGTCGCGAGCGCTCGTCAGGCCCGCACGGCCGAGCCTTCCGGTCAACGGGCCGTTGGCCACGGCGCTCACTATCGACAATATCGCGCGCGCGATGGTTGGGCGTTTCTCGCGTGCCGGGCGCGGGACCTTGAAGCCGTCGCGAAATTGCTCGGTGCGGCCGAACCGACCGAACAGGGCCTTTCGCAAGCCATCGCAGGAGTCACCTGCGCTGAGGCCGCCAAGCGCTTGCAAACAATAAAGGCCGCTTCGGTGGTGCAGATCAGGCGACTCGACGGGCTCCGTGAGAGTTCTACGATCGAATCTTCAGAGCAATTTCAAAAGAGCGATAAGCATCTGGCGATGCTCCGATCTGCGCATCCAAGCGGCTACCGCGTCAGCCTGCCACTCCCGACCTGGTATCGATTTGAATCGGAGAACTGCGAGGCGCTTACGGCCGCTCCTGCTCCGGGCGTTCACACGCGGAATGTATTAGCGCAGTTCGGCTTGTCGGACGCAGAGGTAAATCGGCTGCTGGAAAATGGTGTCGCGAGAGAGGGCTGGGCAGTCTTGAAGCACTATCTGCCGACATAGCGCCGCCTACGGACCGCTATTTACGTGCCCGATAGGCACGTGCATTGAGCCTGTTGCCGCAAGTCTGCATCTTGCACCAGACAGCGGATTGGTTCTTTGAGCGATCGAAGAATGTTCTTTGGCAGTCCGGGTTGCGACAGATCTTTAGACGTTGCCAGTTCCCGTCAAGAGCTGAAATAGCCACGATTGCGACGATGCGCCCGAGCGCGGCGTTCAAGTCCGAGCCGGGCGGAAGCAGGCCAGGGACGCCCTTCTGATCAAAATGTACGATCAAGGGAATCGCCTCAGCAAGGTGATTCAGATCCCAGACCGATTTGCGATCGACCGATTGCTCATGTTCCGCGGCGGCCAGGACGCGCCGCAATCCGTCTCTAAGTTTATGGACAAACTCGAAGTCGGCCTTTGATACTCGGACGGAAGGTGCGATCAGCGACCGCTTGGAAAACCATTCCTGCACGCGCTCAGGCGAGTCGAATCTTTCGCGGGGCCCGGCCATGTCCCATGTGTTAAGAAACGCGTGCACCAACGCGAGCTCGCCCGGAGCAGTCTTTTGCTGCATTAGTTCGACGGAATTAGCAACTTTCTTTGCCATGAACTCTCTTCTACGAAGCTGACGATAAAGCTCTCAGGAAGATTGAAGCCTTTTCCCAAAACTCCACAACTCCGGTTCGCCTCCCCACCTTGTTCATAAGACAAGACATGGCGACCGCAAAAATCATACTACCCCGAAATGCATCCTTGAAACAATGAACCCAACCAGAACGTGCTCATACCCGAACGACTGAAATGCCCAGCAATAGACGAATGCCGGCCTCTGCTCTTTTGATCTTAAACCGAAGGATTGATCGATTTCAGCCAAGTATGGATTGCCCTCCAATCACTAACGCAACACGTGGCGCAGCGCGTTAGATCAACCTTGCAATCGCCTAGAGCCGCGTAGCCGCGTCATCAGTAAACGTGATGGACTAGTGACGACGCGTAAAGTAGCATCCGCTCGTGAAACCAAAGTGAGGATATGCGCGTGGGGAGCGACGCGACTCCCTTAGGGGGCGTTCGCCTTTTAGATCTCGGAAGCGATAGAACTGGTTGTGCCGCAGCGATGCGGCTTGCAAATCGCGGTACGGGCTGTGTAGTCGGCACCTGCCGGTTTTTCAGGCCGAGATACGCGTGTGGGGTCACGCGTCAAGTTACCAGGACAAATTTGTACAGGAGATTTGCATGAAACGCGCCATTCAGCGCAGAACATTCTGCCGTGCAGCCGCGGCCTCGGCCATCGCCCTCGCGCTGCCATCTGCGCGCGCAGGCGAGTTCCCCGATGGTCCAGTAAGAATCATCGTCGGCTTTCCCCCAGGTGGTCCCACTGACTCCATAACACGGGTGCTGGCACGCCACCTCGAGCGTGAGATCGGACAGCCTGTCATTTTGGACAACAAGCCGGGCGCTGGGCAGACCATTGCCATGCAATCTGCAGTCAACAGCAGGGCAGACGGCTACACCTTGATCATTGGCACCCCTGGGAGCTTTTCGATCGGCCCGAAACTGTATAAAAACCTCCAGTACGACTCAAGTCAGTTTGTGCCGGTGACTCCGCTTACAACGCAGGCCACGATCCTCGTCGCGCTGCCATCGTTTCCGGCCTCGTCATTCACCGAGCTCGTGAAGTTTGCTAAGACGCGAAAAGTGCCCCTCAACTACGGCTCAATTGGCGTAGGCACAAGTGTGCACCTGGCAATGGAATTGTTTAAAAAGAAGTCCGGCCTCGACGTGCAGCACGTCGCATACAAAGGAGAAGCCCCTGCGCTGGTGGCAGTCAAGACGCAAGAAGTGGAACTCGGTGCTATCACCATGTTCGGCGCCCTCTCGCGCATCCGTAGCGGTGAACTGAAGGGTCTCGGAGTTTTCCAGGCGAGGCCTGATCCCATCCTGCCGCAGGTCCAGACCACCGCTCAGGCAGGGTTCCCCGATGTTGACCTGCCATCCTGGCTTGGGTTGTTCGCTCCTCCGAAGACGCCGAAGCACGTGACCGACAAGCTCGAGGCGACTACACGACGGGTGCTGAAGTCGGCGGAGTTCGCGGCTTATCTCTTCACCTTCGGAAATCAGCCGCTCGCTCTCGACAACAAGACGTTTGTCGCGATGATCCAGAAGCAGACGCAGCAACTGGGCGAAATAATCGACTCTATCGGTCTCAGACCGGAATGACGTTCGCTCGCGTCGCGAATCTCGATGATTAACAAGATCGCTAAGTCAATCGCCGCCGCGCTAACAGGCGCTTACCCATATATGGCATTGCCTTTGCCGATGGCGGTTAACGACGAAGGGGACATATATCTGACGACCAAGGAGCGCGGATTGATTATGCTCAAGAAACGATAGATCTCAAGAGTGCCGCGTGGGCTTAACCCGTTTTGGTGGACGACTTAGCGCTTGTCTCCCAAACAACGCGTAGCCCTCAGTGCAGATTGCCCTCGGCGCCGCCGCTATCCCATGTTAGGCCGGAGGCGGTCGGCACGGTGAGCAATGCGAGCCCGAAAGCTGGCGTGATGTCCTTCGGCAGATCGCCTATATGCAGACTTTACGTAACCGTCCGCTCAATACCGTGTTGACCTCGGTGAGGTCTTGAGCCGCGGGT
>CAZMGP010000096.1:0-12132 GCA_964565875.1 uncultured Enterobacteriaceae bacterium
GCCGATGATGTAATAGGTATTGTGGATGTTGGTGACCCAGTCGCGCATGGCTTCGTTCATCGCGTCCTTCAGCGTGCGCGAGCCGGACTCGACCGGCACCACACTCGCGCCGAGGATCTTCATGCGCTGCACGTTCGCCGCCTGCCGGCGTATGTCCTCGGCGCCCATGTACACCACGCATTCGAGGCCGTAGCGCGCCGCCACCGTGGCGGACGCCACACCGTGCATGCCGGCGCCGGTCTCGGCGATGACGCGCGGCTTGCCCATGCGCCGCGCGAGCATCGCCTGCCCCAGCGTGTTGTTGATCTTGTGCGCGCCGGTGTGATTGAGGTCTTCGCGCTTGAGGTAGACCTGCGCGCCGCCGAGGGCCTCCGACCAGCGCTTGCAGTGGTACACGGGACTCGGCCGGCCGACGTAGTGTTTCAGGTCGTAGCGGAATTCGGCGATGAACTCTGGATCGTCGCGGTACTTTTCGTAGGCGCACTTGAGCTCGTCCAACGCCTGCATCAGCGTCTCGGCGACGAATATGCCGCCGTATGGCCCGAAATGGCCGCGGCTGTCCGGAAGATCATGCATTTTCATTTCTGACTCCTGCTACGAAAGCCGCGATTTTCGCGGCGTCCTTGATGCCTTTGGCGGCTTCCACTCCACTCGATACGTCTACCGCCCAAGGCCTGACTTGTCTAACGGCCGCCGCCACGTTCTCCGGGGTGAGCCCCCCGGAAAGAATCACCGGCCGCGCCAGATTTCGCGGAATCAGCTTCCAGTCGAACGCTGCGCCCGTGCCGCCGTAGAGCCGGTCGTGATACGCGTCGAGCAACCAGCCCCGCGCCGCTGCATAAGGCGCGAGGTATTGTACCAAATCGGCATCCGCCCTGACCCGCGCCGCCTTGATGTAGGGCCGGCCGAAACCGCTGCAGAACGCGGGCGCTTCGTCACCGTGGAACTGCAGCAGATCGAGCGCGCAGGCGGCAAGCACCGCGCGCACTTCGTCACCAGTCGGATCGACGAAAAGGCCGACCACGTTGACGAAGGGCGGGATCGCCGCGATGATCGCCTGCGCCTGCGCGACGCCGATCGCGCGCGGGCTCGGCGCATAGAACACGAGGCCGATCGCATCCGCCCCCAGTTCCACCGCGGCGCGCGCATCTTCGACTCGCGTAATGCCGCAGATCTTGATTCGCGTCCTCATGGCTCAATCCGAAAAGAAATGCAGTTTTGGTTCGCAGCGCGGAAGCTTCCACTCCGGCGCATAGTGTGCCGCGGCGAAATAGAGCCCGTCGGGTGCGAAGGTCGGCGCTGCGCGGCTACGCTCGCGTCCGGCGAGCACCTCGGCCAGCCACTCCGGCGGATACTTCCGCTTGCCTACATATACCAGGCATCCGACGATGTTGCGCACCATGTGATGCAGGAAGCCGTTGGCGGTGAATTCGAACAGAAAGAATTGCCCGCGCTGCTCGATCGACCAGGACTGTAGGTCACGAATCGGCGATTTCGCCTGGCACTCGCTCGAGCGAAACGCGCTGAAGTCGTGCTCACCAGCAAGGCAGGCCGCCGCCCGCTGCATCGCCTGCACATCCAGGGGCTGATGGAACCAGCCGACCTTGCCGTGGTGCAAGGCCGGTCGCACCGAGTGGTTGTAAAGCACATAGCGATAGCTGCGCGCCTGCGCGGCGTAACGCGCATGGAACTCCGCGGCGACCGGTTGCGCCCATTGCACCGCAATCGCATCGGGCAGCAGCGCATTCGCGCCGCGCACCCAGGCGCTGTCCGGACGCGGTGCCTCGGTATCGAAATGCGCCACCTGCGCCAAGGCGTGCACGCCGGCATCGGTTCGCCCGGCAGCGGCAAGGCGCAGGGGCACACCCGCGACAGCCCCAAGCGCGCGCTCCAAATGGTCCTGCACGGTCACGCCCGAGGGCTGCGACTGCCAGCCTTGCAGGTTGCTCCCGTCGTATTCGACGCCGATCGCTATTCTCATGCTTCAGAAAAACAAAACCCCGGGGCGGGGGCCCCGGGGTCGTTGACGATTCTGCGCAGTTTCAGCCCAGGGCCGTGAGCATGGTCTGCGCTTGCTGCTGCTGTGCGCTGTCACCTTCCTTCAATACTTCGCCGAGCAGTTCGCGTGCTCCATCCTTGTCACCCATTTCCTGATAGGCCTTGGCAAGGTCGAGTTTGGTGGCGACCTCCTGCCAGTGCGCGTCGCCCGGCGCCGCCGCGGTGCCGGGCGCACCCAAGTCGAGGCTGATGGCGGAAAGGTCGAGCTGTGCCTCTTGTTTCGGTTCTTCCTTCGACGCCGGCAAATCCAGATTGAAATCGAAGTCGATGCCGCCGCTGCTCGGCGCCGAGGCTGGGGCCGGCTCAGCAGCGGGTTCCGCCGCCTTCTGCTCAGGCGCCGCTGCGGCTGCAGCGGGAAGCGCCAAATCGAAATCGATGCCGCCGGCCGCCGGCGTCTCGGCCGCAGGCGCCGCGGGCGGCGCCGCCTCGACGGTCGCCGCCTTGGCCGCTGGCAGTTCGAAATCGAAGTCGATCGATGCCCCTGCCTCCGGTGCTGCGGGAGCTTTCTCCTCGGCAGGAACTTGTGCAGCCGGTGCTTCCGGCTTCTTCTCTCCCCCGCCGAGATCGAGATCGAAGCCGAGGTCGGCAGTGACTTCCGGCGCTTTCGACGCGCCTGCTTCCGCCGCCGGCGGTGCCGCTGCGGCCGGCGCGCCCAAGTCCAGATCGAAGTCGAGTGCCGCGGGTGCTTCCGCGCTCGGCGCGGCTACGGCCTCCGGAGGTTCGGCAATCGCTGCCGCCACTTCCGTCGCCGACAACACTTGCGTGCCCGTGGGCGAGACCGCTTCGGCCTTGCCGCCGTACAGCGGATTTGCAGCATCGACCTGCTGCCCCAAGGCAGCAGCTCGCTCCCAATCCGCGCCTTCGCCGCCGGTCGCGGAATGCAGTTCCGTCGCCACCGACTCGAACGCCTTGGGGTCCTTGCGTGCGGCGTAGATTTCCAGCAGCTTGACGCGGATCGCTTGGCGCGACGGGTCCTTGCCCAACGCATCCTTCAGAATCTCTTCGGCCTGCGCGTCGCGGCCATAAGCCATGTAGACATCGGCTTCCGCGACGGGGTCGACTTCCCCGGTTTCCGCTGGCGCAGCCGCGGGACTCGGCGCCATTTCAGCTTCCGCGGCGCCGGTTTCGAGCTTCGCCGCCCCAGCGGCACCGAATACCGATTCTGCGCCCAGGCTCGGCGCGGCGCCCATCACGCTGCTTTCGATCTGCTGCAGCATTTTCTTGCGCCGCCAAGCGTAGTAGCCATAGCCTGCGAACAGGATCAGCAAGAAGCCGCTGCCGCCATAGAGCGCCAACTCGTTCGACAGGATTTCATCGATCAGGCTCGGCTCGGGCGGAGGCGGCGGCGGAGGCGTTACTGCCTTCGGCGCTGCTTTAGGCGCCGCCTTGGCGGCTTCCGGCGCTTTGGCCGGTTCAGCGGCCTTCGCTGCTTCAGCCGGCTTGGGGGGCTCGGCTGCCTTCGCCGGCTCGGGTGCTTTCGCAGGCGCGGCGGCCTTCGCCGGTTCTGCTGCCTTGGCCGGTTCCGGAGGCTTCACCGCCTCGGCCGGCTTCGCCACTTCGGCCGGCTTCGCCGCGGGCGGCGCCTTGGCCGCAGCCTTCGCCTGTTGCTGCAACTGCGCGCCAGTCTGGCTCTTCAGTTCGAGCAACTTCTGCATGTCCTGCAGGTTCTTCTCGAGCGCTGCGATGCGCTCGTTCGCTTCCTTGACCTCCTTTTCCTTGGCGATCAAGTCTTCCTGCATCGCGCGCGCACCGCGCTTTCCGCCCTTCGCGCCGGCTTCCTCGGTCCGGGAAAGCCTGAGTTGATCTTTCGGTGCCTTGGATTCGGGCGCCTTTTCCTCGACGCGGGCGGTGATCTTGCCGCTGGCGGCCGGACGTCCGGTCTCGGCACGCTCCGGTGCCGCGGCGACGGCCGCGCCGAGCTTCCGCCGGTAGTCGTTGAATTCCGCCGCCTGCGCCGACACCGTACGCTCTGCTTCACCTTGGTCCACGGCTGCGGCGGCTTCGCTGCTAGGCAGATTGAGGATCTTGCCCGCGCGCATGCGGTTGATGTTGTTGCCGTCGAAGGCATCGGAGTTGCTGCGATACAGCGCAATCAGCATCTGCTGCAGCGTCACGCCCTCCGGCTTGTTCGCCATGGCGATCTTGGTGAGCGTATCGCCGCGCTTGACCACATAAGTGGCTTTTGCGGTCGGTGCAGGAGCGGGCGCAGGAGCAGTCACCCGCGGCTTCGCTTCCACCGGAATCTGTGGCCGCTGTTCAGGTTGTTTCGGCGGCTCTACGGGTTTCGCTACCGGCACCGTCGGTGCAGGCGCTTCCGCGACGGGTGGGCCCTTGTACTCCGGCGGATCGAGAAGGAAGGTGTATTCGCGCACCAGCCGCCCGGTCGACCAATCGAGTTGCACCAGCAAATCGAGGAAGGGCTCGTTGATCGGCTGCGTCGAACTGAGAACGACGATATGGCGATCTTCGCCGCGCTTTTCGATATTGAACTTGATCGACAACAGGGCGCCGCTGTAATCGATCTTGGCTTGACGGAATGCTTCGGCGGGAGGCAGGCGCACGGAGAGTCCGTCAGCCTCTCCCGGTTGCATGGAGACGAGTTCGATCTCCGCCTTCAGGGGTTGTCCCAAGCCCGACAGCACGGTCAACTTGCCGAGCCCTGCAGCAGTGGCGAGCGCAGGCAGCAACAAAAATGCCAAAGCCACCACGCTTGTTTTTATGACGGATTTACCCACCTTCCACCCCTGAAGACGTTTCGTGGATTAACTAAATTAACATCATAGCCTTAGCCTTGCAAGCTAATCTTTATTGTCACAAAAGCGCGTCAAGCCGGATATTTTTCAACCAAAAACCCCCTTCGGTCAGATCGCCGCCCCGGCCTTCGCCTTTTGCGACGCTGCGGCAGGCTCGGCGAGCAGGACGCGCAGCATGCGCCGCAACGGTTCGGCCGCTCCCCACAGCAGCTGGTCGCCGACGGTGAAGGCCGACAGATATTGCCCGCCCATGTTGAGTTTGCGCAGCCGCCCGACGGGGACAGACAACGTACCGGTCACGACCGCGGGAGACAGTTCCTTGATGCTCGCATCGCGCCGGTTCGGAATCACCTTCACCCAATCGTTGGCGGAAGCGAGGATGGACTCGATTTCTGGGATCGGCAGGTCGCGCGTCAACTTGATGGTGAGCGCCTGGCTATGGCAACGCATCGCGCCGATGCGCACGCAGATGCCGTCGATCGGCACCGGCCGGTCTTCGCGGCCGAGGATCTTGTTGCCTTCGGCCTGCCCCTTCCATTCCTCGCGGCTCTGGCCGTTGTCCATTTCCTTGTCGATCCAGGGGATCAGGCTGCCGGCGAGCGCGGCGCCGAAATGCTCTTTCGGCAGCGCGTCGCTGCGCAGCACTTCGGCCACCTTGCGGTCGATTTCGAGGATCGCCGATGCGGGGTCGGCCAACAGACCCGCGACCGAGGCGTGCGCCGCGCCCATCTGCGCGATCAGTTCGCGCATGTTCTGCGCGCCGGCGCCGGAGGCCGCCTGATAGGTCATCGCGGTCATCCACTCGACCAGCCCCTCCTTGAACAGGCCGTGCAGCGCCATCAGCATCAGGCTGACGGTGCAATTGCCGCCGATGTAATCCTTCACGCCGCGCGCCAGGGCGTCCTTGATCACCTGCATATTGACCGGATCGAGGATGATGACCGCGTCCTTCTTCATGCGCAGCGCCGAGGCCGCGTCGATCCAGTAGCCGGTCCAGCCGGCGGCACGCAGCTTGGGATAGACGTCGTTGGTGTAGTCGCCGCCCTGACAGGTGATGATGGTGTCCATCTGCTTCAGATCGGCGATGGAACTCGCGTCCTTCAGCGGCGCCTTGCTCTCTTTCGGTCCCTTGCCGCCGACATTCGAGGTAGTGAAGAAAACCGGATCGATATGCGCGAAATCGCCCTCGGCTTGCATGCGAGCCATGAGTACCGAGCCCACCATGCCGCGCCAGCCTACGAAGCCTACTTTCATCATGACGTTCACCCTATGCATTCAAATTTACGAAAAGATTCTTTTGCGCCTCGCGCTGCGGCCGCAGCCGCGCAAGCGCTCGGCGGCGCCGGCGCTAAAGCGCCGCGACCACCGCGTCTCCCATCTCTTTCGTGCCCAGCTTCTGCGTCCCGGGTTGATGTATGTCCGCCGTGCGCAAGCCTTGCGCAAGCACTTTCGTCACCGCAACTTCGATGCGTTCCGCCGCGGCGTCCTGGTTGAAGCTGTGGCGCAGCATCATGGCCGCGGAGAGGATGGTCGCGAGCGGGTTCGCCAGGTTCTTGCCGGCGATGTCGGGAGCCGAACCGTGAATCGGCTCGTACAGCCCCTTGTTGTTCGCGTCGAGCGAAGCCGAGGGCAGCATGCCGATCGAGCCGGTCAACATGGAGGCCTCGTCCGACAGAATGTCGCCGAACATGTTGCCGGTGACGATGACGTCGAACTGCTTCGGATCGCGCAGAAGCTGCATCGCCGCGTTGTCGACATACATGTGCGACAGCGCGACATCCGGATATCCCTTCGCCGTTTCGCTCACCACTTCGCGCCATAGCTGCGAGGTTTCGAGCACGTTGCACTTGTCCACCGAGCATAATTTCTTCGATCGTTTCATCGCCGCGCGGAATCCCGCGTGCGCGATGCGGCGGATTTCCGATTCGCTATAGCGCATGGTGTCGAAGCCCTCGCGCTCGCCGTTCTCGAGCTTGCGCAGGCCGCGCGGCTGGCCGAAATAGATGTCGCCGGTGAGTTCGCGCAGGATCAGGATATCCATGCCCGAAACGACGTCCTCGCGCAAGGTGGAGGCGGCCGCGAGCTGCGGAAACACCTTTGCCGGTCGCAGGTTGGCGAACAAGCCCAATTCCTTGCGCAGGCCCAGGATCGCCTGCTCCGGGCGCTTGGCGCGCGGCAGTGCGTCGTACTGCCAGCCGCCCACCGCACCGAAGAGGATCGCGTCCGCCTCGCGCGCGAGCGCCAGCGTCGCGGCCGGCAAGGGATCGCCCGCCGCATCGTACGCGGCGCCGCCGACCGGCGCCTCTTGCATTTCGAGCTTGAGCCCGTTGCGCGCGAGGGCCTTAAGCACCTTCACCGCCTGGGCAACGATCTCGCTTCCGATCCCGTCGCCGGGTAGCACTGCAATCTTCATTTATTCACTCGAGTGGGTTTTGCACTTCTCAGCCAAACAGCCAGGGCTGTTCGCTTCTGCGCTTTGCCTCGAAGCTACGGATTTCGTCGGCATGGCGCAGCGACAGCCCGATGTCGTCGAAGCCGTTCAACAGGCAATATTTGCGGTGCGCATCGACGTCGAAGGCGATCTGCGTGCCGCCATCGGGCGTGACGACCAGCTGTCGCTCCAAATCGATGGTCAGCTTGTAGCCGGGAAACGCATTGACGTCGTGGAACAGATAATCCAGCCGCATCTCGGACAGCACGATGGGAAGCAGGCCGTTTTTGAAGCAGTTGTTGAAGAAGATGTCGGCGAAGGAAGGCGCAATGACGGCGCGGAAGCCGTAGTCGGCGAGCGCCCAAGGCGCGTGCTCGCGGCTCGAACCGCAGCCGAAGTTCTTGCGCGCAAGCAGGATCTGCGCGCCCTTGTAGCGCGGCTGATTGAGGACGAAATCCGGATTGAGCGGACGCCCCGCGTTGTCCATGCCCGGCTCTCCCGTATCCAGGTAGCGCCAGGCGTCGAACAGGTTCGGGCCGAAGCCAGAGCGCTTGATCGATTTCAGGAACTGCTTGGGGATGATGGCATCGGTGTCGACATTCGCTCGGTCGAGCGGCGCCACGAGCCCGGTTAATACGGTGAACTTTTCCATGTCGTATCTTTAGGTCAAATCATTCTGTGCGAGGGCAGACCGCATGCGCCGCCGGCGCCGGAAGCGGTTTACAGTTTCTTCGCCGCGCGTTCGATCGCTTCGCCTCCCTGCTTCAGGTCCTTGCCCACGCCTTCGACCGTATTGCAGGCACTCAAGGCGAGCGAGGCGAACAGCGAAAACATGACGATACTGGCTTTTAACAAATCGACCTCCCTTATCTCCAGTTACGTACGTCGACAAAATGGCCCGCGATGGCGGCGGCCGCCGCCATCTCCGGGCTCACTAAATGCGTGCGACCGCCGGCGCCCTGGCGGCCTTCGAAATTGCGGTTGGAAGTCGATGCGCAACGCTCGCCCGGACCGAGCCGGTCGGCATTCATCGCCAAGCACATGGAACAGCCGGGTTCGCGCCATTCGAAGCCGGACTCGCGAAATATCCGGTCCAGCCCCTCTTGCTCCGCCTGTGCCTTGACCAGACCGGAGCCGGGGACGACCAGCGCCTGACGAATGTTCGCGGCGACGCGCTTGCCGCGCACCGCGGCGGCGGCGGCGCGCAGATCCTCGATGCGCGAATTGGTGCAGGAGCCGATGAACACCTTGTCCAAGCGGATGTCCTCGATGCGGGTGTTGGGCTTCAGGTCCATGTAGACGAGCGCCCGCTCCATGCCCTCGCGCTTGACCGGATCCTTCTCTTTGTCCGGATCGGGCACGCGCGCATCGACGGCAACCACCATCTCCGGCGACGTTCCCCAGGTGACCTGCGGTCGGATCTCGCGCGCGTCGATGCGCACGACGCGGTCGAACTGCGCGCCCTCATCCGACTTGAGCGTGCGCCAATAGGCGACGGCGCGATTCCACGTCTCCGCGCTCGGCGCGAACGGCCTACCCTTGAGATAGGCGATGGTCGTCTCGTCCACGGCCACCATGCCGGCGCGCGCACCTGCTTCGATCGCCATATTGCAGAGCGTCATGCGCCCTTCCATGGAGAGCGCGCGGATGGTGCTGCCGGCGAATTCGACGGCGCAACCGGTACCGCCGGCGGTACCGATCCTGCCGATGACGGCAAGCGCCACGTCTTTCGCGCCGACGCCGCGCGCGAGCGGCCCTTCGACCGCGACCAGCATGTTCTGCATCTTCTTCTGCACCAAGCATTGGGTAGCGAGCACGTGCTCGACTTCCGAGGTGCCGATGCCGTGCGCGAGGCAGGCAAATGCGCCGTGGGTGCTGGTGTGCGAATCGCCGCAGACGACAGTCATGCCGGGCAGCGTCGCTCCCTGCTCCGGTCCGATGACGTGAACGATGCCCTGACGACGATCGAGAAAGGGAAAATAGGCCTTGGCGCCATAGTGGCGGATGTTGGCATCCAAGGTTTCGACCTGCAGTCGCGAGATCGGGTCCTTGATGCCCTCGTTCCAATCCGTGGTCGGCGTATTGTGGTCGGCCGTCGCCACTACCGAGTCGATGCGCCAGGGATTGCGTCCGGCAAGCCGCAGGCCTTCGAACGCCTGCGGGCTGGTCACTTCATGCACCAGATGACGGTCGATATAAAGCAACGCCGTCCCGTCTTCCTCGACGTGCACTACATGGCTCGCCCAAAGCTTGTCGTAAAGGGTTTGTGGCATGGCTGGAACCGCTTGTGGACAAGCGCAAATTATGCCACATAAAACAGAGGTTTGGATCGAGAATCGAGACTGCGATCGAGATCGGCGGCAGGCGACGGGAAGGCCGCGCGAAAGCCAACTCCTTGCGCCGCAGCAAAGGCGGGCGCAAGACATGCTCGGTCAAATTCCGGAGGGGCGCACCTTGCGCAACAACAGCACGTAGCCCCCCAGAGCGGCGATCGACGCCGCGCTGAACGTCCAGGCGGGGCCGACGCTGCCCCAGCCGATGCCGGAGAACATGCTGCCGAGCATGCCGCCCGCACCGAAGGAGACCGAAAGATAGATGGCCTGGCCGCGCACTTGGTGCGCACCCTGAAACCAGCGGTGAATCGCCGTCACCGCCGTCGCGTGATAGGCGCCGAAGCTCAAGCCGTGCAGCAATTGCGCGAGCACGAGAACCGGCGCGTAATCCACACCCCAGGCGATCATGAGAAAGCGCAATGCCGTGGCGGCGAAGCAAGCGAGCAGGATTGCGGACAGCGAGTAGCGTCGCATGAGCGCAGGCATCACCATGAACGCAGCGATTTCGGCAATGACGCCGAGGCTCCACATCCAGCCGACAAGCGCCTTCGCGTAGCCGTGATCGACGAGGTAGATGGAGAAGAAGGCATACAGAGGGCCGTGCGCGAGGCTCATGAGAAAGCAAGCGCCGAGCAGCGCGGCGACCTCGGGTCGGCGCACGATCGGCCACACCGGCGCGGCCTCGCCCGCCGCCCCGCCCGGCGCGTCGGGAATGGCGAGCGCGCAGACCCAACTCGCCGCGTAGCCAGCAAGCACCATCCACAACAGGCTCGCCACCGGCAGGACGTCAAGCGCATAGCCGACGAGCGTCACGGTGAGGATGAATCCGATCGAACCCCACAGCCGGATGGAACCGTAGCGGCTGATTGCGCCGCGCAGATGCGACAGCGTCAGCGACTCGGTGAGGGGCATAGCTGCGCTGCCGAAGAATCCAGCGACGAGCAGCAGAGCGAACAAACCCCAGAACGAATCGACGAACAGGAATCCGGCATAGCAGACGGCGCCCAGCCCCAGGCTGACGGCGAGTAGCCGTGCGCGCAGACGCGTCCGGTCCGCCACCCAGCCCCAGAAGTTCGGCGCAATGACCCGAGTCGCCGAACCGAGCGAAAGCAGCAAGCCGATCTGCGCGGCAGCTAGCCCGAGCGATGCCAGATACAGGCTGAAGTAAGGTGTGCTCGCCCCTACCTGAGCGAAATATGCGAAGTAGAAAGCGGACAGGCGCCAGTAGGGAACAGGTTGCAACAGGCCTCGCGCGCCCGGACGGAAAATAGGACCGCCATTTTACCCGCCCTCAACCCGGCGCTGCTCGCTCGGCGACGCGGCGCCTAATTCGACTGTTCGAGCTCGCCCAGCAGGCCGGCCTTGTTGTTCACGCCGAGTTTGTCGTAGATCGCCTGCAAGTGATTGCGCGCCGTGCTCGGGGCAATCCCCAGCATGGCTGCCGCCTCCTTGTAGGTGCGGCCCTGCGCGATCTCGCGCGCCACCTGCATTTCACGCTCCGACAGTTCGTCCGTTGCGCGCCGAGCGCGCGCTTTGACGAACAGCAAATCGTCCTGGCATATCGCCTCGACGATCATTCCCCTGCCTTTGTAATGGCGGCCGCGCGCGAGCTCTAGCAGCATGGCATCCGGCAGGCGCCGCAGGGAAGAATTGCCCAGTTCACGTGCAAACAATTGCGTAAAGCCGTCTTCCGCGTGATACAGCACGCCTTTGCGGTCCGCCAACGCGAGGAAATAGCCGCGCTTGCGTCCGTCCCGGTCGAGGTGTTCCAGGTGATTCAGGCGATTGAGCGCCAAGGCCTCGAGCAGGTGTGGGCGCAGCATGTGCGCGATGCGGCGCTCGCGCTCGCTATAGATTTCGTCTTCGTCGGCGCGATACAAGGAAATCCACTGCACGAACTGATGCCGCTTGTCCACGTTGCAGGTGAGCAGGATGTTCTCGTGGCCGAAACGCCGCGTATGCTCGCGTGCGTCGCGCTTGTCCTTGCCCGCGAGACGCTCGGCTGCGCTGAAGCTGAGCGTTCCGCCGTTGCGTCGCCACAGTTCGAACATGGCGCTGTCCTTGTGCTTCAAGGTTTCGTAGGCGGCGACCATTTCCTCGGGTTCGTTGTGCAGATGCACGTGATGAATCGCGAGGCCGTCCGTACCGAAACTCGCGCTGCCCCACATGGAGGAATCGAATCTCAGGCAAGTCTTTGCCAATTCGAGGGCCAAGTCCTGGAATTCGGCGAGCGGCCGCTCCCGCGATGCGCGGTAAAGGGCGAGCAGCAACTCGCTGAATTGTTCCACCCCTTCCTCCCCCGTCGCCCGGGTGCGACCGAAGTCAGCCGCGCCCGACCGTCCTTACGGACGATATCCCCGCGCCGCCATCTTGTCTCTAGACCGTTCGGATTAGTCCGTACGTCGTGTTAGCCGCCAGCGGCAGCATAATGCATATGCATCATGCCAATCCGCTGCGGCGAAGCCTATCATTGCATCGGAAGCGGGCGCAATTACCCGTACCAAGTACTTAGAACCGGTTTCAAAATGAAGTCTGAGACTGCTGTAGCCTGCGCCAG
>CAZMGP010000097.1:0-12120 GCA_964565875.1 uncultured Enterobacteriaceae bacterium
CCTATGAGGAGGTGTTCGGGCCGCCCTTCATGCTGGGCGATGCCGAGCTCAAGCTCTCGGCGCGCTTCGGAATTTCGATCTTTCCGGGCGACGGCGGCGACGCCGAGCGCTTGCTGCGCAATGCTGAGGCGGCGTTGAAAAAGGCGAAGTCGAGCGCCGAGCGCTATCTCTATTACGCGCAGCAGATGAACGAGCGCGTGGCGGAGAACCTGCTGCTCGAGAGCAAGCTGCGCCGGGCCCTGGAGAACGAGGAGCTGGTGCTGCACTATCAGCCGCAGGTGATGCTCGACGGCCGGCGCATCGTCGGCGTCGAGGCCTTGTTGCGCTGGATGAGCCCGGAACTGGGCTTGATCCCGCCGGCGCGTTTCATTTCGCTGATGGAGGAAACGGGGATGATCCTGGAAGCCGGCGCCTGGGCGCAGCGCCGTGCCGTGCGCGACTATGACGTCTGGCGCGAACAGGGACTAGGCGCGCCGCGAATCGCGGTCAACGTGTCCGCGGTGCAGCTGCGCCAGCGCGACTTCGTCCACAGCGTCGAGCGGGCGCTCGCTCAAGGCTCCGCCCCGCCCGGCATCGACCTGGAAATCACCGAAAGCTTGATCATGGAAGACACCGAGGCCAACATCGCCAAGCTAAGGGCGCTGCGCAGCCTGGGCATGAACATCGTCATCGACGATTTCGGCACCGGCTATTCGTCGCTCGCCTATCTGGCGAAGCTGCCGGTGCAGACGCTGAAGATCGATCGCGCTTTCATCGTCGCCATGCTCAAGGAGCCGAACGCGATGACGCTCGTCTCGACCATGATCACGCTCGGGCACTCGCTCGGATTGAAAGTGGTCGCCGAAGGCGTGGAAAGCGAGGAGCAGGCCAAGGTGCTGGCGCTCCTGCGCTGCGACGAAATGCAGGGTTACCTGTTCAGCCAGCCCCTGTCCGCGGCGCAGCTGACCACGCTATTGCCGCGGCTAGCGCATTAGGCCGCCGCGGCGGGCGCGGCGAGCAGCCCCTTCATCTTCTGCATCGCCTTGGCTTCGACTTGGCGGATGCGCTCGGCGGAGACCTTGAATTCCGCCGCGAGATCGTGCAGGGTCGCCGGATTCTTTTCGCGCAACCAGCGTGCTTCGATGATGCGGCGGCTGCGCTCGTCCAGGCTCGCCAGCGCCGCCTTCAGGCCTTGGGTGCCGGCGCGCTCGGACTGCTTGGCTTCCAACAGGCGCGAAGGCTCCGTCTCCGGGTCGGAGAGATAGGCGATGGGCGAATAGCCCTCGTCCTCGTCGTCGTTCCCCTCGAGCGAGAGGTCTTGTCCGGAGAGTCGCAGTTCCATCTCCCGCACCTCTTCGGGCTTCACGCGCAGTAGCCGCGCCATGTCCTCGACCGCTTCCTGCGACATCGGCCCCAGATCCTTCTTCAGCGAGCGCAGGTTGAAGAAGAGCTTGCGCTGCGCCTTGGTGGTCGCGATCTTCACCAGGCGCCAGTTCTTCAATATGAATTCGTGCATTTCCGCCTTGATCCAGTGCATGGCGAAGGAGACCAGGCGCACGTTGCGCTCGGGGTCGAAGCGCTTCACCGCCTTCATCAGGCCGATGTTGCCTTCCTGGATCAGATCGGCGTGGGGCAGCCCGTAGCCCAAGTAGCCGCGGGCGATGGCGACCACTACGCGCAGATGCGATAGGACCAAGCCGCGCGCGGCATCGAGGTCGTTGTCGTCGCGCAGCCTGCGCGCGAGGCGCAGTTCTTCCTCCGCCGAAAGCAGCGGAAGGCGGTTGACCGTCGCAATGTAATTCTCCAGGCTTCCCACCAGGGAAGGCACCGGCAAAGCGAACGTCTGGTTCATCGATTAGCTCCTCTGCGTAGCCTGCAACGCCGTCCTCGCGGCCCCTTCGATCCGGCTATTCGAGCCGGTGTCGCTGCGGCGCACCATCCATTAGCGTCAAGTTTAGCACTCCTGTCTAGAGAGTGCCAATAGCTGGAAAAGTTCCCTCATCCGGATCCGAGGTCTCTGCGGATCTAGCCTGGATTGCCTTTATTTAGGCTCGATTTCGAGTAAGTGTCTACTTACAGACAAATAGGCTCCGACCCAGCCGAGAAAGGCGGCGAAGGCCACCAAGCTGAGGCAATCGGATAGGCCGAGGAAGTCCAGGCGGAAGTTCGAGCCATACAGCCGTCCCAGTTCGACGATGTAGCGATTGAGGATACGCATGCAGGCGTAGACGATGGCGAGCGCCGCCGCGCCGCCGGCTGCGCCCTGCATCACGCCCAAGTGAAAGAAGGGGCGACGGATGAAGGCATCGGTCGCGCCGATCAGCTTGCTCACCTCGATCTCGTCTTTCTGGGTCAGGATCTGCAAGCGGATGGTGTTGAAGGTCACGGCTACCAACCCACCGGCGAGCAGGGCGGCGAGGATGCTTACCGCCGCACGGCCGATCTGCACCAGGAGGTCCAAGCGCTTCACCCAGGCCGAATCGAGCTGCACGTGGGCGACCTTGGGCAGGGCTTTGAGCTCGGGCTCGAGGCGATCCAACTCCGCCGCGCTGCCGCTCACGTCGAGCACGAAGGCGTCCGGCAGCGGGTTGGTCTGCAGCGCGGCGACGACATCCGCAATGTTCTCCGACTGCTTCAAGCCTGCAAGCGCCTGTTCGCGCGACACGAAGCGCAGGGCGCGCACGCCCGGCAGCTGCTTCAGCCGCTGCTGCAGGGCGGCAATGTCCGTCTTGCTCGCGTCGTTGGCGAGGAACAGGCTCGCTTGCGGATTGCCGGTGAGCTGCTGCGTCAAATCGCCCAGGTTCTGCAGCAGCAGATAGCCGCCCAGCGGGAGCGCCAAGGCGATGCCGATCACCGCGACGTTGAGCAGCGTCGCGAGCGGCTGGCCGGCCAAGCGCGCTAGCGTCAGGCGCAGGCTCTGTCCGTGTTGGCGCAGCCAATTGTTCACGGTGCGAGCGTCCCCCGGCTGAGCGTCAGCACGCGCGGCTGCAAGCGCGCGATCAGCGCTTCGTCGTGCGTGGCGATCAGCACCGTCACGCCGACTTGGTTGAAGGAGCGGAACATGTCCAGCACCTCGGCGGCCGAGGCCGAATCGAGGCTCGCCGTCGGCTCGTCGGCGAGCAGGATGTTCGGCCGATTCACCACCGCGCGCGCGATGCACAGCCGCTGCTGCTCGCCGCCGGAAAGGGTGACGGGGTTCGCCTTTTCGCGCGCGAGCAAGCCCACCTTGTCCAGCGCCGCCCGCGCCCGCCGCCCCGCCTCCTTGTGCGGCTGCCCGGTGAATGCGAGCGGCAGCATGACGTTGTCGAACACGCTCCGGTCATAGAGCAGCTTCTGGTCCTGGAAGATGAGCCCAAGGTTGCGTCTGAGGTAAGGGATCGCCGCGCGGCGCATGCTGCCGACGTTCTGGCCGTTCACCAGCACCGTGCCGCTGGTGGGGCGCTCGATCGCCGGGATCAGCTTCAGCAGCGTGCTTTTGCCGGCGCCGGAGCGGCCGGTGATGAACACCAGCTCGCCCGCTTCGATGCTGAAGCTCAGTTCGCGCAAGGCCTCGTGGCCGCCGCGGTAGCTCTTGCGCACTTGGCTGAAGCGGATCATCTGCGCGTGCTTACGCTTCGAGCAGCGCCGCGGCGAAATCGCGCGCGACGAAGGGGCGCAAATCGTCGATGCCTTCGCCCACGCCGATGAAGCGGATCGGCACCGGCCGCTCTCGCGCGATGGCGGCGATGACCCCGCCTTTCGCCGTGCCGTCGAGCTTGGTCAGCACCAGGCCCGTGAGCCCGAGCGCATCGTCGAAGGCTTTCACCTGGTTGAGCGCGTTCTGGCCGGTGTTCGCGTCCAGCACCAGCAGCACTTCATGCGGCGCGCTGGCGTCGGCCTTGGCGATGACCCGCTTCACCTTGCGGATTTCCTCCATCAGGTGCAGCTGCGTCGGCAGCCGTCCGGCGGTGTCGGCGAGCACCAGGTCGATCGAGCGGGCGCGCGCAGCCTGGATGGCGTCGAAGATCACCGCAGCCGGATCGCCGCCCTGCTGCGCGATGACCGCCACGTCGTTGCGCTCGCCCCAGATGGCGAGCTGCTCGCGCGCCGCGGCGCGAAAGGTGTCGCCGGCGGCGAGCAGCACGCTCTTGCCTTGCGCCTGATAGAACTTGGCGAGCTTGCCAATCGACGTGGTCTTGCCGGCGCCGTTGACGCCGGCGAGCATGACGATGAACGGGTGATGGCCCTCGATGGCGAGCGAACCCTCTAGCGGCGCGAGGAGCAGCGCGAGCGCCTCTTCGAGCGCACGTTTCAGCTCGAGCTGCTCGGTGAGGCCTTGCTTGCGCACTTGCTGGCGCAGGCTGTCGAGCAGGAACTGGGTCGCCGCCACGCCGGTGTCCGCGGACAGCAGCGCCGTCTCGAGTTCCTCGTACCAGGCGGCGTCGATCTTGCCGCCGCCGAACAGCCCGCCGATTTGTGCGCGCGTGCGCGCCAGTCCCGCCTTGAGCCTCTCGCTCCAGGACGCCGCGGGCGTTGCGGCGGGGGGCGCCGTTTCGGAGGATTTCTTGAATAAACCGAACATGGATGCTCGCGCGGTGGCAATCGAAAACCGCTAAGATAGCCGGCGATTTTAGCAGAAGGGTGTCGATGAAAATCCGGAAGTTTCACCTGCGCGCGCTCCTCGCGGCGCTCTTCATTGCGGTCGCCGCCGGCGCGCAGGCTGCGGCGCGCGAAGCGCGGCTTGCCAACGGCCTGCGCGTCATCGTGATCGAGGATCACCGCGCGCCTACCGCGGTGCACATGATCTGGTACAGCGCCGGCAGCATGGACGAAGCAAGCGGCACGAGCGGCGTCGCGCACGTGCTCGAGCACATGATGTTCAAGGGCACGAAGAAGCTGAAGGCAGGCGAATTCTCGCGCCGCATCGCTCTCGCGGGCGGGCGCGAGAACGCCTTCACCAGCCGCGACTACACCGCCTATTTTCAGCAGGTGCCCAAGGCGGCGCTGCCGATGATGCTCGAACTGGAGGCCGACCGCATGTCGAATCTGCAGTTGAGTGCCGCCGAGTTCGCGAGCGAAATCAAGGTGGTGATGGAAGAGCGGCGGCTGCGCACGGAAGACCAGGCGCGCGCCCTGGTGGGAGAGGCGCTCAACGCCGAAGCCTATTTCGCCCATCCCTATCGCCGGCCGGTCATCGGCTGGATGAACGACCTCGAGAACATGAGCTACCTCGACGCACGCGATTGGTACCGCCGCTGGTACGCGCCCAACAACGCCTTCGTCGTAGTCGTCGGCGACGTCGATGCCGATGCGGTGTTTGCTCTGGCGAAGAAATACTACGGGCCGATCAAGTCGCATCCGCTGCCAGTGCGCAAGCCCCAGCTCGAACCGGAGCAGCGCGGCCTGCGCCGCCTGGTGGTGAAGGCGCCGGCCGAGCTGCCCTATTTGCTGATGGGCTGGAAGTGCCCGGTGCTGCGTGACGCAGAACGCGACTGGCAGCCGTACGCCCTGCAAGTGCTGGTCGGCGTGCTCGACGGCAACGACGCGGCGCGCTTGAATCAAGCCTTGGTGCGCGAGCAGCGTCTGGCGAGCGAAGTCGGCGCTTCCTACGATGCAACGGCGCGCGGGCCGGGCATGTGCTTTGTCGAAGGCACCCCGAGCCAGGGCAAGACCGCCGCCGAGCTGGAAACGGGGCTGCGCGCCGAACTCGCGCGCCTCGTCGACGCGGGGGTCACCGAGGAGGAACTCGCGCGCGTTAAGTCACAGGTGGTGGCGGAGCAGGTGTTCAAGCGCGATTCGATCTTCGGCCAGGCAATGGAGATCGGCCAGTTCGAGTCTGCCGGCCTTTCCTACCGGGACATCGATCGCGCGACCGAGCGCATCAAGGCGGTGACTGCAGAGCAGGTGCGCGCGGTCGCGAAGCAATATTTCGTCGACGATCGGCTCACCGCGGTCACGCTCGATCCGCAGCCGCTCGCGGCGCGCCCGCGTCCGGCGCAGCCGGCCGGGCGGCACTGAGGAGATGCGAACGATGCGAGCCAAGTCGATTCGTTTCGCCGCCGCTCTTCTGCTTTCACTGGCGGCAGCGGCAGCCGCAGCAGGGCTGCCGATCCAGCGCTGGACTGCGGCTACGGGTGCGCGCGTGTATTTCGTCGAAAGCCGCAGCCTGCCCATGGTCGACATCAATGTCGACTTCGACGCCGGCGGCCGGCGCGCGCCGGTGGACAAGGCGGGACTCGCCGGACTTACCCATACGCTGCTCAAGGCGGGATCGGCCGGGCTTACGGAAGAGGCGCTCAACCGGCGCATCGCCGATGTCGGCGCACAGCTTGGCGGCAGCGTGGACCGCGATCGCGCCGGCCTCACGCTGCGCACGCTGTCGGCTGCGCGCGAGCGCAGTCAGGCGGTCGATACGCTCGCCGAAATCCTGCAGCAGCCGCTGTTTCCGGAAGCGGCGTTTGCGCGCGAAAAGGCGCGGCTTGCCGCGAGCGTCGCCGAGGACGAGACCAAACCCGATGCGATCGCGAGCAAGCGCTTCTACCGCCTAGCCTACGGCGCACATCCCTACGGGCTCGCGCCTGCGCCCGAATCCGTGGCACGCATCGAGCGCGCCGACGTCGAGGCTTTCTACCGCGCGAACTACGTCGCCGAGCGCGCAGTGATCACCCTCCTCGGCGACCTGGATCGCGCGCAGGCCGAGCGCATCGCCGAGCGGCTCGCCGCGGTGCTGCCGCGCGCCGGGAGCACGGCAGAACCGCTGCCTGCAGTGGAGCTGCCACCTGCGCGCAGCGTGCGCATCGCGCATCCGGCCACGCAGAGCCACATCCAGATCGGCCTGCCGGCGATCGGCCGCAGCGACCCGCATTACTTCCCGCTGCTCGTCGGCAACTACAGTCTGGGCGGCGGCGGATTCGTGTCGCGCCTGTACCGCGAAGTGCGCGAAAAGCGCGGCTACGCCTATGCCGTCTACAGCTACTTCCTGCCGCTCGCGCAGGAGGGGCCGTTCCAGATCGTCCTGCAGACGAAGAAGGAACAGACCGACGAGGCGCTGACGATGGTGCGCCAGGTGCTCGCCGAGTTCCTAGCCCAAGGCCCGAGCGCGGCCGAACTGAAGGCGGCGAAGCAGAATCTCGTGGGCGGCTTCGCCTTGCGCATCGACAGCAACCGCAAGCAGCTCGAACAGATCGCGCTGATCGGCTTCTACGGCCTGCCGCTTACTTGGCTCGACGATTTCGCCGCGAAGATCGAGCGCGTGAGCGTGGCGGACGTCCGCGCCGCGTTCGCGCGCCACGTGAATCCGGAGCATCTGGTCAGCGTGGTCGTCGGTAGTGGCGAAAACTAATCAGCTGCGCATCATCGGCGGCACCTGGCGCAGCCGGCGACTGAGTTTCCCCGACCACGAGGGGCTGCGCCCCAGTACCGACCGCGTGCGCGAAACTCTGTTCAACTGGCTCGGACAGGAGCTGCGCGGTCTTGCTTGCCTGGATCTCTTCGCCGGCAGCGGCGCGCTCGGCTTCGAGGCGCTGTCGCGCGGCGCGGCCTCGGTCGTCATGGTGGAGAAGAACCGCAAGGTGTACCAAGCCTTGCAACGCAACGCCGAGCTGCTGCATGCGAAAAACCTGCAATTGCGCTGCGCCGATGCGCTAGAATTCGCCACGGCTGCGGCGGCAGACGAGAGTGTGCGCTTCGACGTCGTATTCCTCGATCCGCCTTACGCTGCGGGCCTGCTGGAGGAGGCGTTGGCGGGAATCGTCCCGCTGTTGCGCCCCGGGGCGCGGGTCTACGTCGAGAGCGCCGGCGAGTTTGCCGGCGGGCAGGGCTGGCGTATTTTGAAGTCGGGGCGCGCCGGACAGGTGCGTTACTCTTTGGTGAGCTATGACTAGGGCAGTCTATCCCGGGACTTTCGATCCCTTCACCCGCGGCCACGAAGACTTGGTGCGCCGCGCCGCCATGGTGTTCGACGAGCTGGTGGTCGGCGTTGCCGACAGCCGTGCCAAGCAGCCGTTCTTCACCCTGGATGAGCGCGTGGCGATGGTGCGCGAAGCGGTGTCCGGCTATGCCAACGTGCGCGTCGAGAGCTTTCGTGGCCTGCTGATGAACTTCATCCGCACCCAGAACGCGCGCGTCGTCCTGCGCGGACTGCGCGCCGTGTCCGATTTCGAATACGAGTTTCAGCTCGCGGGAATGAACCGCAACCTCTATCCCGATGTCGAAACTCTGTTTCTCACCCCGGGAGAGCAGCACATGTTCGTCTCCGCCACCATGGTGCGCGAGATCGCCAGCCTGGGCGGGGACGTGAGCAAGTTCGTGCAGCCGCTGGTCGAGGAGCGCATCAAGGAAAAGCTGCGCCAGCCGAAAGGCTAGCCTGGCCGAATCACCGCGAGCGGCCTCGGCTGAGCGCTCGCCCTCAACACCCCCACCGCTTACGATTCGATCGAGAGGAAATCCACCATGGCGCTCATGATTACCGACGAGTGCATCAATTGCGACGTGTGCGAACCGGAATGCCCGAACGAGGCGATCTCCCAGGGCGAGGAGACCTACGTCATCAACCCGGACAAATGCACCGAATGCGTGGGCCACTTCGACGAGCCGCAATGCGTTTCCGTGTGCCCGGTCGACTGCATTCCGCTCAACCCGGACCGCGTCGAGTCCAAGGAAGCGCTGCTGGCGAAATATCAACGGCTGATGGCGGCGAAACAGGCGGGCTAGACGCAAGCGACGGGCGCGGGGCGCCGCGCTATTTCTGGCACGTCGGGCAGTAGAAAGTGGAGCGTTGCCCTTGGCGCAACTGGCGGACGGTGCCGCCGCAGATTCGGCAGGGCAGGCCGGCGCGGCCGTAGACGTAGTATTGCTGCTGGAAGTAGCCGGACGAGCCGTCGCTATGAACGAAGTCGCGCAGGCTGCTGCCCCCGGCGGCGAGCGCTTGACTCAGTGTCGTCTTGACCGCCGCGGCAAGCGCTGCACAGCGCTTGAGCGTCAGGCGCCGCGCCGGAGTGCGCGGGTCGATGCGCGCATGGAACAGGCTTTCGTTGGCGTAGATGTTGCCCACGCCGACGACGACGGCTGCGTTCATCAACAGCAGCTTGATCGCCACTTGGCGCGAGCGCGTCGCGGCGTAGAGGACCTCGCCGCTGAAGTCGTCCTCCAGAGGTTCCACGCCGAGCCCCGCGAGCAAGGGGTGGCGCCGAATGTCGCCCGCCTGCCACAGCACGGCGCCAAAGCGGCGCGGATCGCGCAGGCGCAGCAGCCGCTTGCCGAGCACGAGGTCGAAGTGGTCGTGCTTCTGCGGTCGGGTGTGGGCTGCCAGGATGCGCAGGCTGCCCGACATCCCCAGATGGACGAGCAGCCAGCCGGCGCGAGCGGCGCCGCCGCAGGCGATGAGGATGTATTTGCCGCGGCGCTCGACGCGCGCGATGCGGCTGCCGGTGAGGCGCGCGGCCAGGTTGGCCGGAATGGGCCAGCGCAGTCTGGGCTCGCTCACGCGCACGCCGGTGATGAGCTTGCCTTTGAGATGGGGCTCGATGCCGCGGCGCGTGATTTCGACTTCGGGCAATTCCGGCATGGGCACTGATTCCTGGTGCTGGCGCGCAACTATACCTGATAGGCTGCGGCAAATGCGTCTGCGGTCGCAAGTACGCGCGAAGCAGCGCAAGCTGTTTCCGACAGAGCGCTCGCCCACCACCCTCGCTTGCGAGATTTCGCGCGTGCCGTCGCCGCCGATTTCGACAACCTGCTAATATGCAGTGCTTGCTCTCAGTCAGCCGCTATTTCATGTCGCATCGGCGCGTTTGCGCATCATCTTGGTTTCGTCTGCTGCTCGCCGTAGCTGCGGCGCTGTTGGCGAGCGGCTGCGCGCAGCGCCCGGTGCAACCGACCGCGGCGCCCGTCCCGGAGAAACAGGCGCAGAGCGCGCCCGCACAGCCAGAGGACAAGGATGAACACGCGGCTGCCGCGCCGGCAAAGGAGCACACACCCGATCTCCCCAAGCAGGATCTGAACGAAGCGACGCTGTACGAGTATCTGCTCGCCGAAATCGCCGGCCAGCGCGGCTCCATCGGTTTGTCGGCGCAGGCTTACGCCGACCTCGCGAAACGCACGCGCGACCCGCGCATCGCCAAGCGCGCAACCGAGATCGCCCTGTACGCGCGCATGCCCGGCGCCGCGATCGATTCGGCGAAGCTCTGGTACGAAACGGACCCCTCGTCGCTGCAGGCGCTGCAAGCCTTGGTGAGCCTGCTGGTCAACGCCAAGCGGCACGAGGAGGCGCTGCCCTATCTGCAGCGCCTGATCGCGGCAGATGCGGCCAACGCCGGCGACGCCTTCCTGCAGCTCAACCGCTTGCTCGCCAACAGCGAGGACAAGGCGCTGAACCTGTCCATGGTGCAGCAGCTGACGCAGCCTTATCCCACACTGGCACAGGCGCATTTCGCGGTGGCGCAGGCGGCGGCCATCGCGCAGCAGGCGGATCTCGCGCTGGCCGAAGTGCGTGCCGCCTCCAAGATTAAGCCCGACTGGGAGCTTGCGGCATTGTTCGAGGCGCAACTGCTGCAGCGGAAATCGAATGCGGCCGCTCTCGAGCGCCTGGCGGATTTCCTCGCGCATTATCCCAAGGCGCGCGAAGTGCGCCTGAGCTACGCGCGGCTGCTCGTCACCGAGCACAAGTATCCGCAGGCACGCAGCGAGTTCCAGACTCTGTCCAAGGAATTTCCCGACAACCCGGAAGTGGTGTTCGCCGTCGGCGTGCTGTCGCTGCAGTTGCAGGACTTTGCGCTCGCGCAATCCAACTTCAAGCGCTTGCTCGAGCTGCCCTACCGCGACAAGGACACGGCACGGCTATACCTGGGGCAGATCGCGGAAGAGCAGAAGGATTATTCGCAGGCGCTCAAGTGGTACGAGGAAGTCGGCAACGGCGCACAGTTTCTCAAGGCGCAGATCCGCTACGCTCTGGTGCTGAACAAGCAAGGCAAGCTCGACGCGGCGCGCGCGCACCTGCGCCAGGTTCCGGTGGCGAATAGCGACGAGCGCGCGCAGGTTCTGCTGACCGAGGCGCAGATGCTGCGCGAAGCCAATCGGTCGCGAGAGGCATTCGATCTCATCGGGCATGCGCTGGAGAGCATGCCCAACCAGCCGGAACTGCTCTACGATTACGCCATGCTGGCGGAAAAGCTCGACCGCTTGGATCTGGTCGAGTCGAATCTGAAGAAACTCATCAGCCTGCAGCCCGACCACGCGCATGCCTACAACGCGCTCGGCTATTCGCTTGCCGATCGCAACCTGCGCCTGCCCGAAGCCGAGGGGCTGATCGAGAAGGCCTTGCAGCTCTCGCCCGACGATCCGTTCATCATCGACAGCATGGGCTGGGTGCTGTACCGCATGGGCAAGAACAAGCAAGCGCTGGAGTTCCTGCGCAAGGCCTATGCCGCGCGGCCCGATCCCGAGATCGCGGCGCACCTGGGCGAAGTATTGTGGGTGGCGGGCGAGCGCAGGGAAGCGGATAAGATTTGGCAGGACGCGGCGAAGAAGACGCCGGACAACGAAGCCCTGAACAGCACCATCAAGCGCTTCAAGCCTTAAGCTTGCGTGGCTTGGCGGCCGGCGCGAAGTCGCTGCCACGCGCTCGACCCCGAACCGATTGCCAACAGCCGCGTTCAACATGCACTTCGCGCGTAGCGCTGCACTCCTCACTTGCCTGCTGCTTGCGGCCTGTGCCTCGCTGCCGGAACAGGCGCCGCCCGCCGGCGAGGCGTTCTACCTGCTCGGCCGCGTATCGGTAAAGTACGGCGCTACGGCGGCGAGCGGCAAAATCGCCTGGCAGCACGACGGCAGCGGCGACGAGCTGTTGCTGTCCACGCCCTTCGGCCAAGGGATCGCGCGCATCGTGCTGCGCGACGCCGTAGCGACGCTCACCACTTCCGAACAAAAGGTGTACCGCGCGGGCGACGTCGAGAGTCTGACCGAGCAGGTGCTGGGCTGGCGCCTGCCGCTTGCCGGCCTGCCCGATTGGGTGCGCGGCCGCGCCGTGCCGGGCCAAGCGGCGCAGACGCGGCGCGACGCGACCGGGCGCAGCGCGGGATTGCGCCAGTCCGGCTGGCTAGTGGAATACCTGGACTATCGCGGCGCGAGCGGCCTGGCCGACAAGGTGCGTTTGTCGCGGGCAGG
>CAZMGP010000098.1:0-11167 GCA_964565875.1 uncultured Enterobacteriaceae bacterium
GTCCACGGCGGCGCGTTAGGAATGCCAGCACGTCTTTCCAGGCGAGAGCGCCCTGCCCGCGCGCAGGCAGCAGGTGGGGATTGTGGCAATAGGCGCAGCGCCAAGGGCAGCCCTGGCAGTACACCACGGCGGCGAGTTGTCCGGGGTAATCCGTCGCCGACAGCGGCGTCAGACCGCCGACGCGAAGCGCAACCTCAGCCTGTGCGGCGAGCATGGGCGATTACCGGCGACGCGCCGCCTGCGGCGCGCTCGCTCGGGCGTCTTTTCAGTTCAGATCGGCACAGTTTTCGCGGAAGAACCTGCGCTCGTAATGCTCGCCCTTCTTGCCGGTATTGAACGAGGTCACGGGCCGGTGGTAGCCCATGACGCGCGTCCACACTTCGCAGCGCTGGCGCTCTTCGTCGCGCAGCTCGATCTTGCTCAAAACCTCGGTCTCGGTAATCGCATTCATGGCGTGTCCTCCTGGATGGATGTTCGCTTACGCGGCTTCGGCTTCGCGCCGCTTCTTCGCCAGCAAGTCTTCGTCGCAGCGCGGGCAGAATTCGTGTTCCCCGGCGAGGTAGCCATGCTTGGGGCAGATCGAGAACGTCGGGGTCACCGTAAGGTAAGGCAGGCTGAATCGCTCCAGCGCGCGGCGCACCAGGCGCTTGCACGCCTCCACCGAAGTCACGCGCTCGCTCATGTACAAGTGCAGCACCGTGCCACCGGTGTACTTGCGCTGCAATTCGTCCTGCCGCTCCAGTGCCTCGAACGGATCGTCGGTGAAGCCCACCGGCAACTGCGAGGAATTGGTGTAGTAAGGCATGTCGGGCGTGCCCGCCTGCAGGATGCCCGGAAAACGTTTGCGGTCCTCGCGCGCGAACCGGTAGGTGGTGCCTTCGGCCGGCGTCGCCTCGAGGTTGTACATGTGCCCGGTCTCTTCCTGAAAGGCGACGATGCGCGCGCGAATGTGATCGAGCAGCTCGCAGGCGAAGCGATGGCCCCAGGTGCTGGTGATGTCGTGCTGATCGCGCGTGAAATTGCGGATCATCTCGTTGATGCCGTTCACGCCGATGGTGGAGAAATGATTGCGCAGCGTGCCGAGATAGCGCTTGGTGTAGGGGAACAGCCCCGCATCCATGTAGCGCTGGATCACCTTGCGCTTGAGCTCCAGGCAATTCTTGGCGGTGTCCATGAGCGCATCGACGCGCGCGTACAGCGCCTTCTCGTCGCCGCGGTAGAGGTGCCCGAGGCGCGCGCAATTGAGCGTCACCACGCCCACCGAGCCGGTCTGCTCGGCCGAGCCGAACAGCCCGTTGCCGCGCTTCATCAGCTCGCGCAGGTCGAGCTGCAGCCGGCAGCACATGGAGCGGATCATGTTCGGCTTCAGTTCGGAATTGAGAAAGTTCTGGAAATACGGCAGGCCGTATTTCGCTGTCATCGCGAACAGCAGATTGGCGTTCTCCGAATCCCAGTCGAAATCCTCAGTGACGTTGTAGGTCGGAATCGGGAAGGTGAACACGCGCCCGAGGTGATCGCCCGCGGTCATCACCTCGATATAGGCGCGGTTGATCATGTCCATTTCGCGCTGTAGCTCGCCGTAGGCGAAAGGCATTTCCTTGCCGCCGATCACCGGCACCTGCTCGCGCAGGTCCTCCGGGCAGACCCAATCGAAGGTGAGGTTGGTGAACGGCGTCTGCGTGCCCCAGCGCGAGGGCACGTTGAGGTTGTAGATCAGCTCCTGGATGCACTGCTTCACTTGCGCGTAGGACATGTCGTCCTTGCGGATGAAGGGCGCCATGTAGGTGTCGAAGGAAGAGAAGGCCTGCGCGCCCGCCCATTCGTTCTGCAGGGTGCCGAGGAAGTTGACGATCTGCCCGACGGCGCTGGTCATGTGGTTGGGCGGTCCGGCTTCGACTTTCCCGGCTACGCCGTTCAGGCCCTCGTGCAGCAGCGTGCGCAGCGACCAGCCGGCGCAGTAGCCCGCCAGCATGTCGAGGTCGTGGATGTGAATGTCGCCTTCGCGGTGCGCACGCCCGGCCTCCGGCGCGTACACGTGGTTGAGCCAGTAGTTCGCCACCACCTTGCCCGACACGTTTAGGATCAGGCCGCCGAGCGAATAACCCTGGTTGGCGTTGGCGTTGACGCGCCAGTCGCGCCGCTCGAGGTATTCGTTGATCGAGCTCTCCACGTCGACCGCGGTGCGGCTGTCTTCGCGCAGGCGCCGATGCTGCTCGCGATAGGCGATGTAGGCGCGCGCGGTGCGGTAGTAGCCCGCGCCGATGAGCGCGAGCTCGACGCTGTCCTGGATGCGCTCGATGTCCGGCACGCAGTCCGGCGGCAGGGCGGCGATGTCGGCGAGCACGCGCTCGGCCACGGGTTCGAGCGCTTCATATTCGAATTCGCCGGTGGCGGCGCGCGCACGGTGCATCGCGTTCACGATCTTCGCGGCATCGAAGGCAACCAGCTTGCCGTCGCGCTTGCGGATGCTCTGCGGCAGGCGCGCCAGCTTGAACAGGGGGGAATCCTTGGGAACCTGGGTCATGTCCTTCTTATCCTGTTTCTTGTCTTTATCAGCTCTCTGACACAAGATGCTGTAGGGAGAGCGTAAGTTAGCCCAACCTATAGTGGTCTGCAACGCCAACCATGCCGGCTCTGCGGTTTTTTTTGGAATTTGTGATCTAAATCAAATTTCAGCCCTACAACAACGCGAATGGCTCCCAACTACTGTGGTGAACGCGTCTGGAGCCGGATCTTTCGGGCGGGGAAGGAAGACATGCCGGTGGAGGGCGTTGCAGCGCGCAGTTGAAGCTTCGGTGGAAGAAGCGCTGCCGCGGGCGGCGGCTACTAGCCCGAGTGGATCGGGCACGGATGCGCGGTGTCGCTGCGCGAACGCGCAGCTAGGATCAGGTGGGATAGGGCTCGAGGGTGATCTGTTCGACCGGGCAGCCCATCGCTTTTGCGATTGCGTCGAGGCTTTTGTCGTCGACGGCGATCGGTTCGAATTCTTCCGCGCCGTTCTTGCTCTCGATGAAAGATTTCGCGGCGCTCTCGGATGCCCATACGACGACCGGGTCGGGGGCCACTCCGGCCATTTGAACGCAAATTGGGAATCCGTCGGACTTGTAGACGATTGCGTACATGCCTACCCTCCCATTGCAAACGGGGTCGGAGCGCCTGCCGCAATGCCCTGGGGCGCCGGAATCCCCCGTAAGCCACAACTTTAACCCAAATCGACGCCGGCTGCGCGCTAGG
This sequence comes from uncultured Enterobacteriaceae bacterium, assembly GCA_964565875.1. Classification (GTDB taxonomy): domain Bacteria; phylum Pseudomonadota; class Gammaproteobacteria; order Burkholderiales; family SG8-39; genus 2-12-FULL-64-23. The sequence goes on from CAZMGP010000098.1 coordinate 3,235, forward strand.
CCACGGCCGCAGCGCGCTTTACGGCGCGACAACTGCTAGGATGCGAAACCGGGCGGATTCGTCGAAGCCGGAACGCCGGCGCGATCTTCGTTCAACCACCAGCAAAGTCCATGTACGGCCAGTCCTCGAGCAGCTCGAAAGATGCGGCTTAGCTTTCACGGCGGGGCGGGCGAGGTCACCGGCTCCTGCACCCTGGTCGATGCAGGCGGCGCACGCTTTCTGGTGGACTGCGGCATGTTCCAGGGCGGGCACGAGGCCTGGCTGAAGAACACCGCCGCGCTCGATTTCAATCCGGGCCGGCTGGACTTCGTCCTCCTCACCCACGCCCACATCGATCATTCCGGTCTGCTGCCGCGCCTGACAACGTTGGGATTTCACGGTCCGATCTACGCTACGGCCGCGACGAGCGAGCTGCTCGAAGTCATGCTCACCGACAGCGCCCATCTGCAGGAAAAGGAAGCCGATTGGCGCTCTCGTCACCGGGACGCGCGCCGGCTTCTGCCCGCCACCCCGCTCTATACCATGAGCCAGGCGCTCGACTGCTTGAAGCAGCTGCGCAACGTCGCCTACGGGAGCGAATTCCATCCGCACCCAGCCGTTTCCTGTCGCCTGCACAGCGCCGGGCATATTCTCGGCTCGGCCATCGTCGAAGCCCATGTGCGCACAGCCTCCGCTTCCCGCCGGCTGGTGTTTTCCGGCGACCTCGGACATGCCTCAGGCGCCCTGCTGCCGCCGGCGACGCGCCTGGATGTGGCCGACGCGCTGCTCGTCGAGTCCACCTACGGCAATCGGCTGCACAAGACGAGCGCCGAGACTGAGGCGGAACTGATCGCGGCGATTACGGGAACGCTCGCCCGCGGCAATGTCATCATCCCGGCGTTTGCCGTCGGCCGCACGCAGGAGGTGCTCTACGGTCTCGCCGCACTGGCGCGCAGCCGCCGCGTTCCGCCGTTGCGCGTGTTCATCGACTCGCCCATGGCGGAGAAGGCCACACTGATCACCCGCAGCCATCGGGAGTTACTCTCGCCGCAGGTGCGCGAACTCGACGACTGGTTGCGGCGCAGCCCGCGCGAGCTGCAACTGCGCTATACCCACGAAGTCGAGGAATCGATGGCGCTCAACCAGATTCAGAGCGGGGCGGTGATCATATCCTCGAGCGGCATGTGCGACGCCGGCCGCATCAAGCACCATCTGCGCCACAATCTGCCGCGTGCGGAATGCAGCGTGCTCATCACCGGCTTCCAGGCGGAAGGCACCCTCGGTCGGCGCCTCGTCGACGGCGCGCGCTGGGTGCGGATATTCAACGACGAAGTCCCGGTGCGCGCGCGGCTGCATACCATCGGCGGACTGTCCGCGCACGCCGACCGCAACGACCTGCTGGCGTGGCTGAAGGGCTTCGCACAACCGCCGCGGCGCACCTTCGTCGTTCACGGCGAGCGCAGCGCGGCGCTCGATTTCGCCGAGACCGTGCGCCGCACGCTCGGCTGGACCGACGTACTCACGCCGCAGCGGGGCGACGTCAGCGCGGTCGATTGAACCCGATGGTGATGTGCCCCGCCTTAGAACCGGCGGCGGCTCACTCGTGCGGCGACAGTTCTACCGCGGCGAGCTCGGCGCGCGCGCGCTCCACTTGGTGGAACGGCTTTCGTACCGGCGAGGACGCCTTGTGCTCGCGCAAGCCCTCGGCGTCGAGGATGCGGATGCTGCGTCCGCTGACGCGGATCAGGCCGGCCTGCGCCAGTTCGTGCAGGATGCGCGAAAAATGCTCACGCGTGATGTTCAGCCGGGAAGCGAGCACGCTCTTGCTCGCCGCGAGCAGTATCTCCGCCGGCTCGTCGGGAACTGTGTCTTCGGGCAAGGATGCCAGCAGATAACTGGTCACGCGCTCGGTCGCGCTTTTCAGCGTATAGGCCTCGATGTCGGCAACCAGCCGGTACAGCCGCAGCGACAGCTCGTCCAGCATGCGCCGTGCGAAGGCGGGGTTGCGCGCTACCGCCTGGAGGATGGCGTCAGCGCGGATGAACATCAGCAGCGAATCGGCGAGGGCCTCCGCGCAAAGCATGTGTGGCTTGCCCATGAACATGACCGCCTCGCCGAAGCTTTGTCCGGGTCCGAGGATTTCGACCACTTTTTCCGCGCCGGCGGAGGCGAGCAGCGCGAGCTTCACCCGACCGACGACGATGACATGCAAACCTAGGCAAGGATCGCCGCGCCGGTACATGACCGTTCCCGCCGACACGCGCTGCTCGGTGGTCGCGGCCGCGATCGCCTCCAATTCGGGCAGATCGAGCTCGCGAAATAACGGCAGGTTGCGCAAGAATTCCAGCGTCGCGAAATTATCTTTGTGCGCACCCATGGCCTAGGCCACCGCCCTTGCCGACGCTTTGGCTTGATCTTTCGGATTTCGCGTAATGGTGGCGGCAGTGTCGCGGATCAGCAGACTGCGCAGCATGGCAATAGTCCTTCGCGCCGGACGCATATGCGGGTATACCCTAATAGATTACCCTATTGCCGCCCTGGTGACTAGCGAAACTTCGGGCTGGTCGCCGCGGCAGCAAAAGCGAGCGCCTACTCCCGCAGCGACAGCCCGCGCTGTTGGATGAGTGCGTGGATGATGTCGATGCTGGGCGTGGCCACGCCGGCACGCCGAGCGAACTCGCACACCGCGCCGACGATGGCCGCGGATTCGATCGGCCGGCCGCGCTCCAAGTCCTGCAGCATGGACACCTTGCCGCCGCCGACGCGCCGCGCCATGTCCAGGCGCTCATTGATGCTAAGGGCGAAGCGCACGCCGTAGGCCTCGCCTACGCGCATGCCTTCGGTCATGACGGCGCGAGCGAGATCGACGATGGCGGGATTCGCCAGAGCCTCACTCATGCGCGCACAGGTGAGTGCCGCGATCGGGTTGAAGGCGAGATTGCCGACGAGCTTGGTCCAAACCTCGTCGCGGATGCGCGGCGACACGGGTGCGTCCAGGCCCGCTTGCGCGAGCGTTGCGGCGAGGCTTGCGGCGCGCTCCGAAAGGCTCCCGTCCGGTTCGCCCAGGATGAAGCGCCTGCCCGCGGTATGCTGGATCACGCCGGGCTCAATCACCTCCGCAGAGGCGTGCACCACACAGCCTAGGATGCGGGCAGGGTCGAAGCCGGCAAGCATCGCGCCTTCCGGATCGACTGCATTCACTGCCTGCCCGTCGCAGCGACCGCCCTCTTTGTAGAAATACCACCAGGGAATGCCGTTCACTGCCGGCACGACGACCGTGTGCGCCGCAAGCAGGGGGCCGAGTTCGCGCAGCACCGCGGCAATGGAATACGCCTTGAGGGTGAGAAACACCGCATCCTGCTGGCCGAACGCCGCGATGCGCTCGCTCGCATCCACGCGTAGGCGGAGCGCTCCTTCACTCGAGCGCAGCTCGAGGCCGCGGCTGCGCAGCGCGGCGAGCTGCGCGCCGCGCGCAATCAGGCTCACTTCGTTTCCGACGGCAGCGAGGCGCGCAGCGAGCAGCCCGCCGATCGCGCCGGCACCGACGATGCAGACCTTCATGGGTCCTCGCCGCAATGCCCGCCGGGACGGGGGCGAGCGCTCAGACCTTGAGCCCAGCGAGCCGACTGATCTTCGCCGGCTCGACTTTCAGGCGTGCCGCGGCGGCGAGGATTTCGTTCCAGGTGTTCGCATCGACCGGGATGCCCTCGGCCAGGCGCTTCGCGCGCCACTCGCGCTCCGGTTCGCCCGCGAGCCGCACCCGGTCAAAGCCGGCGCGCGCCGGAGACGCCGTTACCCAGTCGAGAAACGTCCGCGTCGATTGTTCGAAGGAGGCGATGTCGCATACCGACTTCGGGTCGAGGACGATGGTCAGCATGCCGTTCAGCACCCGCTTCTTGCCCGAGGGGGGGCCGTCGCAGACGAGTCCGGCGGCCAGCGCACCGCCTAGCAGTTCGCAGGCCACCGCCATGCCGTAGCCCTTGTGCTCGCCGAAGGCGAGGATCGCCCCCAGCGGGTCGACCACGGCGTAGCCGGGATCGTCGCTGTCGTTGCCCTGATGGTCGAGGATGCGCCCGGGCGGCAGCTTTTCGCGCTTGTTGTGCGCCACGCGCGCCTTGCCCTGGGCGATGACGCTGGTGGCGAAGTCGAGCAGGATCGGGTCGCGCCCCGCCACCGGAATGCCGACGGTAAAGGGATTGGTGCCGAAGCGCGCATCGCGGCCGCCGAAGGGCGCGACGATCGGACGCGAAATGACGTTGACGAAGTGGATGGAGACGAAACCTTCGGCCACCGCCATCTCCGCCCAGGCACCGATGCGGCAAAGGTGATGCGAATTGCCGAGCGCCATGATGCAGCTGCCGAACTTCTTGGTGCGCTCGATGGCGAGCGTCATCGCCTCGTGGCCGATCACCTGGCCGAAGCCCGCCTGACCGTCGATCCTGAGCAGCGCGCCACCGTCCATCAGCGTCTTGATATGGGCATTGGGCTTCAATCCGCCCTCGACGTACGCCTCGGAATAGCGCGGCAGCATGCCGATGCCGTGCGAGTCGTGGCCGGTGAGATTGGCCTGGATCAGGTTATTGGTCACCAGCTCGACTTCGCGCTCCTCCGAACCGAAGCCGCGCACGAGTTCGCGTATCGCCGCGCCCAAAGGTTCGGCGCGGATGAAATGTATGTCAGCCATGCAATCTCCTCTTAGCGTCTGTAACAAACCGAGGGGATACATCCCCTCGTGCTCCCCTAAATCAGCCCGTAACAATGGACTTATGTTACGGGTTCAGAGACGTCAATTCATGGGAACGGATTCCCTCATGCCTGTGAATGCGGTTCGCGGCAAACGATCATGAGTTCTTGTCGATGCGGCCAGATGCGTGCGGGGCTGCTTGCTGCCGTGGTTGGTGCGGGAGGGGGAATCGAAAGATAAGCCTAACGCTTTGATACGTTGCGTCTTCAAAAATCCGAATCTTTGAACTACCCCGAAATCTACCCCGACCAGAGCGGCGGCGCCACGCGATATCAGATCGAATTCTAGCCGCGGCCGGGCCCCTATGTCCAAAGACAACCTCTCTGGAGTCGGCAACTTAAGTTCGTCGCTCACTATTGCCTAGCTCCAGAAAGCCGTGCATGTCACGGAAACTCTGCCCTGATAACACACGGCAAATCGCGCGCCAGATAATTGCGCCTGTCACGCTCTTGCTGATTTACGACGCAGGCCGCTGCGTCGCTTTCGATACCTAGCCCTCCGAAACGCGCCGCCCGGCGCGGCTTTGCCGCCCACTTTCTTTCGCCCCTCAACTGGGAGTGAAGGGGACGAAAGCGTGAGCAGCAACACAAAGCCGCCGAAGCTGGGCGGCTAAAGCATTTCCACACCAAAGAATCCCCCTCCCGTCCCCCAGGGGAGGCGAAGAGATCTCCGCATGAGCAGCAGTTCTTCAACCAGCGCAAAGGAGGCGCAAATGCTGCTCAATACGTTACCCGTCAGTTCCGCAAGCGACACCGAATTGCTAACCATCTTGCTTGGCAACCGTAAGTCGGCGGAAACCCTGCTTCGCAACGCGAAAGGTTCACTCTTTACGCTGTTACACCAGGTCCCGCAGGGTGAGGCAGACCTCTTCTGCTCCGAAACGAAGCGCACCTATTCCGGCGATCCGTTATCGAAACTCCAGGCAGCACGGGAACTCGCCGCCCGTGCAATTACCGAGGAACTCCATCACCGGGACGCCCTCAATAGCCCCGGCGCCGTTCGAGCACTTCTTCAGCATCGCATGGCAGGACTTCCGCACGAGGTATTTGCCGTTATCTTTCTGGACGCTCAGCACAGAGTAATTGCCGTGGAGGAACTATTCCGGGGCACCCTGACCCAGACCAGCGTTTATCCGCGCGAAGTCGTAAAAGCCGCGCTCAAAGTCAACGCCGCCGCAGTGATATTCGCGCACAACCACCCATCCGGCATAGCAGAGCCGAGCCACGCCGACCAGGTCCTTACTCAATCGCTGAAACAAGCCCTTGCGCTGGTCGATGTCAAAACACTAGACCATTTCATCGTCGCCGGCACGCAGACACTTTCGTTCGCCGAAAGAGGGCTTGTTTAAGGGACGGGATCCCTTCCAAACGAAACGAGGGGATTCCTCCCCTCGTGCTCCCCAGAACGTAAGATATGATCGCAATAACAAGAGATATCAACGCGCATGTCTGATAGCAATCAGGGCCCGAAAATTGAGTGGTTGTTCGACATCACGACCTGCGATGTTGTTAACGTTGCTCAATTTTTGGACCGTCCCGAGGCCGATATTTGGGATACACGCCTGCGTCTAAAGCAATTCGAGAAACGTGGCGACCATTGGCTCCTCTGTGCCTTGTGCCGACAACCTGTCTATTTGTCGGGATGGTTCGATCGCACCAGCTTTTGGTTCAAGCACTATCAGGAACTTGGCGATTGCCCCATAAAGACGCGCGGACGACTAAATCAAGATGACCTTAGGAGGGTCATTTACCACGGCGCAAGGGAAAGCCTTGAACATCAGCGCCTGAAAGAGCTGATCCGACAAAGCTTAGAAGCCGATTCCCAGTGCTCACAAGTTCACGTTGAGGAACGATTCTATTCACCCATTGAAAACGACAAATGGCGCCAGCCAGATGTGCGCGCAATTGTCGGCGGTCGGGAAATTGCCTTCGAGGTGCAACGCTCCAGTACATTTATCGACGTAATCACCGAGCGCTGGCACTTCTACACAAATGCCAAAGTATTTCTCATTTGGATACTCCCATATCTCAATGAGGAATACCAATTGTTCACGGTAAAGGACGTTCTTTACGGGAACAACCGAAACGTTTATGTCGTCAATGACGACACGTTGCAGCGCTCCTTAGCCGAGCGGCAATTCATTCTTCACTGCCACTATCACGTGCCGCAGCATTCGGATGGAGACGTGGTGCCCGCGTGGGACTCGGATTACGTATCTCTCAATTCCCTGCATTTCGACGCCCAGAGAAATCGTGTCTATTACTTCGACTGCGAAACCGCATTCGCCAATGCTGCTATCGTGCCGATCGCCTCGGCCCCAGCCCGCCAGCCGAGCGGACTTGACCCCTTGCGCGACAGCTTCGAGCAATTCTGGGTCGCTGGCGGTGGTAACGCACCCGCGGAGTGGAACAGGAAATTAGGCCGCTTCTCTCAACAATTCCGTGCGTTGGGTCTTACGCCGCCAGATGCGTATCCCACGCCGAAACCGCGCGTGTTGGATGCGCTATATTCGGTAAAGCATGGCCGCGTCATCGGTTTTGCATATCCAGATCTAGTGCAGGTCGCGCACTGGGTCGAAACGGCCTATCGGCCATACCTGCTTCACTTCTGGTGGCTGGCAAAGGCATATCAGCGCGCAGACGAGATCAAATCGCTCGACAAGACTGGCAAGTTGCGACGAAAACTCGCAGTCGCGAAGGCAGAAATTAAGGCGCGAAATGCCGCATTTGTCCCTGACCGTACCTACGACGCTTTGCTATCTTTCCTATTTCCGCCTCTTGCGCAACACCTGCGGCGAAGCATCTAGGCTCCCCGCGCCCAGCAGATCTATTCAACGCTTCCAGTCGTCATCCCAAGCGTCTAACTCCATCGGGATGACCATCCCTATCCCCTCCCGTACACGTCGGCGCCTCTCCTCGGCATGCATTCCAAGTGAGACATAGATCAGAGCAGCACGAACAAGTCCAAGAAGTCTCAACGCCTTCGATTCGAAATCCCGCCGTTGAACGGAGTACGCCAAGCGGTCAACAAACGATCTCGATGCTAGCTCGTCTTCGCGCATGGAAATGTCATGTACCTTCAGATACCGGTGTTCAAGCATATTGCGCATCTCGTGAAGCGCCTGCGCATCGGGGTCCATCACTTCGCGAAATGCCGGTGCGTATTCCGCTGAAGATGACCGGCTGCACCGACGAAGGTGACCGGTGAGGC
>CAZMGP010000099.1:0-11107 GCA_964565875.1 uncultured Enterobacteriaceae bacterium
ATGCTGGCGCAGGCTACAGCAGTCTCAGACTTCATTTTGAAACCGGTTCTTAGTGTCGGCAGGCGCGTACCCGACTCGCACCCGACTCCGGCGGACCGATGGCCCCGATCGGCATGATAACTCAGTGCCTTCGCCCTTACCCGCGATGCCCGAGCTTGCCGGGCAGACCCCTCAGCGCGCTATACTGCCCGCGGCGTCATCGAATCCAATTGGGAGAATTCCATGTCCGAAGCCATCACCGGCGGCTGTCTGTGCGGCGCGATCCGCTATAGCGTGAGCCAGCCGCTAGATAAGATCATCGCTTGCCACTGCACGCATTGCCAGAAGGCGTCCGGCACCGGTGCGAGCCACAATGCGGCGGTGCCGACCGCCGCCGTGACGTTCACCGCGGGCAAACCGAAAATGTACTCGGACGTAGCCGCGAGCGGCAACATCCTCAAGCGCTTCTTCTGCGGCGACTGCGGATCGCCCATTTACAGCCAGCGCGAGAAGATGCCAGAGATGATGGTGCTCAAAGTCGGCACGCTCGATCGGCCGATCGACATGAAGATCGTCATGAACATCTGGACCAACAGCGCACGGCCGTGGATGCACATCGACCCGGCGCTGGAGCACTACCCGGAGAACCGTCCGATCAAGAGCTGAGGTCGCGCGTTACTGTGCGTTGCCGGTAACCTGGAACGCGGCCCAGAAGAACGGATGCGGAAACTTCTGCCGCGTGGCGAGCTGCGCCTGGCGCAGCGCTTCGCGCTTGTCCTTGTCCTTCAAGCCGAGGTAGAACTGATTCATCAGTTCCGCCGTCGCCTGATCGTCCACCTTCCATAGGCTGGCGACGATGGAGGAGGCGCCGGCATAGAGAAAGCCGCGGGTCAGGCCGACCACGTCGTCGCCGTTGGCGATGCGGCCGAGCCCCGTCTCGCACGCCGAAAGCGTGACGAGATCGGTATCGAGCCGCATGGAATAGAGCTTGTTCACCGTCAGCAGGTTCTCGCCTGAAGCGTCTTTGGCGAGCAGCAGGGCGGAATTGAGCGGTGCGTCGGCATCGAACTGGCCGTGGGTGGCGAAGTGCAGGTAATTGAAGCCGCTCGCATACTCGCGCAGCGCGGACAAGGTCGCGTCCTTGCGCAATAGCGCGCGCGATTGCGGCACGGTTTGCACGATTGCCTTCGCCTCTTCTTCGGCGAAGTGCAGGTCGTAGCGGGCGTCGCCCAGGTCGGGATTGCCGAAGGCGAGGATGCCCGCCGGCTTAGGTGCCTTTTGCGTGCGCAGGTATTTCACCACGCTCGCGCTGGGCAGCAAGCGCAGGCTCGTGTTCTCGATGAGGAAGTGCTGGCCGTCGTGCAACGCGGCGAACGGCACGTAATGCAGCGCCCCGTGCGAGACGATGACGAGCTTGGTCCTGGCGCCGATCATGCCGGCCAAGGGCTTGATCAAACTTGCATACAGGCGCCGCGCGACTGGGAGGTAGCGCTCGGAGCCGGGTTCGTCGAGCGCATCGCGCAACGCGCGCGCGTCGGCATCGATGCTGCCGGCGTCTAGCTTCGCGCCCTGCAGTCCGTCGCGGGTGAGGACGAAGGCGAATAGCGCCTTGTCGTCGTAGTAATACTCGATGAGCGCTTCATCTACGGCGATCTGCGACTGGATTTCGGCGATCGGCGTCGAGGTGACCGAAATCAGGGAGGCGAGCTCGGGTGCGTCCTGCGCGATTTCGCGCGCCGCGGGCAGCGCGACGAGATTGCGCTGACCTTCGCCCATGCCGCGCTGGCCGTTCGGCGCGGCCGCCGTGGCAGGCGCGGAAGGCGCGGAGCCGTCCTGCGCGCGCGCATCGATTTCCGAGTTCGCCGCTTGCGCAAGCAGCGCCTGGACTTTCGACTTGTCCGCTCCCTGTACGGAGAAGTCGGTCTTGGAGGCGAGCATGTCCACCAGGGCGCGCGATTTCGAGCGCTCCAGGTAATCGAAGGCCTCGGGCAGGCGCTGCGCGGAGAACAGGGCGCCGATCAGCCGCTGGTAGACCGCCTGCTTGTCGCCGACGAAGCCGATCTTGCTCGCCTCGGTGTTGATGGTCGAGCGCTGCTGCTCGATCACCTCCACCGCCTTTTGCCAGAATTCGATCGCCTGATCGAGCTTGCCCTCGGAATAGGCGATGCGGCCGCGGTCGTAGAGGATGATCCAGTAGATTTCACCATTGGCGCGGACGCGCTGCATTGCCAGCAGCTTGTCGTAGCCTTCCTTCGCCTTCTCGACCTCCCCCACTTCGTACTGGGTCTTGATCGCCATGAACTGCTTGGGCAGCTCGGTATAGGTGAACATGCTTTCGCCACCCATGCCGGACATGGCGCCGCCGAGCGCGTCGCCGAAGGCGAGCAGGGCGTTGCCCAGACCGGGCGTGTCGGAGCGCAGTGCGTCGTAGGCCTTCTTGTAGTCGCCGAGCGCGAGGTAGATCTTCGCCATGCCCGTCACTTTCTCGGTGGCGAGCCCGGTGTAGGGATAGGAGGTGCTGATGTCTTCGAGTACCGCGGCGTATTTCTCCGCTTCCGCCTTCTTGCCCGCGAGCGCATGGGTGAGGCCGAGAGCGATGTTCGCCTGGATGCGCCAGAACTGGCGCTCCATGTTGTCCGGGATCGCGGCCTCGACGCGCTTCGCGGCTTCGATCGCCTTGTCGTAATCGCGCAGCTCGGCGTAGGCTTCCGCGCGCAGCACGGATACCCAGGGCGTGGCGTCGCTCTCCAGGCGCTTCGGGCCGCCGATGAACACCGAACCGAAGGCGGCGAGACCGCCCATCAGCGGATTGCCCTTCATCAGCTCGTCGAAGTTCATCAGGCCGACGTCGCCCTGCTTGATGTTGGCTTCGACGCGGTCGAGGCAGGGAAACAGCTTGTTATAGCGCTTGAGCTTGCCGTAGGCGATGCACAGATAGGCGAGCTTGTAGGTCGGCTGCTTCGGGTCCGCGGCGATTTCCTTTTCCGCGAGTTGCTCGAGCTCGGCGTATTTCGCCGCCATCATCAGCCGCACGCGGTCGGGCATGAACTCCGCCTGGGCGAGTGCGGGCACGAGGAACAGGGTGATGAAAGCGGCGGTGAGGCGTAGGCGCATGGCGGGGGTTTCCGTTGTCGATTGGGCGGTCGGATTTCAGTCGATCTTGATGTTGGCGCGCTTGATCACCTCGGCGTTCTGCGCCAGTTCGGCCGCGATCTTGGCGGCGAAAGCCTGCGGGCTCAAGGTGACGATGCCGCCCTGGCGCAGCAACTGCTCGCGCGTCGCCGCTTGGTTGGTGGCGGCGATGATCTCCTGGTTGAGCGTCTGCACCACCGATTCGGGTGTCCCCGCGGGAGCGAAGAAGCCGAACCAGAAGGAAACGTCGAATCCCGGGTAGAACTCCGCAATCGCCGGAACGTCCGGCAGCTCGCTCCAGCGCCGCGGCATGGTGACGGCCAGCGCCTTCAGTTTTCCCGCCTTGATCTGTGCGAGCGCCGAGGGCGTGTCCAGGTTGAAATCGACTTCGCCCGCAAGCAGCGCCGTGGTTGCCGCGCTCGCCGCGCGATAGGGGACGTGGACCATGGAGACGCCGGCGCGGGTGCTCAAGAGTTCGACGCCGAGATGCGCAAGATTGCCGGCTCCGGCCGAACCGTAGGTAACGCTGCCTGGTTTCGCCTTGGCGAGCGCAATCAAGTCGCTGAACGAGGCGACCGCACTCGTGTGCGGGCCCGCAGGGTTGACGTCGAGGATGAAGTGCCCGTCGACCACCGGCGTGATCGGCGCGAAATCCTTGAGCGTGTTGTATTGCGCGTCTTTGTACAGCAGAGGATTGACCGTCATCGCGCTCGAATTGGTGACGAGCAGCGTATACCCGTCCGCCTTGGATTTCGCCACCGTGTTCGCCGCAAGCAATCCATTGGCGCCCGGGCGGTTCTCCACGACGAAGGGCTGGCCGAGCTTCGCATTGAGGACGACCGCAATGATGCGCGCGATGGTATCGGTGGCGCTGCCCGCGCTGAAGCCGACGACGATGCGCACCGGCTTCGCCGGGTAATCCTGTGCCGCCGCGGTGCTGATCCCGAGCGCAGCTAGGGCGAGGGCGGCGAACTGCTTCCAGTCGAGTCTCATGCGGCTTCCTCCAGAATGGGATGCGCTCGCGCCGGCCCCGGATTCAGCCGGCGGGCGCAAAGAATTATGCAGCAATCTCGCTCTTCGCCGGCAGAGCCGGCGCGAAAGGGGCGGAAGGAAGTTTGCTGCGTGAGGCCGGCCGCCGTTTTGCGGCGTTGGCGCAGTTCAGTGCTTGCTCTTGTCGGCGATGGCCTTGGCGCAATTTCGAAGGCCGATGCCGATGAGCGGATGCGCGAGCGCGCGCTCCAAGCTCATGTGGAGCGCTACATAGTGGGTGCGGTCGAACGCCTCGCGCAATGCCGACTCGTCACCCGGTTCCGCCACGGCAACGAGCTTGAGCGGAATCTGTTTGGCGGAGGCGCGTTGTGCGTGGCGGTGCATGAGCCTGCTAGCCGTCTTGGGAGATGCCGGAGGGACCGCCGGGCGCTGTCGCAAGGCCGGCAACCGCGATCAGAGGAAGGAAAACCGCATTCACAGGGAAAATAACGGGCGGCGAGTCGTTGACGTTGACCGAAGACCTGATGCCGCAATCGTTGTCGTGGAAGCTCATGCTCACCTTCGCCGACCGCCGTGCTGCGAACCGCCTTGCACGATTTCATTAAAGTCTAGTTTGGAAATATTTCATTGCGATTAATCAAGCGCGGCTGCAACTTTTTTAGGCAGCGCGATCGCATTTTCATTCGAGGCGCATCGGCCGCGACTATGCGATTCGAGAAACCGGATTAAGGTTCGCGCCTTACGGTTTGTTTTGAAACGAAGGGCGAGGCAGAGACGCGAATTCTTCCGAACCGGTTTCGCCGTTCCGGTCGTCAAGGGATCGAATTTCGCCGCGGTGTCAGCGCGCTGTCCGCGCGTGTGCTTCGTCCAGCGCCTTGATCACTTTGTCGGTGATGTTGATGGCGGGGTTGATCCACACGGCTTCCTTGAACACGATGTCGATGTTCTCGGCTTCCGCCACCTGCTTAACAGCGTCGCCGGCGCGGGCGAGCACGGTGGCGAGCTCATCGTTCCTGCGCTGGTTCAGATCCTCGCTGAAATCGCGCTGCTTGCGCTGCAGGTCGAGGTTAGCATCGCCGAGGGCGCGCTCGCGCTTCTGACGCTCCAGCTCGCCCAGGCTGGCGGAGTCCTTTTCCAGCTCGGTCTTCATTTTCGTCACCTTGTCGGCGAGTCGAGCGAGCTCGCGGTCGCGCGGCGCGAATTCCGTCTCGATGGCTTTTTGCGCCTGCTGTGCCGCTTTGGATTCGCGCAATACGCGGTCGACGTCGACGTAGCCGACCTTGGGTTGCGCCAGCACGGAAGCGCTCGCAGCGCAGAGTGCCGCAAGCATGAACAACGCTGCGATGAAGCGTTTCATTCGGTTCGCCGTTTCCGGATCCTTCGCGATCCTCGTCGCCGGCTGGGCGGGAGCACTTCGCGGAAATTTCGAGCAGTGCGCGCCGCGCCGCCCCGCCTTGGCTTTGCGCCATTCTATCAAGCCGCAGGCATCGGCAGGGGACGCGCGCACAGCACGCCGGGCAGTTTTGCCCGGCCGAATTAAGGACTAAAATGTCTTCGCCTATGGAAGACCTCGATTTTTCCGGCAAAGCCACCCCGCGCACGGAGAGCGCGGCGCCAGGCGCGGCGCAGGTCGCGGCGCAAAGCCCGCTTTATCAACCCGCACTTGCTTTGGAGTTCTTCCGCACGACCGGAACGCTGGAGGAACAGCAAGGCGGCAAGCCCTTCTTCGGCGAGAACGAGAAAGCGGGCGGGCTGTTTTCCAAGAGCGCGCGCATGTACCTGCTGCTCGAGGGCGAGATCGGCTTGATGGTGCGCAACAAGTTCTTCGGCGTAGTGAAGCCGGGCGACATCTTCGGCGAGCTCGCGGTGATCGCCGGCTTGCCGCGCAGTGCGACGGCCATGGCCAAGATCAATTGCCGCGTGCTCTCGCTCGACGAGAAACAGTTCCACGCCGCGCTGGCGAAAAAGCCCGAGTTCGCGCTGATGCTGATGGGCATCATGGTGCAGCGCCTGCGCCAGAGCATCGCCAAGCTCGCCGCCGCGCGCCCGGCGCCGGTGGTCCCCGCCGAGCGCAGCGACATCCTCGACCGCAAGACGCTCGCCGCACTGGGCGCAGAAGTGGCGAGCCAGGCGCCAGCCGACTTCGCCGCGGGTAAGGTGATCATGAGCGCCGGCGCAGTGGGCGCGGTCATGTACGCCGTGCTCGAAGGCAGCGTCGCCATCACCGTCGGCCAAGACGTGGTCGAGCGCGTCGGCCCGGGCGGCATGTTCGGGGAGATGGCGCTGGTCGATCGTTCCGCGCGCGCGGCCTCGGCCATCGCCGAAACCGACTGCAAGCTGCTCGCCATCAACCGCACCGACTTCGTCAATCTGGTGAAGGCGAAACCCGCATTCGGCGCATCGCTGCTGAAATCGATCGCGGTGCGCATGCAGCAGCTCGCGCAGCAGGTGGCGCAGCTGTAGGGTTAATTTCTTAGAAACCGTAACAAGAGTCCTTTGTTACGGCCTGATATAGGGGGCGCGAGGGGAAACGCCCTGAAGGAAGTCCCCTTGGGAGATATCCCCTCGCTTTGTTGCAGGCTCTTAGTCGGCGGCGACGCCGGCTTGCTTCATCAGCCGCGCGTATTTCGCCAGTTGCTCGCGCGTCGCCGCGCCCAGCTCTTCCGGTGATGTGCCGCGCACGCTGAGGCCCTGCGCGACGAACTTCTCGCGCACCAACGGCTGCGCGAGCGCCTTGAGGATCTCCGCGTTGAGCTTGGCGACGATCTCCTTCGGCGTGCCTGCGGGGGCCATAACGGTGAACCAGGAGTTGAATTCGAAGCCGGGCAGTCCCGATTCGGCCACCGTGGGTACGTCGGGAAATTGCGGCAGCCGCGCGCGGGTGGTGACGCCGATCAAGCGCAGCTTGCCGCCGCGGATGAGCGAAGCCGCCGTCGCCAGACCCTGGAACGACACCGGGACCTGACCCGCCGCCACGTCGAGCGCCGCCTGGGTCGCGCCCTTGTAGGGCACGTGCGTCAGCGTGACGCCGGCGCTCGCCGCGAACAGCGCCATGGCGATGTGCTGCGGGCTGCCGTTTCCTCCTGAGGCATAGTCAATCTTGCCCGGATTGGCTTTCGCCGCGGCGATCAGCTCGCCCGCATTCTTGTATGGCGACTTGTTGCTCGCGACCAAGCCCCATTCGACCGTCGCCACCAGCGACACCGGGGTGAAGTCCTTGAGGATGTCCCAGGGCATGTTCGCGTGCAGGTTGGGCAGCATGGTCATGATGCTGTCGTTAAAGCCGCCGATGGTGTAGCCGTCGGGCGGCGCCTTGGCCACGTGATCGGCGCCGATCAGGCCGGCCGCTCCCGCCTGGTTTTCGACCACGATTTGCTCGCCCATATTGGCCGACATCTGCTGCGCCAGGATGCGCGCCGCATTGTCGACTGCGCTCGCCGCGGCGAGCGGCACGATCATGCGTATCGGTTTCGACGGATACGTCGACTGGGCGGTCGCAAGGAGCGGCAGCAGCGCGAGGCTGGCAAAGCCAAGAACTCGCTGCAAAATTGATTTTGCAGCGGCTGACCGGGCAACGCGCATGGTTTCCTCCTCTGCTCGCGCCGGCGACGCGGCGCTGTTCTATGGTGCTTAGGACGCAGCTTGTGGCTACGTCAAGCTACGGTACCGTTAGCGAGATCGACGCGGACGGTGTTGCGTTCGAGCATGGCGAGCACGGCGCGCGCGTAAGCCTCGGCCCAAGCGATGTCGCCGCGGAAGCGCTTCTCGCCGGCCGCGCGCGCGACTTCGAGCACTTTGTCGAGCGCGAGCACTTTTCCCACCATGCTGCGCGGGCTGCAACCGAATTCGTCGAACTGCCGCGCCAGCCAAGATTCACCTTCCTCGGCGCTTGGCAAGGGCGGATCGCCAGCGGTGATCCTGAGCTCGTATTCGCGGTCGCGGCCAAAAGCAACGATGACGGTGCCTCGCATGGCATGGCTCCTCTAGCTGACACAAGCATTCTACTGCAGGCTTTGCCGCGTTGTCCTTCTAGGGAAGGCTTGAACAAGGGGGCCAAGGTGGGAACGGAAGGGTCCCGCCCCTTCCTTAGGCCCCCTTGTATATCCCCGAGGTCGGAGGGAACCTTATCAACAGCGTGGCGCCTAGCACGACTTGTTCGAAGGTTCCCTATGCGAGAGGATCGATGCCGAGTTCGCCAGCGAGCTGATTGAGGTTGCGCGCCAGGGCCGCGGCGATGGGGATGCCGTCGCGCGCATGGGCGATGCGCTTCGCCTCGCTCTGCTCGCCCGGCAACCAAATGCGCTCGACCCCGGGCATGCGCCGACTCGCGCGCAGGTCGCGCACCAAGCTGTCGACGCGCTGCTTGAAATCGGCGATGTCGCCGAATGCGGCGGGATCGATGGCGACGATCGCCTGGCCGGTATTGGTGGCGCTCGCGTCGTCGTGATTGAAATCGATGACGTCCTTGCCCATGGCGGCACGGTTGAGCGTGCCCGCGAGCAAGCCGACGACGAGGGCGAGTCCATAGCCCTTGTAGCCGCCTATGGGCAGCAGAAAGCCTTCATCGGCGCGCTTGGGGTCGGTGAGCGGCCGCCCTGCGCGGTCTATCATCCAGCCCTCGGGCATGGCTTCGCCGCGCTGCGCCTTCGCCTTCACCTTGCCGTAGGCGGCGACCGTGGTCGCCATGTCGAGCACCACCGGCGTCTCCTCGCCCGCGGGAACGGCGACTGCAATGGGGTTGGTCGAGAGCAGCATGTCCAACCCGCCCCAGGGCGGCAGATGGTTGGCGTTGCCTACTGCGAAATACAGGCCGATCATGTCCGCAGCCAGGGGCATGCGCGCATAAAGCGATGCCGGGCCGGCGTGATTGCTCCACTGCGTGCCGACCCAGGCGATGCCCGCGGTGCGCGCCTTTTCGATGGCCAGCCGCGCGGCGCGCTCCATCACCAGATGCCCCATGCCGTTGTCGCCATGCACCAAGGCCATGGCGGCGCGCTCCTCGGTGACGCGGATGTTGGGGCGCAGATTGATGCCCCCGGCCTTGATGCGCCGCGCGTATTGCGGCAGGCGGATGACGCCGTGGCCGTCCGAGCCCTGCAGGTCGGCCTGCGCCATCAGGCTGGCGACGGCGAGCGCGTCGCTCGCGGGCAGGCCGAGGCGTTCGAACGCGGCGGCGATGAATTGGCGCAGGTGCTCGTAGCTGATGCGGATCGGGGTTTCGCTCATGCCGCGACTGGGGCTCGATTGAATTGAGAAACGCGCGCTGCGGCTATTGTAGGCGATAGCCGCGATGCCGCACCTCGCGTTTCGCCTGCGCGAGCAGCCAAGCGGCGAACTCCTGCACACCGGGACGCGCCGCCGCATCGGCGGCGATCACCAGGTAATAGGCGCGCAAGGTTTCGAATTCCTTTGCCAGCGGCGCGATCAGCCTGCCCTGCTTGATCAGCTGGCGCACCAGGGGGCTGGTGCCGAGGGCGACGCCCTGGCCGTCGAGCGCCGCCTGGATGGTCTGGTCGTACTGGGAGAAATGCAGCGCGCCGGCGGGCTTCAACTGCGCAAGCCGCATGGTCTCGAGCCACACCGTCCAGTTGAGCCAGGGCGTCTCGCCACCTAGGCGTTCAGGCAAAGTGTTGACAATTTAGCATCCGCAGAGGGAAAATGCCCCCGAGTATTCGGGGGCATTTTTTTGGAGAAGAATTCGCCTTTCCATCGTCCGTCGCGGATTCCGCCGGAATGGGAAGGTCTGCAGGTCAATTTCTGCAAGAATCCGACGTGTCCGAATTTCGGCGTGCGGCCGCGCGAGTCTACGACTGCGGCTGCGCCGGATGAGTATATTCTGACCGGCACCGGTCAGGCGCTGCCCTCGCTTCGGTGCAGGCGCTGCGGGGAATCCCCTCCGATCAAAAGTAATCGCGCAGTCGCCGAAGAGCTCGCGCGAATGCTCGATGGCATCCCCGGCGACACCCTCGCTACGTGTCCAAACGAAACCTGCATCAACCATACGGTTTCGATCGACACGGACAAGGCCTACCAACGCTTCGGCACTACGGCGTCCGGGTCTATGCGTTATCGCTGCAAGGTCTGTAAGCGCCTGTTCTCCGTGGCGCGGAAAGCGGGATTGCGCCAGCGACATACAAACAAGAACCGGATGATCTTCACCTTGCTGGTGAACAAGTCTCCCATGCGCCGGATCTGCAAGATCCTCGAGATCGGTCCGGAGACGCTCTATCAACGCATCGGGTTCTTCCACGAGCAGTGCCGCAACTTCGTCGTTGAGCGCGAGCGTCAGCTATTCTCGGGAAACCGCGGCCCGCGGCGCCTGTATGTGGAAGTTGATCGGCAAGATTACATGGTCAACTGGACTACGCAGTCCGATCGCCGCAACGTGCAACTCCACGCCGTGGGTAGTGCCGATGCGGATTCCGGATACATCTTCGGGATGCACTTGGATTTCGATCCCGCTTTGGATGTGGACATCATAGAGAAGGATGCAGCTAATCAGGGCGACACGGCCGTGCTGCATCCCTATCGCCGCTACGCTCG
Organism: uncultured Enterobacteriaceae bacterium; assembly: GCA_964565875.1. Taxonomy (GTDB): domain Bacteria; phylum Pseudomonadota; class Gammaproteobacteria; order Burkholderiales; family SG8-39; genus 2-12-FULL-64-23. The sequence continues at coordinate 10,645 of CAZMGP010000099.1, forward strand.
GTTGTGGCTCAAGGCCGACTATAACGATGCGGTGCGTGGCCAATGGAAAAAGAAGCACGAACAGGCCAAGATGCGCAAGACCCTCGTCCTGACTTCGCCACCCGGTGTCGTGGGCAGCGTCAAAGCCTCCTACGCTGAGACCGAAATGCGCGACGATGTTGAAGCTGGCGTTGGGCTCGACTACGACACGAAGCTGCCGGCGCGCGGCATGCAGGTGCACTCCGAATACACCCTGTACGGCCATTTTCACTTCCTGGAACGGCTTTTCCGGGGTGTCGGTAAGGTGCGTTTCTTTCTCGACCAGGAATCGGGGATTCGGGCAGCCTGCTTCTCTGCTTTCCACCAACGCATTAAGGCGCGCGAGGTCGACGCCTTCTACGTCCGTATCAACAAGGACCTTACGGTGAATGCGTATTCCGCTGAAGATGACCGGCTGCACCGACGAAGGTGACCGGTGAGGCGA
>CAZMGP010000100.1:0-11012 GCA_964565875.1 uncultured Enterobacteriaceae bacterium
AAGATTCAACGCGCGGCCGTCGAAACCGCTCGCAAGTGACTTGTTCAGACATTCCCTAATGGCGCACACCACCTGCCGGCAGTCCCGCTGTCATCGAGCATCTCGCTCGTCTGACCGGTGACTTTGCGTCCCCGCCTTTCGGCCGGGTTTGCCCTTTACAGCGTCGCACAATGAAAGACCACGCAATCGCGAACGAAAAATGCGCACATTGTGTACTGCTCGACTGACCACTCGACCCACCAGAGCTTGAGAGCAGCGCATTTGCGACTCGCGGTCATTTCTGTATCTGGTTCTGGACGATTCCCCCCACGTGCTGCTGAACTTGGGTGATTTTAGCGAGCATGCACGTTCACAACTTGATAACGATCAAACGTGATCACACTCAAAAGCGCTTAATCACGATCAGCATGATTAGAGTTTCTTGCGAAGCGGCGGAATAGATCCGCTCGGAACTCCCTCACTCACTAGTGCAAAAGCAATGTTGCAACGAACTCTCGCTCGCTGCACCCCCTATTACACTCGGAACTCTGTGCGCAATCGATAGCTTCGCGTGAAGTTTTTCAATTGTTCACATTAAGACCCGGTCCAAATAGCCATGCTCCAACTATCATTCGCGGCAAGGCCTCGCCAGGCACAACGCTAATCAATATTCATTAGGAATGTGCATGCCACAGCGCGAAATCAAGCGATTACTGCTGCAATATCGGATCGTGAGTCTACTGACGCTAATGCTGGGTCTTTCCCTGTCGATAGCAGTATTTCTTGCCGCCGACGCGAGAGAACAAAGCGCGCGACGCCGCTCGTTCGAGAATGCCGCGCTTGCCGTACAAGCCGAAATCATCGACGGATTACTGCGCAGCAGTGATTACGTCGAAGCCGTCGGCGCGCTTATTGATTCTAATAACGACGTAACGCATCCGCAATTCGATGTATTCGCGAAGCAGCTTCTTAGAAAGACCGAGGGCATTCAAGCACTGGAATGGATCCCGCGTGTTCCATTAGCGGAGCGCGAGCGTTATGAAAGAACCGCCCAAGGGCGCTTTCCCGATTTCAGAATTAAGGAGCGCCGTTTCACGGGGGAGTTCATACCGGCGAGCCAACGCGAGGAATACTTTCCTGTCTATTTTGTCGAGCCCGAAGTTGGGAACAAGGCAGCAATCGGATACGACCTTGCTTCCGATCACGCACGTCTCAGGGCACTGAATCAGGCGCGCGACTCCGGGCAACCCGTCGCGACCGGACGCATAGCCCTGGTGCAGGAGACTGGCAAGCAGTACGGTTTTCTTCTCTTTCGCCCCGTATACCGCGACGGACGCCCGCATGCGACTCCTGCTGAGCGTCGCGAGAATGTTCTAGGCTTCGCGCTGGGGGTTTTTCGCGCCGGCGATGTAGTCGAAAAAGCGGCGGGACATCTGCGCGCCTCCGGCATCCGGGCCGTACTGTACGACGAATCCGCCCCGGAACTCGAGCGATTTCTGGTCGACTGGCCAGCGATGAGCCTGGAGGAACCTTCTGCCGCCGCTGCTGGGCAATACGGAGCGAACCTGGAGCGTAGCGCAGGGTTCGACATCGGTGGACGGCGTTGGCGCCTCGTCCTGACGCCGACTGCGGCCTTCTACGCCGGCACGCCGTTGCGCCCGGTTTGGGCAGTGCTGTTCGTCGGTATCGCGCTGTCGCTGCTTCTTGCCTACTTTATCGAGACGGTGCGCTCGCACATTCGCGAAGAACTCGAGTCGCGTCAGGCGCGCCTCGCCGCGGAAGGCAAACTGACCGACATACTCGATTCGATCGACAGCATGCTCATATCGATCATGCTCGGTAGCGGAGAACTCACTTACGCGAATCCCGCGGCCGAGCGGGTTTTCGGCAGGTCGGCGGCGACGTACTTCGGCAGAGGCGCCGCATGGCTCGAGGCAATACATCCGGAGGATCAGGCGCGGGTGCGCCAATACCTGTCGCCCGATCCGGCGCTGCCGGCGTGGACGGATGAAGTGCGCATCGTTCGCTCCGACGGCGAGGTGCGCTGGGTCCGGGCACGCATAAAGGTCGTACGCGATGCAAATGGCAGGGCGGAGCGAATCGACATCGTCGCCAGCGACATCACCCAGCAGCGGCAGGCGGAGGCCGAGCGCAACCGCGCCGAACAAAAGGCGCTGCGCGCCGAACTCCACCACCGCGCGGTGTTCGAGGAGGCACCGGTCGGCATCTTGATAATCGAGCCGCAGAGCACCACAGCGGTCGAGTTCAACGACGTCGCGCACGTGCAACTGGGCTATACGCGCGAGGAGTTCGCTCGCCTGCAAATCAGCGACTATCAGGCGGTCTATGGCCCGGAGGAGTTAGGTGCCCGCGTCGCCAAGATCCTCGACGACGGCGGCGACAGCTTCGAGACGCGCCACCGCAGAAAAGACGGGGTGCTGCGAGACGTGCACGTCATGGTGCGCGCAATCGAACTCGGGCAAGCGCGCTACCTGTATTGCATCTATCAAGACATCACCGAACAGAAAGCGGACAAGGCTGCGCTGGTGCGCGCCAATCGCGCGCTCAAGACGCTCTCGGCGGTCAACGAGGAAGTCGTGCACGCCCAGGGCGAGCAGGCGCTCCTTGAATCCGTCTGCCGCATCGTGATTAAGGAAGGCGGCTACCGCATGGCCGGCGTGGGCTACCCGCAGGACGACGCGCAAAAGAGCATCAGGCCGATGGCACGAAATGGCGGAGACGAGCGTTTTATCAGCGCCCACCCCCAGACCTGGGCCGACACGGCCCTGGGCCAAAGGCCGATCAGCAAGGCGATCCGAACGGCAAAACCGCAAGTGGCGCGCAACCTGCTTGCCGACCCGACGTTTGCCGACTGGCAGGACGACGCCAGGACGCGCGGCTACAGCGCCAATCTCGCCCTGCCCTTGATCGAAGCCGAGCACGTGTTCGGCGTGATCAACATCTACGCGGCCGAGCCCGATGCGTTCGATGCGGAGGAAATCGCATTGCTGCGGGAACTGGCTGATAACCTCGCGTACGGCATCGTCACCCTGCGCACCAGGGCGGAACGCGATCGCATCGCGCTCGAACACTCGCACCACGAGGAGACCCTGCGGCGCAGCCTGGAGGAGTCGATTCGTGCGATCGCCGACACCGTGGAAATGCGCGACGCTTATACCGCCGGTCACCAGCGCCGGGTAAGCGCCCTCGCCGTGGCGATCGCGCGCGAATTGTCGCTATCCGAAGAGCGGATCCACGGCATCGGCCTCGCCGCGAATATCCACGATTTGGGCAAGATCAAGGTGCCGGCGGAGATCCTCGCAAAGCCATCGAAGATCTCCGATATAGAAATGGTCCTTGTCAAGGGACACGTGCAGGCAGGCTACGAAATTCTGAAGGACATTTCCTTTCCTTGGCCGATCTCAACCGTGGTGCGGCAGCACCATGAACGTCTGGACGGTTCAGGCTATCCCCAAGGATTGAAGGGGAACGAAATTCTGCTCGAGTCCCGCATCGTCGCCGTCGCCGACGTCGTCGAAGCGATCGCCTCGCATCGCCCCTATAGGCCGGCCCTCGGCTTGGATGCTGCGTTGTCCGAGATCCGATCCGGAGCGGGCCGCATCTACGATGCAGCGGTGGTCGATGCGTGTATCAAGCTCTTTCGCGAAAGGAATTTCAGCCTGCCGAAATAGGGCAATTTACGCCGGCTGCCGCTTGCGCAGTTATGTTTGCCGCGCCGCCTTGTGCCATGCGATGCGCCATGAATAACGAAGACAGAAATAGAGACGCCACGCCAGGCAGAATCTGCGAAACATGCGAGACCTCCCTTTCTATGCTGTTCTGCGCCTCGGACACCTCAATCCGTATCACGCTCCGATCGCCCTAACTGAATTCAGCGTCAATTTTCGGAGTTCCGCGGCTCGTTCGCCCGACCAAGCGCATATAGGTCTCGGCCCGCCCGATTGAATGCCAGCGTGACCGCACGCAGCCTAGCCTCGGCCAGCGCTAACCGCTCCTCGGCCTCGTTTCGGCTCAGATACGCCCCATGCTGATCGGCGACCAATTTGCAAAACGACGTGATCGCCGCCCGCCGCTCGCGTCTATCCGTTTCGGCCTTCCGGCGGTCGGCGAACGTGAGGCAGGATGGATTCATAACAATCTTTCGACGGTCGCAGCGCGCTTTGCGCCGATCTAGGAGAATCTTTCCCCAGGCCGCATTCGCTGCTTCCAGTTCGGCTTTCGCATTGACCCAGGCCTCGGTCGCCTCGGATAAGGCCCGTTCCGCCTCAGTAAGCGCTGCTTCGCGTCCGATACGTTCCTTCAATCTTCCGCTCCCACACTGACTCGCCCTTTCTTTACGCGCTTTCGAGCCCTCGCCTGCGCTACGCAAAGAATGGCAGCAGCATTGCCTTAAGCCAGGACAGGAGGAAGTCCCGGTGCTCGTTGTAGACGATGAGAAGCGACATCATGGCCCCGCCCACCCCAAGGGCCAAGAAGCGTTGATACACGGCATGTTGCCGCCGCGAGCGTACGGCCACCCTTTCACGTACGACGGCAAACGCCTTCTTCATGTTCGAAGCACGGGGAGCAGGTGCGATTCTCCCCATCGTGTATGACGAGCGCGTGCGGCTGCTCATGGCTTTCTCCTTTATTCTGAATTCTTCCTGCGTTTGCATCAATACTACAAATCTTCTTGTCGGTTGTCAACAAACATCATTGTCGCTGCCGCCACGATTTCTTCAGCGGTAGAAGATCCAAGGGCGCGCCGCGGCCAGCCGCCCCCTCCTCTAGGGTTGTTTTGTCGCCCGAGCAGGCGCCAAAACACAACTCGCGGATTCCGCACGATTACTTCCTTTGATCGCGCCTTGACGAATGACAATGATTCTTGTAGATTGATGCGCATGGCTACAAAGGAGCTTTTGGCGCTCAAGCGCGCCGTCACCAAGGCCGGAGGGCAATCCGCGCTGGCTCGCGCTTGCGGTGTCAAGCAGGGGCATATATGGCACTGGCTGAATAAGTCCTTGCGCGTGCCCGCTGAGCACGCTCTGGCGGTTGAGCGGGCAACCAGAGGGGCTGTCACGCGCTATGAACTACGCCCTGATTTGTTTGGAAAGATCAGTAGCTTGAAGGAAGGCAGCAAGGATGAGGACACCCTTTCTCTTAGTGACGCTGCTGTCGCGCCTCGGATTCGCACGGGCGCAAGCATCGCAGAACAGATCGCCGCTCTCGAGGCAAGACAACACCGGGCAGTGCGCGAAATGCTGTTGCACCATAAGGGGGCAGCAGAACGGCTTGCCCAGATAGATCGTGCCATCGCATCGCTAAGAGCCCTAGACACCTCGATCCACTCGAAATCGCGACGCGCTTAATCGTACCGGTTACGAACGTCAGCAAGCGAATTTGCGAATAGTTGCCAGATATCGGGCAGAGGCCTTCTCGTGGCCGCTGATCCGCGGGACGGTTCAATTTTCACAGCGAGGTCACGCTGCCCACCGGGCGGCCTTGTGACGCCAGGCGTACTTTCCCGGAAAGATGACATGCCGCAAGATGAAAACTTGCGGCATCGCTGCAATCGATGAGGGGTTGGGGTCGCTTAATTGGAGTCGCTGCGACATAGCGCGTAGAGATGCAAGACCCGCTGCGCGTTCCCCTGTCAAAGCCTGGCACAGAGACTCGTCGATACTGCACCTTGTGGTATACGCGTTCGCATTCTCCCGGTGCGATAGCGCAGTGCGAAGGGCCCGATCCCTCGGACTAATCCGGTATCGGACAAAGCATTAATTCGACACCCGCGCTTGCAATCGATCGGAATTTCGCGGCATCGAAGGACTCTCCCACCGCACAAAACGCGATCGCAACCGTCTCGGTTCGCGCCAGTACCTGCGCGGGAATCTTGCCGTAGATCTGCTCGTGGCGTTGCCCCCATGGGCCCAGCTCGAACGGCTCCTCCTGCCCCACGCCGTAGCTGCCGGCAACTTCTTCGCTCTTGTCGAGCAGAACAATACCGGCGTGCATCTTGCAGCCCTGGCTCGCGTCGGTATTGCGGATGCTGACCTTGAAGTCGTAGTGGCCGGTCGGCCAGATGTGAAGCTCGCCGTAGAGATCTGCTGATTGCAGCTTTTCCCCACGGACAAACTTGCGCGGAAATGTGAGCGGCATAATGACTCCCCGTTTGATCGTCTGTCAGAAGGGTGAAATAGGCGTCGAGCGCCAACGCGTCCTTTCAACATTCTGAGCACCCTGCCTTCGCAATCCAAGTTGACCAAGTCACCTGGTGCTTCCCGCAGTTTTCGCACTCGTTCCTATGCGCACCACGTCGGCAAATGAGAAATTCTTCTCCCGAAATAGCTTCAAGCAGGCGTCCACCGCCGCCGGGTCGAAATGATCACCCTTGTGCTGGGCGATCTCTTTCAGCGCTGCGTCGAGGCCCAAACCGGGCCGGTACGGACGGTGCGAGGACATCGCCTCGACCACGTCGGCCACCGCCACGATGCGCGCCTCGAGCGTGATGTCCCCAGCTTTCATTGCGTTCGGATAACCCGAGCCGTCCATTCGCTCGTGGTGCTGGAGCACCATCGACGCGATGGGCCAGGGGAATTCGATTTCCTTCAATATGTCGTAGCCGGCTTGAGCGTGGCCCTCGATGAGCATGCGCTCGACCTTCGTCAATGTGGTCGGCTTGGCAAGTATCTCAGCCGGAACGCTGATCTTGCCCAAGTCGTGGATCTGCGCACCGAAACGCACACCTTCCACGGACTGCTCGGACAGCCCCATTTCTCGCGCAATGGCTTCGGCGAGCTGCGCCACCCGACGTTGGTGCCCGGAAGTGTACGGGTCGCGCATTTCCAGGGTGGCAGCGATCGCCGCGATCGTGCCCTCTAAGCTTCTGCGCAGCCGTTGGACGCCTGCGCGCCGCTCGATACCCGCGCGCAGGTTCGCAATGCCGTAGGCGAGATCGGAAGTCAGTTCTCCCAGAAGTCGCACCTCCTCAGCGTCGAAGGCCGTGCGCTCTGCGTCGATGATCACCAGGGCCCCAAAGGGCGGTGCATCATCAAAGCGCAATGGCAGGCCGCACATCGAGCCCAAACCGTAGGCGCGAGCGTCCTCGCGCCAGGGCGCAAATTCAGGATCGTTTTCCAGATCATTCATGACCTGCGCACGCCCCGAGCGAATGGCGCGGCCGACCACCTGCTGGCCGCGCTCGTTGTCGCCCCAGGAGATTTGCGCCTCGTTGAGGGTGGCTTCTTCGACGTCGGAGCAGGCCTTCACCTCGATCGATTGCTGCGCGTCGTCTGTGGCGTAGCCAACCCAGGCTGTGGGATAGCCTCCGACTTCGTGGACGATTCTGACCATTTCGTGCAGCAGTCCGTTCTCATCGTTCGCCCGCACCAAGGCCTCGTTACAGGCGCTCAATGTGCGAAACGAGCGGTTCAGACGCTGCAAGGCGGCCTCGGCGATCTTGCGCTCGGTGATATCCTCGTAGATGCCGAGCATGCCGAAGACCTTCCCGTCCGTCGCGTGCAGCGGCACCTTGGAGGTCCGGATCCAGATCTCGCGGCCGTCCGGTTTGGTCAGCGGCTCCTCGAAGCCCAGCTTGGGTGTGTCCGAGTCCATCACGTGCCGATCGTCGGCCCGGTAAAGCTCGGCATGCTTGCGCCAACCCATCTGGAAGTCGTCCTTGCCGACGAGGTCCTCGGGCGCCGAGTAGCCGGCATCGCGCGCGAACGGCGAATTGCACCCTATATAGCGGATGTCCCTGTCCTTCCAGAACACCTGGAGCGGGATGTTCTCAATAATCGAGTTCAGCAGCGCGCTCGACGTGCGCTGCGCCTCCTCGGCGCTCTTGCGCTCGGTGATGTCGAGAAAACTCTCAAGAAGAAACTGTCTCCCATCGAACATGAATTTGGAGACGCTCTTAAGGATCGGACACGGCGCGCCAGTCACCGTGAGAAGAACACGTTCTGAGTTGTCCACGGTTTGCCCAAGATCGGTAATCGGGCACTTTCCGACCTCCGCCGGACATACGAACTTATGGCACAGCTCCCCGCGGACCTTTTCCTGCGGCCACCCAATCAATCGGGCCGCCGCCGGGTTCACCTCAACAATCCGGTGAGTTTCGGGATCAATAATGAAAATCCCCGTCTGCACCGTATCGAGGATCGTCCTGAGGCGCGCCTCTCTGTCATGCAGCTCCTGTGCGACGCGCTTGCGCTCGGTGATGTCGACGACTGTCTCGAGTACTAGGCGCGAACCGTTCGGATCAGTAAATGGAACATCGTAGACGTCATAATCCCGGTCATTGGGCCCGCGCCATTCCCAGCGGTGCGGCTCGCCGCTCTCAAGCACCGCGAAGCTCTGGCAATTCGCACAGGGTTCGGCGCTATCGAACAGAACCTCGAAACAGCGCCGCCCTCGAGGCTCGCCGAAATGCTCGCGAAAACTGCGATTCACAAACGGCATGTGATAATCCGGCGCCAGCAGGCAAACCATCACCGGAAGGTTTTCCAAGGATTCGATCAAGCGCTGGTTGGATTCGTGTAGCGCCGCCTCCATGCGCTTGCGCTCGGTGATATCGCGAATGGTAACGACGATGCCGCCGACATCGGGATCGCCGAGCAGATTTTTCCCGATAGCTTCCGCGTCGACTTTCGAGCCATCCTTGCGCATTATTCGCACTTGCGCGCTCACCAACTGGCCCGGCATTGCGACTACCTCGGCGATAGCCTTCTTAACGATGCCGAGCGATTCTTTTGCGACGAAGTCAGTGACCGGCCTATTGACTACCTCACCCGTTTCGTAGCCGGTCAGTTGCTTTCCCGAATCGCTGCGATAACGCAGCGTCCCGGCTTGGTCGAGGATGAAATACGCCTCGGCGCTACCCTCGATCAGCTTGCGGTAATGGCGCTCGCTGCGCTCGAGCGCTTCCTGGGCGCGTTTGCGCTCGGTGATGTCCTCGAAGACGTGAAGCGCGCTTGTCAGGTGCCCCGTTTCGTCGCGGGAGGCGAATTCGCGCGAGACGAAGGTCTCTCCTGAATCGAGGATGAACTCCTGCTCGGGTGCCGGCTCCTGTGACCCCAGGACCCCGTTTGATGTGCGCCTGCACTGAGGCAGCGGCCCGTCACGCTTGGGAAAGCATTCCCAGTACAGCCGGCCGATAAGCTCGCCAAACTTCAGGCCTGCGCGCTGCGCGTAGGCGCGGTTGGCGCGCAGGATGCGCAGATCTGCGTCGTGGACCATGAGCGGATCGCCTATGGCGTCCACGGAAGCCATCCAGTCGCGACGCGCCTGCTCGATCGTGCGGCGCTGGTCGCCCAGGTCCTCGAGCATCAAGAGCAGCGCTTCGCGCGAGCGACTTTCCTCTTCGAGCGCCTTCGACAACGCTGCGCTGCGTTGCTCGCTCTTGCCAAAGGCGGCATTGAACGCGTCCACGCGGCGCGCGTGCTCGGCCTTCAGCTGCTCAAATTCCGCCTTGAGCCGCTTTGATTCCTCCACGGACCGGGCAAGCGCGGCACGTGCCTGTGATTCCCTGGAAGTCTTTACGCTTGCGTCGCTCATGCTCTTTCCTTCGCGAGCACCGCAAGCCGGTCCTTGAGGTGCTGGTTCTCCTCCTTCAACTCCTTGATGCGCAGCTCGCGCTCCACGGTCGCATTCTGGAAGCGCCGCAGCTCGTCGAGCTGCCGGCGCAGGTCCTGCTCCGCCTTGCGGCGTTCGCCCTCGTTGCGCGCTTCATCAAGCGCCCGGCGCACCGAAGGCGCGAGCCGCGCGAGCCGGTCCTTGAGCACGTAGTCGACTGCGCCCTCGCGCAGCAGCTCGACCGCGCGTTCGTCTGGAAGCGTGCCAGTGACGATGATCACGGGCGTGCTGGGCATGCGCTCCCGTGCGAGCTTTACCGCCGAAAGTCCGTCGTAGTGAGGCAGCTTGCAGTCGGCGAGGATGACATCGGGTGAAAATTCCTCGAGCGCGCGCTCGAATTCCTCCCGTGCTTCGACGCGCTGCACGGAGATCGCCAGGCCCGCCTCGCGCAGGGCGTTTTCCATGACTTCGGCGTCGGTCGGTTCGTCCTCCAGCATCAGAACGCGCAACTCGGGTTCTTTCATGAAGGTACCTTGTTGGCAACCAGCCAGTAAAGACCGACGTTAGCGATCTCCTTGGCGAACTCGTCGAACTTCACCGGTTTTTGTATGTAGCTATTCACCCCGAGCCGGTAGCTCTCGACCAGGTCGCGGTCCTCCTTGGAGGATGTGACGACAACGATGGGAATCGTCCTCAAGCTCTCATCGGCTTTGACCGCGCGCAGCACCTCGAGCCCGTCCACTTTCGGTAGACGCAGATCGAGTAGCACGACCTTCGGCTTGCTTGTTGAATTCGTACTCGCATAGACGCCTCGTCGGTACAGGTAATCGAGCGCCTCGGCGCCATCCTTGACCCACGCGATCTTGTTGCCTAGGTGTTGCTCCTTTAACGCTTCAATGCAAAGCTCGGCGTCGGTGGGATTGTCTTCGACTAGCAGCACTTCCGCTTCAATCCAGGTATTCATCTTGCCTCCGTTTCACGATGTGCCACAGTTTCCTCCCGCGGCGGCAATTCCGATTTCGGTAGCGCGAACCAAAAGGTCGCACCCTCGCCGACCTTACCCTCGGCCCACACGCGCCCGCCATGGCGGGTCAACACGCGCTTGACAATCGCCAGGCCGCTGCCGGTACCCTCAAATTCCTCAATGCCATGCAGCCGCTGGAACACACCAAATAGCTTGTGTGCATACTGCATGTCAAAGCCCACACCGTCGTCTTTCACGAAGTACACGCTCTCGCTGGCTTCTGCGTTCGCGCCGATATCGATGTGCGCGGAGGACTTCGGCCGAGTAAACTTAATCGCGTTTCCGATGAGATTGACCCACACCTGCCGCAGCATCGCCCCATCGCCGCGCGCGGGTGGCAGATCGGCGATACGCAATTCAAGAGCGCGTCCCTCCCGTTGGTGCGTATTCCGACGGAACGTGACCGCTGATTCCGAAATAAGTGTGACCGGCGAAT
>CAZMGP010000101.1:0-10918 GCA_964565875.1 uncultured Enterobacteriaceae bacterium
CTTGCCGACCGAGTAGTAATTGATGTCGATCACGTTGTCGAGCATGCGCATCGCGGTAGCGACGGTCCGCGCGAGCTTGGCGTGGTCGAGCTTGCCGTCCTTCAGGTGCGCGACCAGATTGACGGAGCCGAGGTTGCACACCGCGATCTCGTGCTCGTTGGTGTTCAGCGTGATCTCGGTGCACAGGTTGGAGCTGTGCACCACGCCGACGTGCGACTGCGGCGAGCGGATGTTGCACGGGTCCTTGAAGGTGATCCAGGGGTGCCCGGTCTCGAACAGCATGGACAGCATCTTCCGCCACAGCTGCACCGCCGGAATCTTGCGGAACAGCTTGTGCTCGCCGCGCGCCGCTTTCTCCTCGTACGCGACGTAGGCCTTCTCGAATTCCTTGCCCACCTTGTCGTGCAGCTCGGGGCAATCCGAGGGCGAGAACAGCGTCCATTCGCCGTTCTCCATCACCCGCTTCATGAACAGGTCCGGAATCCAATTGGCGGTGTTCATGTCGTGGGTGCGGCGGCGGTCGTCGCCGGTGTTCTTGCGCAGATCGAGGAATTCCTCGATGTCCAAGTGCCAGGTCTCGAGATAGGCGCACACCGCGCCTTTGCGCTTGCCGCCCTGGTTAACCGCCACGGCCGTGTCGTTGACCACCTTCAGGAACGGCACCACGCCCTGCGACTTGCCGTTCGTTCCTTTGATGTGCGAGCCGAGCGCCCGCACCGGGGTCCAGTCGTTGCCCAGGCCGCCGGCATACTTCGCGAGCAAAGCGTTTTCCTTGATCGCCTCGTAGATCCCGTCGAGGTCGTCCGCGACGGTGGTCAGGTAGCACGACGATAGCTGCGAGCGCAACGTGCCCGAATTGAACAGCGTCGGCGTCGAGCTCATGAAATCGAACGAGGACAGCAGCTGGTAGAACTCGATCGCGCGCGCCTCGCGCTCGATCTCATTCAGCGCCAGGCCCATCGCCACCCGCATGAAGAACGCCTGCGGCAGTTCGATGCGCTGACCGTGGACATGCAGGAAGTAGCGGTCGTACAGCGTCTGCAGGCCGAGATAGCCGAACTGGAGGTCGCGCGAAGCATCGAGGGCCTTGCCCAGACGCGCGAGGTCGAATTTCGCCAGCCGCTCGTCGAGCAGTTCGGCGGCGATGCCGCGCTTGATGAATTCGGGGAAGTATTCGGCGTAGCGCTTGTTCATCTGCGCTTGCGGCACCTCTTCACCCAGGATCTCGACGCGAATGGTGTTGAGGAGCAGGCGCGCGGTGACGAAACTGTACGCCGGGTCCTTTTCGATCAGCGCCCGCGCCGACAGGATCGCCGACTTGCGCAGTTCTTCCGCCGGCACGCCGTCATACAGGTTCTTCAGAGTCTCCTTGAAGATGATGTCCGCGTCGACCGCATCGCCCAGGCCGATGCAGCAGGCCTGCAGCAACTTCTTCAGTCCGGCGAGGTCGATCGGCCGCCGCACGCCGTTCTCCACCACGTGCAGTTCGGGTGCTGCGGTCTTTTCCTTGTGCTTCGCCTGCTCCAGGCTGCGCGCCTTGTTGCGCTGCTCGCGGTACAGGACGTAGGCGCGCGCGACTTCGTGATCGCCGGAGCGCATCAGGGCCAGCTCGACCTGGTCCTGGATGTCTTCTATATGGAAGGTGCCGCCGCCTGGCTGGCGCCGCGCCAAGGCCGCCACCACCGCGTCGGTAAGTCCCGCGACGAGCTCGCGGATGCGCGCCGAGGCCGCGCCTTGCCCGCCCTCGACCGCGAGAAACGCCTTGGTCATCGCCACCGATATCTTGCTCGGGTCGAAACCCACCACTGCGCCGTTGCGGCGGATGACCCGGTATTCCGGATTGGCGGACTGGCCCACTACAGATACTTCAGCAACGTTGGCACCGGCCACGGGTGGCGCTTTATCTGATTCGGTGACGAGTTGCATATACGTTCCCCCTTCTGGTTCTAGTGCGCCAATCGTCCCGTATCGGTCTTTGGCCTCATCGTTCGTTTAGACGTCAACCACAATATATAGTATCTCGTCCGCAGTTCGCAACTAATTTTAGTAACGCACTTTTGATTTTGCAAGAAGTTTTTGAATTTTCGCGTTCGCATGCGCATTAAACGCAACACAGCGCGCGATAACTTGCGACGCAGTGCTCGCCAACGCGCAGCGTGGAGGATCGATTGCGTCTGCGCGCGAGCGCGCGGCGATGTCTGCGATCTGCCGCGCGCCGCACACGCGGCGCAATCAGGCGATCGAGGCGTGAAAGCGCGGCCAGTCGAAGCTCGGACCGGGGTCGGTCTTGCGCTCGGGTGCGATGTCGCAATGGCCGACGACATCGGCGATGGGGTAGGCGCGGCGCAGCGCGCGCGCGAGATCCGCCAGCACTCGGTACTGCGCCTCCGAATAGGCAATATCGTCCGTTCCCTCGAGTTCGACGCCGAGAGCGAAGTCATTGCAGGCGCTGCGACCGCGCCAGGCGGATACGCCCGCGTGCCAGGCGCGCCGCTGGCAGGACACGAACTGCAGCAGTTCGCCCGAACGGCGGATGAGGAAATGCGCCGACACGCGTAAGCCCGCGAGCGACTGGTAATAGGGGTGGGCGCTGCAGTCGAGCCGATTCAGGAACAGGCGCACGATGTCGTCGCCGCCGAATTCCGCCGGCGGCAAGCTGATGTTGTGCACCACCAGCAGCGTGATCGCCTCGCCTACCGGCCGCTCATCGCAATTGGGCGAGGCAAGTTGGCGCGCCGCGTCCACATAGCCGGCGGCGTCGACGATCATGGGCGCGGTTCGTTGATTCCCAGGCGCTCCATGCGATAGCGCAAGGCGCGAAAAGTGATGCCAAGCAGCCGCGCGGCGGCGGTGCGGTTGAATCGCGTCTTGCCCAATGCTTCGAGTATGGCTTCGCGCTCGATGCGGTCCAGATAATCCGGCAGCGGCCATTTTTCGCCTTTCGGCACCTCGTCCGCCTGGCGCACCGGCGCCAGGCGCAAGTCGGCGGCTTGAATCTCTTCGCCGCCGCACAATGCCAGCGCACGCTCCAGGATGTTCTCCAGCTCGCGCACATTGCCCGGGAAATCGTAGGCGGTAAGTTCGGCGAGCGCCGCTTTCGACAGCCGCGGCGGCGAAGCGTCCTCTTCGCGCAGGCGCGCGAGCACCGACTGCGCGAGCGCCGGGATGTCCTCGCGGCACTCCTTCAGCGACGGCATCTGCAGCTCGATCACGTTCAGGCGGAAGTACAGATCTTGGCGAAACTTGCCCGTTTCCACCAGCGCCGCGAGATCCTGGTGCGTGGCGCAGATCATGCGCACGTCGACCTGATCCTCCGCCGTCGCTCCGACTTTGCGTACGCGCTTTTCCTGGATCGCGCGCAGCAGCTTCACCTGCATGGCGAGCGGCAGATCCGCGACTTCGTCGAGGAACAGGGTGCCGCCGTGGGCTACCTGGAAGAATCCGTCGCGGTCGGCGTCGGCGCCGGTAAACGCGCCCTTCTTGTAGCCGAAGAACTCGCTTTCCATCAGATTCTCGGGAATCGCGCCGCAGTTGACGGCGACGAACTGCTGTTCGCGCCGCGCTCCCTGCTCATGAATCAGGCGCGCCGCAAGTTCCTTGCCGCTGCCCGACTCCCCGCTGATGTATACCGGCGCCTGGCTGCGGGCGAGCTTTGCGATCATCTCGCGCGCCTGGCGCATGGGCGGCGAATCCCCGAGCAGTTGCGGCCGTGTCGACTTGGGCGTCGCCGCGCGCTGCGGCAGCTTGAGTGCGGACTTCACCAGGGCGCGCAAGTCTTCGAGCGACACCGGCTTCGACAAGTAGTCGAACGCCCCGGCTTTCAAGGCCGCGACCGCATTCTCGGCGCTGCCGTAGGCGGTGATCACCGCGACCGGAAGGTCGTCGCAATGCTCGCCGATGTGACGCACCAGTTCCAGCCCGTCGCCGTCGGGCAGGCGCATGTCGGTGAGACACAGATCGAAGGGCTTCGCATCGAGCAACGTGTGCGCTTCGGCCACCGTCGCCGCGGACTCCACCGCCAGCCCCATGCGCAGCATGGTCAGCTCGAGCAACTCGCGGATGTCGGCCTCGTCGTCGACCACGAGGACTGTCGCCGCCGCCTCGTTCTTGCGTTCGGCGCGCTTCATATCGATCTGCCGCCGAGCAGCACGCGGAAATCGGCGCCGCCGCCCGCATTCGACGTTTCTACGTACTCGAGGATCGCGCCGTTGGCGGCGCACATTTCGCGCGCGATGTACAGTCCGAGCCCGGTGCCGCCGCTGTAGGTGGTGAAGAACGGTTCGAACAATTGGTGCCGCAGGTGGGTAGGCACGCCCTCTCCGTCGTCGATCACGTGCAATTCTACCCGATTCGCCTGACGCCGAACCGTGACGCGCACGCTCGCGTCGCGCCGGCACGAGTGCCGCCAGGCATTGCGCAGCAGATTCCACAGCACCTGCTGCAGGTGCACGCGGTCGAACGCGATCTCGCTCGACTCCTGCACGTCGAGCGCGAACGTCGAGGGCGGAATCTTTTCGTTCTGGGCGAATTCTTCGATGAAGGCAGGAAGGAAGTTCGCCAAGCGGATGGATTCCGGATGCACGCGGTCGCGGCGCGTCAGCTCGAGCACGTCGCGCACCATCCGGTCCAGGCGCTTGGAGTTGTCCTGGATGATGCGCAGCAGCCGTTCCTGCGCCGCGCTGCGCTCGTCCTCGAGCAGCAGCTGGCTCGCGTGGCTGATCGCCGACAGCGGGTTCCTGATCTCGTGCGCGATGTTGGCGGTGAGGCGGCCGAGCGCGGCGAGCTTCAGCTGCTGCGCCTGCTCCTGCAGCCGCGACAGGTCTTCGAGAAATACGAGGGATATGCTGCCGCCGTCGCTGCCGGCGTCGACGAAACGCGCGCGCACCAGCTTGCCGCTGCCCGGCATCATCACGGTCTCCACCGGATTGTCGCGGCGGCTGCGCCAGCGCGCGAGCAGGCGGGCGAGGTCGGCCGAATAGCTCTCGATCTGGTCGAGCTCCGGCGCCTGCCAGCCGAGGAGCTGCGATACCTGGCGATTGTGCTGGCGCACCAGGCCGTTGCCGTCGACCACCAGCACCGCATCCTGCATGTCCTGGATCACGAGCTGGCTGATGCGCAGCTGGTTGGACAGGTCGACGGAGCGTTGGCGCATGACCCGCTCCTGGCGGATGACCCGTTGCGCAAGCTGGTTCGTGATCAGCGTCGTCGCGAAATAGCCGATGGAGAGCAGCCCCGGCTGCACGAAGTTGGCGGTGCTGTGATCGAAGCTGAGAACCCAATACGCCTGTTCCAGCAGCAGCGCGATGGAGGCGAGCGCCGCGTAGAAGAGCGTGAGCGCGCCGCGGCTCACCAGCGCCGCCGCCGCGAGCGATATCAGCAGCATCACGCCTAGGCCGCTGCGAAAGCCGTTGCTCGCGTTCATCAGCAGCGCCGTGGCGACGATGTCGGCGATGACCTGCGCGCTCAACTGGACGTCGAAATGACGCCGCAGCCGTTGCAGCAGGGCTTGAAAGACGATGGCGAACAGCAGATAGGCGGCGCTTACGTACTCGAACAGCGCCAGGTTGTGGCTGCCGAAGTTGAGGCTGTCGCCGAATATCAGCACCGTCGACAAGAACACCGCCGCAAGCACCAGGCGGTAAACGTTGAAATAGCGCAGCGACACCCAGAACGAGTCCGGCCGCGTTTCGGTACTGAAATGTGAAATCGCCATGTTCGCGAGCTAGCCCGCCAGACGTCGGTGCTCGGCGCTGCAGAAGTAGCGCTCGCCGTCGCGCACCGCTTCGCCCAGCGGCAGGTACAGGCCGCAGTGGCTGCAGCGCACCATGCGTTCCGGCGGGGCGGCTTGCCGGGCGCGCTTACTCCCGCCCTGGCGTCGGAATCCCTTCGCCAGCCACCACACCACTGCGACGACGATGGCGAGGAGCAGCAGCTTGCTCAAAGTGCGCCTGCGTCACGGCTGCGACAGGGAAAATGCGCCCGCATCCGGATTCGGCGCAGCCTACTGCGCCGCCGCCACACGCTCCAGACGGTAACCGTGCTGATATACCGCCGACAGCCTCCAGCCGTTCTCGGGCGTGAGTTGGAGCTTGCCGCGAATGCGGCTGACGTGCGTGTCCACCGTGCGCGTATTGATCTCCGCCGATTGCCCCCACACCGCTTCCAGAATGTGGCCGCGCGACAGCAGCCGGCCGAGATTGCGCAGCAGAAACACGGTGAGCTCATAGTCCTTCTGCGTCATGGACACCTCCTGCCCGTCCAAAGTCACCTGGCGCGAGTGGCAGTCCACGCGCAAGCGCCCGAAGTCGAGCGCCCCCTCGCCCTGGCGCGTGCCGCCCCCGCGCACCCGCCGGGCGAGCGCTTCGATGCGCGCCAGGAGCTCGAGCTTGCCCAGCGGCTTGACCATGTAGTCGTCGGCGCCGCTGGACAGTGCGTGCACGATGTCTTCCTCGCGCTGGCGGGCGGTGACGAAGAGCACCGGCACCGGCTCGGCGATGTTGCCCCGGATCCAAACCAGCACTTCGGTGCCCGACAGGCCCGGCACCTCCCAGTCGAGCAAGAACAAATCGAAGCTCTCGCGCTGCGCGTCGTGCACCAAGTCCTTGCCCAAAGGGTAGACGTGGCAGCTGTGGCCGGCGGCGGTGAGCCAGGCGCACACCAGGTCCGCCTGTTCCTGTTCGTCTTCCAACAAAGCGATGCGCATGATGTTCAGCTCGTGAATGACGCGGGGTCGCCCCAATCCATCACTCGTTCCCGTAGCGGATCTCGACACGGGCCAGGTACGCCTCCAGGTTCGTGGTCAACTCGCTGATCGCGTCGGCATCGCGCCGGTCCGCGGCCAATTCCATCGCCGCCCCGATGCGCGAAATTTCCGGAAATCCGTAGCCTCCGCCCGCCCCCTTCATGCCGTGCGCCATCACGCGAATCGCCGCAAAATCGCCGGACGCGAGCGCAGCGCGTATCTTGTCCACGTCGCCTGCCCGATGGCTGAGAAAGCGCGGCACCAGCTCCGCGATCTGGCGGTCCACAACGACGATGAGCTTTTCGGACACCCAGGGCCTCCCCTCCACCAGTCATTCTAGCAGACGTCGGAACCGCCAGAACCGGGGCAGAAGCGCGCCGGCGTTTCAATTGACGCTACCGCGGAAAAGTAAGATGCTTTGGCCGCCATGACGTTCTCGTTCAGGATGGGCATCTATCTGGTGCTCGCCACCACCATCGCCATGCTGGTCGCGATCGGCGGCGCCTACCAGCTCGGGGTGACCGAACGCGTCGACGAGGCGACTGCGGACGCCCAAAGCCAGCGCATCATCGCCAAGCTCGAGGAACTCGTCAGCGCGGGTGAGGCGGCGGAATCGCACACGCTGAGCTATCTCATCAGCCATTCGCCGCAAGATCTCGCGGGGCTGCGCGGAGCGCTGGAAAAGCGCAGGCTGCAGATCACCGAGCTCGCGCAACTTGCGGGCGACACGCGAGAACGCGAGCAGACCGTGAGCGCGCTCGAATCCGCTGCCAGAACGATGACGAATCTGCAGCTGCGCGCCGCCGAGCTGCGTGATCGCGAGGGCGTGGCCGCCGCGGTGGCCTACATTTCCGGCGATGCCTTTACCCGCAGTGCGCGCGAGATCGAGCTGCGGGTCGCCGCCATGCGACAGCAAGAGCGCGCCCTGGACCGCGAGCGCCACGAGCACATCGCCGTACGCAGCGGGCAACTCGGCCAGCTCACTCTCTGGAGCGGCCTGCTCGCGATCGCGCTGGCACTGTTCGCCGCCATGGTGATCAATCGCCAGCGCGAGGAGCGTCGCCTGACCGAAGCGCATCTGCGCGAGCAAGAGAAGCAGTATCGCCTGGTCACGGGCTCCGTGCCGGCGATGATCGGCTATGTCGATCGCCGCCACCGCCTGCAATTTCACAATTACGCGGTGGAGCAGTGGCTGGACCTACCGAGCGATCGCATCGATAACCATCACCTGGCGGAACTCCTCGGCACCGACGCCTATGAATCGATCCTGCCGGAGATCGAATCCGCCCTGCAGGGCAAGCGCGTCGACTACGAGCGCAAGCGTTACGGCAAAGACCGCCAGGAACATTACCTCGCGGGTAGTTTCATTCCTGACGTGGACAGCGCCGGCCGCGTGACGGGCTTCTTTACCATGATCCTCGACATCACCGAACGCAAGCGCGCGGAGGAGGCGCTGCGCGCGAGCGAAGAGCGCTGGAAATTCGCGCTGGAAGGCGCAGGCGACGGGGTATGGGACCGCAACATCCAGACCGGGGACGTGTTGTATTCGAGACGCTACAAGGAGATGCTGGGCTACACCGAGGAAGAATTCGCGAACCGTCGGGAGGAATGGGAGAAGCGGATTCATCCCCAAGACAGGATGCACGTCCTCGAGGACCTCGATGCATACCTCGCGGGCAAGCGTCCCGACTACGCCGTCGAATTCCGCATGCAATGCAAGGACGGCAGCTGGAAATGGATGCTCAGCCGCGGCGTGGTCGTCAGCCGCGATGCTGCCGGCAAGCCCTTGCGCATGATCGGCACCCACTCCGACATCAGCGCGCGCGTGCGCCAGCAGGAGGAAATCACCCGCATCAACGAGCGCTTGGACCTCGCGCTGCAGGGATCGCGCCTCGCGATTTGGGACGCCGATGTCGCTACCGGCAAGATCTACCTGAGCGAGGGCTGGGCAGAAATGCTGGGCGACCCGCCGCAGGAGATATTCACCGATGTCGCGTCCCTGTTCGAGAGCATGCACCCCGGCGATCGCGAACGCGTGCAGGCGGCGATCCTCGCGGCATTGAAGGGCACCAGTCCGGAATATCACGTCGAGCAACGCGTCCGCACGCGCTCAGGCGACTGGAAGTGGATCCTCAGCCACGGCCGCGTGGTGAAGCGCGACGCGGCGGGACGCGCGCTGCGCATGACTGGGACGACCGCAGATATTTCCGCGCGCAAGGAAATCGAGCGCATGAAGAACGAATTCATCTCCGTGGTCAGCCACGAGTTGCGCACGCCGCTTTCATCCATCGTCGGCTCCCTCGGCCTGCTCGAACGCATGAAAGACCTGGGCGAGGAGACGCAGACCCTGATCCGCGTCGCGCGCGGCAATTCGCAGCGCCTGGTCCGGCTGATCAACGACATCCTCGACGTCGAAAAGCTCGATTCCGACACCATGAAGATCCGGCTCGAGCCGGTCGAGCTCGACGGCTTGCTGCGCTCGGCGATCCTCGCAAACCAAGGTTACGCGCACCAATACGGCGTCACCCTGGCGCTCGGCACGAGCCCGGGACCGGCCTGGGTCAATGCGAACTCGGACAAGCTGATGCAGGTGATGGCGAATCTGCTGTCCAACGCGGCGAAGTTCTCGCCCAAGGGGGCACGCGTGGAAATCCGCCTGGAGCGGATGCGCGAGAACTACCGCGTCAGCGTCAGCGACCCCGGAGTGGGAATTCCGGAGGAGTTCAAAGTGCGCGTGTTCGACCGGTTTGCGCAAGCCGACAGCTCGACCTCGCGCCAGCGCGGGGGCACCGGCCTGGGACTGGCCATCTGCAAGATGATCATCGACAAGCTCGGCGGGAGCATCAACTTCGTCAGCAACCGCGGCGCGGGCACCACCTTCTATTTCGAGCTCCCGGCCGCGGCGCAACCGAGCCGCAGGATCGACAGCGAGCGCGGCGAGGCGCGCAGAGCGTAGACATGGATACTCCGCTGCAAAAGATCTTAGTGGTCGAGGACGACCCCGATATCCAGCTGATCACCCGCTTGAGCCTGGAAGTGGGTGGGGGCTACGAGGTGCGATTGTGCTCGAGCGGCGCCGAAGCCCTGGAAAACGCGCCCGTCTACGCCCCCGATCTAATACTGCTCGACGTCATGATGCCGGGGATGGACGGGCTGGCGACGATGGACGCCCTGCGCCGCCGTCCCGAATTGGCAGCAACGCCTATCGTCTTCTTTACCGCGAATACGCAGCAGCAGGTGCGCCAAGATCTGCTCAGACGCGGTGCTGCGGGGGTGGTGATCAAGCCGGTGGAGCCCCAATCGCTGGTCGAACAGATAGGCGAGATCTGGCGCGAATTCCTTCCGCTCTCCGCCGCGTAAATCCGCGCGGCGCAAAGCACCGCCCTAGGCTGTCGCGAATTCCCCGGTGTAGGCGCGCACGCGTTCGACCAGCGCGGCGGGTTCGAAAGGCTTGGCGATCACGCCGTCTGCGCCAAACGCCCGGTATTCCTCGCCTTCCTGCGTCCTAGCGGTAAGGAACACCACCGGCACCGTCGCGCTCTGCGGCCGTTCGCGCAGGGCGCGCAAGACGCCGAAGCCGTCCATCTCCGGCATCATGACGTCGAGCAGCACCAGATCAGGGGCGAATCCGTCGATGCAACTCAGCCCCTCGGCACCCGAACCGCATACCAGCACATCGAAGCCACCGACCGATTCCAAAATATGCTTTACCAGCCATTGCAGGTCGGATTCGTCTTCGATGTAAAGGATGCGCTTTCGCTGTGCGCTGGCCATGTCTTTCGCCGTCTCGTCGTTTTGTGCGGAATCGGTTTGCCCCGATCGCGCGGATGCGGGGCATTAATTCATTCACGCTCCTCATGGCGCACTCTACACGCGCCTCTCGCCATGTTGAAGCGGGTTTAACAATGTTTAACAAGGCGATAACAAATGCTGACGAAAACGCGCGGTTTCTCGCCTTGCGCTGCGTCGTCAGTAAGTAAGCACGGCAACCTCCAGCCAGGCAGGTCGAGCTTTACGCTGCTCCAAGCATGAGTGCCCGGTCGCGCACGCCAAGCCCGAAGCACGCGAGTTCATTCCCCTATCGGCAGCAGGGCTGGCCCCTCGGGCGCCATGCTTGCACCTTAAGAACCGGTTTCAAAATGAAGTCTGAGACTGCTGTAGCCTGCGCCAGCATAT
>CAZMGP010000102.1:0-10884 GCA_964565875.1 uncultured Enterobacteriaceae bacterium
CCCGCCCCTATCGGCTGTAAATTTGTAAAGAACGAGTTGGTTGCGGTGTAAGGATTTGAACCTATGACCTTCGGGTTATGGGCCCGACGAGCTGCCAGACTGCTCCACCCCGCGTCCGTTCTGCGTGGAGCAAATTGCATCCAGCAGAGAAGTGAAATTATAGCGAACGATCAGACAGGGTGTCAAACAAAAATCGCGAGCAACATTCCCTTTGCTGCGCTCAATCCGCAACAAAGCGAAGCTGCAATCCGATCTTCATGGACCCGTCGATGACGCAAGCTCGTTCGGCGCAGTCGCGCCGAAGTTCAGATGTTGCGCTCGGTCTCTCCTGCGCTCGGGCGCCACACCAGCAAGCGCTTCTCCACCACGCTGACCAGCGCGTCCAGCGCGAGCGCAAATCCCGTCAATACCAGGATGCCGGCGAACACCGTGTCGATATCGAACACGCCCTCCGCCTGCAGGATCAGATAACCGACGCCGCGCGCGGAACCCAGATACTCGCCGACGACCGCGCCGACGAAAGCGAGCCCCACGGAATTGTGCAGGCTCGCGAACACCCAGCTCGTCGCGCTCGGCAGATAGACGTGGCGCAGCAACTGGCGCTTGGTCGCCCCGAGCATGCGCACATTGGCGAGCACCACCGGACTCACCTCGCGCACGCCTTGGTAGACGTTGAAGAACACGATGAAGAACACCAGCGTCACACCCAGCGCTACTTTGGACCAGATACCCAAGCCGAACCAGATCGCGAATATCGGTGCGAGGATCACCCGCGGCATCGAATTCGCCGCCGTGATGTAAGGATCCAGAATGGCCGACGCAGTCGGACTCAAGGCGAGCCACAGACCGATGCTTAGGCCGAACACCGTGCCGATGACGAAGGCGAGCGCGGTCTCGAGCAGCGTGACCCACAGGTGCTCGTAAATGGCGCCGGAACTGAACCACTCCCATATGCGCAGCAGCACTTTCTGCGGCTCGCCGAAAAAGAAAGCCGCCTTGTCCGCATTGTCGAAATAGAACGGCGGCAGCAGCGTCGGACTGGTGAGCACGTACCAGACGGAAAAGCACAGCACCAGCAGGATCAGCTGGTAGACGCGAAGCTTCCACTTAGTGTTGTTGTTGGACATAGCCTTTGAGCACTTCGGCCTTCATGGTGTGCCAAATCTGGGTGTGCAATTCGATGAAACGCGGCGTGAGGCGGATCTCCGCCACGTCGCGCGGGCGCTCCAAATCGATCTTGTATTCCCCGATCGGGTGCGTCGCCGGGCCGGCCGACAGCACCACCACGCGATCGGAGAGCGAGATCGCT
The DNA here is from genome assembly GCA_964565875.1 of uncultured Enterobacteriaceae bacterium. Lineage (GTDB taxonomy): Bacteria > Pseudomonadota > Gammaproteobacteria > Burkholderiales > SG8-39 > 2-12-FULL-64-23. Next base: position 1,310 of record CAZMGP010000102.1, read on the forward strand.
TCTTCCAGATCATGAGTGATGAACACCACCGATTTGCGGTCGCTCGACCAGAGATCCAGCAGCTCGTTTTCCATCAGCTGGCGCGTCTGCACGTCGAGCGCGGAGAACGGCTCGTCCATGAGCAGGATCTGCGGATCGAGAATCAGCGTCTGCGCGAGCGACACGCGCTTACGCATTCCACCCGACAGCTGGTGCGGATAGCGCTCGCCGAATCCCGATAGCCCCACGCGCTGCAGCCAGGAATTGCCGCGCTCGATCGCATCCTCGCGTGCGACGCCGTTGAACTCGAGCCCGGCGGTCACGTTGTCGAGCGCATTGCGCCAGGGCATCAAGGCATCGGCCTGAAACAGGTAGCCGGCATGCTTGTTGATCCCCAACAGCGGCTCGCCCAATACGTTCACCTTCCCGCTCGAAGGCTGCAGCAGGCCCGCTGCGACGTTCAACAGCGTCGACTTGCCGCAGCCGGTAGGGCCGACCACCGATACGAATTCGCCGCCTTCGACCAACAGCGTGGTGTCTTTGAGGGCTGTGTAGCGCTGGCTGCGGTCTTCGCGCGAAACGAAGGTGCAGCTGATGTTCTCCAGGGAAAGTGCAGTCGTCATACGCTTCCGGACTCACGCGAACCGAGCAGCGCCGCCGACGTGCACTGCTCCCCGGTCTATGGGCAATCGCGCGGAGCGCAGTCCGATGCCGCGGCGCGGCCCCGGACTATGCTTCATTTGTACTTCGCGTTCGCTTTCTTCACGAATTCGTTGGTATAGGTTTGCTCGAGCTTGATCTCCGCCGGCTTGATCTGCGGATCGAAGGTCGCAAGCGCTTTCAGCGTCGCCTTCGCGCCCACGTCGGAGATCGATCCGTCGAGCGAGATCGCTTCCTTCACCTTGCCGTAGGAGAACAGGTACAGAGCCTTGTCGCCGAGAAGGTAGCTCTCCGGCACCGTCTTGAGGATGTCCTGCGGCGTCGCTTTCGCCAACCACTTGTCGGCGCGAACGATGGCGTTGGTTAGCGCCTGCACGGTGTTCGGATTCTTCTTCACGAACTCTATCGGTGCGTACAGGCAGCCTGCGGGCAGCGGCGCGCCCCACACCGCATCGGTGCCTTTGGCAGTGCGGGTGTCGGCGACGATCTTCACCGTGCCGTCCTGCTCGAGCTTGGTCATCACCGGATCGACGTTGGAAATCGCGTCGATCTGACCGCTTTTGATTGCGGCGATCGCCCCTGCTCCGGTGCCTACCCCGACGATGGAAACATCGCCCCCCTTCAGTCCCACCTTGGCGAGCAACTGGCTGACGAGATTGTTGGTGCTCGAACCCGGCGCCGAGACACCGATCTTCATGCCCTTCAGATCCTTGTACGAATTGAAATTCGCCGCCTTCGCCGTCGCCACGCCGAGCGAGATCTGCGGCAACCTGCCCTGCAGAACGAACGCCTGGAAGTATTGCTTCTTCCCTTGCAGGCTGATGGTGTGCTCGTATGCGCCGGAGACCACGTCCGCGCTGCCACCCACCACGGCGCGCAGTGCCGTCGCGCCGCCGGCGAAATCGCTGATGCTTACCTCCAACCCTTCCGCCTTGAAATAGCCGAGCTGCTCGGCGATGGTGAGCGGCAGGTAGTAGAAGGCAGCCTTGCCGCCCACCGCGATGTGCACCTGCGTCTTTTCCAGCGCTGCTGCGCCTGCGCTCGCGCAGACGACGGCCAATGCCGCCGCGCCCATCGCCGATCCAATCCATTTCGACATGTTCATCCCTCCTCCTCCTTTCTTTCTTGCGGCATGCTCGTGCCGCCGTCGTGAACACCCCGCCGCATGCTCACATAGCGAGGCTTGGCTGTCAACGCGGTATACCCTCAGAAGAGAGTGAGCTGGCCATCTCTGGCCGGCGGCTTGAATCGCGTCGTATCGAGCTCGTTTCGCCCCTTGCGATTCAGGCCATGACGCTCGCAGGCGAGGGCAAAGCGCCGCGCCTGCAGTTCCGCGAACAAACCTTCGCCGCTCATGCGCGAGCCGAAGTGCGCGTCGTTTTCGCGGCCGCCGCGCAGCTGGCGAATCTGGCTCATGACATGCGCCGCCTTGAGCGGGTAGTGTCGCCCGAGCCACTCCTTGAATAGCGACTTCAGTTCGTACGGCAGGCGCAGAATCTGATAACCAGCCATGCTGGCACCTTGTGCGGCCGCGGCTTCCAGCACCGCTTCCATGTCACGGTCATTCAGGAACGGAATCAGGGGCGCGACCAGCACGCCACAAGGGATGCCCGCAGCAGCGAGCGCGCCCAAGGCCTGCAGCCGCCGCGCCGGCGCGGAGGTACGCGGCTCGAGCGTTCGCATCAGCTCATGGTCCAGCGTACCGATGGAGACGAATACGTGGACCAGGCCATTGCGCGCCATGGGCGCGAGCAGGTCCAGATCGCGCTCGATCAGCGCGGACTTGGTGACGATGCCCAGCGGATGCTCGCATTCGGCGAGCACTTCGAGCAGCGCGCGCGTGATGCAGTATTTCCGCTCGATCGGCTGATAGGGATCGGTGTTCGCGCCGATGGCGATGACATCGCAGCGATAGCCCGGCCGCGAGAGTTCGGCGCGCAACAGTTCCGCCGCGTTCGCTTTCGCGAACAGCTTGGTTTCGAAATCGAGCCCCGGCGACAGGCCGAGATAGGCGTGGCTGGGGCGGGCGTAGCAATAGATACAGCCGTGCTCGCAACCTTGGTAGGGGTTGATCGACTGGGTGAACGGAATGTCGGGCGAATCGTTGCGGCTGATGATGGAGCGCGCCTGGATGAGCGTCACCTGGGTGCGCGGCGCCGTGCCGTCGTGAGCCTCGTCTTCCCAACCGTCGTCGAACGCTTCGTGCCGTTCGCGATCGAAGCGGCAAGGCGGATTGTCGGCCGCGCCGCGCCCCTTGAAGCCTGATTCATCCGCGCGGCGCATCTCGCCCGCCGGCTAGATCACTTTCTGCTCGCGCAGCGCGGCGATCTTGGCTGCGTCGTAACCGTGCGCCGCGAGCACCTCTTCCGTATGCTCACCTAGGTCGGCGCCGACCCATTCGATGTCGCCGGGTGTGGCGCTCAGCTTGGGCACGACACCTGGTACTTTCAGCGGGGTACCGTCTTTCAGCTTCACCTGGCGGATCATTTCGCGCGCGAGGTACTGCGGGTCGCGCGCGATGTCGGCGATGCTGTAGATCTTGCCGTTCGGCACCTGCGCTGAATCGAGGAGCTGCAGCAGCTCGGCGGCATCGTGCTCTGCCGCCCATGCGCCGATCGCCGCGTCGAGTTCCCCTGCCCGCTTGGCGCGCCCGGCGTTGTCGGCGAGGCTCGGGTCGTTGCCGAGATCGTCGCGCCGCATGGCGGCGCACAGGCGTTTGAATATGCTGTCGCCGTTCGCCGCGATCACGATGTGCTGACCGTCCTTGGTCAGATAGGTGTTGGAAGGTACGATGCCCGAAAGATTGCTGCCGGTGCGTTCACGCACGACGCCGAACATGTCGAATTCGGGCAACGTGCTCTCGAGCATCGAGAACACCGCTTCGTAGAGCGCGACATCCACCACCTGTCCTTTGCCCGAGGTGCGGCCGCCGTTCATGTTGCGATGGTGCAGCGCCATCATGGCGCCGATGACGCCGTGCAGCGAGGCGAGCGAATCGCCGATGGACAGATTGGAGCGCACCGGCGCCCGGTCGGGATGGCCGGTAAGGTAGCGCAGCCCACCCATCGACTCGCCGATCGCGCCGAAGCCGGCCTGGTCGCGATACGGCCCGGTCTGGCCGAATCCGGACAGACGCAACATGATCAAGCCGGGGTTGTCCGCGCTCAGGCGCTCGTACCCCAGGCCCCACTTCTCCAGCGTGCCGGGACGGAAATTCTCGATCACGATGTCCGCTTCGCGCGCGAGCCGGCGCACGATCTCCTGCCCTTGTACGTCGCGCAGGTTCACCGTCACCGATTTCTTGTTGCGCGCCTGCGAATACCACCAAAGAGAAGTGCCTTGGTGCAGCTTGCGCCACTGGCGCAGCGGATCGCCCCCCGCCTGGCCCTCGCGTGCCGGCGCTTCGATCTTGATCACCTCGGCGCCGAATTCGGCGAAGATCCTGCCTGCGAACGGCCCGGCGATCAGTTGGCCCAGTTCTATCACCTTGATGCCCGCCAGCGGTTTGGCTGTGCTCATAGCGGCCGGCGTTCCACCACGGCTTGCGCGAGCGTGCCGCTGTCCACGTATTCGAGTTCGCCCCCTACGGGCACGCCGCGGGCGATGCGGCTCACCTTGAGCTTGCGCTCGCGTAGCATCTCGCCGATGTAATGGGCGGTGGCCTCGCCTTCGTTGGTGAAATTGGTCGCGAGCACCACTTCGCGCACCACCCCGTCGGTCGCACGGGCAAGCAAACGATCGAGCCCGATTTCCTTCGGGCCGATGCCGTCGAGCGGCGACAGCCGTCCCATGAGCACGAAATACATTCCCGAATAAGCCAAGGTCTGCTCCATCATCAACAAATCCGCCGGTGTCTCGACCACCGCGAGCAGCGTCGCGTCGCGCCGGGGCGAGCTGCACAGCGTGCACACTTCATCCTCGGTGAAGCTATTGCATTTGGCGCAGCGGCGAATGCTTTGCAGCGCGAGTGCCAGGCTCTGACACAGCTTCTGCGCGCCGTCGCGGTCGTGCTGCAGCAGGTGATAGGCCATGCGCTGCGCCGATTTCGGTCCGACGCCGGGCAGGCAGCGCAAGGCCTCGATCAGCGCTTCGAGTGAGGATGGGGATTTCATGCGACGAACTTGCGGTCGGCGCGTACGCGCTTAGTCACAGCGCTAGGCGCTCAGAACGGCAGTTTCATGCCCGGCGGTAGACCCATGCCGGCGGTGAAGCCGCTCATCTTTTCCTGCACCGTCGCTTCGACCCGGCGCACGGCGTCGTTGACTGCAGCTGCGACCAGGTCTTCCAGCATTTCCTTGTCGTCGCCGACGAGAGAGGGATCGATGCTCACGCGCTTGACGTCGTGTTTGCAGGTCATCACCACCTTGACCATGCCGGCGCCCGACTGCCCTTCGACTTCCACCGTGGCAAGCTGCTCCTGCATCTTGCGCATGTTTTCCTGCATCTGCTGGGCCTGTTTCATCAGGCCGGCCAACTGACCTTTCATGTTCATGACGCTTGCTCCTGTTACAAACCTTGAAAATCATCGCCTGCCCGCCGGCCGCGGAACCGGACTCGGTCGATTCCGGCGCAGGGCGACGCCCGAATCGCCCCGGTCCGCGCCGCGCGGCTAGCCCGGCTTGACCGAATCGTTGACGATGGTGGCGTCGAACGTGTCCATCAGGTCGCGCACGAAGGCGTCACCCTGTATGGCGTCGACTGCCTTGCCTTGGCGCGCCTCGCGTTCGCTCTGCGCCTGCAGCGCGGCTGTATTCCCGGTGATCTGCCCGATCACGATCTTCAACGCGATGGGCTTGCCGAAATGTTCCTGCAGCGCGGCGCGCAGCTTGTCCTGGTAGACCTTCTCCGCCAGTTGCTTGGCCGACGCGGGCAGACCGAGTTCGACGGATTCACCGTCGAAGCTGCGCAGTTCGCTCTGCTGGGCCAGCTGTTTGGCAAAGCCGCTCAGCCTGAGCTGATTGGCGAGCGTCGGCCACTGTCCGTCGAACTCGCGCGCTGCGACTCGCGCTGCCGGCCGCGCTGCGGCGGAGACTCCGACCGCAGACATCGCATCTCCGCCCGTCGCAGCGACGCGCCGCGCCGGCGCTGCCTTCGCGGGGGCGCCACCGGCTTCGACCGGACGGAAGGCGAGCATCCGCATCAAGCTCATGCTGAAGCCGGCGAATTCGTCCGGGGCGAGCGGCAGGTCGCGCCGCCCGTAAAGAGCGATTTGGTAGTAGAGCTGCAATTCTTCTGCATCGAACTTCTGTGCCAAACCGAGGATGCGTTCGCGCTCGGGCAGTTCCGTGCCTAAGGCCTCGCGCACGCTCTGCGCCAGCGCGACCTGATGCAGAAGCGTCGCCAGATCCTGCAACGCACCGTCGAAAGAGAGGCTGCGCGACTCCATTTCCCGGGCGATGGCGAGCATCGAATTCAGGTCTTGCTCGGCCAGTGCATCGAGCAGCTTCAGCAGGTAGTCCTGGTCGATGGCACCGAGCATCGCGCGTACGGCCTCTTCGCTCACCTTGCCGCCGGCGTAGGCGATCGCCTGATCCAGCAGTGACAGTGCATCGCGCATGCTGCCTTGCGCCGCCTGCGCGATCAGGCGCAGCGCCGCCGCTTCGAAGCCGGTGCTCTCCTCTTTCAGGATGCGTTCCATGTGAGCAAAGATCGCCTCGCGCGGCATCTGCTTCAAGTTGAACTGCAAGCAGCGCGACAGCACCGTGACCGGGATCTTCTGCGGATCGGTGGTGGCGAGGATGAACTTGATGTGCTCCGGCGGTTCCTCGAAAGTCTTCAACATGGAATTGAAGGCCGCCTTGGACAACATGTGCACTTCGTCGATGACGAACACCTTGAAACGCCCGCGCGTCGGCGCATAGGCGGCGTTGTCCTGCAGTCCGCGCATATCGTCGATCCCGGTATTGGTTGCCGCATCGATTTCGATCAGATCGACGAAACGGCCGCTGTCGATTTCGGTGCAGGCCGAGCATACGCCGCAGGGATTCGAGGTGATCCCGGTCTCGCAATTGAGCGCCTTGGCGAGGATGCGCGCGAGCGTCGTCTTGCCCACGCCGCGCGTGCCGGTAAACAGGTAGGCGTGATGCAGCCGCTTCTGGTCGAGCGCATGGGTCAGCGCGCGCACCACGTGCTCCTGTCCCACCAGAGTGGTGAAATTGCGCGGGCGCCACTTGCGTGCGAGAACCTGATAACTCATGCGGAAATTTTACCAGCGTCCTCGTCGCTTGCGCAGCAAGCTTTCTCTGCGCCGGGCCCTGCCCGACCGGACTAGGTGAATGGTGAGCGGTGAACGATCCTTCGATCGCAATCGGAGATTGGCGAGCCGGACCCCCGGCACTTGCAGTTAGTAGCTGTGGCTGCTTCCTTCCGGACCTGACCAGGTTCACCACGCCGCAATGCGGGGCGGCCCGCCGGCGCCATTATGAACGAGGCGGGCACGGTCTGGGGGTCTTTTTTCGCCCAGAACGTGGTCCTAGCCCGTGTTGCCTGATCCTGCGCCCAGTCCGAGCCTCAGCGCTCGCCCGCCGGCAGCAGGCGCCGCAGTTGCTGCAGCGACAGATTGCCTCCGCTCATCACCAAGACGAGCTTCTTTCCCGCCAGCCTGCTGCGCAGCGACATCGCAGCGGCGAGTGCCGCCGCCCCGGCGCCCTCGGCGAGATTGTGCGTATGTTCGAGCAGGAGCAGGATCGCCGCCTCGATCGCGGCATCCTCGACCAGCACGAAATCGTCGAGATAGCGGCGCATGATGCGCTGCGTATTGTCGAAGGGAACACGCGTGGCGAGCCCCTCCGCCACGGTGTTCATGTCGGCGCTGATCGGGCGTCCGGCCGCCCAGCTCAATTGCATTGCCGGCGCCTGGGCCGACTGCACGCCGATCACCTGAATCGCCGGATTGATCGATTTCGCCACGATCGCGGTGGCGCAAGCACCGCTGCCGCCGCCGACCGGAACGAGGATTGCATCGACCTCGGGCAGTTGCTCGACGATTTCCAGCGCGTAGGTGCCGACGCCGTGGATCAGTCGCTCTTCGGTCGGGCCGACGAAGCAGCCGCCCCGTTCGCGCGCGACGTCCATGATCCACTCGCGCGCGCTGTCGAAATCCGGCCCGTGGAACACGACTTCCGCGCCCAAACCGCGCATGGCTGCGACCTTGCCCGGATTCGCGCCCTCGGGCACCGCGATGGTCGCGCGCAGGCCGTGGGCGCGTGCGGCGTAGGCGATGCTCTGGCCGTGGTTGCCGGTCGAGGCGGTGTACAGCCCTCGTTCCCGTTCGGCCGCGCTCAAGTTCGCGGCCAGGTTCAGGCCGCCCCGCACCTTGAATGCCCCCACCGGCAAGTGGTTCTCGTGCTTCACCCAGACCTCGGCACCGACGAGCGCACTTAAGCCTGAATAGCGGTAAAGCGGCGTGGGCTGGAGGTAACGGTAGACATGCGGCCGGGCGGCGATGATGTCCAACAGCGTCGGCATCTCTTCGGCCGAAGTCGGCTTCTCCTTAGTCGCACACATGGACCTGCGCCGGCTAGAGCATGCGCTGTGGCGTCGCCCGCGGATCGCGCATGCGGTACTGGCCGGACTCGACCTGATGCAGGAACTTCTCCAGCATCTGATTGAACAATTCCGGTTCTTCCAGGTTGCACGCATGCCCGGTCTGCGGCATGAACAGCAATCCCGCCGCAGGCATGCAGCGCTTGAGCATGAGCGAAGCATCGAGGCAAGGCTCGTCTTCGTCGCCGCTGATGATGAGGGTCGGAACGGTACACTGGGCCATTTCTTTGGCAAAGTCGCCGAGCGACGGGCGCAGCGCCTGATAGCCCTTCAAGGTCAATGCCGAGCCCTCGGCCGAATGTTCCCGCATCAAGGCGACGAATTCGGCGAAGCCGCGCGGATTCTTGTTTTGCAGCTGCACTCGTGTCGGGCTGAGGGCGCGCACGTCGACGCTCTTTTCCCAGCCTTCGGCGAGGAGCTTCTCCGCCGCTGCTTCCGACTCGTGCTGGAATTTCGCGCGCGTCTCCGGCATGGAACCCGAACCGATGCCGGCGAGCGTAAGGGAGCGCGCCCGCTCCGGCCATTTCATGCCGAAATAGAAAGTGGCGAACGCCCCCATCGACAGCCCGACGACGTGCGCCTTGTCGATGTTCAGACTGTCCAGCATCGCTCTCACGCCCGCGCGCTGCTGTTCGAAAGAATAATCCTCGACTTTGCTTGGCACGTCCGAGGGCGGATAGCCGCGCGAGTTATAGGCGATGCAGCGGTAGCGGCGGGAGAAATAGCGCATTTGCGCCTCCCAGCTGCGGTACTCGCCCATGAATTCGTGCACGAAAAGAAGCGGCGTGCCTTGGCCGGCTTCTTCGTAATAGAGCTTCACGCCGTCGTCGGCGCGGACATAGGGCATGTTATCCCCTCCTCAAGTGAGCACTTCCCGCGCCATATTATAGTCGGCGGCGACGACCTTAAGCCTTCGCCGCAAGCAGGCGCGCCAGTTCCCCACTGTCGATGAGTTTTTGCAGATCGTCCGCGCCGCCGATCAAGGTGCCTTTGACGAACACCATGGGAAAAGTCGGCCAGCCGGTCCACATCTTGAGTGCATTACGGCGGCGCCATTCGCTTAGATAGCTGCCGTATTCGAGGTACTTGTATGTGAGCCGCCCTGCGTCGAGCAGCCGCCGCGCCTTCTTCGGCATCGGATTCTGCGCCATGCCGACGACGACGATGGCGTTCTCAGCCACGGCGGCCTGCACTTCGCGCACGATGTCGGCGTGGTTGTCGGCGATCCTCGCCCGTATGGCCGGGTGGATATGCGTTTCGTCGAGTATGCTACGGCTCATTGAGTCTCCTTTTTGCCTGCGGAGCCGCAATTTGCGGCGAATTTCCTCAGTGCGCATCTTAGAACTGGTTTCAAAATGAAATGAGGGGCTGTTAACTTGATTCGATTTCTG
>CAZMGP010000103.1:0-10866 GCA_964565875.1 uncultured Enterobacteriaceae bacterium
GGTTGTCACCTATGTCTTAGGTACGCTCCGTTACCCATGTCTTCGGACCGTACCATAGTTACGTGGCGGAGAGGGAGGGATTCGAACCCTCGATACACCTTTTGAGCGTATACTCCCTTAGCAGGGGAGCGCCTTCGACCACTCGGCCACCTCTCCGGTTTCCTACGATTCTCGCGCGCGGAACTATAGCACGCAGCCTTCCCGCAAGGGGAAGGTTCCCGTTCAGCGCGGCGGCTGATCCAGGTCGAACGCCTTGTGCAGCGCCCGCACCGCGAGTTCCATGTACTTCTCGTCGATCACTACGGCGATCTTGATCTCGGAGGTGGAGATCATCTGGATGTTGATGCCTTCCTCGGCGAGCGTGCGGAACATCTTGCTCGCGATGCCCGCATGGGTGCGCATGCCCACGCCGACCATCGATACCTTGCATACCTTGGCGTCGCCACGGATGTCGCCCGCCTTTATGTGCGCTTTCACCTGCTTGTCTAGGACCTGCATCGCCTTGTTGTAGTCGTTGCGCGGCACGGTGAAGGAAAAGTCGGTCAGATTGTCGACGCTCGCGTTCTGAATGATCATGTCGACGTCGATGTTGGCCTCGCCCACCGGCCCCAGGATCTGGTAGGCGATGCCGGGGCGGTCGGGCACGCCCATGACCGTGATCTTGGCTTCGTCGCGGCTGAATGCGATGCCGGATATGATGGCTTTTTCCATTTTCTCGTCTTCCTCAAACGTTATCAGCGTGCCCGGGCCTTCCTTTTCCTCGAACGAGGAAAGCACGCGCAATTTCACTTTGTACTTGCCGGCGAACTCGACCGAGCGGATCTGCAGCACCTTGGAGCCGAGGCTCGCCATCTCCAGCATTTCCTCGAAGGTGACCGTGTCCAGGCGCCGCGCTTCGGGCACGATGCGCGGGTCGGTGGTGTAGACCCCGTCGACGTCGGTGTAGATCTGGCATTCGTCGGCCCTGAGTGCGGCGGCGAGCGCCACTGCCGAAGTGTCAGAGCCGCCGCGGCCGAGGGTGGTGATATTGCCCGCGGCGTCTACGCCCTGAAAGCCGGCGACGACGACCACGTAGCCGGCTTCGAGGTCGGCGCGCATGCGGTTCTCGTCGATGCGCTCGATGCGCGCCTTAGTGAAGGCGCTGTCGGTGAGCACCTTGACTTGCGCCCCGGTGTAGCTCTTCGCCTTCAGGCCCTGTTGCATCAGCGCCATGGAGAGGAGCCCGATGGTTACCTGCTCGCCGGTGGAGGCGACGACGTCGAGCTCGCGCGGATCGGGTTCGGGGGCGATTTCTTTCGCCAGCGCGATCAGGCGATTAGTCTCCCCGGACATGGCCGAGGGGACGACCACCAGTTGGTGGCCCTGGGCGGCCCAGCGGGCGACGCGCTTGGCGACGTTCTTGATGCGGTCGATCGAGCCGACCGAAGTGCCGCCAAATTTCTGGACGATGAGTGACATGGTGCAACGAGGTGTATGGCCGGAAAAACGGCGATTTTACCTCATTGCACCAGCAGTTTCGAGCCCAAATACCGCGATATTGCGCTAGCTCAAACGCGAGAAGGAACTATTTCCCTTCGAGCGAGAGCTTGGGCAGCACGGCGACGGCGGAGGGCTTCAGCTTGTCCGGCAGCACCCGGCCCATGCGCGCGCGATGCCCGAGGTGATGCCTCAGCTTCTCGCCCTTCAACTCGACCGATTTCGCCTTGCCGCCGCGGCCGATGCCGCTCACCGTGACCACGGTCAGCGGCGTCACGGCGGCGGCGATGAGTTTCTCGCCTTTTTCCAGGCCCATGACGATCACGCCGCGGCCCTTCGCCATGCTGCGCATTTCGGCGATGTCGAAGGCGAGCAGCCGCCCTTCGCCCGAGACCGCGACGACGTGATTGCCCGGCGCCTCTTCGTAGACGAAGGGCGCGATCGGCGCTTCGCCCTCCTCCACGTTCATGAACTCGCGCCCGGCGCGGCGGTTGGAGACCATGTCCCCGATCGTGCACAGGAAACCGTAGCCGCCGCTGGAAGCAACGAGTACCTTGGTATCGGCCTTGCCCGCCACGCAGTGCATGATCTTCGCCCCGCCCTGAATTTCCGCCAGCGACGAGGCAGGAACGCCGTCGCCGCGCGCGGAGGGCAGGCTCGCCGCATCGACGCTGTAGGCGCGGCCCGCCGAATCGAGGAAGATCACCGGATCGACGGTGCGACAGGGGATGAGCGCGGCGAGGCTATCGCCTTCCTTGAAGGAGAGCGAAGCCGCATCGACGCCGTGCCCCTGGCGCGCGCGCACCCAGCCGTTGGCGGAGAAGATCACCGTCACCGGCTCATCCAGCACCGGCGTCTCGAGTACCGCTTTCTCCGACTCCTCGATCATGGTGCGGCGCTTGTCGCCGAAAGTCTTGACGTCGGCCTCGATTTCCTCGATCACCAGCGCTTCCAGCGCCTTGCGGCTGCCGAGCACCTTCTCCAGGCCTTTCTGCTCCTTCTTCAGGCCCTCGAGCTCCTTTTCCACCTTGATGTGCTCGAGCTTGGCCAGTTGGCGCAAGCGCATTTCGAGAATGTCCTCGGCCTGGCGGTCGGTGAGCCCGAACACGCGCATCAGCTCGGGCTTGGGATCATCCGAATTGCGGATCAGCCGAATGACCTTGTCGACGTTGAGGAGGACCAGCAGCCGCCCCTCGAGCACGTGGATGCGGTCGAGCACCTTGTCCAAGCGGAAGCGCGTGCGCCGCGTCACCGTGGCGAAGCGGAACTCGAGCCATTCGACGAGGATCTGCTTCAGGTTCTTGCCGGTGGGCCGGCCGTCCAGGCCGACCATCACCAGGTTGATCGACGCGTTCGTCTCCATGCTCGTCTTGGCGAGGAGCAGGTTCACGAATTCGTCTTCGTTCTGCCGCGACGATTTCGGCTCGAACACCAGGCGCACCGGATGCGAGCGGTCGGATTCGTCGCGCGCGCGATCGAGCATGGACAGCATCAATTGCTTTTCGCGCTGCTGCTCCGGCGTGAGCGACTTCTTGCCTGATTTCGGCTGCGGGTTGGTGAGCGCCTCGATTTCTTCCAGGACTTTGCGCGAGGAGGCGCCGGGCGGCAGCTCGTGCACCACCACTTGCCACTGGCCGCGCGCAAGGCGCTCGATGGTCCAGCGTGCACGCACGCGCACCGAGCCGCGACCGCCGGCGTAGGCTTCGCGCATTTCGGCGCGGGGGGTGATGATCTGGCCGCCGCCGGGGAAATCCGGGCCCTTGACGTATTTCATGATGCCCGCGAGCGTGAGCTCGGGGTCGCGCACCAGGGCGACGGCGGCGTTGGCGACTTCGGTGAGATTGTGGCTGGGGATCTCGGTCGCCATGCCCACAGCGATGCCCGAAGCGCCGTTCAAGAGCAGCACCGGCAGGCGCGCCGGCAGCAATTGCGGCTCCTGCAGGCTGCCGTCGTAATTGGGCATGAAATCGACGGTGCCGCTATCGAGTTCCGACAACAACACTTCGGCGAACTTGGTGAGCCGCGCCTCGGTGTAGCGCATTGCCGCCGGTTCGTCGCCGTCGCGCGAGCCGAAATTGCCCTCGCCGTCCACCAGCGGATAGCGCAAGGTGAAATCCTGCGCGATGCGCACCATGGCGTCGTAGACCGAGGCATCGCCGTGCGGATGGAACTTGCCGAGCACGTCGCCGACGACGCGCGCGGACTTCTTCCGCGGCGTGCCTGCGCGGCCGTTCATCTCCCACATGGCGTAGAGGATGCGCGCCTGCACCGGCTTCTGGCCGTCGCCCACCCGCGGCAGCGCGCGGTCCTTGACCGTGCTCACCGCATACTGCAGGTACTGCAGCGCCGCATATTTCCCCAGCGGCAGGGTGTCGCCGAACTCGCCCGCAAGCGGCGCGAAATCCGGCGGCCCGCCGCCGCCTGCTCCGCCCGCACCGGCAGGCACGGCGTCGCGCTCGGACTCGGGGCTCTTTGCGCCCGCGGCGCCTTTCGCCTCGTCCGCCGCTGCCGAGGCGGCCAAGCCTTCAAAAAGATCGTTCTGATTTCCCATCCGCATCGTCCTAGCTTATATCCGCATCGACGAGATTCCCATAGGTCTCCATCGCCGGATACGAGCAAGAGGGTACACCCCCTTGTCCCCCGAGGGGACTTCCTTCGGGGCGCATATCCCCCAAGTCAGTTCGATTGCTTGGTTCCCAGTCTCTCGTTGTACTCACGAAATATCTGCGTCGACTAAATTGCCGTACATCTCCATCCACTCCCGCCGCTGCGAGGCGTTTTCCCTGCCCATCATCATGTCGAAGCGCTTGGTTTCGATCGCCATGTCCTCGAAGCGCACCGGCAGCATGCGCCGGGTGTCGGGATTGAGCGTGGTCTCCCAGAGCTGCTCCGGGCTCATCTCGCCCAGGCCCTTGAAGCGGCTGACCGCCCACTTGCCCTCTTCCAGCCCCTCGTCCTGCAGTTTCTCCTCGATCGCTTCGAGTTCCTGCTGGTCCAGGGCATAGAGCTTGCGCGCCGGCTTGCCTTTGCCGAGCGAGGGCACGTCGATGCGGAACAGCGGCGGCTGCGCCACGTACACCGATCCGGTCTCGATCAATCTCGGGAAATGCCGGAAAAAGAGCGTCAACAGCAGCACCTGGATGTGCGCGCCGTCGACGTCGGCGTCGGCGAGGATGATGACCTTCTTGTAGCGCAGCCGGGACAGGTCCACCTCATCGTCGCGCTTGTGATGGTCGATGCCGATCGCGAGCGCGATCGCCTCGATTTCCTTGTTCGAGTAGAGCGTATCGGGCATGTCCTGCCAGGTGTTCTTCGGCTTGCCCTTCAAGGGCAGCACCGCCTGGAACTCCTTGTCGCGCGCCTGTTTCGCCGAGCCGCCCGCGGAATCGCCCTCGACGATGAAGAGTTCGTTCCGCTCGGCATCGTCCGAGGCGCAATCGGTGAGCTTGCCGGGGAGCACCGCCACGCCCGAGGTCTTGCGCCGCTCCACCTTCTGCGCGGCGCGGGTGCGCATCGCCGCCTGGCGCAGCACCAGCTCGGCGATGCGCTTGCCCTCGTCCACATGCTGGTTCAGCCACAGCTCGAACGGGTCGCGCACCATCTGCGCCGTGAGCTTCACGCCGTCGCGCGAAATCAGCTCGTTCTTCACCTGACCCTTGAACTGCGGATCGAGCATCTTCACCGCCAGCACGTAGGAGACGCGCGACCACACGTCCTCTGGCACGATCTTCAGACCGCGCTGGCCCATAGCATGCAGGTCGATGAAATTGCGGATGGCGTTGTAGACGCCTTCGCGCAAGCCGGCGACGTGGGTGCCGCCGTGGCGGGTGGGAATCATATTGACGTAGGATTCGGCGACGACGTCCCCTTCTGCGGTCCAGGCCATCGCCCAAAGCGCGCCCTCGCCCTCGGCAAAACTATCCGACTCGGACTGCGCGGCGATGTAGCGCTCGCCGAAGAAGGGCTCGGCCACGGGTTCGAGGCCTCCCACTGCGCTCGCGAAATAGCCGCGTATGCCCTCGGGAAAATGCCATTCAGCATTCTCGATCTTGCCGTTCTTCTCCACCCCGAGGGTGAAACGCACGCCGGGAAGCAGCATCGCCTTCGCCCGCAGCAGCGCCGCGACGTCGGCCACCACGATTCTCGGCGAGTCGAAGTACTTGGCGTCGGGCCAGAAGCGGATGCGCGTGCCGCTCTCGCGCGGTCCGGCCGCGCCGAGCTTCTTCAGCGGCTCTTTTACCTTGCCGTTGTCGGCGAATACCAGCCGATGGCGCGCGCCATCGCGCTTCACTTCGACTTCCAGGCGCGAAGCGAGGGCGTTGGTGACGCAGATGCCGACGCCGTGCAGGCCGCCGGCGATGCGGTAGGCCGCATCCTTGTCGGTCTTCCTGAACTTCCCGCCCGAATGCAGGGTAGTGAAGATCACCTGCACCGCCGGAACCTTCTTCTTCGGATGAATGTCTACCGGAATGCCGCGGCCGTCGTCCACAACTTCCGCGGAGCCGTCTTCGTACAGCACCACGCCGACGTTCTTGGCGAAGCCAGCGAGGCCCTCGTCCGAAGCGTTGTCGATCACTTCCACCAGGGCGTGATTGGGGTTCACCGGGTCGGTATACATCCCCGGCCGGTGCAGGATGGGCGACAGATCCTCCAGGATCTCGATGTCCTCGGCGCTGTAAGCCCTAGATTTTGTTGCCATAAAGCCTTCGCATACCATCTATGGTTGCTGATGATAACCGGTGATGATAGCGCGCTTCGGCTAAGCGTGCACTTTTGCTTCGCCTCCCTTGAATTGGATTGAATTCCGAGCTAGATCAGCAGGCCGCCACCGTCGATGTAGACGACGCTGCCGGTCATGAAGCTGTTCTGCAGCATCAGCAGTACCTGGCCGGCACAGTCTTGCGCCACGCCCACGCGCTTCACCGGCAGCGCCTTCGCCGTGTTCTCGAGCAGCGCCCGCCGCGCCTCGGCAGGCATCGCCGCCCGCGTCGGGGTGTCGATGATGCCGGGCGAGAGCACGTTGAAGCGCAGCGGCGCCATTTCCAGCGCAAGGCCTTGCGCCAGCGTTTCGAGCGCCGCGTTGATGGCGCCGATCAGCACCATATTGGGTTTCGGCCGCCGGCTCAGGAATCCCGAGACGAACACGAACGAGCCGCCGGGCGCGAGCTTCGCCTTGCGCGCCACGCGGTAGGCGCCCCAGAACTTCACGTTCATCGCGGCATAGGCGTCTTCCATGGCGAGGTCGCGCACCGGGCCGATCTTGAACGCCGCGCCGCTCACCACGATGTGATCAAACATCGGGGACGCGTCGAGGAAGGCATCGACCGCCTCGGTGCTGGTGATATCCAGCGGCCGCGCTTCGACCCTCCCCTGCAAATCCGCCTTCGCCTGCGCAAGCTTTGCCTCCGAACGGCTGGCGATGGTCACCTTCGCCCCCTGTTCCAATGCCGCCGCGGCGATGGCGTAGCCGATGCCCGAGCTGCCGCCGATCACCAGCACCTCTTTGTTGTTCAACGAATCCAAGTCACCCTCCCGTTCTTCCGTTCATCAATTGACGCCGCCGCTGCGAGTGCGGCAGCACACTCACTTGCGCGCTTTCTTCCCTTTCGCCTTTGACTCCGCGATCATGAAGTGCAGCGCATCGAGCCCCATGAAATACGAGTTCGCGCCGAAGCCGGCAATCACGCCGCGCGCGGCTTCCGCGATGACGGAGTGCAGCCCGCGCTTGTCGATGTTGCTCATATGCACTTCGACATAGGGAAACTTCATCGCGTGCAGGCAGTCGCGCAGCGCATAGCCCGCATGGATGAAGCCGGCCGGATTCATCAGCAGGCCGTCGATGCCTTCCTCCGCCGCACGGTAGATGCGACCGATCGCCTCGCCTTCGATGTGCGTATAGAAGATTTCCAACTTGATGTCGCATTTGCGCGCATGGCGCCTGAGCATGGCATCCAATTCGGCGGCGGTCGTCGTGCCGTAGATTTCCGGCTGGCGCTTGCCCAGATACGCCATGTTCGCGCCCTGGACGAGAAGAATCTTTGTCATTTCCATCACCTCTGCAACAGATCCAGTGACAGCGCGAGGGGTCTTCTCCCCTCGCGCACCTGCCTTACATCTTGCGGATACGCTCCATTTCGGCATTGAAGTCGCGCATGAACGCCGGATCGTAGGAAGCGGCGAACTTGTCGGACACCGGTTTCAGCAGCGTCCGCATGCGCGCGAGTTCGGCTGGCGGCAGCTCGTTGACTTGCATCCCCTTCGCCTTCAATTCCGCCAGCGCCTTGCTGCTGTCGGCGCGACTCACCTGACGCTCGTAGGCGCGCGCCTCGATCGCCGCATCCTGCAGAATCTGCTTTTCCTTCGGCGACAGCTTGTCCCAGAACTTCTTGCTCATCAGCACGATGAAAGTGTTGTAGCTGTGGCGGGTGACGCTCAGGTACTTCTGCACCTCGTTGAACTTGTTGGCGAGGATGATCGAGTAAGGATTCTCCTGCGCATCGACGGTCTTCGTCTCCAAGGCCGTGAACAGCTCGCCGAAGGCCATGGGGATGGGATTTGCGCGCACCGCCTTGAAGGTCTCGAGATAGACCGGGTTTTGCATGACGCGGATCTTCAGGCCGTCCAGGTCTTCCGGTCGGGCGATCGGGCGCTTGCTGTTGGTGACATTGCGAAAACCGTTTTCCCAGTAGGCGAGCCCCACCAGTCCATGCGCCGGGAGCATGTCCATCAGGCGCTTGCCGATGGCGCCGTCGAGCAGCGCGTCGGCTTCCTTCTCGTTGGCGAACAGGAAGGAGAAGTCGAGCACGCCGAATTCCTTCACGATTCCCGCCAGCGTGGTGGTCGAAGCCGACATCATTTCCTGCGTGCCGCCCTGCAACGCAGACTGCTCCTGCGTCTCGCTGCCCAAGGCGGAATTCGGAAATTCCCGCACCTTGAGCTTGCCGCCGCTCTTGTGCGCGACGATTTCGGCGAACTTGTTTACGCCCGCGCTCAAAGGATGATCCTTGCCCTGCAGATGCCCCCAGCGGATCGTCCGGTCCTGGATGTCGTCCGCCGCATGCACGAACTGGGCGAACGCGGCGACGCTCGCGAACAGAGCGACCGCCGCGGCGCGGCGGAAATTGGCGTTCTTGGTCATCTTATCCCCTCCTAGTTGGACTGCGTTTTAGTGGAACCATGCGGCCGGAACCGTGACCAGTTCCGGAAACAGGGTCATGACGAACATGATCGCCACCTGGGCGAGAAGAAACGGCGTGACGCCGCGGATGACTCCGTCCATCGGCACCCGAGCGACGCCGCACACCACGTTCAGCACCGTACCCACGGGGGGCGTCAGCAGTCCGATGGCGTTGTTCATGATGAACATCACGCCGAAATACACCGGATCGATGCCCGCAGCACGCACGATCGGCATCAGCACGGGCGTCAATATCAGCACGGTGGGAATGAAGTCGAGCGCCGTGCCCACGATCAGCACCAGTACCATCATCATGAACATCAGCAGGATCTTGTTGCCCATGAACGGCCGCAGCATGTCGACCACTTCGCTCGTCAGATCGGCGACCGTGATCAGCCAGGACGCCACCATCGACGCCGCGACCAGGAACATCACCACGCTGGTCGTCTTCGCCGCGCTGATGAAGCAGATCTTCAACTCCGGCCAGCTGATCTTGCGATAGATGACCACGCCGACGAAACCGGCGTAGACCGCCGCCACGACCGCCGCCTCGGTGGGCGTGAAGATGCCGAACTTCAACCCGCCGATGATGATCACCGGCAGCAGCAATGCCCAGAATCCGCCCAGCACGGTCTTGACGATGCCGAGGAAAGACCGCCGCGGCGGCGCTTCGATCGTTTCGGAGCGGCACAAGATCCACCAGGCGACGATGAGGCTCAAACCCATCAGCAGTCCCGGCGCGATGCCGGCAAAGAAAAGCTTGGTGATCGAGACGTTGGCGGCGACGCCGAAGATGATGAAGCCGATGCTGGGCGGGATGACCGGCGCGATGATGCCACCGGCGGCGATCAAGCCGCAGGAGCGGTTCACGTCGTAGCCGGCGTTGTTCATCATGGGTATCAACAGCGCGGCGAGCGCTGCCGTATCCGCCACCGCCGAACCGGACAGGCTCGCCATGATGACCGCAGCGACCACCGCGACGTAGCCCAGTCCGCCTTTGATATGCCCGACCATGGCCATCGCGATTTCGATGATCTTGCGCGACAGCCCGCCCGCGTTCATCAATTCGCCGGCGAGAATGAAGAAGGGGACCGCCAGCAGAGGGAAGTTGTCGGCGCCGTTGATCAGGTTCTGCGCCAGGATCTGCGTGTCGAAATTGTCCATGTGCAGCATCAGCGCGACCCCGCAGATCAAAAGCGCAAACGCGATCGGCATGCCCAAGGCCATCGCCCCGAGCAAGGACACGAGGAACACGGTGATGGTCACGCTCTCTCCTGCGGGCGGCTGGCGCCTGTGCGCGCGTTCTCTGCGCCTTCGCCCTGAGCCAGCAGAACTTGCTGCGCATGCTCCAGCCCTGCGAGGTCCTCGGACTCCACGCTGAGCGTCAGTTCCTCGTCCCTGACCCCGATGAAAAGTACCCGGTAGAGATTTCGCAAAATCAGCAAGCCCATCATCACGCTCGCCACCAATCCGGCGACGTAAATCAGCGCAAGGGGGACCTCGGAAACCGGCGACTTCGTCGACATGTTGATCTGGGTTTGGATCCAGCTGCCGTGAAACAGCAGGCCGACCGAAGCCAGCATGAGCAGATCGCTCGCGACGACGCAGGCGAGTTTGCCTTTGCGCGGCAGCGCCCGCACCAGCGAATCGACCCCCAGATGCGCGCGTTCGTGCACGGCGACGACGGCGCCGACGAACGTAAGCCAGATGAACAGATAGCGCGACACTTCCTCCGACACCGTGATGCCCGAGTTGAAGCCGTAGCGGAGGACGACGTTGCCGAAGACCAGGACGACCATCAGCGCGAGGATCACCGCGATGACGGACTCCAAGCGGCGCATGAACGCGCTGATCACACGATCGAACATCGGAGCGCCCTAGTCGGCGGCGGCCGTCGGCACTGGCGAAGCGTGGGTCATCGAATCCTCCTCTGCTCTTATTCTCACGATATGAGCACGTATTTCATAATAACAAATTCCGACCGCGGTAAGCAAATGACTATGTGAAATGGATTGCGGGAATGCGGGCCACCGCCTGGCCCCGCGGCGGGCAGCGGCGTGCCGGCAGCGCTGATTTAGAATGGGAAAGCCAGTCCGCGAAAGGCGGCACGCATGGCGCGGCAACGCGCCCGCCGCCCGCGCCGTACGATTACTTCTTCAGGAGATGGTTATGGACGCCTCCCACTTTCTTGCTAACAGCCGAGATTAGGCAAC
>CAZMGP010000104.1:0-10374 GCA_964565875.1 uncultured Enterobacteriaceae bacterium
TCCTTCACCATCTGCGCGCCCATGTTCTCGAACTTGTCCTTGAGTTCGATTTCCTTGGCGACGGACACGCCGTCCTTGGTCACGGTGGGGGCGCCGAAGGAACGCTCGAGCACCACGTTGCGGCCCTTCGGGCCCAGGGTCACTTTGACCGCGTCGGCGAGGATGTTCACGCCGACGATCATCTTGGCGCGAGCCAGATCATGAAAACGTACGTCTTTTGAAGCCATGTTT
The DNA here is from genome assembly GCA_964565875.1 of uncultured Enterobacteriaceae bacterium. Taxonomy (GTDB): domain Bacteria; phylum Pseudomonadota; class Gammaproteobacteria; order Burkholderiales; family SG8-39; genus 2-12-FULL-64-23. The sequence goes on from CAZMGP010000104.1 coordinate 232, forward strand.
ACTTTCTCCTGAGAATGAGTTCGATGGGGTGAGGGGAACCTGCAGGGCGCACCTTGGCGCCGCGACCCCTCCAGTCAATCCGGTGTGCCGACTTACGGGGTGACTACACCCATGATGTCTTCTTCGCGCATGACCAGCAGTTCCTCGCCGCCCATCTTCACGGCGGAGCCGGAATACTTGCCGAACAGGACGCGGTCGCCGACCTTGACGTCGAGCGGACGTACTTTGCCGTCCTCCAACACTTTGCCGTTACCGATCGCCAGCACTTCGCCCTGATCGGGCTTCTCGGCTGCGTTGTCGGGAATGACGATCCCGCCTGGGGTTTTGCGCTCTTCCTCGATGCGCTTTACGATCACGCGATCGTGCAAGGGACGGATTTTCATGAATAATTCCTCCGAACAGATGGTTAGTTAGCAGCCACCAACTCCATGTCAGTAGCCAAGAATCGGACGATGGCTGTTAGCACTCATTGCCAACGAGTGCTAATTATGGGGTAGGGTAATCGAAAATTCAAGGGATACATGAAACCGCGCGGTGCCGGCCTGCCCCGCGAGCCGGCGGCCGCAAGTTGCCCGGCCCGAATCAGCGCTTGAAGTATCATGGCGCGAAATCGCACACCCAGATGCACTCGCCCGCCGTCGCCGTTCGCTGCCTGCTCCTCGCCTTCGCCCTCACCGCCACGGCGCAGGCGCAGTCCCCGTCCTCTCTCCCCGCCCCGGTCGTGCAGGCGCTCGCGCGGGCGCAGCTCCCCGCGTCGAGCGTCTCCGCGTATGTCCAGGACGTCGAAGGCGGACGGCCGCTCCTCGCCTATCGCGCGTCCCAGCCGATGAACCCGGCCTCGACCATGAAGCTCCTCACCACCTATGCCGCGCTGGAGCTGCTCGGCCCCGCCTACACCTGGAAGACCGAAATCTACGCTGCGGGCGAGATGCAGGGCGAGAGCCTCGCGGGCGATCTGGTACTCAAGGGCTATGGTGACCCGAAGTTGACGCTGGAAGATTTCTGGCTGCTGCTGCGGCGCTTGCGCGCGCAAGGCTTGCGCGAAATCCGCGGCAATCTGGTGCTCGATCGCAGTTATTTCGACGCCGCTTCCTACGACCCGGGGAAGTTCGACGCCGAACCGCTGAAGGCTTACAACGTCGGCCCGGACGCCCTGTTGCTGAACTTCAAGGTGGTGCGTTTCCGCTTCTTCCCCGAAGCGGACAAATCGTCGGTCAGCGTGACCGCGGAGCCCAGGCCCGCCGGGCTCGCCTTTGCCAGCGCGGTGCGCGCCACCGAGGGCGCCTGCGGCGACTGGCGCGCCGGCATCAGCGCCGATTTCCAGAGCAACGGCGGCACGGCGAAGGCGAATTTCTCCGGTAGCATGCCGGCTGCCTGTGGCGAGCGCTACTGGAACGTGAGCCTGCTCGCGCAGCCGAATTACGTCTATGGCGTATTTCGGGAACTCTGGGAGCAGCTCGGAGGCCGCATCGAAGGCGGCTGGATGGACGGCCCCGTGCCCGCCGGGGCGCGCTTGCTCGCCACGCAGGAATCGCCCACCGCCGCGGAGATCGTGCGCGACGTCAACAAGTTCAGTAACAACGTGATGGCGCGCCAGCTCTATTTGACGCTGAGCGCGGAAGTGCTGCAACAACCGGGAGCAAGCGAGCGCTCGGCGCAGGTCCTGCGCACCTGGCTCACCGAAAAGAAACTCGATTTTCCCGAACTGGTGCTGGAGAACGGCTCGGGGCTGTCGCGCGCCGAACGCATCAGCGCGGCACACATGGGCGAGCTGCTCCTCGACGCCTGGCATAGCAACGTCATGCCCGAGCTCATCGCTTCGCTGCCGCTCGTCGCCAACGACGGCACCATGCGCCGGCGGCTGCGCAGCCAGTCGGTGGCGGGACAGGCGCACATCAAGACCGGATCGCTGGCCGATGCACGCACGCTTGCCGGCTATGTGCAGGACCGGCTGGGGCGGCGGCGCGTCGTCGTGCTGTTCATCAATCACCCCAACGCGGCCGCGGCCCAGGCGGCGCAGGACGCGCTGCTCGAATGGGTGTACGCGGGCGCCGAACGCGCGCGGCCCGCACACAGCGAAGCGCGATAAGGGAACGTGTTTGAGATCGGCTTGACCAATATCAATGCTGCAGACGGCTTGCAGCCTAGGATTAAGGCGTTCCCTACCCCAGCCTTTGGAGCCACACGATGGACACCGAACTTCAAATCGTCACCCGCGAGAAACTGATCGCGGATATGCGCACCGTGCTCGCCGACAGCGAGCAATTGCTCAAGGCCGCGGTCAGCCAGTCGACCGAGAAACTCGCCGCACTACAGCCGCGCATCGAGCAGAACCTGCGCGCGGCCAGGGCGAGGCTGCAGGATTTCGAGGACGCCGCCTCCGAGCGGGCGCGCGCCGCGGCGCAAGCCACCGACGACTATGCGCACGAGCATCCGTGGAAAGTCGCGGGCTTGAGCGCGCTGCTCGGCATGGCCATCGGTCTATTGATCGGCAGGCGCTGAGCGCATCCGAGGTACTGCCGCAGCGCTCAAGCGGCGGATTCGGCTACAAGCCCAGATCGCGCCAGAGTTCGTCCACCCGGCGCTTCACGCTTTCGTCCATGGCGATCGGCGTGCCCCAGCGGCGGCCGGTTTCTCCGGGCCACTTGTTGGTCGCGTCGATGCCCATCTTCGATCCCAGCCCCGAGACGGGACTCGCAAAATCGAGGTAATCGATCGGCGTGTTCTCCGCGAGCAGGGTGTCCCGCGCGGGATCGACGCGCGTGGTCATCGCCCACACCACTTCCTTCCATTGGCGAATGTCGACGTCGTCGTCGACGACGATGATGAATTTGGTGTACATGAACTGGCGCAGGAAGCTCCAGATGCCGAACATGACGCGCTTGGCGTGCCCCGGATACTGCTTCTTCATGCTCACCAGGGCGAGGCGATAGGAGCAGCCCTCCGGCGGCAGATAGAAGTCGCTGATTTCGGGAAACTGCTTCTGCAATAGCGGCACAAAGACTTCGTTCAGCGCCACGCCCAGCACCGCGGGCTCGTCCGGCGGCTTGCCGGTATAGGTGCTGTGATAGATCGCATCGCGGCGCATGGTGATGCGCTCGATGGTGAACACGGGAAAGCGTTCCTGCTCGTTGTAATAGCCGGTGTGATCGCCGAAGGGTCCCTCTAGTGCAGTCTCCTCGGGCTGAATTACGCCTTCGAGCACGATCTCACCGCTTGCCGGCACTTCGAGATCGCTGCCTATGCATTTCACCAATTCGGTCTTCGCGCCGCGCAACAGGCCCGCGAACTGGTATTCGGAAATGGAATCCGGGATCGGCGTCACCGCGGCGAGTATGGTCGCCGGGTCCGCGCCCAAAGTAACGGCGATGGGGAAGGGCTTTCCCGGGTGTTGCAGGCAATGATCGCGGAAGTCGAGCGCGCCGCCGCGCTGCGCCAGCCAGCGCATGATGACTTTGTTCGGCGCGATCACTTGTTGCCGATAGATACCGAGGTTCTGCCGGGCTTTCAGCGGTCCGCGCGTCGTCACCAGCCCCCAGGTGATGAGCGGGCCGGCATCCCCCGGCCAGCAGGTCTGGATCGGCAGCCGCGAAAGATCGACGTCCTTGCCTTCCCACACGATCTCCTGACAGGGCGCGCGATCGAGCACTTTCGGCGCCATGTTGAGCACCTGCTTCAGCACCGGCAGCTTGTCCCAGGCGTCCTTCAAGCCCTTGGGCGGCTCGGGTTCCTTCAGATACGCGAGCAGCTTGCCCACTTCGCGCAGCGCTTCGACCGATTCCTCGCCCATGCCGAGCGCGACGCGACGCGGCGTGCCAAAGAGATTTGCGAGCACCGGCATGCGCGAGCGCCCGGACGCGTCGTCGAAGCCCTTGGGGTGCTCGAACAATATCGCCGGGCCGCCTGCGCGCAGGACGCGGTCGCAGATCTCCGTCATTTCCAGGCGCGGGTCGACGGTAGCCTTCACTCGCTTCAATTCCCCCTGCTGCTCGAGTTGCGCGATGAAGTCGCGCAGATCCTTGTAGCGCATGATTTCGTCCTGTGCGTGCGCGCCGTGTCGAGAAACGCTCGCGCCTACCGGCATGATGTACGCAGCGGAAAATTGCATTTTCGCCACGCGGGCGCTATGTTAGCCCTTCCCAACAAAACCAGCCACAGGGAGTAGAGGATGAGACTCGCAACACTGCTCGCCGCCGCAACGCTCGCGGCAGCGCCGCTCGCGGCATTCGCGCAACACAACTATCCGGAGAAGCTCGTCAATTACTATCTGCCGTTCCCCGCCGGCGGCGAATCCGACATCGCGGCGCGCTTTCAGCAGGAGGCGTTTCGCAAGAAATACAAGCAGGACATGGTGATCCAGTACAAGACCGGCGCGGGCGGAGCGGTCGCCTGGCAGCAGCTGAACGGCATGCCCGCCGACGGCTATTCCATCATGGGCATCAATCTGCCGCATATCGTGCTGCAACCGCTCGAGGGTCAGGTGCAGTACAAGACCGACGACCTCACCTCGGTCTATTGGTTTCACTACACGCCGGACGCGCTCGTCGTCGGCGCGAACAGCCCGTACAAAACCTTCCAGGAATTCGTGGCAGCCGCCAAGGCGAAGCCAGGCGAACTGACACTCGCCGGCTCGGGCACCAACTCCGCCAACCACGTCGCGCACGAGCGCCTCGACCAGTACGCCGGCATCAAGACGCTGTACGTGCCGTTCAAGGGCACGGGCGATCTGACTACGGCGGTGATCGGCGGACATGTCACCGGCGCCATGTCCTATTCGGTGTTCGCCATCCAGCAGAAGGGCAAGGTACGCATGCTCGCCATCGCCTCGGAAAAGCGCATCCCGCAGTTTCCCGACGTACCCACTTTCAAGGAGCTCGGCTTTCCCTGGGTGGACGGCGCCTATCGCGGCCTCGCCGTGCCGAAGGCGACGACGCCGGAGACGAGGAAAAAGGTTTCCGACATGCTCGATGCGCTGAACAAGGATCCGGAGATGCGGCAGAAGATGATCGACTCCGGCTTCGAAATGGTCGACATTCCCTACGAAAAGATTCCCGCCTTCCTCGCCGAGCGCAGCAAGGAATACCTCGCCACTGCGAAGCGCATGGGCTTGGCGAAATAGCCGAGCACCAGGGCCGCGGCTAGCAGCGGCCCTAGATCACCGGGTTCGCCGCGCCATCCATGGGCAGGATGGCGCCGGTGACGTAGCTCGCCTCATCCGAAGCGAGGAACAAGGCGACGCGCGCGATTTCCTCCGGCTGCGCCAGCCGGCCGAGCGGAATGCGCTCCGCGCCCTTCGCCAACAATTCCGCCGGCGCCACGCCGCTGCGGCGCGATTCGGCCGCTAGCCCCTCTTCCACGCGCCCGGTCAGGGTGAGGCCGGGGTTGATGGCGTTCACGCGCACGCCCTTGCGGCCGTAGGCGTTCGCAAGACCCGCGGTAGCGAGCATCAGTGCCGAGTTGGCGGCGCCGCCGGGAAGATGCACCGGTCCGGCCACCTTGCCACCCGCGCCGATGATGTTGATGATGACACCGCGTCCGCGCGCCGCCATGCCCGGCAACACCGCCTGCATGGCGTGGATGTAAGAGAAGTATTTCGCGTCCATGGCGTCATGCCAAGCAGCAACGTCGAGTTCCTCCGGCGGGTAGCGCTTGGCCGCGCCGGCGGAATTGACGAGCACGTCCACCGGCCCGAACGCGCCCTCGACCGCGGCGAGCATCGCCGCGCCGGCATCGCGCCGCGCGAGATCCGCAGCGAAGCAGAACGCGTCCACGCCTTTCGCCGCGAGTCGTGCTGCCGCGGCGTCCAGATTCGCTTTGCTGCGCGACACCAGGGCGACGCGCGCGCCTTCCGCGGCGAAGGCTGCGGCGCAGGCGTAACCGATGCCCTTGCTGCCGCCCGTGACCAGCACCACTTTTCCCGCAAGCCCGAGTTCCATCCTCGTTCCCCCGTCTCAGCGCAAAGCGTAATTCAAGGCGATGCCGACGAAGACGGCGCCGCCAACCCAGTTATTGTGCAGAAAGGCCTTGAAGCAGCCTTCGCGGCTGCGGCCGCGGATCAAGACATAGTGATACAGCATGAAAAGCGCCGCCACTGCGAGGCCGAGATAGTAGTAGATGCCGAAGCGCAGGCTCGCGCCGACCCCCGCCAGCACCGCGAGCGTCGCCGCATAACAGATCATCACCGCCGCGACGTCATAGCGCCCGAGCGTGATCGCCGAGGTCTTGATGCCGATTCTCACGTCGTCGTTGCGGTCGACCATGGCGTACTCGGTGTCGTAGGCGATGGCCCAGAAGATGTTGGCCGCGAGCAGCCACCAGGCGAGCGCCGGCAGGTAACCGGTAATTGCGGCGAAGCCCATCGGTATGCCGAAGCCGAAGGCGACGCCCAGGTAGGCCTGCGGGATGGACAGGAAGCGCTTGGTGAATGGGTAGCTCGCGGCGAGCGCGAGCGCAGCAAACGAAAGCAGGATCGTCAACGTGTTGAGGAGCAGCACCAGCGAGAAGGAACAGACCGTGAGCAACGCCGCGAGCCACAGCGCTTCTCTCACGCTCACCAAGCCGGCGGTCACGGGGCGGTCCTTGGTGCGCGCGACGTGCTTGTCGAAATTACGGTCGGCGAGATCGTTCATGACGCAACCGGCGGAGCGCATGAGGAGCGTCCCGAGGCAGAAGATCCACACCGTGGTCCAGGGTGGATGGCCGCCGGAGGCGATCCACAGCGCCCACAGCGTAGGCCAGAGCAGGAGCAGCGTGCCGATCGGTTTGTCCAGGCGCATCAGCTTCTCGTAGAGCGTGAGCTGGCGCGCAATCGCTTTCATGTTCATCGCTTCAAACCTTCATCAATTCGCTTCTGCCGGCCATCCAGCGCGCGAGATGGCGCGCCGCGTGCTCGGGGTGATGGGCGAGCAACTGCGCTGCGAGTTCGCGCGCCGCCTCGAGCAGATCGACATCGCGCTCGATGTCGGCGAACCGCAGGAGCGGCGCGCCGCTCTGGCGCACTCCCAGGTATTCCCCCGGTCCGCGCAGCAGCAGGTCCTGGCGCGCGATCTCGAAGCCGTCGTTCGACTCGTACACCACCTTTAGCCGCGCGCGCGCGAGATCCGACAGCGGCTGCTGATAGAGCAGCACGCAGACGCTGTCGGCCGTACCGCGGCCGATGCGTCCGCGCAGCTGGTGCAGCTGCGCCAGGCCGAAGCGCTCCGCGTGCTCGATCACCATCAGTGAGGCGTTCGGCACGTCGACGCCGACTTCGATCACCGTCGTCGCCACCAGTAGCTGAATCCGGCCGGCGGCGAAGTCCGCCATGGTCGCCGCCTTCTCCGCCGCGGCGAGCCTGCCATGCACCAGCCCGACCCGCAGATCGGACAGTTCGGCAGCGAGCCGCGCGTGGGTGTCGAGCACAGTCTGCAGCTGCAGCGCGTCGCCGCGGCCGCGGCGAGGCGCGGCCGTCCCGCCTTCGTTCGCCTCGTCCTCGATCAGCGGACAGACCCAGTAAGCCTGTCGGCCCTCGCGGCAGGCCGCGCGCACCCGTGCCAGAACCTCGTCGCGGCGCTCTGCCGCGATCAGCTTGGTCGTCACCGGTTGCCGCCCCGGCGGCAGCTCGTCGATGAGCGAGACATCCAGGTCCGCGTAATAGCTCATCGACAGCGTGCGCGGGATCGGCGTCGCGCTCATCATCAACTGGTGCGGCTCACCGCCGCGCGCACCTTGCGCCCCCTTGGCGCGCAGCGCCAGGCGCTGCTCGACGCCGAAGCGGTGCTGCTCGTCGACGACGGCGAGTCCGAGCGCGGCGAAGGCGATCCCTTCCTGGAACAGCGCATGCGTGCCCACCGCCACCTGGGTCGTGCCCGCGGCGATGTCCGCGGCCGCCTGCGCGCGCTCCTTCTTCTTCTGGCTGCCGGAAAGCCAGGCGAGCCGCACCCCGAGCGGCGCGAGCCACTCGGAGAATTTGCGGTAGTGCTGCTCGGCCAGGATTTCGGTGGGCGCCATCACCGCCGCCTGCCTGCCGTTTTCCACCGCGCGCAAAGCAGCGAGCGCCGCGACCACGGTCTTGCCGCTGCCCACGTCGCCCTGCAGCAGGCGGTGCATGGGATGCGCCTGCCCAAGATCGCGCTCGATCTCGCTCCAGGCGCGGCTTTGCGCGAGCGTGAGGCGGAACGGCAGCCGCGCGAGCAGCCCGGCGCTCAACGCGCCGCTGCGCGCCAGGGCGGGCGCGGTCTTCGCTTTGCGCTCGCGGTAATGCAAGCGCATCGATAGCTGCTGTGCGAGCAGTTCGTCCAGTTTCATGCGCCGCCACGCGGGATGGGTACGGCCGCTCAGCGCGGCTTCGTCCGCACCCGGCTGCGGCCGGTGCAGGACTTCGACCGACTCGCGAAACCCCGGAACACCGTAGCGCGCGGCAAGGCCCGGCGGCAGGGTATCGTCCAGTTCACAGCGCGCCAGGGCCCGGTCGATCAGGCGGCGCAAGGCGAACTGCGGCAAGCCTGCGGTCGTGGGATAGATGGGAGTGAGCGCCTCGGGCAGGGGCGCGCCCGCGCCGACGATGCGATAACGCGGATGGATCATTTCCGCGCCGAAGAATCCGCCGCGCACTTCACCGAAGGCGCGCACCCTGGCGCCTACTGTGAGCGCCTTTGCCTGGCTGGGATAGAAATTGAGAAAGCGCATCCACAGACTGCCGCTGTCGTCCTCGATGGTGCACACCAACTGCCGCCGCGGCCGATAGGCGATGCGGCTGTCGACCACGACGCCTTCGACCTGCAGCGGCGCGCCCTCGCGTGCCGCTGCGATGGCAGTGAGGCGCGTCTCGTCCTCGTAGCGCAGCGGCAGGTGCAAGACCAGGTCGAAATCGCGGCGTATGCCGAGCTTCGCCAGCTTGGTTTTGAGGGGAGACTCACCGTCGTCGGCGACCGCCCGCCGCGCGCGCGGCGCGGCACCGCGTGCCGCTCGGATTTCCCCCTTGGCCACCGCCGCGCTCACCCCTTCTTCGCTAGAGCACCAACACCGCGTCCGCCTCGACCAGGGCGCCGCGCGGCAAGGACGCGACGCCGACCGCTGCGCGTGCCGGGTAGGGCTCGCTGAAATAGACAGCCATGATTTCGTTGACCTTGGCGAAATGCGCGAGGTCGGTGAGATAGATGGTCACTTTGGCGGACTGCGCGAGGGACGCGCCCGCTGCCTCGGCGACGGCCCGCAGGTTGTCGAACACCTGGCGCACTTGCGCGTCGATGCCTTCGACGAGCTGCATGGTGCGCGGATCGAGTCCGATCTGCCCGGACAGATAAACGGTGTCGCGCGCGCGCACCGCTTGCGAGTAGGTGCCGATCGCGCCCGGCGCCCGCGGAGTGGATATCACGGTCTTGGTCATGATGCCGGCTTCCTGTGAGACTGCTGCATACAAAGGGTTGGAACATCCCATGAGAGGCGTTCGCCACGAGCACATCTTCTGCCGGCCGCATCGCTTCGGCCCGGCGCCCGCAAAGCGGATGCAAAACGAGCCTATAATCGGAGCGGCCCGGACGCGGAACATGCCTCTCTAGGGCCGAATCTTACAATGACCTCCGGCGTCATCGCCAACCTGGAAAAGCTCATCGGAACGCCGCGCGACGGCGCGCTGCTGCGCTTTTCGCTAGGCAACGAATACCTGAAAGCAGGCGAAGCGCGGCGAGCGCAGGAGCAGCTCGCCGAGGCGGTCGCGCGCGACCCCGGCTATTCCGCGGCGTGGAAGCTCTTGGGCCAGGCGCTTGCCGCGCAAGGGATGCTCGCGGCGGCGCTCGACGCCTACCGACGCGGCATCGACGCGGCCGAAGCCAAAGGCGACAAGCAGGCGGCAAAGGAGATGACGGTGTTCGCCAAGCGCATCGAACGCCAGCTCGTCGCCCGACCGGAAAGCTGACGGTTCCGTTCCATGTCGCTCTACACCGAACTGCGCACCAAAGTCGTCGGCGCCCCGCTCGACCCGATGAGCGAAGAGACGCGCCACAGCATCGCCCTGGTCGCGTTCTTCGCCTGGGTGGGTCTGGGCGCAGACGGCATATCGTCTTCCTGCTACGGGCCGGAGGAGTCGTTTCGCGCGCTCGGCGCGCATACTGTTGATTCATTTTGAAAACTGAGCCAGTCTGAGGCGAATTCACGACGAAATCT
>CAZMGP010000105.1:163-10257 GCA_964565875.1 uncultured Enterobacteriaceae bacterium
CGGCCAACCTTCCTTCTGCTGCCTGTCCCTGCCGGTTTTGGCTCCGGCGTAACCTAAAGGTTAGCCTTCGCCGCAACAAGCAGGCTGCGCCTGCATGTTGTCAAGACCGGTGCCTTCAACCACTCGGCCAACCTTCCTTCTGCTGCCTGTCCCTGCCGGTTTTGGCTCCGGCGTAACCTGAAGCTTAGCCTTCGCCGCAACAAGCAGGCTGCGCCTGCATGTTGTCAAGACCAGTGCCTTCAACCGCTCGGCCAAGCTTCCACGCGACCCTCGCCCCCCGCCGGGGCTTGAATTATACACAGCCGCCCATAAATTACGTTTTGTAATAGTCCCTTAAGACTGGTGAAAAACAATAGGGATGTTGCAACTTTCGCGTACTTGACTTAGTCTAATGTTCGGGTAAACACCTAGTGGAGGAAGTCGATGCAACCTGAATTCAGAACCATCGAATCCGGCCTGCCTAGCCGCGGGCAGGATTTCGCGCTGCAACAGCAGAAGGTATTGCGTAACACCTATATGTTGCTCGCCGTCAGCCTGATCCCGACCATGATCGGCGCCGCCATCGGCACCAATATGGATTTCGGTTTCATGCGCACGAGCCCGGGCCTGTCCTTCGTCGCGATCCTGGCGATCTTCTATGGCTGGATCTTCGCCATCGAACGCAACAAGGAAAGCGGCGTCGGCGTGGCGCTGCTGCTCGGCTTCACGCTGTTCCTCGGCCTGCTGCTCGGACCGCTTCTTCATCGCGTGCTCGGCTTCAAGAACGGCACCGAACTGGTCATGATGGCTGCGGGCGGCACGGCCGCGGTGTTCTTCATCATGGCCGGCATCGCTTCCAGCGCCAAGCGCGACTTCAGCGGCATGACCAACTTCCTCAGCGTCGGGGCCGTGGTCCTGATGCTCGGCGTCGTGGCGAACTTCTTCTTCGCCAGCCCGATACTTTATCTCGTCATCGTCGGCGCGTTCGTGCTCTTCTCCTCGCTGATGATCCTGTGGCAGGTGAACGCCATCGTGCGCGGCGGCGAAACCAATTACATCTCGGCGACGTTGAGCCTGTACATTTCGATCTACAACCTGTTCTCCAGCCTGCTGCAACTGCTCGGGCTGGGAGGCAGCAGCAACGACTGACGCTTCATAGGCTCGATCGGAAAGGGCGGCTGCGGCCGCCCTTTTTTGTTGTTGGAGGCCCGCCCTTGGCCCCTCTGAGGCCTCGGGTCGATCGCACTCTCAGCGCTCGAACAAGGCGATCGACTCGACGTGGGAGGTGTGCGGAAACATGTTGACCACTCCCGCGGCGGCGAGCCGATAGCCCTTGGCATGCACCAGGACGCCGGCGTCGCGCGCGAGCGTCGCCGGATCGCAGGAGACGTAGACGATACGGCGCGGTCCGCGCTCCCCCAGCGCTTTCACCACTTCGACCGCGCCGTCCCGCGGCGGATCGATGAGCAGCTTGTCGTAGGCGCCCTCAACGCCGAAGCCGGCGCAATTCGCCGCTTCGAACAGATTAGCGGAATGGAAGCGTGCCCGCCCGCCGAAGCCGTTCCGATGGGCATTGTCTTCGGCGCGTCGCACCAGTTCGTCGTTGCCCTCGACGCCCAGCACTTCCGCGCCGCAGCTCGCGATCGGCAGGCTGAAATTGCCCAATCCGCAGAACAAGTCCGCGATGCGCTCCCCCGGCCGCGGTTCGAGCAGCGCGAGGGCGCGCCTCACCAATATTCGATTCGCGGCGTGATTCACTTGGGTGAAATCGGTCGGACGGAAGTGCACTTTCACGCCGAACTCGGGCAGCGAATAGTAAAGCGGCGGCGCATCCTCGGGAAAGAATGCTCTGGCGGTGCCGGGGCCTCCGGTTTGCAGCCAGAGCTGCACACCTGAGTGCCGCGCGAATGCGCGCAGGCGCTCCTCGTCTGCTGCATTCAAGGGGTCGAGGATGCGCAGCACTAGGATGGTGACTTCCTCGCCGATGGCGAGCTCGATCTGCGGCAGACGCGTGGCGATCGACAGGTCCGCAATCAAGCCGCGCAACGGCCGCAGCAGGTCGGAAATGCGCCGCGGCAGCACCTCGCAACTATCCATGTCGGCGACGAAGCTGCTGCGCTTTTCGTGGAAACCCACCAGCACGCCGCCTTTCTTCGGCACCAGGCGCACCGACAACCGCGCACGGTGGCGATAGCCCCAGGTCTCGCCGTGGACGGCACGCAGCATGGTTTCCGCGCGCACCTTGCCGATGTGCTGCAGGCTGTCTTCGAGTACGCGCTGCTTTGCGGCTACCTGCGTCCGCGCCTCGAGATGCTGCATGCTGCAGCCGCCGCAGACGCCGAAGTGGCGGCAGCGCGGAGCGACGCGCGACGCGCTCGCGGTGCAGATCCTCGTCGCCGTGGCGTGCTCGTAGGCGGGTTTCTTGCGATAGGAGGCGTATTCGACGGTCTCGCCCGGCAGTCCGCCTTCGATGAATATCGCCTTGCCCTCGACGCGGGCGATGCCGCGCCCCTCGCGGTCCAGCGATTCGATCACCGCTGGCATGGGCTACTTCCAGGCCTCGATGAACTCGCGCCAGTGGGCTTCGGTCGAGCGCTCCAGCGTCGCGCGCACGAGTTCGACCTCGCGCTTGTAGTGCGCGGCGTCGAACGCGCCGCGCAGCAGTTGGAAACGCAGGTAGAGCAGATAGGTGTTGGCTGCGTCGGTCTCGCAATAGCTGCGGATTTCACGCAGCCGGCCGCCTTGGAAGGCGCCCCACACCTGTGAGCCGTCCATGCCGAGCTTGCCGGGGAAGCCGACGAGCTTCGCCATCTCGTCCAGCGGCACGTTGTTGCGCGGCTGATACAGCGCGAGCAGATCCATCAGGTCGAGATGCCGCGCGTGATAGCGGCTGATGTAGTTGTTCCACTTGAAGTCGCGGTCATCCTCGCCCTGGTCCCAGTAGCGAGCCGCCGTGATGCCGTGCACCAAGCCGCGGTAATGCAGCACCGGCAGATCGAAGCCGCCGCCGTTCCAGGACACGAGCTGCGGCGTGTATTTCTCGACGCCGTCGAAGAAACGCCGGATCAGTTCGCCTTCGCCGTCTTCCGGCGTGCCAAGCGACCAAACGCGAAAACCATCGCCTTCTCGCAGCGCGCAGGCGATGGCGATGACTCGATGCAGATGCGGTTGGAGGAAATCGTTGCCGGTGGCGGTACGCCGGCGCTGAAAGGCGATTTCGGCGACGTCCTTGTCGGAGAGCGCCGGATCGAGGTCGTACAGCCGCCGCAATCCGTCGCAGTCGGGCGCAGTCTCGATGTCGAAGGCGAGGACCGGTGTCATCGTCTCAGTCTGGAAACACGCCGGTCGACAGGTAGCGATCGCCGCGGTCGCAGACGATGGAAACGATGACGGCCTTCTTTACCTCGGCGGCGATGCGCAGCGCCACGTGCATTGCCCCGCCGGAGGAAATGCCGGCGAAAATGCCCTCCTCGCGTGCCAGGCGCCGCGTCATCTCCTCGGCTTCTGCCTGGCTGACCGGCACGATCCGGTCGACACGCGAGCGCTCGTAGATGCGCGGCAGGTAAGCCTGCGGCCACTTGCGGATGCCCGGGATCTGCGAGCCCTCGCTCGGCTCGCAGCCGATCACCTGAATCTTCGGATTCTGCTCCTTGAGGAAGCGCGATACGCCCATGATGGTACCGGTGGTCCCCATGCTGGAGACGAAATGCGTGATCCTGCCTTCGGTATCGCGCCAGATTTCCGGGCCAGTGCCCTCGTAATGCGCCAGCGGATTGTCCGGATTCGCGAACTGGTCGAGGATCACGCCTTTGCCTTCCGCACGCATCTTCTCCGCCAGGTCGCGCGCGCCTTCCATCCCGCCCGCCTTCGGCGTGAGGATGATTTCCGCACCGTAGGCGCGCATGGTCTGGCGCCGCTCCACCGACAAATGCTCGGGCATGACGAGCACCATGTGATAACCGCGCAGCGCCGCCGCCATGGCGAGCGCGATGCCGGTGTTGCCGCTGGTGGCCTCGATCAGGGTGTCGCCGGGCTTGATCTGGGCGCGCTGCTCGGCGCCCTTGATCATATACAGCGCCGGGCGGTCCTTGACCGAGCCGGCCGGATTGTTCCCTTCGAGCTTGGCAAAGACCGCGTTGCCGTTCATCCCGCCGGCGAGGCGCGAAAGCCGCACGAGCGGCGTATTGCCTACGCAATCTTCCACTTTCTGGTACATGATTTGCCCCCTGCGATTCCGTTTCCCGCATGCGCGCGGCGCGAGGCGCCGCGGCAGTTAGACCACCTATGCCGCGAGCAGTGCCTCGCAATAACGCGCGACGCCTTCTTCCACGGAGAGGAACGGCTCGGTGTAGCCGCTGTCGCGCAGCAGAGAGACGTCCGCCTCGGTATAGCTCTGGTACTTGCCCTTGAGCGGCTCGGGAAAGGCGATGTACTCAATCATGTTCTGCTCGCGCATTGCCGCGAGCGTGAGCGCGGGCTTGCCTTCGGCGCGCAGGCAGGAATTGATCGTCGCCACGGCGACGTCGTTGAAGCTCTGCGAGCGCCCGGTGCCGAGGTTGTAGATGCCCGAGAGCGAGGGCCGCTCGAGGAAGTGGAGGTTGACCGCGACCACGTCCTCCACCGAGACGAAATCGCGCTTCTGCTCGCCGTCGGCATAACCGGCCCATCCCTCGAAAAGCTTCACCCGCCGCTCGCTCCGATACTGGTTGAAGAAATGGAACGCCACCGAGGCCATGCGCCCCTTGTGCGCCTCGTTCGGGCCGTAGACGTTGAAATAGCGAAAACCCGCGATCTGGCTGTCGGCGTCGGGCAGCCGCCGGCGCACCACCTGGTCGAACAGGAACTTGGAATAGCCGTAGATGTTGAGCGGCGCCTCGAATTCGCGCGCTTCGCGGAATACCTCCCCCGCGCCGTACACGGATGCGGACGATGCGTACAGCAGCGGCACCTCCTCCTCCTGGCAATAATCGAGCACGCTCACCGAATAGCGGAAGTTGTTGTCCATCATGTAATGCCCGTCGGTCTCCATCGTGTCCGAACAAGCACCCTGATGCAGGATCGCCTCGATCGCACCCTCGAAGTCCCCGCCCGCAAGCTGAACGGCGAAGTCGCGCTTGTCGATGAAGTCGGCGATCTCGCAGTCGACGAGATTCTTGAACTTGTCGGCGCGGGTAAGATTGTCGACGGCGATGATATCGGTCTCGCCACGCTCGTTCAGCGCTTTGACCAGATTCGATCCGATGAAGCCCGCAGCCCCCGTCACCACGTAATACATGTCGAATTTCTCCGCTGGTTCTAGCCCGCGCCTGCGCGCGCCTTATGCCTTATGCTTGCCGCTTCAGTCCTTCGCCAGCACCGCCTGCAATTCATCGCGAGATGCCACGGCGGTACCAAGCTTGCCCACCACGATGCCCGCGGCGCAATTCGCCACGTGCATCGCCTGCGCGAGCGGCGCGCCGCTCGCCAGCATCGTCGCCAGCGCCGCGATGACAGTGTCGCCCGCGCCGCTGACGTCGAACACTTCTCGCGCCTGCGCCGGCTCGTGCAGCACTCCGCTTTCCTGGTAAAGGCTCATGCCCTCTTCGCTGCGCGTGAGCAGCAGCGCCTGCGCGCCCAGATCGCGCCGCAGCGCCTGCGCCCGCGCCGTGAGGTCTGCTTCGTCGCGCCAGCGCCCCACCACTTCGCGCAGCTCGCCGCAGTTCGGCGTAATCAGCGTCGCGCCATGATAGCGCGAATAGTCGTCGCCCTTGGGATCGACCAGGATGATTTTCCCCGCCGCGCGCGCGGTCTCGATCATGCTGCCGATGTGGGCGAGCCCGCCCTTGCCGTAATCGGAGAGCACCAGCACGTCGCAGTCGGCCAGCAGGCGCTGGAATTCGGCGAGCTTGTCGGCGAGCACTTCATGGCTGGGAGCGGTCTCGAAATCGATGCGCAGCAGTTGCTGCTGCCGGCCGACTACGCGCAGCTTCACCGTCGTCGGAATGCCCGCGTCCTTGTGCAGGCAGGCGATCACCCGCTCGGCCTCGACCAGCTCGCGCAGCCGCAGCCCGGCCTCGTCTTCGCCCACCACCGACAGCAGCGTCACCTTCGCGCCAAGCGCGGTGGCGTTGCGCGCGACGTTCGCTGCGCCGCCAGGGCGCTCTTCGGTGCGTTCGATCTTCACCACCGGCACCGGCGCCTCGGGCGAGATGCGGCTCACCTCGCCGAACCAGTAGCGGTCGAGCATCACGTCGCCGACCACCAGTAGCCGTGCGCGCGACAGCTCGGGTAGCCCTTTCACTTCTGACCTTTCACGTCGGCCATCCTATAGCCTTCCGATCGGATAGTACTCCAGGCCCTGGCCGCGGACTGCGGCGGGATCGTACAGGTTGCGTCCGTCGAAGATGGCCGGGGTGCGCAGGCTCGCCTTCACCTTCTGGAAATCGGGGCTGCGGAATTCCTTCCACTCGGTGACGATCGCAAGCGCATCTGCGCCCTCGAGCGCCGCCATCGGCGAATCGGCGAAGCGCACCCGCGCTTCGCTCTTGAATATGTGCTTCGCCTCGGGCATCGCCACCGGATCATAGGCCGTCACGCTCGCGCCGCGCGCAAGTAGATCGGCGATCAGCACCCGGCTCGGCGCTTCGCGCAGGTCGTCGGTATTCGGCTTGAACGCCAGCCCCCAAAGCGCGATGTTGAGTCCCTTCAGCTTGGCACCGAAACGGCGCGCGATCTTCTCGCCCAGCACCTGTTTCTGCGCCGCGTTCGCCTGCTCCACTGCGTCGAGGATGAGCAGCTTCGAACCGGCCTCGCCCGCCGTGCGCATTAGCGCCTGCACGTCCTTGGGGAAGCAGGAACCGCCGTAGCCGACACCGGGATAAAGGAAGTGGTAGCCGATGCGCGGATCGGCGCCGATGCCGCGGCGCACCTGCTCGATGTCGGCGTTCAGCCGTTCCGCGAGATTCGCGAGTTCGTTCATGAAGGAGATGCGGGTGGCGAGCATCGCATTCGCGGCATATTTGGTAAGCTCGGCCGAGCGCACGTCCATCGCGATCACGCGCTCGTGATTGCGCTGGAACGGGGCGTAGAGATTGCGCATCAGCGTCATCGCATGCTCGTCGTCGCAGCCGACCACGATGCGGTCCGGGCGCATGAAATCCTCGATCGCCGCGCCTTCTTTGAGGAATTCCGGGTTGGAGACGACGCTGTAGGCGACATCGGCGCCGCGCTTTTTCAGTTCTTCCGCGACCGCCGCGCGCACCTTGTCGGCGGTGCCCACGGGAACGGTGGACTTGTCGACGATCACGCGGTATTCCTTCATGCAGCGGCCGATGTTGCGCGCCGCGGCGAGCACGTATTGCAGGTCGGCCGAACCGTCCTCCGAAGGCGGCGTGCCCACGGCGATGAACTGGATGGTGCCGAAGGCGACCGCCTCTTCGACGTCGGTGGTGAAGGCGATGCGGCCGGCCTTGCGGTTGCGGGCGATCATCTCCGCGAGGCCCGGCTCGTAGATCGGAATGCCGCCCTCGTTGAGGGTTTTGATCTTCGCCGCGTCGACGTCGAGGCACAGCACGTTGTTGCCCACTTCGGCGAGACAGGCCCCGCTCACCAGGCCGACATAGCCGCTGCCGATTACTGCTATTTTCACTTTGCGCTCCTAATGGGCGTGAGCGGCGCGCCGCCCACGCGATGAGATTCGGTTGGTCGAGAAAGCTAAGCCGTTCAAGGTGCCAGGTCGAATTCCTCCGCGCGTCGCGGCGGATAGGTCTCCCAGCCACCGCAGGCCGGACAATGCCAATAGAACTGGCGCGCCTTGAAGCCGCAGTTTTCGCAGCGATAGCGCGCGAGCCGCAGGGTGTGACCGTGCACCAGATTCTTGACGAGCTGCACGTCGCCGCGGCGTTCCGGCCGCACCACCAGCAGTTCCGCGTCGAGCAGCCGATCGAGCCCGAGCAAGGTCTGATTGCGTCGCAACTCGTCCCTCACCAGCTTGTGCGCAGCCTGCGCCCCTTCGGCTTCGAGCGTCGATTGGAACGCGACATCGAGCAAGTCGAGCGACGGCGATGTGGCGAGGTAGCCGCGCAACAGCGTCAGCCCCTCCTCCTGCCGCCCGAGCGCGCGGTGGCTTTCCAGCAGCCGCTGCGCCACCAGGGCGAGATAGGCCGGGTTCTGCTGCTCGATGCGCTTCCACGCCTCGATCGCACCGGCGTGATCGCCCGCGGCCGCGCGGATGTCCCCGAGCAGCACATTGGCGCGGGCGCATTTGCGATTCGTCTGCAGCGCCTGCTCCAGGTAGGCGACCGCCGCATCGCTGCGCGAGTGCGTCATTTCGGCCGAGGCAAGCTCGCAGTAATAGTTGGCGATCTCCTTGTTCCAAGGCTGCCCGGCATCGCCCCCCAGCTCGTTCGCCACGCCGATGGTCTTTTCCCAGTCCTTTTCCTGCTGATAGATGTCGAGCAGCGCTTCGAGCGCGTCGCCGCGGTGCTTGGTGCTGCGCAGCTTCACGAATACTTCCTCGGCGCGGTCGAGCAGCCCCGCCTTGAGGTAGTCCTGGCCCAGTTCGAACAAGGCGGCGAGCCGCTGCTCCTGCCCGAGGTCGCCGCGCTCGAGCAGGTTCTGGTGCATGCGAATGGCGCGCTCGGTTTCGCCGCGCCGCCGGAACAGGTTGCCCAGGGCGAAATGCAGCTCGACGGTCTCCGGATCGACCTTGACCACTTCGATGAACGCCTCGATCGCCTTGTCCGGCTGTTCGTTCACCAGGAAGTTGAGGCCCTTGAAGTAGGAGCGCGGCAGCGAGCGCGATTCCGACACCAGATGCTTGATGTCGATGCGCGCGGCGAGCCAGCCCAGGCCGAAGAACAGCGGAAACGCGAGCAGCCACCAGAATTCGAATTCCACGGTCTTAGATCCCGTGGCGTGAATCGACTTCGCCGTCGGTAAGCGGAAGTTCGGGGCCCGTGTGCTGCGGGCGACTCTTCAACTCGCGCTTCAGGCGCGAGATGTCGCGCCGTTGGCGAAACACGGTGGTGAGGGTAGCGAGCACGCCCAGGGCGGTGCCCGCGGCAAAGAAGACGAGCAGGATCAGGATCAGCGGCGCCTGCCACACCTGATCGAAATAGAGCCTGAGAGTGACGCTGTCGGTATTTTTCAGCGCGAACAGAAACAACGCCAGGAACAGGATGACGCGCAGGACCCAGACCAGAACGCGCACGACTCCACCTCAGAAAAAATGGGCGGCATCACCTCGATGCCGCCCGATTTCAGCCGCTAGCGTATTAATCCGAATCCACGCGCTCACGCAGTTCCTTGCCGGCCTTGAAGTGCGGAACGAACTTCTCCGGCACCTGGACCTTGTCGCCCGACTTAGGATTTCTGCCTGTGCGCGGCGGGCGGTAGTTCAGCCCGAAGCTGCCGAAGCCGCGAATTTCGATGCGCTGCCCCTTGACCAGGCTCGAAGTCATGGCATCGAGGATGGTCTTCACCGCAAATTCTGCGTCTTTGGCAACCAGCTGCGGATAGCGCCCCGCGAGCCTGGCGATCAACTCGGACTTGGTCATTTCTACCGCCGCCTCCTCTTTATTGCTGAGAGTTCTTGTTGTCCAGCTTGGCCTTGAGCAGTGCGCCGAGACTGGTGCTGCCGGTGCTCGCCGCGCTGTCGCTCTGCAGCTTCTGCATCGCGTCGTGCTCTTCCGCCATTTCCTTCGCCTTGACCGACAGGTTGATCGAGCGGTTCTTGCGGTCGATGTTGACGATCATCGCCGTCACCGAGTCGCCCTGCTTCAAGTGATGCTGCAGGTCCTCGATGCGCTCGCGCGACACTTCGGACACGCGCAGGTAGCCCTCGACATCGCCCTGCAGCGCGACCACCGCACCGCGGGCATCGACCGACTTCACCGTTCCCTGCACCACGCTGTTCTTCTCGTGCGTGGCGATGTAGTTGGTGAAGGGATCGCCGTCCATCTGCTTGATGCCGAGCGAGATGCGCTCGCGCTCGGTGTCGATCGCCAGCACCACTGCCTCGACCTCGTCGCCCTTCTTGTAATTGCGCACCGCCTCTTCGCCCGGCGTGCTCCAGGACAGGTCGGACAGGTGCACCAGGCCGTCGATGCCGCCGGGCAGGCCGATGAACACGCCGA
>CAZMGP010000106.1:0-9461 GCA_964565875.1 uncultured Enterobacteriaceae bacterium
GCGTGCCCTTGGACACGGCTTCGAGCAGGCCGAACGCCGGCACCACTGCGCCTGCGGGCAGCACTTCGATCTTGAGATCGCCGCCGGTCATGTCGTTCACCAGCTTGGCATAGTCAAGCGCGTATTCGTGGAAGATGTCCTTCGACGGCCAGGTCGATTGCCAGCGCATGTTGATCGGCCCTTGCGCCTTGGCGATCATGGGGAAGCCTAAGGTCGCGGCACCAGCCGTTGCGGCCGCGGCCCCCCCGAGGAATTTGCGGCGCGACAGCGCATTGCTTTGGTCTTTGCTCATTTCTACTCCTTTGGATTAATTGTTTTGACGGCGGTCTGCGAATCGTGGAACTGCTCGCGAGATCTGTTGCTCCGGAATGCGCCGTTCCGCAATCCGGAACGGCACCTCGCCCTTTGCGAGGTGGACAAATCCTATACCTCCACAGAGGCAAATGCAATGCGCGGATCTACATCCGCGATCCGCGTCAATGCGGGGAAACGCTGATCTTGGGAACGCTTATCTTTGCGTTTTTCGAAACGTGCTCGAGAACCTCTGAACAAGTCGTGCTAAGCGTCACGGCATTGATAAGGTTCCCTCTGACGAGGGGGATAAACAAGGAGGCGTCGCCCCCTTGTTCAGACCTTCTCTAGCGCGACTGAGACACTGCGCTCGTAGCGGGACGATCGCCGCGCTCTGGCGTCGGCTGCCAGCCGAGCGTCGCCATCAGGACGGCGAAGCCGACGACGTAGGCGACGGTCACATGCCAGCCGCCCGTGAGCCAGCGGCCGACCGATTTCGCTTCAGGGTACATGTTGGAAAGCGCGACGCCTGCGCTCGAGCCGAACCAGATCATCGAGCCGCCGAATCCCACGGTGTAGGCGAGCATGCCCCAATCGAATCCGCCCTGCTTCAAGGCGAGCGCGGTGAGCGGAATATTGTCGAACACGGCCGAGATGAATCCCAGGCCGAAGGCCGAGCGCCAGGAGGCAGGCGGAAGCGCTTCGACCGGCATCATCGAGGCGCAGGTCACCAGGGACAGCAGGAAGATCGAGCCCTTCAAGGCTTCCGGCAGTAGTTCCCAGTCGGGCCGCCTGACCGGAACGCTCACGAGAATCGCCGCCCATACCGCGACGCCGATGAAAGGGAAGCGGTCCGAAATCTCCGGATAGTCGACATTGACGATGACGTTGGCGATGATCGCGGTGATCAAAATCGTCGCGACGATGGCAGCGCGCGGCCAGTCGATGCGGATGTGGCTATGTTCGTGATGAATGATGGGTGAATAGCGCTGCTGCTGTTTCGCCGCCGGGATGCCGCAGACGACGAGCGCGACCGCCGCCGCCGCGTAGGCGTGGAACACGGCAGCCGGGCTGACCCCGGCGATCCACATCATGGTGGTCGTGGTATCGCCCACCACGCTGCCCGAGCCGCCGGCGTTCGAGGCGGCGACGATGGCGGCGAGGTAACCGACGTGCACCTTGGCGCGGAACAGGGTGTGCGCCATGGCGCCGCCGATCAGCGCCGCTGCGATGTTGTCCAGAAACGAGGACAGCACGAACACCATCACCAGCAGGATGAATCCGCCCTTCCAGTCGTGCGGGAGGAAGCGCGGCAGCACCGCGGGTATGTGGGTCTTCTCGAAGTGCCGCGACAGGAGCGCGAAGCCGAGCAACAGGCACAGCAGGTTCGCCAGGATCACCCATTCGTGCCCGAGGTGCGAGACGAATCCGGCTACCCCCGTCCCGGTCTTGAAACCGGCGAACAGTATCTTGTAGACGCTGATGACGACAAGGCCGGTCAGAGCGACGCGCAGGGTATGTGCATGAAACAGTGCCACGCCCAGGAGCGTCAGCGCGAACAGGATGAAATCGACTGGAATGCCGAAGACCGCGGGGCCGCCGCCCGCAGCAAATGCGCTGCTGCTCCCGGCAAAAAAGGCTGCGACGACGGCAGCCACGCGCGGCAGGGCCGCGGCGAAACGCCTCTGAACCATCTTCCCCTCCCCTCAAGTGACGCCGATTATAGCGCGGCGCTCTTCGTCGACTCCGGGCGCAAGTCGCGCCCACCACAAACGCGAACGGCCGCGTCCTTGGGCCGCGGCCGTTCGCCGGTGCAAACCGCCATGCCGGCTCAGGTACCGAGCGCGCCCAACACCTCGTCCAGCATCTTCTTCGCATCGCCGAACAGCATGCGATTGTTCTCTTTGTAGAAGAGCGGGTTGTCCACGCCGGCGTAGCCCGAAGCCATCGAGCGCTTCATCACGATCGAAGTCTTCGCCTTCCACACCTCGAGCACGGGCATGCCCGCGATCGGGCTCGACGGATCGTCCTGCGCAGCCGGGTTCACGATGTCGTTCGCGCCGATCACCATGGCGACGTCGGTATCGGGGAAGTCCTCGTTCAGCTCGTCCATCTCCAGCACGATATCGTAGGGCACCTTCGCCTCGGCGAGCAGCACGTTCATGTGGCCGGGCATGCGGCCGGCAACCGGATGAATGCCGAAGCGCACGTTCACGCCCTTATCGCGCAGCCGCTTGGTGATTTCGTACACGGTGTGCTGCGCCTGCGCCACCGCCATGCCGTAGCCGGGGACGATGATCACGTTCTTCGCCTCGCGCAGCAGCTCGGCCGTTTCCGTCGCGACGATCGGAGTCACTTCGCCTGCGGGCTGCTCGCCGCTGCCCTTGGCCGCCGGTGCGCCGCCCTCGGTGCCGAAGCCGCCGGCGATCACCGCGACGAATTTGCGGTTCATGGCGCGGCACATGATGTAGGAAAGGATTGCACCGGAGGAACCCACCAGAGCGCCGGTCACGATCAGCAGGTCATTGTTGAGCATGAAGCCCGTCGCCGCGGCCGCCCAACCGGAGTAGCTGTTCAGCATCGACACCACCACCGGCATGTCGGCACCGCCGATCGCCATCACCATGTGGACGCCGAATGCGAGCGAGATTGCCGTCATCACGTACAGCGGCCACATGCCGTCGGCGACCGAGTGCGTGTTGATGAATACCCCGCCGAAGTAGATGACAACGAGCAGGCCGATGAGATTGATGAAATGGCGGCCGGGCAGCAGCACCGGTTTGCCGCTGATCTTGGCGGAGAGCTTGAGGAACGCGATGATCGAGCCCGAGAACGTGACGGCGCCGATCAGGATGCCAACGTAGATTTCGATTTCATGAATGGTCTTCTCGGCGCTGCTCAGGGCAATGCTCTTTCCGTCTACCACATGAAACGCCGTCGCCGGGTCGATGTAGTTGGCAAAGCCGATCAGTACTGCCGCCAGACCCACCAGGCTGTGCATCAGCGCCACCAGCTCCGGCATCTGCGTCATCTTTACCGTGCGCGCCGCATAAAGCCCTATCGCCGCGCCGATGACCATCGCACCGATGATCCAACTGTAGCCAGCCGAAGTGACCTGCGGCCCGAATACCGTCGCAAGCACGGCGATGGTCATGCCGATCATGCCGTACAGGTTGCCGCGGCGCGAGGTCTCCGGATTGGAGAGGCCGCCGAGGCTGAGGATGAAAAGTATCGTCGCGCCAATATAGGAAACGGTCGCCAGAGTTACGGACATGTTTCGTCTCCCTTATTTGCGGAACATTTGCAGCATGCGCTGCGTGACGGCGAAGCCGCCGAACATGTTGATCGCGACCAGCGCAATGCTCACCACCGCCAACCCGACGATGACATCCGTCGGACGCCCGGCAAAATCCGCCGTGAGCCGCGGCGCGATCTGGACCAGCGCACCGATCGAGATGATGCTGCTGATCGCGTTGGTCACGCTCATCAGCGGCGTATGCAGCGCGGGCGTGACGTTCCACACCACCATGTAACCGACAAACACTGCGAGCACGAACACGGTAAAGTGGCCGAGGAAGGCCGCCGGCGCGAAGGCGCCGACGAACCAGAAGATCACCGCGGCAACGAGGAAGGTGATCGCCACGCTCGATGCCGAGGCGGGGCCGCTCGCCTCGCCGTGCTTGGGCGGCGGCGCGACGGGTTTCGCCGCGGGCTTGGGCGCCGCGGCTGGAAGCTTGGGCGCGGGAGGCGGCCAAGTCACGGTGCCTTCCTTGATGACCGTCAGGCCGCGGATGGCATCGTCTTCCATGTTGACGTTGATGATCCCATCCTTGGTCTTGCACAGTTCCTCGGTCAGCCGGAACAGGTTGGTCGCGTACAGCGTCGAGGACTGTTTGGCCAGGCGCGAGGCGAGGTCGGTGTAGCCGACGATGGTCACGCCATGCTTCACCACGGCCTTGCCGGGCTCGGTCAACTCGCAGTTGCCGCCCCGCTCGGCCGCCATGTCGACGATGACGCTGCCCGGCTTCATGCTCTTCACCATGTCGGCGGTGATCAGCCGCGGCGCGGGCTTGCCGGGGATCAGCGCGGTGGTGATGATGATGTCCACCTCCTTCGCCTGCTTCGCGTACATCTCGCGCTGCGCCTGCTGGAAACCCTCGCTCATCACCTTGGCGTAGCCGCCGCCGCCGGAGCCCTCTTCCTCGTAGTCGACCTTGACGAATTCGCCGCCCATCGACACGACCTGGTCGGCCACTTCGGCGCGGGTGTCATTGGCGCGCACGATGGCGCCCAGGCCGACCGCCGTGCCGATCGCGGCAAGGCCCGCCACGCCGGCGCCGGCAATGAACACCTTGGCCGGCGGCACTTTGCCCGCGGCGGTGATCTGCCCGCTGAAGAAGCGGCCGAAAGCGTTGGCGGCCTCGATCACGGCACGATAGCCGGCAACACCCGCCTGGGAGGTCAGGGCGTCCATCTTCTGCGCGCGGGAAAGCATGCGCGGCAGCGAGTCGATCGCCAGCACCGTTACCTTCTTCGCAGCGAGCTGCTTCATCAGATCAGGGTTCTGTGCCGGCCAGATGAAATCGATCAGGGTCTGGCCCTCATGCATCAGGTCGACTTCTTCAGCGGTCGGGACACATACTTTGAAGACGATGTCGGAAGCCGCCCACAGCTTGGCTGCGCTGTCGACGACTTCGGCGCCCGCGGCGCGGTAGCTGTCGTCGCTGCAGTTGGAGGCGTCGCCGGCGCCAGATTCGACGGCGACCTTGAAGCCGAGCTTGATCAGTTTCTCAACGACTTCGGGCACGGTTGCAACGCGTTTTTCCAGCGCCGCTGTTTCCTTTGGAATACCTATGACCTGAGGCATGACATCCCCTAATCTGTTACTGGATATGGATGACCGATTGTAACCGGGTCTGCACGAGTCGGGATCGACAACACGACTCCGGACTACCTTCCCATCTCGCCCGCTCGAGCAGGCTTGTACGTTCGAGATTACGACGTGCGTACTCTACTTTTCCGCGCTGATTGGGGGTTGATGTAGATCAAACGACCCTCAGGCCGGCTAGCAGCGGCGAATCGCAAAGCGCTCGATCAACTCGAACAAGCCTTGAATAATCAAAGCGAGCGCAGCCGCAGGCACAGCGCCCGCGAGCAACATCGTGTTGTCGTTCAGCGCCAGCCCCTGCGCGATGCGCTCGCCGTAGCCGCCTGCGCCGACGAAGGCGGCGATGGTGGCCGTTCCCACGGCGATGACCGCAGCAGTCTTGATGCCGGCGAGGATCGCAGGCAGCGCGAGCGGCAGCTCGATCAGCAGCAGCCGATCCTTCGGCCTCAAGCCGAGCGCCGTCGCCGCATCGCGCATGCCCTTGCCCACACCCACCAGGCCCGCGTGGGTATTGCGCACGATGGGCAACAGCGCGTAGAGAAACAACGCGACCAGCGCCGGCGCGGTGCCGATGGTGCCGAGCACCGGAATGAGAAAAGCGAGGAGCGCGAGCGATGGTATGGTCTGGATGATGCCGACCGCGGCGAGGATGGGCTGGCCGAGTCCTGCGACCCGCGCCGCGGCCGCGCCCAGCGGCACGGCGACCGCGATGCTGGCGACGAGCGACGCAATCACGAGCAGCAGATGCTCGCGCGTCAGGCGCCAAAAATCCTCGCCGAAGAGCACGCCGAGGAAACTGCGCCTCGCCCCGCCGCCATCCGATGCGGATAGAAATGCGCGCGCCACGTCGGCGAAACTGCGATGGCCGATTTCGACTGCGGCGTTGAGCTGGATCATGCTCTTCTCGTCGATGCGGCCTTGCAGCGATTGCAACGCGGACCAGGCGCGCGGATGGCGCTGCGGAAGATCCAGCCGATAGAGCAGCAGCGCGTCGTAGCGCGGGAACGCGCCGCGGTCGTCGGCGAGCACACGCAAGTTGTAGCGTTCGATTTCGGCGTCGGTCGAATAGGCGTCCAAGACGTCGATTCTCCCCGCGGCGATCGCCGCATAGGCGAGGCCGTGATCGAGCCCCGTCGGCTGCTGCGGCAAGCCGTAGGCGCGCCGCAGCATCGGCCAGCCGTCGGCACGCGCCATGAATTCCTGCGACAGGCCGAATTTCAGTTGCGGATGGCGCGCGAGATCCGACAGTGTGCGGATCGCGAGCCGCACCGCTTCGTCCTCGCGCAGCGCCAGCGCATAGCTGTCGTTGAAGCCGAGCGGCACGCCTACGGCCAGGCCGTCTTGCGCGAGCCGCTGGTTCAACTCTGCCAGAGTGAACGCGCCGGGGATCTTCAGGATTTCGCGCGCGATGGTGCCGCTGTACTCGGGATAGACGTCGATCGATCCGGCCTTCAAGGCGGCGTAGACGATGCCGGTGTTGCCGAGGCCCGGCTTGTACTCGACCGACCCGGGGATGCTCTGCGCGATGATCTCGCCCAGGATGTAGGACTCGGTGAAGCGCTTGGAGCCGACGCGCACCGCGTCCTCGGCCTGCGCGGAGCCGAACACCAAAAGCAGCAGCCCGTAAAGAAGCGCTCTCACGCCGCCGTGCCGAGAAATTGCAGGGCGGCGAGCCGCGCATACAGGCCCTGTTCGCGCACCAGCTCCGCGTGCGTGCCGACGGCGATGATGCGGCCCGCATCCATCACCACGATGCGATCGGCGTTCTGCACCGTCGCGAGGCGATGCGCGACGACGAGCGTGGTGCGGTTCTTCATCAGGCGCGCGAGCGCCATCTGTACGAAGTGTTCGCTTGCGGCATCGAGCGAGCTCGTCGCCTCGTCGAGCAGGAGAACTGCGCGGTCGGCGAGCAGCGCCCGCGCGATTGACAGCCGCTGGCGCTGGCCGCCGGAGAGCCGCACGCCGCGCTCGCCGAGGAAAGTGTCCATGCCCTGCGGCAGCCGCTCGATGAATTCGGCTGCGTAGGCGGCGGCGCAGGCCGCCTCGACCTCGGCGTCGCTCGCGGCCGGGCGGCCGTAGCGCACGTTTTCGCGCACCGAAGCGGCGAAGATGACCGGGTCCTGCGGCACCAGAGCGACGCGGCTGCGTACGGCGCGCGGATCGGCGCGCGCGAGTTCCACGCCGTCCAGGCTGATGCTGCCGCTTCCCGCGTCGTAATAGCGCAACAGCAGCTGCAGCACCGTCGACTTCCCCGCTCCCGAAGGGCCGACCAGGGCGACCGTCTCGCCCGGATGGACGTCGAGCGAGAAATCTTCGAGCGCCGGCGCATCCGGGCGCGAAGGATAGTGAAAGCAGACCTTGGCGAAGCGCACCGCACCGATCTTCCTTTCCGCACTCGCCTCGGGCAGCGGCTGCGGCGCGCGCGGTGCGCGGATCTGCGGCTCGGTCGCAAGCAGCTCCATCAGCCGCTCGGTCGCGCCGGCCGCGCGCTGCAAGTCGCCGATCACTTCCGACACCGCACCGAACGCACCCGCGACCAGCACGGCGTAGAAGACGAAGGCGGAGAGTTCGCCTGCGCTGATCTTGCCGTCCAACACGTCGTGGCCGCCGATCCAGAGGATGATGCCGACCGCACCGAATGCGATCAGCATCACCAGCGCGATCAGGAGCGCGCGCTGGCGGACGCGCTCCACTGCAGTCGCAAACGCCTCCTCGACGCGCGCGGCGAAACGCGTCCTGTCCTCTGCTTCGTGACCGTAGGCCTGCACGGTGCGGATTTCGTGCAGCGCCTCGTCGATGTAAGTGCTGACGTCGGCGATGCGCGCCTGGCTCGCGCGCGACAGCGTGCGCACGCGCCGGCCGTAGAGCAGGATGGGCACGACCACGACCGGCACACCGAGCACCACCAGCGCGGTGAGCTTGGGGCTGGTGACGACGAGCATGACCAGGCTCCCCAGCATGATAAGGCTGTTTCTGAGCGCAAACGAGGCGGATGAGCCGATGACGATTTCGAGCAGCGCCGTGTCGTTGGTGAGGCGCGAGATGACTTCGCCGGTGCGCGTGACCTCGAAAAAACCGGGCGACAAATCGAGCAGATGGGAGAACACCGCACGGCGGATGTCGGCCGAGACGCGTTCGCCGATCCAGGAGACGAAATAGAAGCGCGTATAGGTCGCAACGGCCATCACCACGATTACGGCTAGCAGCGCGACGAGCGCCTGATCGAGCAGCGCCGCGTCGCCGCTCGCGAAGCCGCGATCGATGACGCGGCGCAGGCCTTGGCCGAGGACGAGCACGCAAGCCGCAGCGACCACCAGCGCCACGGCAGCGATAGTGATCTGCCGTCGGTAGGGCGCAAGAAAACCGAGGATGCGCGCGAGCTGGCGGATGTCGCGGTTCGACGGTCTTTCGGGAATGCTGTCTCTCAGTCTCGCCACGATCCGGCTTCGCGCGCGCTACCTGCGCCTAGGCGCCGGCCAAGCGCGCGTCCAGCGCCACGACCCAGTGCTGCACCGGCAGCGGCGTCGCGCCTTGCAAGTGGCTCAAGCAGCCGATGTTGGCGGTGACGATGAGCTCGGGCGAGCCGGCGTGCAAAGCGGCGAGCTTGTTCGCCTTCAAGCGCTCGGACAATTCGGGCTGCAGGATGGAGTAGGTGCCGGCCGAGCCGCAGCACAGATGGCTGTCGGCGACGGGCGCGAGTTCGAAGCCCGCAGCCATGAGCACGCGCTCCACCAGACCGCGCAGCTGCTGCCCGTGCTGCAGCGTGCAGGGGATCTGGTAGGCGAGCTTCGGGGCCGGCGCGCCCTTCTTCATCGCGAGGAGCGGCGTGAGCTTAGGCAGTTCGGCGGCGACGACTTCGCTCAGGTCTTTGGCGAGCGCGCTGATCCGCTTCGCCTTCGCCGCATAGGCGGCATCGTGCGCGAGCAGATGGCCGTATTCCTTCGCCGTCGCACCACAGGCGCTCGCGCTGATCACGATCGCTTCGACTTCGCCCGATTCCACATACGGCCACCAGGCGTCGATGAGCGCGCGCATGTCGGCGAGTCCCTCTTCCTGCTCGTTCAGGTGATAGCGCACCGCGCCGCAGCAGCCGGCTTGCGGCGCCTGGATGAGCGAGATGCCCAGGCGGTCGAGCAAGCGCGCCGTCGCGGCGTTGATGTCGGGCGCGAGCGCGGGCTGCACGCAGCCGGCGAGGATGAGCATCCTGCGCGCATGGCGTGCTGAAGGCCAAGCGCCCGCCGCGGGAATCTGCGCCGGAACCTTAGCCTGCAGCGCGTAGGGC
>CAZMGP010000107.1:0-9454 GCA_964565875.1 uncultured Enterobacteriaceae bacterium
CCTCCCAGCCGAAGAACAGCTGCAGGAAGTTGTTCGCCATCACCAGCATCAGCATGGAGAAGGTGAATAGCGAGATGTAGGCGAAGAAGCGCTGATAGCCCGGGTCGTCCGCCATATAGCCGATGGTGTAGACGTGCACCATCAGCGACACGAAGGTGACGACCACCATCATCAGCACCGACAGGCGATCGATGAGGAAGCCCACTTCGAGCCGCGTCGCGCCGGTCGTGATCCAGGTGTAGACGCTGCCGTTGAACACGTTGCCGTTCATTACGTCGAAGAACACCGCGACCGAGGCGAGGAAGGAGATCGCCACGCCGATGATGGTCACCCAATGCGCGCCGGCGCGGCCGATCATGCGGCCGCCGAGGCCCGCGACGATGGCACCGACGAGGGGCGCGAGCGGCACCAGCAGGTAGAGTTTTTGCATCGATGTCATATCGTTGTGAGGGTCAGAGTTCTGCCGCGGCGTCGGGGGGCGAACCCCCCGTCGCCGCGCCTAATCCCTTGCGCCTCCCCTTTTTTGCTTTCCATTAGCCCTTCAATGCGTTCAGGTCGTCGACGTTGATGGTGCTCAGGTTGCGGAACAGCACCACCAGAATGGCCAGACCGATGGCGGATTCGGCCGCGGCCACCGTCAGAATGAAGAATACGAACACCTGCCCCGAAATGTCGTGCAGGTAGTGCGAGAAAGCGATGAAATTCATGTTCACCGCGAGCAGCATCAGCTCGATCGCCATCAACAGGATGATGACGTTCTTGCGGTTGAGGAAGATGCCGACGATGGCGATGGCGAACAGCAGAGCGCCCAAAACCAGATAGTGCGACAGCGACAGTGGAGACACGATCAACCCTCCTTCTTCTCTGCCGGCATGGAAACCAGGCGTACGCGGTCGGCGCGCTTCACCCGCACCTGCTCCGCCGGATCCTGGCGCTTGACGTCCTTGCGTCCGCGCAGCGTCAGCGCGATCGCCGCGACGATGGCGACGAGCAGGATCACCGCGGAAAGTTCAAACGCATAGATGTAATCGGTGTAGACCACCCGCCCGAGTTCCTTGGTATTGCTGTAGGCCGCGCCCGGGTCGGCCGGATTGGGCACGCTGTCGGCGCTGAAATACTTGCCGCCCAGCACGGCGATCATCTCGAACACCATCAAAGCGCCGACCGCCGCCCCGAGCGGCAGGTAGCGCCAGAAACCTTCGCGCAACCGGTCGATGTTGATGTCGAGCATCATCACCACGAACAGGAACAGCACCATCACCGCGCCGACGTAGACGAGCACCAGGGCGATGGCGAGGAATTCCGCGCGCAGCAGCATCCAGATGCCGGCAGCGGTGAAGAAGGCGAGCACGAGGTGGAGCGCCGCGTGCACGGGATTGCGCGCGGTGATGACGCGCAGCGCCGCGACGAGCAGGATGGCGGAAAAGAGGTAGAAGACGATGGCTTCGATGTTCATGGCTTCGTCACCGGTAGGCGGCGTCGGCGGCGCGGTCTTTTGCGATCTGCGCTTCGTAGCGGTCGCCCACCGCCAGCAGCATTTCTTTGGTGTAGTGAAGGTCGCTGCGCTTCTCGCCGTGATACTCGAGGATGCGCGTCTCGACGATCGAGTCGACCGGGCAGGATTCTTCGCAGAACCCGCAGAAGATGCACTTGTTCAGGTCGATGTCGTAACGGGTGGTGCGGCGCGTGCCGTCGGCGCGCTCCTCGGATTCGATGGTGATCGCCATCGCCGGGCACACCGCCTCGCACAGCTTGCACGCGATGCAACGCTCCTCGCCGTTGGGATAGCGGCGCAGGGCATGCAGCCCGCGGAAGCGCGGCGATTGCGGCGTCTTCTCTTCCGGGTATTGCACCGTCACCTTGCGCGCGAACATGTAGCGCCCGGTGACCGCCAGCCCCTTCACCAGCTCGACCAGCAGGAAGGTCTTGAAGAATTCGCGGATCTTCTCAATCATGGCCGGCCTTTCATTTCCAAATCGAGAAGGGCGTCTGCATCCACGCCGCGATCAGGACCAGCCAAATGATGGTGAGCGGAATGAACACTTTCCAGCCCAGGCGCATGATCTGATCGTAGCGGTAACGCGGGAAGGTGGCGCGGAACCAGAGGAACAGGAACAGGATGCACAGCACCTTGGCGAGCAGCCAGACGATGCCCGGAATCGCGTTCAGGAGCGGCGCGTCGATGAGCGGCGCCCAGCCGCCGAAGAACATGATGGTCGTGAGCATCGAGATCAGGATCATGTTCGCGTATTCGGCCATCGAGAACACGCCGAACAGCATCCCCGAGAACTCGACGTGGAAGCCGACGATCTCCGATTCGCCTTCGGCCAAGTCGAACGGCGCGCGCTGCGTTTCCGCCACGCCGGAGATGAAGTACACGAGCAGCATCGGCGCGAGCGGCAGCCAGTTCCAGGAGAGGAAGTTCAGCCCCATGTCGGCGAAACGCCCCTTCTGTTGGCTGGCGACGATGTCGGTGAGATTCAGGCTGTGCGACACCAGCAGCACGCACACCAGCGCGAAGCCCATGGCGATTTCGTAGGCGACGATCTGCGCCGCGGCGCGCATCGCGCCCAGAAACGCGTACTTGGAGTTCGACGCCCAGCCGCCGACGATGATGCCGTACACGCCCATCGAGGTGATGGCCATGATATAGAGCAGCCCCGCGTTCACGTCCGCAACCACCACTTTCGGGCTGAACGGCACCACTGCCCAGGCCGCCAAGGCTACGGTCAGAGAAATCACGGGCGCGAGCACGAACAGCACCTTGTCCGAGCCCGCCGGGATGATGATTTCCTTGAATACCAGCTTGACGCCGTCGGCGATGGGCTGCAGCAGGCCGAGCGGGCCGACGCGGTTCGGGCCGATGCGCGATTGCATGTAGCCGATGACCTTGCGCTCGAGCAGCGTAATGTAGGCCACCGCGCCCAGCATCGGTCCGACGATCACCATGATCAGAATCGAAGTCTTCACCACGGTGAATGCGAGCGGACCCAGCGTCGGGCCGAGAAAGTCCCGGAAGTAGCCGAGCCCAGCGGCCACTACGTTGGCGTAGAGCTCCATCATTGCCGTGCTTCCACTTTGATTTCGCCCGACATCGGGCCGAGGCCGCTCGTCGCCGCATGCGCGGCAACGCGCACGCAGTCACCCGGCAGGCGGGGATCGAGCGCGACGCTGAGCGCCGCCTCCCCCGCGCCCTGCTTCACCGTCACCGCCTGGCCATCCTTCAGGCCGAGCCTGGCAGCCAGTGCGGCGTTCATCCACGCGCGCGGGACAGCCCCGTCGCGCGTCTGCTGCAGGGCGCCTGCCCGGCGCACGATGGCGTCGGTCGCGTAGATCGGCACGTCGGCGATGCGCTGCAGGCCGTTCGCGTTGGACCGCACGGCCGCCGCGTCGAGGGCGAGGCCGGCGAGCCGATTGTCGAGTTTGCCCGAGGGCGCGCCGACTTCGTCGCGCACCTGCTCGCTGGTGTCGTATTCGAAGCCGGCGAGGCCGAGGAGATTGCCAAGGACGCGCAGCACTTTCCACGCCGGGCGCACGTCGCCTTGCGGCCGCACCACGCCGTTGAAGCTCTGCGCGCGGCCCTCGGCGTTGACGAAGGTGCCCGAGGTTTCGGTGAAGGGTGCGATCGGCAGCAGCGCGTTCGCGTACTCGGGCGCACTGCCCTTGAACGCGGACAGGCAGATGACGAATTCGGCAGCGTCCATGGCCGCGCGCGCGGCACGTGGGTCGCCGCAGTCGAGTTCCGGCTCGACATTGAGCAGTACGTAGGCTTTGCGCGGCTGCGCCAGCATGGCGGCGGCATTTAGGCCACTTGCGCCGGGCACGGCGCCGGCAAGATAGCCACCGACGCTATTCGCCGCCTCACCGAAGTAGCCGAAGCGGGCGCCGAGGATGTCAGCGAGTTCCTGCGCGAGCAGCTGCAATTGCGCTGCCTGCGGATGCTGCGCGGCGAAGTTGCCGAGGAAGATACCGGCACTTTTTCCCGATGCCAGGCTGGCGGCGATCGCCTTCGCCTCCGCGCCGACTTCGAGCGCGGCAAGCGCTGCCGGCGCCGGGCGCCCTTTCGCCTCGGCCGCGGCCTTGACCACTTGCGCGAGCGCGCGCGGCAGTTCCTGCGGCGACACGATGGCCTTGTTCGCCATCGGCAGCAGTTGATCGTCGTCCGCCGCGTGGATGAGATTGACCTGTTGCCCGCGCTTTACAGCCTGACGCAGGCGGTTGGCAAGCAGCGGATGGTCCTTGCGCAGGAAGGAGCCGACGACCAGCACGCGCTCGAGGCCGCCCACTTCCGCGATCTTCATGCCGAGCCAGGGCGCGCCGGCGCGCTTGTCGTCCGCCGCGAAATCGGCCTGGCGCAGGCGGAAATCCACGTTCTCGCTTCCCAGCCCGCGCGCGAGCTTTCCAAGCAGCGCCAGCTCTTCCAGCGTCGAGGAGGGCGCGGCGAGCATGCCGATGCCGGCGCCGCCGTGGTCATCCTTCGCGTTCTTCAGGCCCTTCGCCACCGCGGCGAGCGCCTGCTGCCAGTCGACTTCCTGCCACTTGCCGTCCACCTTCAGCATCGGCCTGGTCAGGCGGTCGGTGGAATTGAGCCCTTCATAGGCGAAGCGGTCGCGGTCGGAGATCCAGCATTCGTTGATCTCTTCGTTCTCCAGCGGCAGCACGCGCATCACTTTGTTCGACTTGATCTGCACGATCAGGTTGGCGCCGAGGCTGTCGTGCGGGCTCACCGATTTGCGCCGCGCCAGTTCCCAAGTGCGTGCGCTGTAGCGGAAGGGCTTGCTCGTCAGCGCGCCCACCGGGCACAGGTCGATCATGTTGCCGGACAGCTCAGAATCGACCGTGCGGCCGACGAAGGACTGGATCTCGGAGTGCTCGCCCCTGCCCTTCATGCCCAGTTCCATGACGCCGGCGATCTCCTGGCCGAAACGCACGCAGCGGGTGCAGTGGATGCAGCGGCTCATCTCCTCCATGGATATCAGCGGCCCGACGTTCTTGTGGAACACGACGCGCTTTTCTTCCTGGTAGCGCGACGCACCCTTGCCGTAGCCGACGGAGAGGTCCTGCAACAGGCATTCGCCGCCCTGGTCGCAGATCGGGCAGTCGAGCGGGTGGTTGATGAGCAGGAACTCCATCACGCCGCGCTGCGCTTCCTTGGCGTAGTCCGAATCGGTGAACACCTTCATGCCGTCGGTGACGGGGGTGGCGCAGGCCGGCAGCGGCTTCGGCGCCTTTTCCACCTGCACCAGGCACATGCGGCAATTGGCGGCGATCGACAGCTTCTTGTGGTAGCAGAAGTGCGGAATCGTGATGCCGAGCGCGTTGGCCGCGTCCATCACGGTCGCGCCGTTCTGCACCTCGATCTGCTTGCCGTCTATTTCGACTTTGGGCATTTTGCTCTCAGGCCACTTTCGCTGCGGCTGTGTTCGGCGCGGTCGAATAGCCGCCCGCCACGCCCACCATGCAGTGCTTGTGGTCTATGTGATACTGAAATTCGTCGCGGAAGTGCTGCACGAAGCTCTTTACCGGCAGCGCCGCCGCGTCCCCCAGCGCGCAAATGGTGCGGCCGGCGATGTTGTTGGCGACGTTGGTGAGTAGATCGAGGTCTTCCTGGCGTCCCTTGCCATGCTCGATGCGGTGCACCACGCGGTACATCCAGCCGGTGCCCTCGCGGCAAGGCGTGCACTGGCCGCAGGATTCCTCGAAATAGAAGTAGGACAGGCGCTCGAGGGCCTTCACCATGCAGGTCGTGTCGTCCATGACGATCACCGCACCCGAACCGAGCATCGAGCCCGCCTTGGCGATGGAATCGTAGTCGAGGTCGGTCTGCATCATGATGTGGCCGGGCAGCACCGGCGCGGACGAGCCGCCCGGGATGACCGCCTTGATCTTCTTGCCGCCGCGCATCCCGCCCGCCATTTCCAGGAGCTTCGCGAACGGTGTACCCAGGCGCAGTTCGTAGTTTCCGGGGCGCTCGACGTGGCCGGAAATGGAGAACAGCTTGGTGCCGCCGTTATTCGGCTTGCCCAGCGCGAGGAAAGCATCGCCGCCGTTATTGATGATCCAGGGGACGGAAGCGAAGGTTTCGGTGTTGTTGATGGTGGTGGGCTTGCCGTACAGGCCGAAGCTCGCCGGGAACGGCGGCTTGTAGCGCGGCTGCCCTTTCTTGCCTTCGATGGATTCGAGCAAGCCAGTCTCTTCGCCGCAGATATAGGCGCCGTAGCCGTGCACCGCGTGCAGTTGGAAGGAAAAACCGCTGCCGAGGATATTGTTGCCCAAGTAGCCTGCCGCGCGCGCTTCTTCCAGCGCCTCTTCGAAGCGCTGGTACTCCGCCCAGATCTCGCCGTGGATGTAGTTGTAGCCCACCGCGATGCCCATGGCATAGGCGCCGATGATCATGCCCTCGATCAGCATGTGCGGGTTGTAGCGCAGGATGTCGCGGTCTTTGAAGGTGCCGGGCTCGCCCTCGTCGGAATTGCACACCAGGTACTTCGGTCCGGTGTACTGCTTCGGCATGAAGCTCCATTTGAGGCCGGCGGGAAAGCCTGCGCCGCCACGGCCGCGCAACCCCGACTTCTTCACTTCGGCGACGACTGCGTCCGGGGTGATGTTCTCCTTGAGCACCTTCTTCAGCGCGCTATAGCCGCCGCGCGCCTCGTAATCGCGCAAGCGCCAGTTCGAGCCGTCCAGGCCCTTCATCAGAACCGCGTCAGGACCGTAGTCGAGCATCACTTCAGCTCCGAGAGCAGTTGATCGAGCTTCTCGTGCGACATCTTGCAGCACATGCGCTTGTTGTTCACGAGCAGCAAGGGCGCGTCGCCGCAGGCGCCCATGCATTCGCCCTGCTTGAGGGTGATGCGGCCGTCGGCGGTGGTCTCGTTGAAGTCGACCCCGAGGCGCTGTTTCAGGTACTCGGCGGCATCCGCGCCGCCGGACAAGGCACAGGGCAGATTGGTGCAGACGGTGAGCTTGTGCCTGCCGCCGGGCGCGAGATCGTACATGTTGTAGAAGCTCGCCACCTCGTACACCGCGATCGGCGGCATGCCGAGGTAGGCCGCGACCTCGTCCATGGTCTCGGTCGCGAGCCAGCCCTTCTCGTCCTGGGCAATGGCGAGCGCCGCCATCACCGCGGACTGCTTCTGCTCCGGCGGAAACTTCGCGATCTCGCGATCGATTTTCTTCAGTGATTCTGCACTCAGCATGGCGTCAAGCAACCTTCGATTCAATGCAGGGAGAAGCGCGCTGGCGCGACGAACGACGTCACCTGTCGATCTCCCCGAATACGAAATCCAGCGTGCCGATGATGGCGACCACGTCGGCGATCATGTGGCCGCGCGACATCTCGCCCAGTCCCTGCAGATGGGCGAAACCCGCGCCGCGGATCTTCACGCGGTAGGGTTTGTTCGCGCCGTCGGAAATGAGATAAATCCCGAATTCGCCTTTGGTGTGTTCGACCGCCGCATAGGCTTCGCCCGCGGGGACGCGGAAACCTTCGGTGAAGAGCTTGAAGTGGTGGATCAGCTCTTCCATGCTGTTCTTCATGTCGACCCGCGCCGGCGGGGCGATCTTGTGATTGTCGACGATCACCGGGCCGGGATTGGCGCGCAGCCAATCGACGCACTGGCGGATGATGCGGTTGGACTGGCGCAGTTCCTCCACCCGCACGAGATAGCGGTCGTAGGTGTCGCCGTTCACGCCCACGGGTATGTCGAAATCCAGCCGATCGTAGACTTCGTAGGGCTGCTTCTTCCTCAAGTCCCAGGCGATCCCCGAGCCGCGCAGCATGACGCCGGAGAAGCCGAGCTCGATCGCACGCTCGGGCGAGATGACGCCGATGCCGACGGTGCGCTGCTTCCAGATGCGGTTGTCGGTGAGCAGCGTCTCGTATTCGTCGATGTGCTTGGGGAAGCGCTCGGTGAAATCCTGGATGAAGTCGAGCAGGCTCCCCGAGCGGGCCTCGTTCATCTGCGCCACCGACTTCGCATCGTGGATCTTCGAGGGCGTGTACTGCGGCATCGCGTCCGGCAGGTCGCGGTACACCCCACCCGGGCGGTAATAGGCCGCGTGCACCCGCGCCCCCGATACCGCCTC
This sequence comes from uncultured Enterobacteriaceae bacterium, assembly GCA_964565875.1. Lineage (GTDB taxonomy): Bacteria > Pseudomonadota > Gammaproteobacteria > Burkholderiales > SG8-39 > 2-12-FULL-64-23. The sequence continues at coordinate 8,089 of CAZMGP010000107.1, forward strand.
GTACATGTCGAACAGGTCCTCGCGCTCGCGGAAGCAATAAAGGAACATGGTCATCGCGCCGATGTCCAGCCCGTGCGCGCCGAGGAACAAGAGGTGGCTCAGGCAGCGCGTGATTTCGTCGAACAGGACACGGATGTATTGCGCGCGCAGCGGCGCTTCGATGCCGAGCAGGCGCTCCACCGCCAGGCAATAGGCGTGCTCGTTCAGCATCACCGAGAAATAATCCAGCCGATCCATGTACGGCAGCGCCTGGACGAAGGTCTTGTTCTCCGCCAGCTTCTCGGTTCCCCGATGCAGCATGCCGATGTGCGGATCGGCGCGCACCACCACTTCGCCGTCCATCTCCAGCACCAGCCGCAGCACGCCGTGCGCCGCCGGGTGCTGAGGGCCAAAATTCATGGTGTAGTTGCGTATTTCAGCCATCAGTGACCTTCACCGCCTAGACTCGAACGGCAGCGTTGCCGCCAGGCCCGAACGCTGTCGCGCAAGCTGCGCCGTTATGATGAAAACGCCCGATCGAATTCGTCACCGCGGCCCCAGATCGCCGTAAGGCTCTTCGCGGATGACGCGCGGCGTGATTTCGCGCGGCTCGATCGATACCGGTTGATAGATGACCCGCATCTGCTGCGGGTCGTAGCGCATCTCGACCTGCCCCGAAATCGGAAAATCCTTGCGGAAGGGATGGCCGATGAAGCCGTAATCGGTGAGGATGCGCCGCAGGTCAGGGTGACCGGAGAACACGATACCGAACAGGTCGAACGCCTCGCGTTCGTACCAGTCGACGTTGGTCCAGACGCCGGTGAGCGAATCGACGACCGGAAAAGCGTCGTCGTCGGCGAACACGCGCAGGCGCAAACGCCAGTTGTGCTTAATCGACAGAAGTTGCGACACGGCAGCAAAGCGCTTGCCTGTCCACGTGCCTTCGCCGTAGCCGGAATAGTCCACGCCGGCGAGGTCGATGAGCTGCTGCAGGGCGAGGTTCGGATCGTCGCGCAGGGTCTGCGCCACGCCGAGGTAGTCGCCGGAATTCACGACGATGGTGATTTCACCCACCGCCTGAGTGAGACTGACAATGCGGTTGCCGAGCGCGGCTTCCAGATTGTTCTTTAGTTGTTCGAGCTTACCGGCCATTTAGCGAGCGATGGTCTGAGCGAGTGTTAGCGAGCGATCGTGTTGGTGCGTTTGATCTTGTTCTGCAGTTGGATGATGCCGTAGAGCAGCGCCTCGGCGGTCGGCGGGCAGCCCGGCACATAGATGTCCACCGGCACGATGCGGTCGCAACCGCGCACCACCGAGTACGAATAGTGATAATAGCCGCCGCCGTTGGCGCACGAGCCCATCGAGATCACCCAGCGCGGCTCGGCCA
>CAZMGP010000108.1:0-9251 GCA_964565875.1 uncultured Enterobacteriaceae bacterium
TGCCGGCCAGGATGAAGAACGGGATGGCCATGATCTCGAAGCGCTCGATGCCGGTAAAGAGCTTCAGCGCCACCGACTCGATCGGGATATTGGTCATGGTGAACAGGAAGGTCAGCACCGTGAGCCCGAGCGAGATCGACACCGGCATGCCCGTGAGCATCAGCGCGAACAACAGGACGAAAATGAATAGGGCGCTCATTTTTCGCCTCCAGCCGCGCCTTCGCGCGGGTGCAGGTTGTCCTTGAGCCCTAAGGGCATGATGTCTTCATCCTTGGTCGATTCGACGCCCTCGACGTGGCCGTGGTCGTGATGCGGCAGTTTCCCGCTGCGCCAGAACGACCAGGCGACTTGGAGGAAGCGGTAGCACATCAGATAGGAGCCGCAGGGAATCGCGAGGAAGACGATCCACATCGGCAGTTCCATGTCGGGCGACACCTGGTCGGTGTGCGCGATTTCCCACACGAACTTCGCGCCCAGCGTTCCGATGATGCCGGTGAACAGCGCCCCGGCAAGCAGCCCGAAAATGATGAACTTGGCGCGCGACTTGTCCTGGAGCTGGTTAATCAGGACGTCGACGCCGACGTGGATGCCGGTGCGCACGCCATAGGCGGCGCCGAACTTCGCCATCCAGATGAACATGTAGATGCAAAGCTCCTGCGCCCAGGAGAGATTGATGGTGAGCAGCCAGTCCTGCAGCGCCGGCCAGGGGATGCCGGAGGCGTAGCGGTGCACCACCGAAACGAAGATGACGAGCGTGGCCCCGCCCATCATGACCGCGATCAGCCACTCCTCGAGATGGTCGAGTACCTTGTTCACGCTTCTCCTCCTAAGCGCGCGTTCGGGCCCGCTCCCGGCGGGCCCGCTCCCGCTCTAAAGCTTGCTCGGATCGAATCCGGTTTCTTTGTAGATTTCCTGGATCAGATCCTTGCCGATCGTAGCTTCGTTGTCGCGATGCACTTTGAGCATCGCCTTCTTCCACCCCTTTTTCTCGTCCGGCGTCAGATTGATGATCTGGATCTTGCCCGAGGCCTTCATCTTTTCGATGGCTTCGTCGTTCTGCTGCTGCGCAATTTCGTTGTTGTACTTGGTCGCGTCCTTTATGCAGCCGTCGAGCGTCGCGCGGATGTCGGCAGGCAGGCCGTCCCAGAATTTCTTGTTGGTGATCACCGCGTACTCGACGACGCCGTGGTTGGACATCATCAAATACTTCTGCACTTCGTGCATCTTCTGCGTGTAGATGTTGGACGGCGTGTTTTCGTTGCCGTCGACGACGCCGGTCTGCAGCGCCTGGTAGACCTCGGAGAAAGCCATGACCTGGGGCGTCGCGCCGAGCGCGCGCATCGAACCGTCCAGAACCTTGGAGGATTGGATGCGCAGTTTCTGCCCGCGGAAATCGGCGGGGACGCGCAGGATCTTGTTCGCGCTCATCTGCTTGAAGCCGTTGTCCCAGAAGGCAAGACCGATGATCCCCTTCGCTTCCAGCTTCTTCAGCAACTGCTGCCCGACTTTGCCCTGGGTGGCCGCATGCAGGTCCTTGGCGTCGTCGAAGATATAGGGCAGGTCGAACACCTCGAATTCGCGCACGCCGAGCGGGCCGAACTTGGACACCGAGGGCGCGAGCATCTGCACGTTGCCGAGCTGCAGCATCTGCATTTCCTCGCCGTCCTTGAACAGCTGACTGTTCGGGTAGACCTCGACCTTGACCTTGCCCGCCGTGCGCGCTTCGGCGAGTTCCTTGAACTTCAGCGCGGCCTTGCCCTTGGGCGTGTCGGTGGCGACGACGTGGCTGAACTTGATGACGATCGGCTGCTGGGCGTAGGCGGCGCTCACCGACAGCAACGTCCCGATTGCCGCGAAAACGAACTTGCTCTTGATATCCATGGACTCCTCCTCGCGTGAAATCAGCAGTGGTAAATTGCCACAGCGGGCGCGGTCAGGCTTGCGCTAGATCAATAAACGAAATGATAGGCCGCGTGCCGTTGCCGCCCGCCGCAGCCGTCAATCCGCCATTTCGGCGATGACCTCGCGCTTCTTCTTCACCCAGGGAATGATGGGGAGCACGAGCAGCACGAGCACCAGCAGCGCGACCGCGAGCGATATCGGCCGGGTGACGAATATCGCCGCGCTGCCGTTCGCCATGATGAGCGACTGGCGCAGCGCGTCTTCCATCATCGGCCCGAGCACCATCGCCAACACCAACGGCGCCGCTTCATAGTCGAACTTCTTCATCAGATAGCCGACGACGCCGAAGAACAGCATCAACCCGATCTCGCCCACGTTGTTGTTCAGGCTATAGGCACCGATCAGGCAGAAAAGCAGGATCAGCGGAAACAGCACGGCGTAAGGAATCTTCAGGATCTTCACCCAGATGCCGATGAGCGGAAGATTCAGCACGAGTAGCATGGCGTTGCCGATATACATGCTGGTCACGACGCCCCAGAAGAGATCGGGGTGCTGCTTGATCAGCATCGGCCCGGGCTGCATGCCGTAGATGGTGAGCGCGCCCAGCAGCATGGCCATCACCGCGTTCGCCGGGATGCCCAGGGTCAATAGCGGAATGAACGCGCCGCCTGCCGCGGCGTTGTTGGCCGATTCCGGTCCGGCAACGCCTTCGATGGCGCCGCTGCCGAAGCGTTCCGGGTGGCGCGCGAGCTTCTTCTCCAGGCCGTAGGAGACAAAGGAGGAAATCACGGCGCCGCCGCCGGGCAGGATGCCGAGGAAAAAGCCGATCACCGAGCCGCGCACGATCGGCCAAGCGCTCGCGCGCCATTCGTTCGCGTCCGGCAGCAGGCCCTTGATCTTGGTGACGAAGATTTCGCGCTCGATCTTGCTCTCGACGTTCAGCAATACCTCGGACACGCCAAACAGCCCCATCACCACCGGCACGAGACCGATGCCGTCCATGAGGAAATACATGTCGAAGGTGAAGCGCGGCGTCGCGGTCATGATGTCCATGCCGATCGAACCGAGGAATAGGCCGAAGGCCGCCATCATCAGCGCCTTCGGCATGGAACTACCGGCAAGGAAGGTGACGATCACCAGCCCGAGCAGCATCAGGCTGAAATACTCCGGCGGGCCGAACTTGAGCGCGAGTTGCGCGAGCGCCGGCGCGAGCAGCATAAGGCCGACGATCGACAGCGTGCCGGCGATGAAGGAACCGAACGCCGCCATGCCCAGCGCCGCCCCCGCGCGGCCCTTGCGCGCCATCTGGTAGCCGTCCAGGCAGGTGACGACGGATGCCGCCTCGCCCGGCATGTTGACCAGGATCGAAGTGGTCGAGCCGCCATACATCGCGCCGTAATAGATGCCGGAGAGCATGATCACCGCCGCTACCGGCGAGACGTGGAAAGTCGTGGGCAGCAGCAGCGACATCGCCGCCACGGGCCCCAGGCCAGGCAACACGCCGACCAGCGTGCCGATCAACACGCCCATGAAGCAGAAGAAGAGATTTCCCGGCTGCAGCGCAACCTGGAAACCCATCAAGACGTTCTCGAGAATTCCCATTTCAGTTGCTCACGATGCGCGGAGGCAGGCCCCCTCGCGCACCCCCGCATTTTCCTGACGGCTTGGGAAAACGCCGCTTCGCGCCGTTTTCATCCTAGAACCCAAAAACTCCCGCAGGCAGCTGCGCCTCGAGCCAGACCTCGAACACGAGGTAGGAACCGAGCGTCGCCGCTGCGGAACCCGCCAGCACTTTGATCCAGGGCAGAGGCTGCAGCATGCGCAGCAGGAACGCGGTGAGGATCAGGGTGTCGAGAACGAAGCCCAGGTAGCGCAGGCACACGGCATAAAGGACGAGCGCCCCCATCACCAGAGGTACGGCGTGCCATTTCGAGTGCGCCCACAGGCGGGCGAGCGTGTCGCGCTTCTTGTTGTGGCGGAACTGCTGCAGGAAGACGATGACCGCAAGCACGGCGATGGCGACGCCCGACAGGAAGGGCAGGAAACCCGCGCCGGGAGACGAGGGAGTGCCGAGCCCGTACTTTTGCGCGTAGACCGCGATGGCGAGCCCGACGCCAAGCCAGAAGAGGCTCGAGCGCTGATCGTTGTTCTTCATGACTTCACTCAGTGCTCGGGCCGGTAGCGCCTATTTCTTGTACAGCCCCATGTTCAGGCTCTTGATCAGCTCGCCCGTCTCGTTGTAGTCCTCATGGATGAATTTGGTCAGCGCCTCGGAACTGAGATAGGCCGGCGGCATGTCGAACTTGTCGAGCACGTCCAGGAAGGCCTTCGATTCCATCGCCTTGGCGAAGGCGTTCTGCAGCTTCTCCACCGCGGGCTTGGGCATGCCGGCCGGCCCCATGAACGACAGCGCCGAGTGCACGGCGAAGGGATAGCCCTTCTCCTTCAGCGTGGGCACGTTGGGGAAGGCCTTCATCCGCTGGCTCGCCCAGACCACCAGCAGGCGCAGGGAGCCTGCGCTCACGTGCTCCTTCCATTCGGTCGTCTGCGACACCGCCTGCACGTGCCCGCCGAGGAGCGCCGTCACCGCCTGCACGCCGCCGGGGAATGGAACGTGGTTCCACTGAATCTTTTCCTTGCGCGCCATGTATTCCATGGCGAGGTGCTGCCCGGTTCCCAGGCCCGAAGTTGCGTAGTTCACCTTCTGCGGATTCTTTTTCGCGTAATCGATGAACTCCTCGAAGGTCTTCCACGGCGCATCCGCCTTCACCACCAATCCGTATTGATACAAGGCGAACTGCATGATGAAGGTGAAATCCTTCAGCGGATCGTAGGGTACCGCCTGCAAATGCGGAATGCGGGTGAAGTTCGCGGTGGGCGCGTTGAAGATGGTGTAGCCGTCGGCCTTCTCCGCCTTGACCCGGCCGAGGACCAGCGTGCCTGCCGCGCCGGGGACGTTGCTGACGATGATGGGCTGCTTCAGGATCTTGGACGCTTCATTGGTGAGCGCCCTCACCGAAAGGTCGGTGGAGCCGCCGGCCGGATAGCCGATCAGCATATTGATCGGCTTGCTGGGATAGTCCTGCGCGAACGCAGTCCCCGACAGCACCATACAGCCCAGGAACGCTCGAACGAATGCTCGCTTCATGTCACTCCCCTTTTTCGGATCGGAATTCCGCGTGCGGGCCGAGAACGACGCTGGCCCTGGCGGGATGGAACGCATGAGATGAATGCGGATACGGACCTACAAATACTCCCCAAATTTCCTTCCGCTCGGACCTCTGCGGGCCCTCGATCGATCTATCGGATGAAATTTGGTAGGCGCGATTGGACTCGAACCAATCCTACTCCCCCTCTACGGAGGGAGAAAGATGATTGAGTACCCCCGGCCTTCCCCCTACAAACCCCGAATTTGTCCCTGAATTTGTCCCTGAAATCATAGCATAAATTGTTTGGCTTATTACTTCGCCTCTGTGCGCTGGTTCACGCAGGCAAAGCGGAGACAACTGCTTGCGATAGATCCGACAACTGCAACGTAGCCAAACAGGCATTACAGGCATACTCTGCACGAACCGCATTTTACTCGATTAGAATCACCTGCAAATTGTACGATGGCATTATTCGCTACAGCTCTTCCTATTCGCTACTGGTCGACCGCGGCGCTCTGACCTGTCCCCTAGTCCCGGCTTTAGAACGCCTTGAAGTGCTGGTTTTCCGGGTCCACCGACCAGCTTTGAATATCTCCTCAACGCCGCGAGCTTTAGCTTCCTCCTCGACCGTATTCGCCCACCTGTCGAGCAGGGCGATACGTTCGCCCGGCCCCTTCGCGAGAATGCAAAGAGAGAAGAAGTAGAAGAGTCTTTGCAGGGCTGCCGGCTGGCGAACCCCGCGCTTTAACCACCGGTAGGAGCTACTCGCTTCTGAACCCATCAAAATCGAGAAACGCTTCTGATCCAGCGGCACGATTTGATTGATCATTGAGTACATCTCCGTCGCCGTGGGAGCTTTGGGAAGCACGGGCAGTTCCGGATGCTGGTCCAGGAGCCGTATCAGCAGCGCCAGCGTCGGGTCAGAAATCGGCTTTTCGTAGCCGTTGATCGCGATTTGGCCCCATCGCGTAATCGACATGCCGAACAGCCATGCCGCATCCGACGTTGATAAGCCAAACTGCTCTTTAACCGTAATCAGGTCTTTTCCGCAGACTGGTCGATTCGGAGGTATCATATGGAAAAGATGATACCACATCCACCATTCCGCAAGCGGCAATTCCAAACTCAACTATAGTGTTGCCTTTAAGGCGTCCGTAAATATTAGTCATGTCCACTGTCGCTCTCACCGCATTCTCAGTCTTCCGAAAAGTTACTAACAATGACGTAGAGATTCTCTGCGGGGCATCAGCAGTCAGAACTACCGACCACGGCGTTACACTTGAAGTTACCTCTGTCCCGCTACGCGACAATATATTTCCCCAGTTTCCAAGGGGCTCACTTGCCTTGCTCTATGGGTTTAGAGATGCCCTCGACGAACTCAGCCGTCAGCGACTCGGCGCGAGAGATAGGCGGGCAGAATTCGCTTCATTGAACATAGCAGTCGATGTGGGCGACGTGGTCGTGGGACACGTCGCTCTTGATACGCTACGTAAAGCTCGTTTTGCCAACGTGAAACGGATGACTGCAGAGCTTCAGGACTTGATCTTGACGCGCTTTGCGCGTTACGCCGCCGCGAAGTCGAAAAGTTCGTCTGAATATTCGGCCGGGGCGACGAGGCTCGAAAGGTTGGCAAGGCACCCGGAACTATTTGATCGATTGCTCGCAACGGACTCTGACTTCAAGAATCTCGACGTGCTTGTTATTCCCACTGCGTCCCTTGATGCGCCAGATCGTATTCGCCAGGTCGCGTTGCTAAGACCACAGGCCAGGATCCTTACGTGTACGCAGAATGCCGAGCATGTATCGCTGGAATTGCCCGGGCGCTTTCGAAATAGGGCAACGTAGAAGACCCGCGCCCCAGGCTTCTGGTGCGTTTTTCCGCCACGCGGCGAATGCCGCCGGCATCGTAGCCAGCTCCGTTATTGGCGTCATTACACCGGAACCATATGTTGTTAGCGCGCCTGTTGCAAATGAATCTGCCAACACGCCATGGAGGAGTGGACTGATCCGGGGGTATTTGAAGCGCTGCGAAAGGCCGTCAAATAAGGGTTGAAAGTCGACAAATAAACGCTTGCACTCTAAAACTGATAGTGCTACTATGGCGTATAGTATCAATATTAAACCGTTTAGCTTCGGCGGGTTGGTACTACTGTATAACCCCCCCATGGATTTGGGGGGGGGTGAAAGATAGTGGAAAATTTAGAAGCTGTTAAGGAGCTGCTGTATAGCCCCCCACGAAAGTGGGGGGAACTTTTAAGGAACGCCTCGCGGACGTCGACTTGCGCGAGGCGTTTGTATTTCAGCTTGAGCGATCTGCGAAGTATTTCTGATCGCCCCGATCTAACTGAACCCAGTCGGTGGGTCGGTCGCCAGATTCGTCGTGCTCCAGGACTTCTCACCCCTGGTCAAGCTCCCCGAACTATCTGAGGACATGGCTGAGCACCTGCACCCCATTTAGGGTTGCATTTTTGACACGTTTAATATTCAACGACTTAGCGTAAGGCGTCCGCTGCCAAATGCTGAGAAGTGCATTAGAGTGTAGGTGTCGTCCCGCAAAGGTCCCGCGTGGCCCTACATAACGCGTATTTGCTCGCGCCCGCCGACCGTAAAACGCCAAAAGATCGCCGAGACAAACAGGAGCAAGGTTGCCAACACAGCCTATCCACCTTCGGCCTTCCCCAGTTGGCGTACGCGGCCGGAACAATGCGAGCATTCGGGCCTTACGCTTAAGCAGCGCTTTGTGCCACGTCAGCCGACCTCGGACACCCGAGTTCCGTCTTCTGGACGGCTCGATATCAATTCTTGCGACTTAGTGCGTTTCCGCTATCACTAAGTCACTTGCCGCGTAAGTACTCGTGCGACGCCAACCGTATTCGCAGCCCCACAGGATTGGCCGAGGACTGAACTTCGGCCGTATGCAAACCGTCGCATAAGGCCGAGATGACCTGCCCAAGGATTTTTGGACCATTCATAACTGGAGAACGGCGCCCGGGTTGGCAGAATGATAGTGCGTTTTGAATTCGATCGGGGTGAGATCGTTGAGACTCGAATGCGGCCGAACGTGATTGTAATGACGGCGCCAGGTTTCGATCACGACGCGTGCCTCGATGCGGCTGCGGAACCATTCAATCGAAAGACATTCGTCGCGGAACTTGCCGTTAAAGCTTTCATCCATCCCGTTCTGCCAGGGTTTGCCCGGATCGATCAACGCCGTCTCGATGCGTTCGCTGGTGAGCCACTCAAGGATCGCGTGACTGACGAATTCCGGGCCATTATCGGATCGGAGATAGCTCGGGGCACCGTGCTCCGAGATCAATCGCACCAGGATCTCGATTACACGCTTGGAACGGATCGAGCCGGCGACATCGATGGCCAAGCATTCCCGGGTGAACTCATCGATGACGGTCAGGCATTTGAGGCTCTGCCCATTGGCGCATCCATCGTAGACGAAGTCGTAGGCCCAGACGTGGTTCGGTGCCGTCGGCGGCAGCGGCCTGGGGCGAGAGGTTGCCACGCGCCGCCGCGGGCGCCTGCGCGGCAGTTGCAGGCCCGCCAAGCGCCACAGCCGATGCGCCCGGTGTCGGCTCATGGCATGGCCTTCTCGTCTCAGAAACACGCGGATCCTCCGATAACCATAGCGCGGATACTGCGCCGCCAGGCGTTTCATCGCCTCGATGGCAGGAGCGTCGCGTTTGGCGCGCACCGCGCGGTAACTCAGGCCCGATCGGGCAATTTCCAGCAGCTCGCAGGCCCGGCGCTTCGACAGGCCTCGCTCGCAAGCGAGCGCGACCTGCTCGCGTCGCGCCTGCGAGCTCACCACTTTCGCCGATTGATCTCCTTCATCGTATCGATCTCAAGATCACGCTCGGCAACGAGCTTTTTGAGCTTGGCGTTCTCGGATTCCAAGGCGCGCAGGCGCTTGATATCGGCTGGCTGCAGCTCGCCAAAGCGCTTGCGCCACCCGTATATCGCCTGCTCGCTCAGCTTGTACTTCTTCGCGACCTCAGCGACTGGGGTGCGATCAGCTTCCCGCAGAATCGCGACCATCTGTTCCTCGGTGAATCGGCTTTTCTTCATTGGCTCCCTCTTTAGTTGCGGAAGCCATTCTCTCAAGTTACCGATGGTCCTGAAAACCTGGGCAGGTCACCAGGTGCAGTTGGTAGTTGCGCAGGTCCTCGACACTGGCGGTGTCCGGCGAGC
>CAZMGP010000109.1:0-9120 GCA_964565875.1 uncultured Enterobacteriaceae bacterium
GCCAAGTGTTACGGCGGCGACATTACGCGCAAGAGAAAGCTGCTGGAAAAGCAGAAGGCGGGTAAGAAGCGCATGAAGCAGGTCGGCAACGTGGAAATTCCCCAGGAGGCCTTCCTCGCGATTCTGCAAGTCGATTGAGCTAAGGGAAGAAGAATGAATTTCGCGCTGCTACTGTTTTGCCTGCTCGTCCTCACCGGCGCCGTGTCCGCGCTCGACAAACTGTACTTCGCCAAGCAGCGCGGCGAAAGTGCGCGCGAGCCCTGGTGGATCGAATACCCGAAGAGCTTCTTCCCGGTGATCCTGATCGTGTTCCTGCTGCGCTCGTTCCTGGTGGAGCCGTTCAAAATCCCATCCGGCTCGATGATCCCGACGCTGCTCGTCGGCGACTTCATCCTGGTGAACAAGTTCACCTACGGCATCCGCCTGCCGGTGATCAACACCAAGGTCATCGACATCAACGAACCGAAGCGGGGCGAGGTGATGGTGTTCCGCTATCCCGAGGATCCGTCGGTGGACTACATCAAGCGCGTGATCGGCCTTCCCGGCGACACCGTGGCATACGAGAACAAGCGGCTATACATCAACGGGCGCGAGATTCCGGAGCGGGAAGCGGGCGACTACCTGCTGAAGGACAAGATTCAGTACCTGAAGGAATATACGGAGACGCTCGATCACACCGAGCACACCATCCTGCTGGACGCCAACGAGCCCGCCGCCTTGCCTTACGTCAAGCGGTTCCCGCTGCAGGAAAATTGCCATTACAATAACAACGGTCTCGTCTGCAAGGTGCCCGCGGGTCACTATTTCATGATGGGCGATAACCGCGACAACAGCAGCGACAGCCGCGTCTGGGGCTTCGTGCCCGAAGACAATATCGTGGGCAAAGCGTTCTTTATCTGGTTCAACTTCAGCGAGCTTAAGCGGTTCGGCACATTCAAGTAGACTGCACGGCGCTTGACGAAGTCGGGGCCGGATCCTTTCGCCGGCCGCACAGGGCGGCAGGTTTCAAAATGGACGTTCGTGACCGGTAGTGCGGTCGCGGTGGGTCGGAATAGGGAGCGAAAATCATCATGCGCAACAAGCAACGTGGAGTCAGTTTCATCGTTATTTTCCTGCTCTTCGTGGTAGCCGCCCTAGCCGCGGTAGGAGCGATGAAAGTCTGGCCGTCGTACGACGACTATTTTACGATCAAGAAAACCATCACCGCCATCGCGGCGAGCGAGGGCCGCACCGGAAGCGTGGCCGAGATCCGCAAGGCGTACGATCGCCGTGCCGCCGTCGACAACATCACCGATCTGAGCGCTGCCGATCTCGAGATCAGCAAAGACGGCGGGGAAGTAGTCATCTCGTTCGCCTACTCCAAGAAGATTCCGCTGTTCTCGAATGTGTCCGTCTGCATCGATTTCGCGGGCAGCACCGCTCCGAGCGGCGTGGACAAGCAGTAGGTGTCCCTCCGCGCGCAATGGATTACGGGTCGCTCCAGAGAAGATTAGGCTACAGCTTCGCGCAAGCGTCCCTGCTGCAACAGGCGCTGACCCATCGCAGTTACGGTGCCGCGCATAACGAGCGCATCGAGTTCTTGGGCGATAGCGTGCTCAACTGCTGCGTCGCGCACGAGCTCTACCGGCGCTTCGGCGACTTGAAGGAAGGCGAGCTCTCCAGGTTGAGGGCGAACCTGGTGCGGCAGGAAGCCTTGGCCGATCTTGCCGGCCAACTCGATCTGGGAACTTACCTGCGCCTGGGCGAAGGCGAGCTGAAAAGCGGCGGCTTCCGCCGCCCGTCGATCCTCGCCGACGGACTGGAAGCTTTGATCGGAGCCGTATTCCTCGACGGCGGGTTCGCCCAAGCGCAGCGTGTCATCGCCACTCTCTACGCCTACATCCTCGATCACCTCGATCCGCACGCGCCGGGAAAGGACGCGAAGACCTTGCTACAAGAGCTGCTGCAGGCGCGCCGCATCCCTCTGCCGCAATATACCGTCGTTGCCACCCAAGGCGCCGCGCACAGCCAGGTGTTCGAGGTGGAATGCCATATCCGCCAGCTTGCGCTCCGCACCAAGGGCTTCGGCGCGAGCCGGCGCGTCGCGGAGCAGGAGGCGGCGCAGCTCGCGTTCGCCCAGCTAAACAAATGAGCTCGGCGGACTTTCGCTGCGGAACGATCGCTCTGGTCGGTCGCCCCAACGTAGGCAAATCGACGCTCTTGAACCGCCTGGTCGGTGAAAAGATCAGCATCACCTCGCGCAAGCCGCAGACGACGCGCCACCGCATCACCGGCATTCACACCGACCCCGAGACACAATACGTGTTCGTCGACACGCCGGGGTTCCAGACAAAGAACACGAGCGCGCTCAACCGCCTGATGAACCGCAGCGTCACCCAGGTGCTGCAGGACGTGGACGTGATCCTGGTGGTGGTCGAGGCGACGCGCATCGGCGAAGGCGACCGCAAGGTGCTCGGCCTGCTGCCGTCCGGGAGACCGGTGGTGCTGGCCGTGAACAAGATCGACAGCCTGCGCGACAAGAAGGCGTTGCTGCCGCTGCTCGCCACGCTGCAAGCGGAGCGCGAATTCGCCGACATCGTGCCGGTAAGCGCCAAGACCGGGGAGCAAGCGCAGGAGCTGCTGCGCGCCCTGCGCCGCCACCTACCGCAGCAGAGCGCGCTCTACGCTGCGGAGGAGATCACCGACCGCAGCGAGCGCTTTCTCGCCGCGGAAATGGTGCGCGAGAAGCTGTTTCGCCAGCTCGGCGACGAACTGCCCTACGGCGCGAGCACCGTCATCGAGAAATTCGAGACCGAGGGCGAGCTGCGGCGCATTCACGCCGCCATCATCGTCGACAAGCCGGGCCACAAGGCGATGGTCATCGGCAAGGGCGGCGAGAAGCTCAAGCAGATCGGCAGCGAAGCGCGCCGCGACATGGAACGCCTGTTCGGCGGCAAGGTCTTTCTGCAGATATGGGTCAAAGTCAAGCGCGGCTGGACGGAGGACGAGCGCACGCTGAAAAGCCTGGGGTTCGAGCCATGAGCGCACGCTCGCGGCAAGACAACCAGGCAGCCTACGTGCTGCACACCTATCCGTATCGCGAGACCAGCCTGGTAGTGGAGACGTTCACCCGCGCCCACGGTCGCGTCGCCATGTTGGCTCGCGGCGCCAAGCGGCCGCGCTCGGCGCTGCGCGCCAGCATCATGGCATTCCAGCCGCTCGCGCTCTCCTGGTCGGGCAAAGGCGAGCTGCGCATGCTGCTGCGGGCGGAATGGCTGGGCGGGCAGCCGCGCCTGCAAGGCAAAGCGCTGCTTTGCGGCTTCTATCTGAATGAACTGCTGCTGAAGCTGCTGCCGCGCGAAGACCCGCACGAGCAGCTGTTCCTCGACTACCAAGCCGCGCTTGCGCGCCTGGCGCAGGAGCCCGAACCCGATGCCGTGCTGCGCCGTTTCGAAAAGGCGCTGCTGCGGGAACTCGGCTACGCCCCGCAGCTCGATCACGACAGCGGCAATGGCACCGAAATCGACCCGGAGCAATCTTACGCCTACGAGCCGGAGCGCGGGCCGGTGGCGGTGAACGGAGCACCGCATGCGGGGCTGATCTTATCCGGCCGCGCGCTGCTCGACATCGCGCGCGACGAGTACGGCGATCCGGCCACCTTGCAGCAGGCGAAAGCGCTGATGCGCCTGATCATCAACCACCGCCTGGAACAGAAACCGCTTGCCAGCCGGCGCATCTTCGAGGAGCTGCAGCAACTGTGATCGAACTTGGCGTGAATATCGACCATGTGGCCACCCTGCGCCAGGCGCGCGGGACGACCTATCCCGACCCGGTGCGGGCGGCCTTGCTGGCGGAAGGCGCAGGCGCGGATGCGATCACCCTGCACCTGCGCGAAGACCGGCGCCACATCCAGGACCGCGACGTCGAGGTCCTGCGCGCGAAGCTCACCAAGCGCATGAACCTCGAATCGGCCATCACCGGCGAAATGCTCGATTTCGCGCTGCGCATCCGGCCGCAGGACGTATGCCTGGTGCCGGAGCGGCGGCAGGAGCTGACGACGGAGGGCGGACTCGACGTGGCCGGGAAGTTCGACAGCGTGCGCGAGGCCTGCCGGCAGCTCGCACACGTAGGCATACGCACTTCGCTATTCATCGACCCGGATGCAGGCCAGATCGAAGCCGCCAAGGCAGCAGGCGCGCCGGTGATCGAACTGCATACCGGGCGCTATGCCGATACCATCGGCGATGCGCAAGAGGTGGAATTCGAGCGCGTGCGCAGCGGCGTGGAGCACGGCAAGCGCATCGGCCTGAAAGTGAATGCCGGCCACGGCCTGAACTACGACAATGTCGGGCGCATCGCCGCGCTCGCCGACATCGCCGAGCTGAATATCGGCCATGCGATCGTGGCGCAGGCCGTATTCAGCGGCTGGGAGGCGGCGGTGCGCGACATGAAGCGGCTGATGCTCGCCGCGCGCGGGCAGTGATCCTCGGCATCGGCACGGACCTGACAGACGTGCGCCGCATCGAGCGCTCGCTGGCGCGCTTCGGCGAGCGTTTCGCCAGGCGCGTGCTGGTCGAGCACGAACTGGAGCGCTTCGCGCGTCATGCCAAGCCGGCACATTATCTGGCCAAGCGCTTTGCCGCCAAGGAGGCGTTTTCCAAGGCCATGGGAACCGGCATCCATTTTCCGGTGAACTGGCATAACGTCAGCGTCGCGAACGAGCGCTCGGGCAAACCCTATCTGAAGTTCTCCGAACCGCTCGCGGCCTTGCTCGCGCAGCGCGGCATCCGTCGCGCCCATCTCAGTCTGACGGACGAGGTCGAAATGGCCTGCGCCTTCGTGGTGCTGGAAGGTGATCGCGATGAATAAGCCGCTCGGTCCGGTGATGCTCGACGTGGCGGGGTTGGAGCTTTCCGCCGCCGAGCGCGATTTCCTCCGCCATCCCCTGGTGGGCGGCGTGATCCTGTTCGCACGGAACTACCGTTCGCCCGAGCAGCTGCGCAGCCTTACGGCGGCGATCCGAGCGCTGCGCACGCCCGAGCTCGTTATCGCGGTCGACCACGAAGGCGGCCGCGTGCAGCGCTTCCAGGAAGGCTTTTCGCGCATCCCGCCCATGCGCCGGCTGGGCGTAGCCTGGGATCGCGATCCCGCTTCTGCCTGCGCGGCGGCGCGCGACATCGCCTATGTGCTTGCGCGCGAGCTGCTCGAATGCGGCGTCGATTTCAGCTTTACCCCCGTGCTCGACGTCGACTTCGGCGAAAGCGGGGTGATCGGCGACCGTGCCTTGCACGCCGAGCCGAGGGCAATCGCCGAACTCGCCGCCGCACTGATAGAAGGCTTGCGCGAAGCAGGGATGGCGAACGTCGGCAAGCATTTTCCCGGCCACGGCTACGTGCGCGCCGATTCGCACCTGGCGCTGCCGGTGGACGAGCGAAGCCTCGCTGACATTGAAGCGATCGACCTGATTCCCTACCGAAGGCTGATCGAGCGCGGGCTGACGGCTGTGATGCCGGCGCACGTCGTTTATCCCGCAGTCGATGCGCAGCCGGCCGGCTTCTCGGCTAAGTGGCTGCGCGAGATCCTGCGCGAGCGCATGGGCTTTCGCGGCATGATATTCAGCGACGACCTGTCCATGGAAGGGGCTGCTGCCGCTGGTGGGGTGGTCGAACGGGGCGAGGCGGCGCTCGCCGCCGGTTGCGACATGGTGCTTCTATGCAATGCGCCGGAGGCTGCACCGCGGCTGCTAGACGGCCTTCGCACACGCAGCCTAGACGGCCGCCGTGAGGAGCTCATGCGCGGCAAGCGCAATGGCGGGGCCGAGCAGGGGCAGGCGCGCCTTGTCGGGGCGCGGGCGCAGCTTGCGCGCTTCGTCGCCGAGCACGCTTAGTTCCCCCTTAGCGCGCATATTCATGTCCGCGAGCTTCAACCCGGATTGCCGCGACTGCCCACGCCTTGCGCGCTTTCTCGGCGAAGTGCGGCAGGATCATCCCGACTATTACGCGCGCCCAGTGCCTTCCTTTGGCGCGCACAAGGCGGAACTGCTGATCGTCGGCCTTGCGCCGGGCATGCACGGCGCGAATCGCACCGGCCGGCCATTCACCGGCGATCACGCCGGGATACTGCTCTATCGCACCTTGCACGAATTCGGCTTCGCCAGTCGCGGGGAATCGGTTTCCGCGGACGATTCCTTACGGCTCATCAACTGCCGCATCGCCAATGCCGTGAAATGCCTGCCGCCGCAGAACAAGCCGCTGCCGCAGGAAATCCGCGGCTGCAACCGCTACCTGGCCGCAGAACTGCGCGCGGCGCCGCCGCGGGCGATCCTCGCGCTCGGGCGCATTGCGCACGAGGCGGTACTCATGGCCTGCGGCGAGAAGCCCGCGAGCCGCAAGTTCGCCCACCATGCGGTGCACGAGTTGCGCCCCACAGCGGCCGGGGCCAAAGGCATGCGCCTCTACGATTGCTACCATTGCAGCCGCTACAACACCCAGACCAAGCGGCTGACCGAAACCATGTTCCACGCGGTCTTCCACGACATCGTCGCCGGCCTGAAGGCGCCATGAGCGCAAGCCCCGAACCAGCGCCGGCATTCGACGCACAGGCCCTGATGGCGCGCCTGCCGCACCTGCCCGGTGTCTACCGCATGCTCGGCGCCAAGTCCGAGGTGCTCTACGTCGGCAAGGCGCGCGACCTGAAAAAGCGCGTTAGCTCCTATTTCCAAAAGACGGCGCAGAGTCCCAGGATCGAGCTGATGCTCGCGCAGGTGGCTGCGGTCGAAACTACGGTCACGCGCTCGGAGGCGGAGGCGCTGATCCTGGAAAACAACCTGATCAAATCCCTCGTCCCGCGCTACAACATCCTCTTTCGCGACGACAAGTCCTATCCCTATTTGATGCTCTCCGGCCACGCGTATCCGCGCCTGGGCTTCCACCGCGGCGTGCTCGACGGCAAGCACCGCTATTTCGGTCCCTTTCCGCACGCGGGCGCAGTACGCGAGAGCATCGCCCTGCTGCAGAAGGTTTTTCGCCTGCGCACTTGCGAGGATTCGGTGTTCCAAAACCGTTCGCGGCCTTGCCTGCTCTACCAGATCCGTCGCTGCTCCGGCCCCTGCGTCGGACTGATCGAGGGCGAAACCTACGCTGCCGACGTCAAGAACGCAGAACTTTTCCTGCAGGGCAGGGAGGACGACGTGCTGCAGGCCCTGGGCACGAAAATGCAACGGGCGGCAGAAACACTGCGCTACGAACAGGCGGCGTTCTATCGCGACCAGATTCAGGCGCTGTCGACCACGCAGCAGCGGCAGTACGCCGAAACCAGCACTGGCGGCGAGGCAGACGTAATCGCCTGCGTCGAAGCGAACGGTGCGGCTTGCGTCAACCTGGTGATGGTGCGCAACGGGCGGCAGCTGGGCGACAAGAGCTTCTTTCCGCAGAACGCGACCGGCGGCACGCTGGCGGAGGTGCTGCTCGCCTTTTTGGCGCAGCATTACGTCAGCCGCCAAGTGCCCGAGGTCATCGTCCTCGGTGGGGAATTCGATGCCGAAGAGGTCGAAAGCGCACTGGCCGAACAAGCGGGGCACGCCGTGCATCTCGTGATCCGGCCGCAGGGGCAGCGCCGGGCGTGGCTGGAAATGGCGGAGAAGAACGCACAGCTCGCCCTGGCGCAGCGCCTGTCCCACGCCAGCAACCAGGAAGCGCGGCTGGCGGCGCTGCGCGAGGCGCTCGATCTGCCCGATACCGTTCAGCGCATCGAATGTTTCGACATCAGCCACACGCAGGGCGAAGCCACCGTCGCCTCCTGCGTCGTCTACGACCGGCTGGACATGCGCAATTCCGAATACCGCCGCTATAACATCGCCGGCGTCGCGGCCGGGGACGATTACGGCGCCATGCGCTCGGTGCTGCAGCGCCGCTACGAGAAGGTCTCACGCGGGGAGGGCTTGGTTCCAGACCTCGTCCTGATCGACGGCGGCAAGGGGCAGGTGGGGGTCGCGCGCGAGGTATTGGCGGAACTTGGCCTGAACGATATCTTCCTTTTCGGCGTGGCAAAGGGAGAGGAGCGCAAGCCGGGCCTGGAACAGATCATCTGCGCAGATGCGAAGACCAGCCTGCAACTTGCGCGCGACAACCCGGGGCTGCATCTGATCCAGGCGATCCGCGACGAAGCGCATCGCTTCGCCATCACCGGCCACCGCGGCCGACGCGGAAAAGCACGCATGACCTCGACGCTCGAAGGCATAACGGGCATCGGTGCGAAGCGGCGCAAGGAGCTGCTGGCGCGATTCGGCGGCCTGAAAGGCGTAGTAGGCGCGAGCATCGATGATCTCGCCCAAGTGCCGGGCATCAGCCGCAAACTGGCTGAAAAAATCTACCAGGAGTTGCACTAGCGCCGGCCGATTCAGGTATCTTTATAGGTGGTGTCGCCAATAACACCGACATGCAAGCGGCGGCGACAGCCGCGCCCAACTGGAAACTCGCTCATGCGTTTCAACCTGCCCAACGCGCTGACCTGGATGCGCATCGTCATGATCCCGCTATTCGTGGGCGTGTATTACTTTCCGCCGAATTGGCTTGCGCTGTCGGAGAAGAATCTGATCGCCACAGTCATTTTCACCGTCGCTGCCTTGACCGATCTGCTCGACGGCTATCTCGCGCGTCGCTTGAATCAGGTATCGGCGTTCGGCGCCTTTCTCGACCCGGTGGCCGACAAGCTGATGGTGGCGGCGGCGCTCATCGTGCTGGTCGATCTGAACCGCCTGAACGCGGTCATCGCGGTCATCATCATCGGACGGGAAATCACGATCTCGGCCCTGCGCGAATGGATGGCGCAGCTGGGAGCGGCGAAAAGCGTCGCGGTGTCCTACATCGGCAAGATCAAGACGGTATCGCAGATGGTGGCCATCCCCATGCTGCTCTACCATGACGCGATCGGCCCGTTCCAGCCGCAGGAATGGGGCTCCGGGCTCATCCTGCTCGCCGCGGCGCTTACCCTATGGTCCATGTTCTACTACCTGAAGATGGCCATGCCGACGGTGCTAAAGCACGGTTGATCGGGACCGCCAAACCCCGGTATAATGCGCATCCTCTTGCGGGAGTAGCTCAGTTGGTAGAGCGCAACCTTGCCAAGGTTGAGGTCGCGAGT
>CAZMGP010000110.1:0-8875 GCA_964565875.1 uncultured Enterobacteriaceae bacterium
GAACGCGCAGCCGCCGGAGCAGGTGCAGGCGGCGTTCGACGACGCGGTCAAGGCGAAACAGGACCTGGAGCGCCAGAAGAGCGAAGGCCAAGCCTATTTCAACGACGTGGTTCCCAAGGCGCGCGGCACCGCCTCGCGCCTGCTGGAAGAGGCGCAGGGCTACCGCCAGCGCGTCGTCGCCGATTCCGAAGGCGAGGCGAGCCGCTTCAAGCAGATACTGACTGAGTACAACAAGGCGCCGCAAGTGACGCGCGACCGCATGTACCTCGACACCCTGCAGCAGATCATGACCAGCACGAGCAAGGTGCTGATCGACGCCAAGACGGGCGGCAATCTGCTCAACCTGCCGCTGGACAAGATCATGCAGATGTCCACCGCCGGAACCCTGCCCGAGGCCGGCGCGGCCGCGAAGCCCTCGGTTGCGGAGCCCTCGACGGGTTCCGATACCGGTACGCGCTCGCGCGACGCTCTCCGCAATAGGGAGAGGGAGAGTCGGCCATGATGAACGTGCGGTCGATGCAATTCGTCTGGCGGGGAGCGCAGGCACGAGCCTTTGAACAGCCCGCGCGAGCTGGTGTGCGCGGGCGGTCCTTCGGGAGCCGGCCGTGAGCAATAAGATTGGCCTTTTCTTGGGCGCCGTGCTGGCGCTGCTGATCGTGGCGAGCATGTCCATGTTCACCGTGGACCAGCGCGAACGCGCCATCGTGTTCCAGCTGGGGGAGGTGAAGGAAGTGATCAATTCCCCCGGCCTGCACGTCAAGTGGCCGCTGATCCAGAACGTGCGCTACTTCGACGCGCGCATCCTCACCCTGGACACGCCCGACGCCGAACGCTACATCACCTCGGAGAAGAAGAACCTGCTGGTCGACTCCTTCGTCAAGTGGAAGATTGCGGACGTGCGCCAGTACTACATCAGCGTTGGCGACGAGCCGCAGGCGCAGACGCGCATCGCCCAGACGGTGAACGCCACCCTGCGCGAGGAGTTCGGCAAGCGCACGGTGCACGAGGTGATTTCGGAAGACCGCAACGAGATCATGAAGGCGGTGCGCGAGCGCGCCAATCAGGACGCGAAGAAGATCGGCGTCGAGATCATCGACGTGCGCTTGAAGCGCGTCGATCTGCCGCAGGAAGTGAGCGAATCGGTGTACAAGCGGATGGAAGCGGAACGCAAGAGCGTGGCGAACCAGCTGCGTTCGGAAGGCTCGGCGGCGGCCGAACGCATCCGCGCCGAGGCGGACAAGGAGCGCGAAGTGATCATCGCCAATGCCTACAAGGATGCGCAGCGCATCAAGGGCGAGGGCGACGCCAAGGCATCGGCGATCTACGCCCAGGCGTTCGGGCAGAATGCGGAGTTCTACGCTTTTTACCGCAGCCTCGAAGCCTACCGGGCGAGCTTCAAGAACAAGAGCGACGTGCTGGTGCTGGAGCCGAATTCGGAGTTTTTCAAGTATTTCAAAGCCCCCGGCAAGGGCAGTAAGTAGGTTTCACAGGGAGCCGGGATGGCGAGCACTTTCCTCATGGCGTTCGCGCTGATGCTGGTCATCGAGGGTATTTTGCCGTTTCTGTTCCCGGCCCAGTGGCGCGAGATGTTTCGCCGCATCACCCAGTTCACCGACGGGCAGATTCGCTTCTTCGGCTTGTCTTCGATGCTGGTCGGCCTGCTGCTGCTGTTCGCCGCCAAGTAAGGAAGCGCGCCGCGCACCACGCCCCAGCCCGAGCGAACCCTCCGCCCTTTCACCTGCCCATGCGCAACTGGATCCTTCCCGAATACATAGAAGACGTGCTGCCGCTCGAAGCGCGCCGCATCGAATCCTTGCGCGCGCGCCTGCTCGAGCTGTTCCGCGTGCACGGCTACGAGCTGGTCATGCCGCCGCTGCTCGAATACCTCGAGTCGCTCCTCACCGGGACCGGCCACGACATGGACTTGCGCACCTTCAAGCTGGTCGATCAGCTCTCCGGCCGCACCATGGGCCTGCGCGCCGACATCACGCCGCAAGTGGCGCGCATCGACGCGCATCTGCTCAATCGCAAGGGCGTGACCCGGCTGTGCTACTGCGGCTCGGTGCTGCATACCCTGCCCGCCGGAGTCACCTCGACGCGCGAGCCGATGCAGATCGGCGCGGAGGTCTATGGCCACGCGGGCATCGAGAGCGATCTGGAGATCCAGCGGCTGCTCGCGCAGGCGCTCGCGCTGTGCGGGCTCGACGACGTGCGGCTGGACATCGGCCATGTCGCGGTGTTTCGCTCCCTGGCGCAGCGCGGCGAAATCGGCGCGGAACTGGAGGCTGATCTGTTCGCGGCACTGCAGGCGAAGGACAGGTCCGCGCTGCAAACCCTCACCAAGGACTTGGACAAGGCGACACGCGAGGCCATTCTGCTGTTGCCCGAACTCTACGGCGGACGCGAGGTGATCGCGCGCGCTCGCCGCGAGCTGCCGCAGCATGCGGAGATCGCGCGCGCGCTCGCCGACCTGGAAGCGCTTACCGCGCTGGAGGACATTCCGGTGAGCATCGATCTCGCCGACCTGCGCGGTTATCACTATCACAGCGGCGCCGCGTTCGCGGCGTACTGTGCGCGGCTGCCCAATGCCGTCGCCCTTGGCGGGCGCTACGACGGGGTGGGCAAGGCGTTCGGCCGCGCGCGGCCCGCGACCGGCTTTACGCTTTACCTGCTCGAACTGGCGCGCCTCGCGCCGGAGCCGCCGGCGGCCGGCGCGATCCGCGCGCCGCGCGCTGCCGACCCGGCGCTCGCCGCCGAGATCGCGCGCCTGCGCGCCGCAGGTGAAATGGTGATCGAGGATCTGCCCGGACACGAGAGCGAGGGCGATGAAGCGCGCTGCGAACGCG
This sequence comes from uncultured Enterobacteriaceae bacterium, assembly GCA_964565875.1. Taxonomy (GTDB): domain Bacteria; phylum Pseudomonadota; class Gammaproteobacteria; order Burkholderiales; family SG8-39; genus 2-12-FULL-64-23. Next base: position 2,847 of record CAZMGP010000110.1, read on the forward strand.
TACTGGTGAACGACAATGGCAAGTGGACATTGAGGAACATCTAAGGCTGCGCACGGACGCGAAGCCGGACAATCCGCCAACTCCGACGGCATTCGACGACGCCCGCCCCAATCGCAGCATCCGCAATTCTCAACATCTGGACTCAGCATGGCAAAGAACGTAGTGGTAGTCGGCACCCAATGGGGTGACGAAGGCAAGGGCAAGGTCGTCGACTGGCTCACCGACCATGCGGAAGGCGTGGTGCGTTTCCAGGGAGGGCACAACGCCGGCCATACCCTCGTCATCAACGGCAAGAAGACCATCCTGCGCCTGATCCCCTCCGGCATCCTGCGCGAGGGGGTCGCCTGCTACATCGGCAACGGCGTGGTGCTGTCGCCCTCGGCACTGCTGCAGGAAATCGACGAGCTCGAGTCGGCGGGCGTCGCCGTCACCAGCAGGCTGCGCATCTCCGGGGCCTGTCCCCTGATCCTGCCCTATCACGTCGCCATCGACCAGGCGCGCGAAGCGGCGAAAGGCGCGGGCAAGATCGGCACCACCGGGCGCGGCATCGGCCCTGCGTACGAGGACAAGGTGGGGCGGCGTGCGATCCGCCTGCAGGACCTGTTCAATCCGTCGCGCTTTGCGGAAAAGCTGCGCGAAGTGCTCGACTACCACAACTTCGTCCTCACGCAATATCTCAAGGCGCAGGCCGTCGACTATCAGCGCACGCACGACGAGGCTCTGGGATTCGCCGCGCGCCTCGCGCCGATGGTGGCGGACGTATCGTCGGAACTCTATCGCGCCGCGGCCGCAGGCAAGAATCTCCTGTTCGAAGGCGCGCAGGGCTCGCTCCTCGACGTCGATCACGGCACCTATCCCTTCGTCACGTCCAGCAGCTGCGTCGCGGGTTCCGCCTCCGGTGGCGCTGGCATCGGCCCGCAGATGCTGCACTACGTGCTCGGCATCGCCAAGGCCTACGCCACCCGGGTCGGCGGCGGGCCGTTCCCGACGGAACTGGAAGACGCGGTCGGCGAGCGGCTGCGCAAGAACGGCAATGAATTCGGCTCGGTCACCGGCCGGCCGCGGCGCTGCGGTTGGTTCGACGCGGCCGTGCTCAAGCGCTCGATTCAGATCAACGGCCTGTCGGGTTTGTGCATCACCAAGCTCGACGTGCTCGACGGGCTGGACAAAATCAAGCTCGGCGTCGGCTACCGCGCCGAAGGCAAGACGCTCGACATCTTTCCCGCGGGGGCGGATGCGTCCAAAGGCTGTGTGCCAATCTACGAGGAAATGCCCGGCTGGTCGCAGAGTACCGTCGGCGTAAAGCGCTACCAGGATCTGCCCGCCAATGCCCGCGCCTATCTGTCGCGGCTGGAACAGATCTGCGGCGTGCCGGTCGACATGATCTCCACCGGGCCGGACCGCGAAGAGACCATCGTCCTGCGCCATCCGTTCAAATAGAAGGAAGGCGCGAAGGAGGCGAGGCGTGTTGCCGGTCGACGAACTGCCGAAGAAGAGCGGAGCCGGAGACAAGCCGATTCGCTTGCTCGACGGCGTGCGCGTCCTCGACCTGACGACCTCCATCGCCGGACCCTACGCGACACTGCTGCTCGCCGACTTCGGCGCGGACGTGATCAAGATCGAGCGGCGCGAGGGCGACGACGCGCGCGGCTGGGGGCCGCCGTTCCTCGCCGGCGAGTCGCTGTGGTTTCTCGCCGTCAATCGCAACAAGCGCAGCCTGACGCTCGATTTTTCCACGGCCCGCGGCCGCGAACTGCTGCACAAGCTGGTGGCAAGGCACGACGTAGTCGTCACCAACCAGATCGAGAAAAGCCAGAAGAAACTCGGCATCGATTACGCGACGCTCGCAGCGGTGCGCTCCGACCTGGTGCACGTGTCGATCACCGGCTTCGGCGTGCGCGGCGCGCGCAGCAGCCTGCCTTGTTACGACCTGATTGCAGAAGGCTACGGCGGGGTGATGGACCTTACCGGCGAAGCCGACTCGCCGCCGCAAAAAGTGGGAACGCCCGCCGCCGACCTGCTCTCCGGCATGGATGCGGCCATGGCGGTTGCCGCCGCGCTGTACCGGCGCAGGAGCGACGGCAAGGGCTGCGCCATCGACATCTCCATGATCGAGAGCACGACGCGCTTCATGTCGCCGCGGCTCACGACCTACATGGGTTCGGGCGAGCTGCCGCGGCGCAGCGGCGCGCGCGACAGCGTGATCGCCGTCTACCAAAGCTTCGATACCCAGGACGCGCCGATCACCCTCGGCCTCGGCAACGACGGCATCTGGCGCCGCTTTTGGAGCGCCGTAGGGGAACCCGACTACGGGGCCGACGAACGTTTTCGCAGCAACAAGGACCGGCGTGCCGCGCGCGAGGAAATCGTCGCGCACATTCAGGCTTTGTTGTTGCGCCGCAAGCGCGCCGAATGGCTGGAGCTGTTCGCGCGCGAGCGCATACCGGCGGGGCCGATCAACAATTTGCAGGACATCGCGGCGGATGCCGAACTGCGTTCGCGCGGCATGCTCTACTCGGTTCCCGCTTTCGGCGCCACGATTCCCCAGGTGGGACTGGGCATACGCGTCGACGACACGGCGGAGTCCTACCGTTTCGCGCCGCCTGCACTGGGCGAGCATACGGATGCGATTCTGGAAGAGGAACTCGGTCTGAACGAGGGCGAGATCGCCAAACTGCGCGGTGAACAGGTGATCTAGGAGGCGGTGGGGCGAGGAAGCGTGCGGCAGCAAGCGGTGGATTCTAGGAGGAGCGCATGGCATTCGAGGAGATACGTTACGAAGAAGACGGGCCGATCGGCACGCTCACGCTGAATCGCCCCGATGACGGCAACATGTTCACCCCGCGCATGTGCCACGAAATCCGCGATTGCGTGAACGACATCCGGCGCGAGACCAGGACGCGCGTCATCGTGCTCACCGGAGCGGGGGACAAGTTCTTCTGCATCGGCGGGCGCAAGGAAGGCATGGAAGATAGCCTTCTCTATGCCGGGACGCTGCCGACGCTGGAAATGTACGAAGCGCTCGACCGGCTGCAAAAGCCGGTGATCGCCTCGGTGAACGGCTTTGCCGTGGGCGGAGGCAACGTGTTGCAGATGGTGTGCGACCTGACGATTGCCAAGGAGAGCGCGGTGTTTCGCCAGGTCGGCCCGATGATGGGCAGTTTCGACGCGGGTTACGGCACCTGGTACCTGGAGGACTTGGTCGGCAAGAAGCGCGCGAAGGAGCTCTGGTATCGAAACCCCAGGATTTCGGCCGCCGAAGCGCTCGCCATGGGGCTCATCAACAAAGTCGTGCCCGATGCGGAACTCAAGAGCGCGACGAAGGCGATGGCGCTAGAGATCGCCGAGCGCGGGCCGTTCGCGCTCGCCTCGGTCAAGGCCGCGTTCAACGCGCGTCACGGCGGCGTGTCGGGCCTGGCGCGCATGGCGCACGACCTGCTGCTGCGGGGCTATCTCGCGAGCGAGGAATCGCACGAATTGTCCAAAGCGTTCGCCGAGCGGCGCAAGCCCGATGCGGGCAAGTTCGGCCACTAGGCTAGCTGCCGCGGAGAAAGAACGTGAACACCGTCCTCAGCTTGCACGATCCGCAGACGGCAAGGCAATACTACGAGCAAGGGCTGTGGCAGAACCACACCTTCTATTCGCTGCTCACCGAGCACGCGCGAGTCCGGCCCGCCGCCTACGCGTTGCGCGACGGTGCCGAGCGCCTCACCTGGCCCGAGCTCCTCGCCTGGGTCGATAGCGTCGCGGCAGACCTGCATCGCGCCGGCGTGAAGCGCGGCCAGCGCGTGTCGGTGTGGCTGCCCAGCCGCGCCGAATCGATCGTCACGCTGCTCGCCTGCGCGCGTAACGGTTGCATCTGCAATCCCTCGCTCCACCAGAACTACACCGTGGGCGAAGTGCTGGAGCTGCTCGCCCGCATCGAATGCGCAGCGCTCGTCGCGCAGCCGGGCTACGGGGCGGACGCCGCGCGCCAGGACATCTTCACCGAAGCGGCACGCCTGCCTGGGCTACGGCGCATCTACCGCGTGAACCCGCGTAAAGGCGCGGCCTCTCGCGGCGGTACCCCCTTCCCGGAGAGAAAGCCAACGGGCAAGCCCAACCATCCCGCGGACGCGAGCCCGGACAAAGTCATGTACCTCGCCTTCACCTCCGGCACCACCGGCGCTCCCAAAGGCGTGATGCATTCGGACAACACCTTACTCGCCAACGGCCGCGCCATGGTGCGCGACTGGGGGCACGACGCGCATACAGTACTGCTTTCCCTCAGTCCGACCTCGCACCACATCGCGAACGTGGGCCTCGCCCAAGCCCTCACCGCGGGCTTCGAGATGGTGTTGAACGAGCTGCCGCCAGGCAAGGACGTGATCGACTGGATCGCCGAGACGGGGGCGACCTACGTCATGGGCGTGCCGACGCACGCGATCGACACCCTGGCGCAGATGCGAAAGAAAGGACACGAGCGTCTGGGCAAGGTGAAAGTCTTCTACATGGCCGGGGCCACCATTCCGAAGGACCTCGCGGCGAACTTCCTCGCGATCGGCATCAAGCCGCAGAACGTCTACGGCATGACCGAGAACGGCTCGCACCAGTACACGCTGCCCACCGACAGCGCCGAGATCATCGTCGGCACCTGCGGCAAGGCTTGCGCGGGCTACGAAATCCGGCTCTTTGACCAGGAAAATCCCGACATCGAAGTGGCGGCAGGCGAGATCGGCGAAATCGGCGGGCGCGGGGCGCTCTTGACGCTGGGCTATTTCGGCAATCAGCACGCGACGGAGGGCTCGTTCAATGCCTCCGGCTGGTTCATGAGCGGGGACCTGGGCAGGTTTGACGCCGAGGGCAATCTGCAGGTGGTCGGGCGCAAGAAAGACCTGATCATCCGCGGCGGGCACAACATCTACCCGGCGCGCATCGAAGACATCGCGCACCGCCATCCGACAGTCTCCAAAGCCGTGGCCTTTGCGGTGACGGACGAGCGCCTGGGCGAGCGCGTGTGCCTTGCCGTGGTGCCCAAGGCGCAGCCCGGGCCCGCGGTGGAGGAGATGCTCGCGCATCTGGACGCAGGCGGGCTGTCCAAATACGACATGCCCGAGTTCTACATCGTCATGACCGAGTTCCCGCTCACGGCATCGGGCAAGGTGCTGAAGCGCGAACTCGTCGCCTGGGCCAAGCAAGGCCGCATCCAACCCCAACCCTGCCGCTTCGGCGGCGCCAAATCCTAGAGGTAGGACATGAGCGTACATCTCACACGGCAGGACGAATTCGCGCTGCTGACCCTGGATCGGCAGGAAGCGCTGAACGCGCTCTCTTCCGCCGTGTTGCGCGAGTTGCTGGAGGCCTTCGACCAGGTGGCGAAGAGCGACGCGCGCGCCCTCATCGTGACCGGGGCAGGGACCAAGGCCTTCTGCGCCGGCGCCGACATCAAGGAACTCACCGGGCGCACTTTGTCGGAGCAGCGGCGCGACGCCGAATTCGGCCAAGCGGTGCTCGCCCGGCTCGATACGCTGCCGATCGCGTCCATCGCCGCCATCAACGGTTACGCGTTCGGCGGCGGCCTGGAACTCGCGCTCGCCTGCACCTTCCGCATCGCCGTGCGCACGGCGAAAATGGGCCTGCCGGAAATCAAGCTGGGCCTCATCCCCGGCTACGGCGGGACGCAGCGGCTGCCGCGCGCCGTAGGCGAGGCGCGGGCGCTGGAAATGATCCTGACCGCGCGCAGCGTCGACGCCGAGGAGGCCTTGCGCATCGGCTTGGTGCATCGCGTCGCCGAAGGCGAGGTGGTGGCGGCCGCGATCGAGTACGCGCGCGCCTTTTCCTGCTACGGCTTGACGGCGCTGAAGCTCGCGCGCGACGCCGTCAAACGGTCGCTCGACCTGCCGCTGCACGAAGGCTTGAAAGTCGAAGCTGATCTCAACACCCTCGCTTTCCAGACGGACGATGCGGTCGAAGGCATGACTGCCTTCACGGAGAAGCGCAAACCGCAGTTCCGGGATCGCTAGGGGCGAGCATGGCAGAGCTTGCAGCCA
>CAZMGP010000111.1:0-8789 GCA_964565875.1 uncultured Enterobacteriaceae bacterium
CACGTCCGAGAGCACCGCGCGTTCGCCGTAGCCGGCCGCCGCATCGGCCAGAGTGAGCAGCGGGTCGGGGCCGGCCAGGGGCTCGCGCATGCTGAAGTCGAACGGCGCGTCCACGTGCGCCGGTGCGATGCGCTCCATGCGCGCCAGGGCCTTCAGCCGGCTCTGCGCTTGGCGCGCCTTGGTCGCCTTGGCGCGGAAGCGCTCGACATAGGCGTGTAGATGCGCGATCTCGCGCTGCTGTTTCTGATACGCCGCCTGCTGCTGCGCGAGCTGCATGGCGCGCTGTTCCTCGAACGCGGAATAGTTGCCGCTGTAGAGCTTCAGCCGGCATTGTTCGATGGCGAGGATGTGGCCGACGGTGCCGTCGAGGAAATCACGGTCGTGCGAAATCGCGAGCAGCGTCCCGGGATAATCGCGCAGCCACTGCTCGAGCCAGATCACCGCATCCAGGTCGAGGTGATTGGTCGGCTCGTCCAGAAGCAGCAGGTCCGAGGGGCACATCAGTGCACGCGCCAGCATCAGCCGCACCCGCCAGCCGCCGGAGAAGGCATCGAGCGATTTCTGCTGGTCGTCCGCGCCGAAGCCGAGCCCGTGCATCAGGCTCGCCGCGCGGGCGCGCGCGCTGTAGCCGCCCGCGTGTTCGTAGGTCTCGTAGAGCGTTGCAAGGCGTTCGCCGTCCTCGTGCGCCGCTGCCAGCTCGCGCTCGATCGCGCGCAGCCGCGCATCGCCGTCGATGACGAATTCGATCGCGGCCTGTTCGCTTGCCGGCACGTCCTGCTCCACATGGGCGACGGTCAGGCGCGCAGGGAATTCCAGATCGCCCGCTTCCTGGTGCAGTTCACCGAGCAGCAGCGCGAACAGGCTCGACTTGCCGCAGCCGTTCGCGCCCACGACGCCGATCTTCTGCCCGGCATGCAGCGTCAGGTCGACGCGCTCGAGCAGGCGCTTGCTGCCGCGGGCGAGCGTCAGTTGTCGCAGGGTGATCATGGGTACGAATTCAGGGGTGCGCGGCGCGCAGCGGCTGCGCCGGCGCACCTGCGCGGCGTAACGCCAGCGTCGCCGCCGCTACTGGATCTCTTCCGCGGGGTCGATCTTGCGCGCGTCGTCTTCCAGCATCACCGGTATGCCGTCGCGGATCGCGAATGCCAGCCTGTCCGCCTTGCAGATCAGTTCTTGCTCCGCCTTGCGATATTGCAGCGGTCCTTTGCAAATCGGGCACACCAGGATGTCAAGCAGTCTTGAGTCCATTTAGCTTCGCCAGGATGAATTGGTAAAATGCCGCAGCCAGTACCACCTCGACCTGCAGCGCGTACCAGTGCTCGCGCGCAAAACTTTCGCATTTTACCGCATCCTTCTCGGTCATAAGCAGCGCGTCGCAGGCGCCGAATTCGAGCTCGCTCGCGCGGTAGGCGTGATGATCGGCAAATGCGTGATTCACCGTGGCGAGCCCCATGCGCGCCAGTTGATCGAAGAAGCGTTGCGGATTGCCGATGCCGGCGACGGCATGCAGCTTCTTGCCTGCGAACATGGCAGCGGACAAGGTCTCGCCCGCCGCGCCCAGGCGGCGGAAACGCTCGCCGACGAGGTCCATGCGGAATCCGGGCTGGCGGTGATCCGGCGCTGCGCCGTTCACCACCCAGGCATCGACCCGGCGCGAGGCGGATTCGCGCAAGGGTCCGGCGGGAAGCATGAATCCATTGCCGCTGCCGCGTTCGTCCTCGACCGCGATTTCGATGTCGCGCGCGAGGGCGTAGTGCTGCAGGCCGTCGTCGAGCAGCAGCAAGTCGCAGTCCGGATGCGCGGCGAGGAGCTGCGCGCCAGCCTGAGCGCGGTCGCGCCCGACCCATACCGGGCAGCCGCTCGCCCGCGCCATGAGCAGCGGCTCGTCGCCGACGAGCTCGGCCGGGCTGGAGGCCAGCACCTCGGTCGAAATTTGCGCGCTGCCGCCATAGCCGCGGCTCAAGATGCCCGGCCGCCAGCCGCTGCGCGCAAGCGTCTGCGCGAGCGCGATGACGAGCGGCGTCTTCCCCGTGCCGCCCGCGACGAGGTTGCCGACGACGACGACCGGCACTGGCAGACGCACCGTCCGCAACAGGCCTGTCCGATATGCCAGCCGGCGGATCGCGGCGAGCAAACCGTAGACGAGGCTCAGCGGCCAGAGCGCAAGCGACACGGCGCTGCGTCGATACCAGTGTTGTTCAGCGAAACCGGCTTCCACTAGATCGCCTCTGCCGCTAGGGTTGCGGCGGCTTACTTGGTCTGGGTCTGCGTGGCGAAGGAGATGTGGCTGTAGCCGGCGAGCCGCGCCGCTTCCATGACGTTGATCACCGATTGGTGGGTGGCGTTGGAATCGGCGCTGATCACCACCACCGGATCCTTGAGTTCTCCGGCGGCGCGGCGCATGTCGTCGGACAGCGTCGCTGCGTCGCGGAACGCCACCGGCCTGCGGTCGATGGTGTACTGGCCCGAGGAATTGACGGTGACGTTGATCTCGTTCGGCCGCTCCGGCTGCTTCTGCGCGTCGGCCGTCGGCAGGTTGATCTGCAGCTCGGCGAATTTGGAATAAGTGGTGGTGATCATCAGGAAAATGAGGATCACCAGCAATACGTCGATCAGCGGAATCAGGTTGATTTCCAGAGGCTCGCGCGACTGGAAGCGCTGGAAATTCACGATCGATTCGGCGTCGCCGGCGACTTCTCGTCGAAATCGAGGCGCTCGCCGTGGACCAGGTCGACCAGCTTGCTCGCCTGCTGTTCCATGTCCACCAGGAAGCTGTCGACCTTGGCGCGGAAATGGCGGTAGAAGATCATGGCCGGTATCGCGATCACCAGGCCGAGCGCGGTGTTATACAAGGCGACCGAGATGCCGTGCGCCAGCACCTGCGGGTTGGTCCCGCTAGGCGACTGCGAGCCGAAGATCTCGATCATGCCGACCACCGTGCCGAACAGGCCCATCAGCGGCGCGATGGTCGCGAGCGTCCCCAGGGTGGTGAGAAAGCGCTCCAGCTCGTGCGATACCGCGTGGCCGGCCTCTTCGATCGCCTCTTTCATCACATAGCGCGAGCTCTTGTGATTGCGCAGACCCGCGGCGAGCACCCTTCCCAGAGGCGAATCCTTGGCAAGTTGATCGAGCATCTGCGGGTTCACGCCTTGCTCGCGGTAAGCCTTGACCACCTTGCCGAGCAAGTCCGAGGGGACGATCTTTTCCTTGCGCAGCATCATCAGGCGTTCGATGATCAGGGCGACCGCAATAATCGACGCGATCAGCAGCGGATAGACCGGCCAACCCGCCGCAGTGATGAGCGCAAACAATTAACTCTCCTGTGGATTTTTTTATCGTCGCCACTTTAGCTTCTGCGGCCGGTTTGAGCAAGGCTCGCTGCTGCGCGAGGTCGCTGCGCCGATGATGAGCAGGCGCAGGACTACGCGATTCCAAGCGCAATCGTCGGTGTGATGCTGCCGCGTGCTCGTGCCGATTTTGGCTGCATCGCCGGCGCGAGAGGCCGGGCCCCATAGCAGGTTGTCAATTAGGCAGATTGCTTATCCACAGTAACTGTGGATAAGGTTGTGCATAGCCCGCTCGAACGAAGCTTAAGTGGAACGCCCTAAAGGATATTTTGCCGCTGCCCAATATTTGAACATGTATTTTTGCCTATACAAAACAGCTTGTTACAGAACTCTCCCGAGGGAGGCCCGCACTCGCTGCAGAGTGGAGCGCGCGACTGGCACTCGCTGTGGATAGTGTAATATCGTGACATGCCCAGAGAGCTAGAATTGACGCGGGTTTCCAGCCCCCTCCCAGGGGAAATTCTCAGCGTTTCCGCGCTGGCGCGGAGCGTGCGCGATCTGCTCGAACATCGCTATCCGCTGCTTTGGGTTGCGGGCGAGATCTCCAATTTCGTGCGCGCCAAGTCCGGCCATCTCTATTTCTCCATCAAGGACGAGGCGGCGCAAGTGCGCTGCGTCATGTTCCGCGGCCGCGGTCAGCTTCTGGACTGGGAGCCGCGCGACGGGCTGAAGGTCGAGGTGCGCGCCCTGGTCAGCTTCTACGAGGCGCGCGGCGACTTCCAGCTGAACGTGGAATCGATGCGACGCGCCGGACAAGGCGCACTGTTCGAAGCTTTCCTGCGCCTGCGCGACAAGCTCGACCAGGAAGGGCTGTTCGATGCGGCGCGCAAGAAGCCGCTGCCGCAGTTTCCGCAACGCATCGGCATCGTCACTTCGCTGCAGGCCGCGGCGCTGCGCGACGTTCTGACGACGCTCGCCCGGCGCAATCCGTCGATCCCGGTCATCATCTATCCGGCGGCGGTGCAGGGCGAGGGCGCGGCACGCGAACTCGCCGCGGCGCTGACGACCGCCGCAAAGCGCGGCGAATGCGATGTGCTGATACTGTGCCGCGGCGGCGGCTCTATCGAAGACCTGTGGGCGTTCAACGACGAAAGCCTCGCTCGCGTGATCGCCGCTTCCCCCATCCCCGTCGTCACCGGCATCGGCCACGAAACCGATTTCACCATCGCCGAGTTCGTCGCCGACAGGCGCGGCGCCACGCCGACCGCAGCCGCGGAATTGGCGAGCCCGGCGCGGGTCGAGCTGCTCGCCCTGCTGCGCCAACTCAGGCAGGGACTGCTGCGGCAGACGCGCGCGGCGCTGGAGGCGCGCGCGCAGCGCGTCGATGCGCTTGCCGCACGACTGCAGAGTCCGGCCGAGCGCCTCGCCGCGACCGGGATGCGCATCGCTGCGGCGCAGCTCCGCCTCGGGGCAGCGCTCGCGCGCAGCGTACGCGACGCCGAGCGGCGCGCCTCGGCCGCGTTGCAAGGGCTCGCCGCCGCAATGCCGAATATTGCGCTGCTGCAGCACCGCGCCGGCGAAGCGGAAACTCGCCTGCACCACGCGACGGTGCAGCACCTCGCCTCGATGGGAGAAGGTCTCGCGCGACTCAAACTCGGACTCGCGCATCTGGATCCCGGCGCCGTGCTCGAGCGCGGCTATGCCATCGCGCGCACCGCGGACGGCGCCGTGGTGCGCGCGAGCGCCGGCTTGCGCGCAGGCGACGCGCTGGAACTCTCCTTCGCGCACGGCGGTGCCGGCGTGCGCGTCGAGAGACCATATTGAATTCACGGACTTCGTTGCCAGCGCCAGCGCTTATCGCCTAGAATCGCCGCTTTTTCTCAGACCGCTAAGGAGAACGCATCATGGAACATAAACTGCCGCCGCTGCCTTACGCGATGGACGCGCTCCAACCGCACATTTCCAAGGAAACGCTCGAATTCCACTATGGCAAGCACCATCAGGCCTATGTCACCAACCTCAACAATCTGATCAAGGGCACCGAGTTCGAGAACGCGAGCCTGGAAGACATCATCAAGAAGGCCTCGGGCGGCCTGTTCAACAACGCTGCCCAGGTCTGGAATCACAGCTTCTACTGGAACTGCCTCGCGCCCAAGGCGGGCGGCACGCCGACAGGCGCCCTCGCAGATGCGATCAACAAGAAGTGGGGTTCGTTCGCCGCCTTCCAGGAAGCCTTCTCCAAGTCCGCCGTCGGCAACTTCGGCTCGGGCTGGACCTGGCTGGTGAAGAAAGCGGACGGCTCGCTCGACATCGTCAACACCGGCAACGCCGCGACGCCGCTCACCGGAGCGGACAAGCCGCTACTCACCTGCGACGTGTGGGAGCACGCCTACTACATCGACTACCGCAATGCGCGGCCGAAGTACGTCGAGTCGTTCTGGAACCTGGTCAACTGGGGCTTCGTGGCGAAGAACTTCGGCGGCTGAGCTTTCGCGCGCGTAGCCTGATCGGAGTCCGGCGTGGACGTCGTCCCCGCGCTCACGCGCTGGTTCCATTTCATGGCCGGCATCCTGTGGGTCGGGCTGCTGTACTACTTCATTCTGGTACAGACGCCCGCGCTCAAGTCGGCGGCGGCGGACGGCAGCGCCGCCGCCATCATTCGCCACGTCGCGCCGCGCGCGCTGTTGTGGTTCCGCTGGGCCGCCGTCGCGACCTGGGTGACCGGTGCCGCCCTGCTCGGCCGGAACTTCGTCGCAGCGTTCAGCCTGCAAACCGGCCACGTCGCCATTGGCATCGGCGCGTGGCTGGGCACCATCATGCTGTTCAACGTTTGGGCGCTCTTATGGCCGGCGCAAAAGCGTGTGCTCGGACTAGTGCAGGCCACGGAGGCAGAGAGGGTAGCGGCGCGCAAACGCGCGACCATTGCGGCGCGCGCGAATTTCGCGCTTACTTTTCCGCTGCTGCTGTGTATGGCGGCCGGTGCGCACCCGGCGGTCTATTTCGGATACTGACCTAGACCAGGCGGTTGAAAAATGCTTCCAGACCGCTGAAGCTGCGAGCAGCACGCCGATTTACCGGCGGGAAGCGTTTTTCGATCGCCTCCGAATTGAGGGATCAAAAGGGGGCGTGCCCCCTTTTTCCAATGAACAGCTCTAGCGCGGCGCGGCGGGTAGCAAGCGCTCGATTCCCTGGATCTGCGTCCCGGCACCGATGCCGCGCTTCTTGAACCAGCCCTGATTCATCTCCAACGCGAAACGCGCAGGAGCCGCGGCGCAATGCGTCGTTTCGTCCAGAGGCTGCATGTCCTCGACGTTCACGATCTCGCCGCGCTCGTCGAGGAAGGCAACGCTCAAAGGAATCAGTGTGTTTTTCATCCACATGCAATGGCCGGCCGATTCGTCGAACAGGAACAGCATGCCGGCGCTTGGCGCGAGCTTCTTGCGATGCATCAGCCCTTGCGCGCGCGTCGTCATCGTGCTCGCCACTTCGGCATCGATGAGATAAATCCCGGCAGTCAGCTTCATCGTCGGCAGCACCGCGGGCTGCGCCGCGGCCCAGCCCGCCGCTGTCAACCATGCGGCGAAAGCGAGGACAATGCCGGCGGCTTTGCGCGGGAAAGAACGTTGGGTGCTCATAGGCTCGCGGCAGAAACAAAAAAGGCAGGGATATACCCTGCCTTTTAGTGCTGTGCGAATATTACTTCGCAGCTTTCTTTTCTTCTTTCTTCTCTTCTTTTTTCTCTTCTTTCTTCTCCGCCTTGGCGGCCTTCTTCTCTTCCTTCTTCGCTTCCTTCTTCTCGGCCGGTTTGTCGGCAGCGACGGTAACGAAGCTGACGGAGGCGAAAACGGCGGCGATGATCAGGGACAGCAGCTTGCTCATGTTGGATCCTCTCTTTGAGTTAATTTTCACTAAAAAAACACCAGTCACGACGACCAGCCGGCCCGAACCACGCTTCTGCGGAGCACGCTTTGACTCAGACTGGCAGGCATTCTACACAAAAAACCGGCGCCAGGGGAGCCCGGCGCCTTGCCGCTAACTTACGAATCGGTTGTTTTTACTCGGCTTTCTTGGCTTTCTTGGCCTTCTTGGCCTTCGCCTTCTTGGCTTTGCCTTTGGCTTTGGCCTTGGGGGCGTCGGCCTTGGCGGCATCGCCCTTGGCTTCGGGCGCGGCAGGCGCAGCGGCAGGAGCCGGCGCAGCGGCAGGAGCGGCAGGCTTGGCGGCGCCTTGCGCGAACGCGGTGACGCTCGCCGCAGCGAACGCCGTGGCAACCAGGGCAGATAGCAGCTTATTCATGGAAACGTTCCTCTCTAAGATTAGGGTGGTGACAGCAATTAAATGCGGTGTCAGCGCGACTAACGCCGGCGGCGACACCCGGTTGACACGCTAGCCCCGGTTTTGCGGTACGGCCGCCTTGCGCCACTGCCCCGGCGACAGCCCGGCTAGCGTCCAGCGGCCGACCGCCCAGCGTATCAGGCGCAGCGTGGGGTAGCCGACTTTCGCGGTCATGCGGCGCACCTGCCGATTCTTGCCTTCCTCGAGCTTGAGTTCCAGCCAGGCGGTAGGAATGAGCTTTCGCTCCCGAATCGGCGGCTGCCGCGGCCAGAGCCCAACCGGTTCGGCGATCAACTGCGCCTGACAAGGCCGGCTGACAAAATCGCCCAGGTCCAGTCCGCCGCGCAAGGCCGCGAGCGCTTGTGCGTCCGGCACGCCCTCGACCTGGGCCCAATAGGTTTTGGCGAGCTTGCGCCTGGGCTCGGCGATCCGCGCCTGCAAGGCACCGTCCCCGGTGAGCACCAGCAAGCCTTCGCTGTCGGCATCGAGCCGACCCGCCGCATAGATGTCGGGAATGGCGATGAAGTCCTTGAGGCAGGCGCGGCCGGCTACCGGCGTGAACTGGCAAAGCACGCCGTAGGGCTTGTTGAAAAGTATCACTTCCGACGAGACGCACCCTAGCGCCATGCCCGGCCGCACAAAGAAAGACGCCGCAGCATACCTCGCTGCGGCGCCCGCGTGTGAAACTGCCGCCGTCAGGCGACCTTGACCTGCTTCACCGCGTCGAAGAACTGCTCGTCTTCCGTGGATCCATGCAATGCGGTGGTCGAGGACTTCCCGCCCTGCACCACCTGGGTCACGTCGTCGAAGTAACTCGTGCCGACCTCGCGCTGGTGCTTCACCGCGGTGAAGCCTTTCTCCGCCGCTGCGAATTCCTTCTGCTGCAATTCTACGAAGGCGGTCATGTTGTTTCTGGCGTAGCCGTAGGCGAGTTCAAACATCGAGTAGTTGAGCGCGTGGAAGCCCGCCAGGGTGATGAACTGGAACTTGTAGCCCATGGCGCCGAGTTCGCGCTGGAACTTCGCCACGGTCGCGTCGTCCAGGTTGCGCTTCCAGTTGAACGACGGCGAGCAGTTGTAGGCGAGTTTCTTGCCAGGGAACTTCTTGTGTATGCCTTCGGCAAATTTGCGCGCGAAGGCGAGATCGGGGGTGCCAGTCTCGCACCACAC
>CAZMGP010000112.1:0-8156 GCA_964565875.1 uncultured Enterobacteriaceae bacterium
TGCTGGTCTATGTCGGCGCGGTGATGGTGCTGTTCCTGTTCGTGGTGATGATGCTGGACATCAATCTGGCCCGCCTGCGCGAAGGTTTCTGGGACTACCTGCCGCTGGCGGCGACGGTGGCCGTGCTGATGGTGGTGGAAATGGTCGTCGTGCTGGACGGGAAATATTTCGGGGCCGGAAACTTCCCGGCGCCGATTCCCCATGCTGCCGACTACAGCAACACCAAGGAACTGGGCCGGCTGCTTTATACCGAGTATGTCTACCCGTTCGAGATTGCCGCGGTGATCATGCTGGTGGCCATCGTGGCGGCGATTGCCTTGACCATGCGCCGGCGCAAGAACACCAAATACCAGAACCCGGCGCTGCAGGTGCGGGTGAAGCGGGCGGACCGCATCCGTCTGGTTTCCATGCCGGCGGAGAAACCGTCGCCCGAGGCTGAAGAAGAATAAGGAAAACACCGCGTGCCTTCCCTGTCCCATTTTTTGATCCTGAGCGGCATCCTGTTCGCCATCAGCGTGTTGGGGATTTTCCTCAACCGCAAGAACGTGATCGTGCTGCTGATGGCGATTGAGCTCATGCTGCTGGCGGTCAACATGAACTTCGTTGCCTTTTCCCATTACCTGGATGATACGGCGGGGCAGGTGTTCGTATTCTTCATCCTCACCGTGGCCGCGGCCGAGTCGGCCATCGGCCTGGCGATTCTGGTGGTGCTGTTCCGGAATCTGAGAACGATCAATGTCGATGACCTCGACAAGCTGAAAGGGTAGGGCAGATGCCGAACATCGATATGCATACCCTCTATCTCATCGTGCCCCTGGCGCCGCTGGTGGGTGCCCTCATCGCCGGCCTGTTCGGCTGGTTCATCGGCCGCACCTGGGCGCACCGCATCACCATCCTCGGCGTGGCGATTTCCTGCCTCGCGTCCTGGCAGGTGTTCCAGGACGTGCAGGCGGGCAACACGTTCAACGGCACGGTTTATACCTGGCTCACCAGCGGCGGCATGTCCTTCGAGATCGGCTTCCTGATCGACAAGCTCTCTGCCATGATGATGCTGGTGGTGACCTTCGTCTCGCTCATGGTACACATCTACACCATCGGCTACATGAGCGACGACCCGGGCTACCAGCGCTTCTTCGCCTACATCTCCCTGTTCACCTTCTCCATGTTGATGCTGGTGATGTCGAATAACTTCGTGCAGTTGTTCTTCGGCTGGGAGGCGGTCGGCCTGGTGTCCTATCTGCTGATCGGCTTCTGGTACACCCGGCCGACGGCGATCTACGCGAACCTGAAAGCCTTCCTGGTCAACCGCGTGGGCGACTTCGGCTTTCTACTTGGCATCGGCCTGGTGCTGGCCTACGCCGGGACGCTGGACTATGCGACCGTGTTCGGCAAGGCCGGCGCGTTGGCCAGCCAGACCATCGAACTTATTCCGGGCAGCGAGTGGTCGCTGATCACCGTGATCTGCATCCTGCTGTTCGTCGGCGCCATGGGCAAGTCGGCGCAATTCCCGCTGCACGTCTGGCTGCCCGACTCGATGGAAGGCCCGACGCCGATCTCCGCCCTGATTCACGCCGCGACCATGGTGACCGCCGGCATATTCATGGTGTCGCGCATGTCGCCGTTGTTCGAACTGTCCGAGACCGCGCTTTCCGTGGTGCTCGTCATCGGCGCCATCACCGCTTTCTTCATGTCGCTGATCGCGGTGGTGCAATACGACATCAAGCGCGTGGTCGCCTATTCCACGCTGTCGCAGCTCGGCTACATGACGGTGGCGCTGGGCGCCTCGGCCTACTCGGTCGGGATGTTCCACCTGATGACTCACGCCTTCTTTAAGGCGGTCTTGTTCCTCGGCGCGGGCTCGGTGATCGTCGCCATGCATCACGAACAGGACATGCGCAGGATGGGCGGCCTGCGCAAGTACATGCCGATCACCTATCTCACCATGTTCATCGGCGCGCTCGCAAACGCGGGACTGCCGCCATTTGCCGGCTTCTTCTCCAAGGACTCGATCCTCGAGGCGGTGCATCTGTCGCACACGCCGGGGGCGGGCTTCGCCTATCTCGCCGTGCTCGCCGGCGTGTTCGTCGGCGGCCTGTATTCCTTCCGCCTGATCTTCTACGCCTTCCACGGCGAGGAGCGCTTCCGCCGCGCGGCAGCCCATGACCCCCACGGGCACGACGCGCACGGCCACGGCGGCGGGCATCCGCCGCACGAGTCGCCCGCGGTGGTGACCATCCCGCTCATCCTGCTCGCCATACCTTCGATCTGCGCCGGCTGGGTCATCGGCAGCATCCTCTACGGCAACTACTTCGGTTCCGCGATCTTCATCGCGCCCGAGCACGAGGGGCTGGCGGAGATGGCACATGAATTCCACGGCGTGGTGAGCATGGCGCTGCACGGCTTGACGAGCCTGCCGTTCTGGCTCGCGTTCGCCGGCGCGGCGACCGCGTTCTACCTCTACATCGTCAACCCGAGTCTGCCGGGCGTGATCCGCGAGAAGGCCGGCATCCTGGTCACCATCCTGGAAGAGAAGTACGGTTTCGACCGCTTCAACGATTGGTTCTTCGCCGGCGGCGCGCGCGCGGTCGGCCGCGGCCTGTGGCAAGGGGGCGACGTCGGCCTGATCGACGGCGTCCTTGTCAACGGATCGGCGCGGCTGGTCGGTTGGATCGCCGCCCTCGCGCGCCGGCTGCAATCGGGCTACATCTACCACTACGCGTTCACCATGATCATCGGCGTATTCGCCTTGTTGTGGCTGTGGCGGGCATAGGGGACAGACGATGAATACCGCTCCCTGGCTCAGCATCAGCATCTGGATTCCGATCCTGTTCGGCCTTTTGGTGCTCGCGTTCAGCGACCGCCACGCGGCGCAGGTGCGCAATATCTCGCTACTCGGCGCCGTAGTCGGCTTCGCCGTGACGCTGCCGCTCTACTCGGGTTTCAACCTGCAGACGAGCGCAATGCAGTTCGTCGAGCTCTCGCCCTGGATCCCGCGCTTCAACATCAACTACCACCTCGGCGTCGACGGCATCTCGGTGATCTTCATCCTGCTCAATAGCTTCATCACCGTACTCGTCGTGCTGGCCGGCTGGGAAGTGATCACCAAGCGCGTGGCGCAGTACATGGGCGCCTTCCTCATCATGTCCGGCCTGCTGAACGGCGTGTTCGCGGCCTTGGACGCGATGCTGTTCTACGTCTTCTTCGAGGCGACCCTGATCCCGATGTACCTCATCATCGGCGTCTGGGGTGGGCCGAACCGCGTCTATGCGGCGTTTAAGTTCTTCCTCTACACGCTGCTCGGGTCGCTGTTGATGCTGGTCGCGTTCCTGTATCTGTACGACAAGTCGGGCGGCAGCTTCTCCATCCTCGATTGGCACAAGCTGCCGATCGCGCTCGCGCCGCAGATCCTGCTGTTCATCGCCTTCTTCATGGCGTTCGCGGTGAAGGTGCCGATGTGGCCGGTGCATACCTGGCTGCCGGATGCGCACGTCGAGGCGCCCACCGGCGGCTCGGCGGTGCTTGCCGCCATCCTGCTGAAGCTGGGCGCCTACGGCTTCATCCGCTTCTCGCTGCCGGTGCTGCCCGACGCGAGCCACGCGCTCTCGGGCTACGTGATCGCGCTGTCGCTGATCGCGGTGGTCTATATTGGCCTGGTAGCGCTGGTGCAGGCGGACATGAAGAAGCTGATCGCCTATTCGTCGATTGCGCACATGGGCTTCGTCACGCTGGGCTTCTTCATTTTCAACGCCTACGGCGTGGAGGGGGCGCTGGTGCAGATGATCTCGCACGGTTTCGTCTCCGCCGCCATGTTCCTTTGCGTCGGCGTGATGTACGACCGCATGCACAGCCGGTTGATCGCGGACTACGGCGGTGTGGTGAACACCATGCCTAAGTTCGCCTCGCTCATGATGCTGTTCGCCATGGCCAATTGCGGCCTGCCCGCCACCAGCGGCTTCGTCGGCGAATTCATGGTCATCATGGGAGCCGTGAAGCACAACTTCTGGATCGGCTTCATCGCCGCGACCACGCTGATCACCGGTGCCGCCTACACCCTGTGGATGTACAAGCGGGTGATCTTTGGCGATGTCGTCAACGATCACGTCAAGGAGCTGCAGGACATCGGTGGGCGCGAGTTCCTGGTGCTGGGGCTGCTCGCCGTCGCCGTTCTCGGCATGGGCCTGTATCCGCTGCCCTTCACCGAGGTGATGCACGCCTCGGTCAACAACCTGTTGCAGCACGTCGCGGCAAGCAAGCTGTAAGGCGATCGACAACATGAATTTCACCACGCTCAATCTGCTGCCCGCCTACCCGGAAATCTTCCTGCTCGCGATGGTCTCGGTCATCTTGGTGGTGGATCTCCTGCTGCCGCAGGGACTGCGCTACCTGAGCTACGCCCTGACCCAGCTCACGCTCGTCGGCTGCGCCATCCTTACATTCGATATCGGCGTCGTCACCCAGGGTCAGGTCACCTACGCCATGCACAACATGTTCGTCGCCGACCTGATGAGCCATGCGCTCAAGCTCGGCGCCTATGTCGCCGTGGCGACCACTCTGATTTATTCGCGCGGCTATCTGTCCGACCGCGGGCTGTGGAAAGGCGAGTTCTTCGCGCTCATGCTGTTTGCACTGCTCGGCATGATGGTGATGATTTCGGCGAATAACTTCCTCATTCTGTACCTCGGCCTGGAATTGCTGTCACTCTCCCTGTACGCCATGGTCGCGTTGAACCGCGATTCGGCGCAGTCGACCGAAGCGGCGATGAAGTATTTCGTCCTCGGCGCGCTCGCCTCGGGACTGCTGCTCTACGGCATGTCGATGATTTACGGCGCGACCGGCACGCTCGACATCTCGCAGATCGCCAGGGCGATCTCCACGGGGCAACCGAACAAGATCGTGCTCACTTTCGGCCTGGTGTTCCTCGTCTCCGGCATGGCGTTCAAGCTGGGCGTGGTGCCCTTCCACATGTGGATACCGGACGTCTATCACGGCGCGCCCACGGCGGTGACGCTGGTCATCGGCTCGGCGCCCAAGCTCGCCGCCTTCGCGATGGCGATGCGCCTGTTGGTGAACGGCCTGCTCGACCTGGCGGTGGACTGGCAGCAAATGCTGGTGATCCTGTCGGTGGCGTCGATGGCGGTGGGCAACCTCGCGGCCATCGCACAGACCAACATCAAGCGCATGCTGGCGTATTCCACCATCTCGCACATGGGCTTCACGCTCCTCGGCCTGCTCGCCGGCGTGGTGAACGGCAATCTGTTGAATGCTGCGGACGCCTA
Organism: uncultured Enterobacteriaceae bacterium; assembly: GCA_964565875.1. Lineage (GTDB taxonomy): Bacteria > Pseudomonadota > Gammaproteobacteria > Burkholderiales > SG8-39 > 2-12-FULL-64-23. Next base: position 5,277 of record CAZMGP010000112.1, read on the forward strand.
CAGCGCCGCCATGTTCTACGTCGTCACCTACGTGCTCACCACCCTGGGCTCCTTCGGCATGGTGATGCTGCTCTCGCGCGCGGGCTTCGAGGCGGAGAAACTCGACGACTTCAAGGGCCTGAACGCGCGCAGCCCGTGGTTCGCCTTCATCATGCTGCTGTTGATGTTCTCGCTTGCAGGCGTCCCGCCCACGGTCGGCTTCTACGCCAAGCTGGCGGTGCTGCAGCCGCTGCTCGCCTCCGACCAGGTCTGGCTTGCCGTGGTGGCGGTGATGTTCTCGCTCATCGGCGCCTTCTACTACCTGCGCGTGGTGAAGCTGATGTATTTCGACGAGCCGCTCGACACCGCGCCGATCACCCCCAGCTTCGACATGAGCCTCTTGATCTCGGTCAATGGCCTGGCGGTGCTCGCACTCGGCATCATGCCGCAGTCGCTGATGGCGCTCTGCTACTTCTCGATCAAGGCACTCTGAGTCGCCGGGGGGGGCGCCCCCCGCCTTGAGCTAGCAACGCGGTCGGCTTATCATCGACCGCGTTTTTCATTCTGTGGCCGGAGAATGTACCCATGAAATTCGTTGAGCGCTTGGAACAAGCCTGGGCGGCGAGCGGCAGCCTGCTCTGCGTCGGGCTCGATCCCGATCCGGCGAAGCTCCCCGCGCACCTCGCCGGCGCGAAGCATCCGATATTCGAATTCGGCCGCGCCATCGTCGACGCCACCGCCGACCTGGTGTGCGCGTTCAAGCCGCAGATCGCCTATTACGCCGCGGCGCGCGCCGAGGAAGAACTGGAGATGACCATCGCGCACATCCGGCGCGCACATCCGCAGGTGCCGGTGATCCTGGATGCGAAACGCGGCGACATCGGCAGCACCGCCGAAATGTACGCGCGCGAAGCCTTCGCGCGCTACCAGGCGGACGCGGTGACAGTGAACCCCTACCTGGGGCAGGATTCGCTCGCGCCCTATCTCGCGCACGCGGACAAGGGGGTAATCGTGCTCTGCCGCACCTCCAACCCCGGCGCGAGCGACGTGCAGGACGTCGAGCAGGGCGGGAAGAAGCTCTACCACATCGTCGCCGCGAAAGCGGCGCGCGAATGGAACGCGAACGGCAACGTGCTGCTCGTCGTCGGCGCGACCTATCCGCGGGAACTCGGGGAGATCCGCGCCATCGTCGGCGACATGCCGCTGTTGGTGCCCGGCGTGGGCGCGCAGGGCGGGGACGTCGCTGCGGTGATTGCGAACGGCGCGACCAAGGCGGGCACGGGGCTCGTCATCAGCACTTCGCGCGCCGTGCTTTACGCGAGCGGCGGCCGCGACTTCGCCGCAGCCGGCCGGACGGTGGCGCAGCAGCTGCGCGACGAGATCAACCTCTGCCGCGGAACCCGGCGATGAAGCCGGCGGATTTCACCGAGCACGAGACCGCGAGCGAAACGGTGTTCGAGGGCAAGCTCCTGCGTGTGAAGTGCGACAGCGTGCGCCTGCCCGACGGCAGCCCGGCGACGCGCGAATACATCCAGCACGACGGGGCGGTGATGATCGTGCCGCTGCTCGATTCGGGTGAAATCCTGATGGAGCGGCAGTACCGCTACGCCCTGCGCCAGCATTGTCTGGAACTGCCGGCAGGAAAAATCGACGGCGGAGAGGAACCGCTCGCCTGCGCCAAGCGCGAGCTGCTGGAAGAAACCGGCTACGTCGCGCGCGAGTGGACCTATCTCGCCACCATCCACCCGACCTGCGCCTATTCCACCGAGCGCATCCTCATCTATCTGGCGCGCGGCCTCGAACACCGGGGGAGCAAGCCCGACGACGGTGAGTTCCTCGAAGTGCTAACCATGCGCCTGCCGCAACTGCTGGAACTGGTGCGCTCAGGCGAGATCACCGACGTAAAGACGGTCATCGGACTCTTCTGGCTGGAAAAGCTGCTTGCGGGCGAGTGGGTGCCGCCGCAGGCCCCGACCTAGGCGCGCGCGCTTAGTAGCGTACGCTGCCCGGCGTGCGCGGGAAGGGGATGACGTCGCGCACGTTGGCAAGCCCCGTAATGTAAGACACGGTGCGCTCGAAGCCGAGGCCGAAGCCCGCATGCGGCACGGTGCCGTAGCGGCGCAGGTCGCGATACCAGCCGTAGTGCTCCTTGTCGAGACGCGCCTCGTCCATGCGCGCATCGAGCACGTCGAGGCGCTCCTCGCGCTGGCTGCCGCCGACTATTTCGCCGATGCCGGGTGCGAGCACGTCCATCGCCGCCACCGTCTTGCCGTCGTCGTTCAGGCGCATGTAAAAGGCCTTGATCTCCTTCGGGTAGTTCATCAGCACCAGCGGGCCGCCGACGTGCTTCTCGGCGAGGTAGCGCTCGTGCTCGGACTGCAGGTCCATGCCCCATTTCACCGGGAATTCGAACTTCGCCTTGGCCTTGCCGAGCGCGGCGATCGCCTCGCCGTAATCCATGCGCACGAACGCCTTGTCGACGATGCCTTGCAGCCTGGCGATCACGCCCTTCTCGATGCGCTCCTCGAAGAACGCCATGTCGTCTGGCCGTTCGGCGAGCACCGCGGCGAGCACGTACTTCAACAGCGACTCGGCGAGCGCCGCGTCGTCGGCGAGATCGGCGAAGGCGATCTCGGGCTCGACCATCCAGAATTCGGCGAGATGGCGGCTGGTGTTGGAGTTTTCGGCACGGAAGGTGGGGCCGAAGGTGTAGACCTTGGACAGCGCCAGGCAATAGCTCTCGACGTTCAATTGCCCCGACACCGTGAGGAAAGCTTCGCGGCCGAAGAAATCCTGCGCGTAATCGATGCCGCCGTCTGCGCGCCGCGGCAGGTTGGCCAAGTCTAGCGTCGAGACGCGGAACAGTTCGCCCGCGCCCTCGGCGTCCGACGAGGTGATGAT
>CAZMGP010000113.1:0-7940 GCA_964565875.1 uncultured Enterobacteriaceae bacterium
ACAGAAATCGAATCAAGTTAACAGCCCCTCATTTCATTTTGAAACCAGTTCTAAAATGCTAGATTCGATAAAACAATGAACGTCACCCAAGATCTTTCAATCCTGTCCATGGTCACCAACGCCAGCGTGCTGGTGCAGTTGGTGATGGCGCTGCTGGTGGTCATCTCGTTCATGAGCTGGCTCTACATCTTCCGCAAGCTGTTCGCCATCCGCCAGGCGGGAACGCAGACGGAGAAGTTCGAACGCGATTTCTGGAGCGGCGGCGACATGAACGGCCTGTACCAGAGCGCCGTCAACGACCGCCACCGCACCGGGGCGCTGGAGCGGATATTCGAGGCGGGATTTCGCGAGTTCGCCAAGTTGCGCGCGCAACGCGGCGTCGACCCGAGCATCCCGGTGGAGGGCGCGCGCCGCGCCATGCGCGCCACCTATCAGCGCGAAATGGATCACCTAGAAAGCCACTTGGCGTTTCTCGCGTCCGTCGGTTCGGTGAGTCCCTATATCGGCCTGTTCGGTACGGTGTGGGGCATCATGAACGCGTTTCGCGGATTGGCGAACGTCAGCCAGGCGACGCTCGCGCATGTCGCGCCCGGCATCGCCGAAGCGCTGGTCGCCACCGCCATCGGTCTGTTCGCGGCGATCCCGGCGGTGATCGCCTACAACCGCTACGCCCACGACATCGACCGCCTCGCCATCCGCTTCGAGAGCTTCATCGAGGAGTTCTCCAACATTCTGCAGCGCCAGGCCGGCGTCGCCAAGTAGGGAGCCGAGGCGATGCCGCGTCCGCGCCGCGCCATGAGCCAGATCAACGTCGTTCCCTATATCGACGTGATGTTGGTGTTGTTGGTGATCTTCATGGTGACTGCGCCGATGGTGAATCCCGGCGTGGTCGATCTGCCCTCGGTGGGCAAGTCCTCGCAGCCGCCGGAGCTGCCGCTCGAGGTGGTGATCAAGGCGGACGGCGCGATGCTGTTGCGCGAGCGCACCAAGACCACGGCGAGCGAGCGCCCGGTGTCAACGGCAGAGCTGGTTGCCGCGTTGCAGCAGAAGCAGAAAGCCCATCCCGAGCAGGCCGTAGTGATCTCCGCAGATAAAGACGTCCGCTACGAAGCGGTGCTCAAGGTCATGGACGAGCTGCAGAAGCAGAGCGTCAAGAAAGTCGGACTGATGGTGAAACCGCAATGAACGTCGCTGTCAACGTGATCGGCTACCAGGAACCGGGCAAGGTTCCGTCGGTGCTGCTCGCGCTTGGCGTGCACATCCTGCTCGCGGTGTTCCTGTTCTTCGGCGTGCGCTGGCAGAGCCGGCAGGCCGACGCGGTCGAGGTGGAGCTGTGGAGCAGCCTGCCCGCGGTGGAAAAGGCTGCGCCGCCGCCCGAACCCATCCCCGTGCCGAAGGTAGAGCCCAAGCCGGAACCCAAGGTCGAGAAAGCGCCGGAGCCGGTGAAGCCCGACATCGCGCTGGAAAAGAAGAAAGAGCCGAAGAAAGAGGTCAAGCAGGAGCCGCCGAAAAGGACCGAGCCCAATCTCAAGGTCGACGAACGCAAGAACATCCAGGCACAGCTCGAGCGCGAGACCGCCTCGCTCAACCAGCAGCTCGAGAAGAACCGCATCCTCGACCAGATGAAGCGCGAGCAGGCGGCCGGCGCGGCGCGCGCAGACGCCGCGTACGCCGGAAAGATCAGGGCAAAGATCAGGAGCAATATTGGCTTGCTTCCGGATATTCGCGGCAATCCGGAAGCGATTTTCGAAGTGGTGCAGCTGCCTACCGGGGAAATCTTATCGGTCGCCCTGCGCAAGTCGAGCGGCAACAAGCTCTTTGATGACGCGGTCGAGCGGGCGATTCGCAAGTCGTCGCCGCTGCCGCTACCGGATAGACCGGACCTATTCCACCGCAACCTCGAAATCAAATACCACCCACAGGATTAATCAGTGAATCGGAAGCTGAGTGCTCTGCTTGGGTATAATCGGCCGTCTTTTCCCGGGTTGTGTATGCGCTTTGTGATCCGATCGATATTGTTGTTGCTCGCGCTGGCCAGCGCCACGGCTCGGGCGCAGTTGTCCATCGAGATCACCGGCGGCGGCGCCAACCAGATTCCGATCGGGGTCTTGCGCTTCGCCGGCGAGGACGCGCTGCCGCAGAGCCTGAGCGACATCGTCGAGGCGGACCTGCAGCGCAGCGGGCGCTTCCGCACCCTATATGCGGGCAACGTCAGCCCTCTGCCCACCGAGGCTGCGCAGGTCAACTTCGACGACTGGAAGAACCGCAGCGCCGACGCACTGGTGATCGGCAGCGTGGTGCCGCTCGCCGACGGCCGCTTCGAAGCGCGTTTCCGACTGCTCGACGTGCCGCGCCAGACCCAGATCGTCGGCATCGCCTTCACCCTGACCGCGCAGCAGGTGCGCGCGACGGCGCATCGCATCGCCGACGTAGTCTACGAAAAGCTGACCGGCGACCGCGGCGTGTTCTCCACGCGCATCGCCTACGTGGTGAAGCAGGGGACCCGCTATCAGCTGCAGATCGCCGACGCCGACGGCTTCGGGGCCCAGACGGCGCTAGTGTCGCACGAGCCCATCATTTCTCCCGCCTGGTCGCCCGACGGCACAAGGCTTGCGTACGTCTCGTTCGAGAACAAGAAGCCGGTGATCTACGTGCACTCGCTGCGGACCGGCAAGCGCCAGGCGGTGGCCAACTTCAAGGGCTCCAACAGCGCCCCCGCGTGGTCGCCGGACGGCAAGCAGCTCGCGGTGGTGCTGTCCAAGGACGGCGGCTCGCAGATCTTTCTCATCGACGCCGAGGGCAGCAACCTGCGGCGCTTGACCAATTCCGGCACCATCGACACGGAACCTTTCTTTTCGCCGGACGGTCAATCCATCTATTTCACTTCCGACCGGGGCGGCAGCCCGCAAATTTATCGCATGAGCGTCAACGCAGGGGACGCCACGCGCATTACATTCGAGGGTAACTATAACGTTTCGCCGCGTATCTCGGCCGACGGCAAGACGCTGGTCTACATCGCACGCGAAGGCGGGCGTTTTCACCTGCGCTCGATCGACCTGGATAGCAAGCAAGGGCAGGCGCTCACGGACGGCCAGCACGACGAGTCGCCGAGCTTCGCGCCCAACGGAAAGTTGATTTTGTATGCCACCCAGATTAACAACCGCGGGTCGCTGGCGGCGGTTTCCAGCGATGGCAGGGTGAGGCAGCGTCTGTCGGTGCAGGCGGCCGACGTGCGCGAACCCGCCTGGGGCCCGTTCATCAATAACTGAAAAACCAGTTGGATAACCGATGGAGGTGGGAATGAAGAAGTTGTTTGGCTTTGCATTTGTCGTCGCGCTGTTGGCCGGTTGCGCCAGCACTCCCAAGGAAGAATCCAAGGCAAACGTCGAAGAGCGCACGCCGACCACGGCCACGCAGCAGCCGGCGACCACCGCCAAGCCGGTCGCGCCCAAGGCCGAACAGGCACCCAATCCGCTGAAGGACCCGAACAACATCCTGTCCAAGCGCAGCGTCTTCTACGATTACGACAAGTACGACATCAAGGACGAGTACCGTCCGCTGCTGCAGGCGCATGCCCGTTACCTCGCCGACCACAAGTCGGCCAAGATGCTGATCCAGGGCAATTGCGACGAGCGCGGCAGCCGCGAATACAATATCGCCCTGGGCCAGCGCCGTGCCGACGGGGTGAAGAAGATGCTGCTGCTGCTGGGGGCTACGGAAAGCCAGATCGAGTCAGTCAGCCTGGGCGAGGAAAAACCGCGCTGCACGGAGCAGACCGAGGCCTGCTACTCGCAGAACCGGCGCAGCGACATGCTCTACAACGGAGAGTATTGATCGATGAAGTTGCAAGCGGTCCTGTTGCTGGGCCTGTGTCTCGTGGCCGGCGTTGCCCGCGCCGGCCTGTTCGACGACGACGAGGCGCGGCGCGCCATCGCCGATCTCAAGAGCCAGATCGCGGCGAACCAGAAGGCGACGGATGACCGGCTGGCCAAGATCGAAGCCATGCTGCAGGACCGCTCGATCGAGCTATCCAAGCTGATCGACGAGCTGAAACAGGAACTCGCCAATTTGCGTGGCCAGCTCGAGGTGCAGGTGAACCAGGTCGAAACCCTGGGGCGGCGGCAGAAGGACCTGTACGTCGACCTGGACGCGCGGCTGCGCAAGCTCGAGACGGGCGCGCAGGCGCAGCAGAAGCAGGCGGCGGCGGAGCCCGATCCGGTGGCCGAAGGCAAGGCCTACGAGGCCGCGCTCAACCAGTTCAAGCTCGGCAATTACCAGTCCTCGATCGCGGCGTTCCAGAATTTTCTTTCCAGCTATCCGGACAGCCAGCAGGTGTCGAGTGCGCAATACTGGATCGGCAACGCTTACTACGCGCTGCGCGACTACAAGATGGCGGTCGCCGCGCAGCAGAAGGTACTCACCTCCTGGCCGACGAGCCCGAAGGCGGCCGACGCCATGCTCAACATCGCGAGCTGCCAGGCTGAAATGGGTGAGCCCAAGGCGGCACGCGAGACGCTGCAGTCGCTGCTGAAGAAATACCCCGGGACGCCCGCGGCCGATCAGGCCAAGCAGCGCCTGGCCGGCCGGCGTTAGCGCGACCCTGCCCGCTCGGCAGGGCCTGGAACTCTCATACCATGCGCAAAGCCGTCGTGCTGCTCTCCGGCGGCCTCGATTCCGCCACCGTGCTCGCCATCGCCAGGCAGGATGGCTACGCCTGCCATGCGCTGTCGATCGATTACGGCCAGCGCCACCGGGCGGAGCTCGAAGCCGCGGCGCGCATCGCCCGGACGCTCGGCGCGGCCGAGCACCGGATCCTGCGCATCGACCTCGCCGCCTTCGGCGGCTCTGCCCTTACCGATAGGCAGATCGCCGTTCCCACCCAGGGCTTGCAGAAAGGCGGCATTCCCGTGACCTACGTCCCGGCGCGCAACACCATCATGCTGTCGCTCGCCCTCGCCTGGGCCGAGGTTCTCGCGGCGCAGCACATCTTCTTCGGCGCCAACGCGGTGGATTACTCCGGCTACCCCGACTGCCGGCCGGAATACATGGCGGCCTTCGAGCGGCTGGCAAACCTCGCCACCAAGGCCGCGGTCGAGGGCAGCCGCCTCACGCTGCACACGCCCATCATCGCCCTCTCCAAGGCGCAAATCATCGAACAGGGGGTGAATCTCGGCGTCGACTACGCCCTGACCGTGTCCTGTTACCAGGCCGACGAAGCCGGCCGCGCCTGCGGCCTGTGCGACTCCTGCCGCCTGCGCCGCGCCGGCTTCGAAGCGGCGGGCGTGCCCGATCCGACGCGCTACGCCTGAGCGGCGAAGTGCCGTTTCGCGCCCGAGCCGGCGTGAACTTCGCTGGCTCCGAACCCAACAGAGGAGGGCGTCGTTTGCGGTCCAGGAAACGATGCGTTTCCCTCTGATTTCGGTGCAAAAAACCCCGATTTCATTGACATAAGTACCCCTACAAATTAAAATCCGGCCTCTTTTCGGGTCGTTAGCTCAGCCGGTAGAGCAGCGGACTTTTAATCCGTTGGTCGGCAGTTCGAATCTGCCACGACCTACCAGGATCAGGGGCCGGGCGCTTGTCCGGCCCCGAGCGGCACACCGGGGCGTTAGCTCAGTTGGTAGAGCAGCTGACTCTTAATCAGTAGGTCGCAGGTTCGACCCCTGCACGCCCCACCACATTTCAAAGGGTTATCGCTCGGTAGCCCCTTACCCATCGGCGGACTGTGCCGAATTTGTGCCGCTAGTCATGAGCTGGTCAACAACCTGCGCATGTCGGATGAATTGCTCCGGCGCTAGGTGCGCGTAGCGGCGAACCATCTCGGCTGACTGCCACGCGCCCATCTCCTGCAGCGCATTCAACGGTACACCGTTCTGCGTCAGCCAGCTCGCCCAGGTGTGCCGTAGGTCATGCCAGCGGAAATCCACAATCCCAGCGCGCTTAAGTGCGTTAGTCCAAGCCTTCGTATGAACCTGACCGATCGGCCGTTGCCGATATGTGAATACAAACTGAGGATGATTCCCCGCCTGACGACGCAATACCTCCAACGCGAGATCGTTCAGCGGCACCGCGATCGCCTTCCGCGCTTTTGCCTGATCGGCGTGAATCCATGCTGCTCGCCGCTCCATATCGACCTGGGACCATTCGAGCCTTGAGACATTGCGCTGGCGCAGTCCCGTTGCCAAAGAGAACCTAACCATGTCTGCCAAGTGGTCAGGAAGCTCGCTAAGGAGCTTTTGCGCTTGCTCCGGGGTCAACCATCGGACGCGTCGCTTCGGCTCCGGATAGAGCCTTATACGAGGTGGCCTGTCGATCCACTCCCAATCCAGCGCCGCACGCCGCAAAATTGCGCGGACCATCGCTAAATAGCGATTCGCGGTACTGCCGCTCGATTCCTTGCGCTTGATCTCTGCAACCTCCGAAATTCGATCCCGCGTAATTTCGATCAGGTACCGCCCGCGAAAGAATTGCTGCAGCCACGCGACTTGCTTTACGTCCTGCAGGTGTGATGCCTTGTGCTCGGTTTCGTTTAGCCAGCGAAGCGCAGCTTCATCCCAAGTACGGCGCGGCTTATCCCCGAGCCGTTGGACTCTCCACGCCTCGGCCTTTAGCTTATCGTGGAGTTCTTTTGCTTGCGCTCGATCTTCTGTTTGAGCAGAGCGTCTAATGCGCTCGCCGCCTGGTGTGGTGAAATCAATCCACCACAACTTTCCGCGTTTGAAGAGTGCCATTCTTTGACTCCGTTTCCTAACGTGGCTCGCAACGTTGGCCGAGGGGCCGCATAGAGCGAGCGCAGATAAGCAGCAAGATCTTCTTCGAGGAACACCCAGCGCTTTCCGGCCTTTGCGCCGGGAATTGCGCCGCTCTTGGCACGGCGACGGACCTCCTCAGTGCACATCTTGAGAAACTCGGCCGCTTCAGTGAGTCCGAGCGTCTTCATGGCCGACGAAAACTGAAGTAGGGGCGAGGTCGAGGAAGATTCGCATTGCTCGCTCCCGGACCACGAAGGGCTGCATGTTGATGCAGCGCATACACTGAGAGAACAGCTCCGGGTCAAACTTGTGAACGAGTACCCCGTAGCGCTTCGCTTCTTGGGTGAGGTGCAGAAGCTCACCCAAAGCCCAGTCGAGGTCATCGGCTTCAAACTCCACGGCTGTCCCCCTCTTTGATTCCGAGCCGCCGCGTGTGAACCAGCCGCGGAGGCGTACCTTTGCGCGAGAGTCGAGCAACCACCGCTGCGGGGTCCCCTAGCTCCTCCTCAAGCGTATTGATGAACTGGCCGTAGCTCACTCGAGCGCACTCCGTCAGGCGCTTCATGCTAATGGCGTGCGTCTTGCGAAGCGTGCGGATTCGGCAAGCGTCCTTCGATAGCCAGGAAAGCGCGGGATAGCTGCCGGCGAGGTAGCGCCCAGGCTCAAGCGCCGTCTCCCAGGGAATCACGCGCGAGGTGTTATGAAACTCGGCTTCCCAGCGCACCCAGGGATCAAAGAGCGCCCCGAGCTGCATGCCCTTCTCGTACACGCGGAGCTGCTTCCCGTTCTGGCGCTTGCCCACGTAGAAGGTGCGCCCCGAGCCGTCCGGACACAGCCAGTTGCCCGCCTGTCCAATCTTGGGTTCTCGGCCACCCGACTTGAAAAGCCCAGCCTCGTACATGCGCACGGCGTCATCGACCGAGTGCACTCCCTCAAAATCGTCGTAGGCGAGGTCAACGCGGGTGATCTGGCCTCCGAGGCCATCTCGAAGGAAGGAAACGAACTGAGGCCAATCCTTGACGTAGGCGCAGCCTTCCCCGGGGATGCTTAGAAGCCCCGTACCCCGCTGCTCCTCTCCGCCCCAGCAGAAAAGCACCTTGCCGAACTCGAAGGCGCTATGTTTCTCGTAGTGATGGTCGGCGACAATTATCTTGACCGGTTGACGACAACTATCTTGGCCGGTTGAGC
>CAZMGP010000114.1:0-7920 GCA_964565875.1 uncultured Enterobacteriaceae bacterium
TCATGGCGGAGATCACGGCGGCGAGCGCGGAGCAGAGTGCGGGGATCGAGCAGGTAAACCAGGCGGTGGTACAGATGGACCAAGTGACGCAGCAGAATGCGGCGCTGGTCGAAGAGGCGGCCGCCGCGGCGGAGTCTTTGGAAGAACAGGCGCAGCACCTCGCGCAAGCGGTTGCAGTGTTCAAGCTGGGCCAGGAAACGACGCCTAGAACATCGGCAACACCTGCGCCTGTCCAGGCGAAACAAGCGGCGGCCGCGAGACTGGCGGCCAAACCCGCGTCGAATATCAGACGGCTGCCTTCGACGCAGGTGAGGCAGCAAGCAGCTGCGAGGCCGACAAAGCTCGCGGCCGCCGCGGTCGGCGATCAGTGGGAGGAATTCTAGGGAAAGCCGGAAGGGCAGATCGGGAAGGGTTTCAGCCCTTCCCAACTGCCCCTGGGTCGGATGGGCGCTAGCGCTTGAACACCGCCACGCCGGAGATGGTGACTGCGGCCGGATTCGTGGCAATATTCCCGCCGTGGTTCAGGGAGTAGAGCATGCCGACGCCATTGCCGGCCTGTCCGGTAAAGCCGCCGGCGATCGTTCCAGAAGTGTTCGTGCCGAGCGAACTCGTTATCGACAAGTTGCCAGTCCCGCCCAATTTCTTCTCCGCCTGGAAGATGGTGCCGGAGATCGGCATGCCGGTCGCGCTTGCGCTCCAGGTGTTGCCGCCGGCGGACAGGTTGCTAAGCGAAGCGTCGACCGTGCGCGCGGTGAAGTTCGCGGTCAAGCTCGCGTTCGCCGCCGTGATCGGGGAGCCCACGTTGCCTTTGCTGTCGGTCGGGCTGGTTCCGCCTACAAAGGTATAGCTGAACGTCCCCGTGACAGGCAGCACCGTCGGACCCGATTGGGCTTGCGTGGCGATGAAATGTACGTTCTGCTGAGTGACGTCTATGGTGCCCAGCGATGCGCCGCTGATGCGGTCGGTGACGCCAACCGTGCCGCCGCCCCAGCGGCCCCAGCGTATGCCGGTGAAAGAGTCGACGCCCGACTCGAGCAGCGTTGCCGTGCCGATCGACGCGACAGGCGCGCCAGTGCCAGGGCCAGTTGTCGCTCCCGCGACCGCATACACAGCCGAAATGGTATTAGTGAATGGACCGCAGTTGACCGTGCAGGGCGAGCCGAAGGTCGAAACCACCGGCAACTCGCCGTCGAGCTTGACCGGGAAGCCATTCACCGTCTGCGTGCGGTAGGGCGAAACGAATCCACCGTTGATCCGATAGTTCTCTTTCGGGTCGATCTGGCCCGCCGCGTTCATGCCCGAGGCGAAGGCGACAAGCTGGTATGCGGTCTGCGTGCTGTAGGGCGAGGCGTTGCTGAATCCAAGCGCGCCGCTCGCGGTCACGTTGTTGCAGCTGCTAATGCAGAGCAACGCGTTGAGGTCGAAAGTGACACCGGCGCCACTCAAGCCGATGCCCATCAATTGGCCATTGACATTGCCGAAGGTGTTGCTGACCGTGCCCGTCGTGGGCGCCAAGACCACGCTCAGCGAGTTATGCAGGCTCGTGGGCACGATGCTTGTGCCGGAAGCGAGCGTGGTGGTCGTAGATGGCGAAGCATTGAATGCTCCGTCCGAATTCATCCTGATCCCGGATGCGTTGGCGGTCCAGTTACCCGCGGACGTCGTCGCAGCCATGCTGAAATTCACCGATGCCGCATTGAAGTTGACTGAGAGCGACGCCGAGCTGACCGTTCCTGCGGTACCGGTCTGGTCATGCAGGATCGAAGAGCCGAGCGCGTACGTACCGGTCGCGTTGATGATCGGAATCGTGCTCGCGCCCACGGTCTGGGAGAGCCCCGCGATGGCACCGGGCAAATAGTCCGGGAAGGGCGCCGGCCCTCTCACCCAAGACAGGCCGTCGCCGAGGACGGTCCGCGCGGGAGAGGAGCAGCCGCTAGTGCCGAAACAGCCGTTGAAATCGGTTCCGGTGACGGTGAGCGCGGGCGAAGTTCCCTGCCAGCCAAGCAGGATGCTGCCGTCGGTCGCGCTCGCCGTGCTGCCAATGGCGAGCGACTTGGGCGTCGCGGCGGTGCCGCCGGAGAGCGCGAGGGCGTTGCCGTCGCCGTGCTGCGCGCTGTTGGGCTCGGTGACGGATATCAGGTTTCCGGCGGAGTCGGTGACCAGTCCAGTCTGCGGCTTATCGATCCAATAGTGCTGGCCACCGGTGAACGTGATGCCCGCCGCACCACTGCTGAAGGCGTAATTTGTAACAACGACGACTGGCGCGGTCGGTGCAGCCGTGGGATAAGCGGCACTGGTCGGAATCGCAACCTGCGGACCCTGCTGGAAGGCCACCATGCCGTTGATGTAGTCGTCGACCACGCGCCCGGTCGGCGCCGCGACGCCCGCGCCTTCGTAGTTGGTGTTGAAGGTATAGCGGAAGAAAGCGCCGTCCGCCGTGCCGGCATTGCCAGTGGCGCTGGTGAAGCCCCCACGGATCCTGCCGCCGTAGCTTTGGCCGGTGGCGCAACCCGCGCCGAAGCAGCCGACGTGGAGGAAATCCGTGCCCGTCGGGTTGTCAGTGCCCGAACTCACGTTGAATCCGCCATTCGTAATCGGCGCATTGGCGAATTGCGAGCTCAAGTTCTGGACGCCGAATGAACCGTTCGGGCCGCTCGGCATGCTGATCCTGACTCCGGCGCTCGCAGTCATGTTGGTGAAATCGGCGCTGACTCGTGCACCTTCGAACGTACCGACGTTGCCATAGCTATCGGTCGGCGCCGTGGCGAAGCCGGGAGCACCGGAAGCGCCGGCGATGCGGGTGTATTGATACAGGCCGGTCACCGGCAGCGAGCTTGGCGTCTGCGCGACCACCCATTGCATGCTGCGCGCTGCCCCGCCCGGTGCAACCAGCGATTCGACGTAGTTCGTGCCGCTGGCGCCCGTACTCAAATCGGTCACGGTAACGGTGCCGCCGCTCCAGCGGCCGAAGGCGACGCCCGTCGCGGCGCTGTAATAGGCCTCGGCGGCGGTTCCACCGCTGCCCAGCGCGAGCTTCGCCGTCGCGAGGGGTGTCGGCGTGGCGAATTGGGTGGCGCTTCCGGGCACGTCGTTGCCATGGTCGAATATCACATGCGGCGTGCTCGCTACCTGGGTCAGGTTGCCGTTGGCATCGAACACGAAATTCGAGCTGGCGGTGGGCCCGTTAAGCGTCACCGGCGTGGTCAGTGCCGTGGTGAGCGGCGTGTTCGGCGTGCCGGTCGAGTTGAAGAACAGGTTCTGCTTGTTCTTGTCGCTGACTACATAAGTCGTGATCGGGCTGGTGCTGGATGCGACCTGCGTCGTCGGCCATATTATTTCGCTGCGCAGCGCCGCGGTGCTGGAGAAGTTGACCGGACTCGTCGGCGTGGTCGTGATCGGCGCAGTCGATCCAGTCGTAGTCGTCTGCGTCTGGGTGGTGACGTTGACGGTCGTGCCGGTCGCACTCGTTGCCGTCACCGCGACGACGGGCCGCGTCGTGGTCGGCGCGGTCGTGGTCGGGGTGGCAAGCGCGGGCGCGGTGGTCGTGGTAGTCGTTACCGTTGGCGCAGCCGGAGCGGTCGCCGTCGTATCGGTCGCAGTGGCGTTCCGCGTCTGGCTCGTCGCCTGCGCCTTCTGGTCGTCCACCGCCTTCGCCGCCGCCTGCTGCGGCGTCGTCTCCTTCTCTTTCGTCTCATCCTTGCCGCGCTGCACGCCCGGCGCCGGCGTCGGCTTATAGAAAGGCGGGATGCGCGGCAGGATCACCGGCGCGGCCTTGGTCACCGGGGCGAAGCCCACCTGGTTGCGGTGGATGTCGATGCTGCCGGCATCGGTGCGGATATAGGCAATGCCCACGTTGACTTTGTCGTAGGTGCCCGCCGCCGCGACGGCGGGACGCCCCGGGGCAGGGGCCAGGATCACCATGGGTTCATGGTCGGTGCCGCGGATGCCGATGGTCGCGGTATCCGTCTTGATCATGTAGTTCTGCTTGTTGGTGCGACCGATCAAGCCGGTGATGGTGCGGAAACCGCCCGACACCAGCGACACGAGGGCGCTTTCCTTGCCATCCTCCTTGCCGCCGTAGCGGTAGGTGTCGAAGCCCATGTCGGTGTTCTGGCGCACGGCGATGAATCCCCCATCGATCATCTTGATCTGGGCAGAAGATTCTGGACCGGTCACGATGCGGTCGCCTTCGTTGATTTCGGCTCCCTTGGCCAAGGGATGCGCGACGCCCGCACGGTCGATGCGCTTCACGTCGCCAATCACGAACTGAACGCTGCCGGCGGCGGCGAAGGCAAGCCCGGAGTAGGCGGCGCAAGCGAGGAGCAGGGGAAAGAGCTTCAGCGAATTCTTCCAAGATAGCGTCATGGCATTCACTCCGTGCAAGAATTACTTGAACTCACGCCGGAGCGTGATCGACACATCGGTGCGGTCGTGCTGATTGATGACGATGTTCGAGTTATTGCGCAAATACGCGATCTGCGGCTGCACCGTCCAGAGCTTGCTGTAGTGCCAGGCAAGACCGAGACTGGCGTCGTATTGCTTGTCGTTGCGTCGCAGCGGGTCGGTGGGGGTACTGAACGCGGCATTGTCGATTTCGTAACGACCGTAGAGTGCGCCAATACCGGCGAAAAGCTCAGTCTTGTCGTTCAAGCGCAGCTGACCTCCCAGGCGCACGCCGCTGAACTTCTTGCCGCCGTCGGCACGCAGCGGGGCGCGCTCGTCGCCGGTATAGGCACTCGCCGAGAATAGCGCCTTGCCTTCGTTCAATACGCTCAGCCAATTGATGCCGTAAGTCGATTGGTCGAAGTTGTTGACGCTGATCGTCGGTTCGAAGCGGAAGCGGACGTACTGCCCGAAAATACTGAGCTGGTTGGTCTGGTTCAGCAGATGCCGCCATTCCGCGTTGACGCCGTTAGTGTCGCGGTTACTCTTGTGTCCCAGGTCGAATTTCCCGGCAAGCACGCCGAAGCGGAATATGTCGCTGCCTTCGCCCAGCGCGATGCCGGCGCGGCCGTCGATGCTGGTGGAATCGAACTGGTTCTGGGCGCTGTTGTTGCGGTTGCGCACGTCGGCTCCCGCGTACACGCCGAGCTTCGAGCTGTATTGGTGGCTCACCTCGCCGCCGAAGCCGATGCCGAAGTAGTCATCCGGCGCCTTTACCGCGGTCGGGTTCAGGGTGAAGATCAGGTTTCCCAGCGCGGGAACCGCGATTTGCGCTTGGCTGGTGGCGAAGTTGACGTTGCTGTCGTGGCCGGCCGTGGCTTCGATATAGCCTGAGGTCCGCGTCTGCTTGGCGCTTTCCAGTTTCGCGATCTCGGCAAGGTAGCGGTCAATGGTCGCTTTCGCCGTGGGCGGGGGATTCTGCGTTAATACGGTTTCGAATTCGGTCTTCGCCCGCGTGATGTCGCCAAGCTGGAAGTAGGCGCGTCCCATGTCGATGCGCGCGCCGGCGAAGTTCGGGTCGGTCGCTAGCACGCGCTCGAAGGCGAGCGTGGCCTTGTCCGGCTTGCCACTATCGAGCGCCGCGATGCCGAGCAGATAGTCGTAGCGCACATTGCCGGATTGCTCGAACTCGAACGGCTCGAGCAGCGAATACGCTTCGGCAGCCTTGCCTTCCCGCATCAAGGCATCGGCCTTATCCAAGTCCGGGCCAGCAGCGTAGGCTGCGCTCAGCCATAGCGATAAGCCCATTGCCAGGAGCAGTCGTTTCACTCCATGTGGATTTGCCATGAATGTCTTGCTCTCCCTGACTTGGTGTGGTGAGCCTAGCGGCGGCTCGTGATCGATGGAAATCGGAATGTCCACGTGGAGCTTCCGGGCGACATGCGCAATTTTCTTATCCGTGTGGTGCATCGTTTTTCACTGCCGCAAAAGTCGCTTTTCTCACAAGGTGCGGATCGCCCTGAAATCCGCGGCTAATCTAGCACAGACTTGCATAATCGGAAAAGAGGACTTCGGCTAACCCGCCTCTCCCTATCTCAAGTATCATTTGCCGGCGTGCCGGGGTGGTGAAATTGGTAAACACAGCGGACTTAAAAGCCTCTTGCATTATAAGACATTAATTATATAAATCAATGTGCTTGTCTAGAATAGGCACAGCGGGGTATAATGCTGTATCACTTTTTGCTACACGAAATAGGTCATTTTTTAGGCAAGGAGTGAGCACAATGGAGGTCACCTTGGCGAGCTATAAAGAGTTTAAAAACGGGCACTGCCGCGTGCTAATAAGACGCAAAGCCGTTGGTACGATTTGCAAAACTTTCGATAGCCGGGATGAGGCACAGGCTTGGGCCGAAGCAGAAGAAGCCCAGCTCATGCAACGGGTGTTTAAAGCGGCGACGGCGCCAGCCGGCGGCATAACGCTGCGCGAAGCGTGGCAAGGGTATTTGGATAGCGTCAACTTCGAGAAGAAAGCCGCTTCTACACGCCGTAGAGAGAAGCAAGCGGCCGTCGCGCTGTTGCGGCATATGGGAGGTCTATCGCTAGCAGCTATCGACCGCGTGCGGGCGCAGCACTTCATCGACAAGCGACGCAAGGAGAAGAACATTCACGGCGAGCGCTTGGCAGGTGACACAATACATCGAGAACGCGAGCTCCTGAGCGCTATCTTCAAGTGGGCCATACGGCGCGGGTACGCGACAATCAACCCCGCCAGGTTCGACCTCGATATGCCGACCTGCGGGATTAGGGAAGCGCGCATCACTGTCGAGCAGGAAGCGGCGCTTTACGACGCCGCCTGGGAATTTATCGACTACAAAGGCCGAGGGCACCCCCCGAATCCCTGCTTATTTCCCTGGTTTCAATTCGTGTTTGGAACCGGCACACGTCCGGGCGAGGCAGCCAAAATCGAACTCGATTGGGTGCATCTCAAAGAGCATGAGGTTCATATACCTCGCGCTGGTCATAAAACCCGACGCCCGCGCATCATCCTACTCGCGCCGGCTATTGCCAAAATGGTCGAGTTGCAGTACGGCTATGCTGAAAAAGAGGGCTCAAAGTATCTTTTCTTCTCTCGAGGAAAGAAGAGCTTTAAGCCTTACTCTTATGCTAAGCCTTGGAAGGCTATCTGCAAGCGTGCCGGCATACCACCTGCGGTAGTCGCACATTCAATGCGCCACGAATTTATTAGCCGGATGTTCGAACGTACGGAGATGTCTGATAGTCAGGTAGCCATGCTGGTGGGGGACGTGCATCCGCTTTCCCTTAGACCCTACACTCATCTGCGCGCAAACATTCTTCGGCCAAAATTGGCTGAGTTCGAAAAGGCAATTTCGAGCGTAAAAGGTGCATACTACGAACAGAAAAACGCCAAGGAGAAGCAGCATGCTGCGGAGAAAGAGGCGGCAGCGCTGCTAAGAAAACTCGCTAGTTCGAAGTAGGCGCGGCGAGGGTGGTGAAATTGGTAGACACAAGAGACTTAAAATCTCTCGGCGCAAGCCATGCCGGTTCGATTCCGGTCCCTCGCACCAAACCCTATTCAGCCCCGCACCGCGGGGCTTTTCTTTTGCCCGGAGCACGGACACTGTACGAATATACAGCCCTTGTGCTATAATGCTCGTCACGCGATGTCGCGTGTCAATAACAAGTGAAGGAGCAAGCGCACATGTGGGACAACGACTCTGGCAGTAGCTGGAGCGACAGCAGCACAAGCAGTGATTCAAGCAGCACGAGCGATTGGTCGAATTCCTGGGGTACTGAGGCAGACAATAGCCACTCGACCGACCCCAACAACGATTGGGGTAGCACCTCAGGCAGCGCTTTCGACTACTAGCACAGCCAGCGCCTTCAAATAGTAGCAACCTCCGGCCCGCCTCGAGCGGGCTTTTTGTTGCTCGCAAGTCGTATCGCGTGACTACGAAAGGTAGTTGCGTATTCCGCTGAAGATGACCGGCTGCACCGACGAAGGTGACCGGTGAGGCG
>CAZMGP010000115.1:0-7658 GCA_964565875.1 uncultured Enterobacteriaceae bacterium
ATATGCTGGCGCAGGCTACAGCAGTCTCAGACTTCATTTTGAAACCGGTTCTAAATAGGCGGACTGCGCAGGTCGCGCCGGACGCAGATTCAGCCTCTCGCGCTTTCCCCTTCACGCGAGCAGGCAACGACGCGATTGCGACCGGCTGCTTTGGCTCGGTACAGCGCCGCATCCGCGGCTTTGATGAGGGTATCGACATCGCCGCCGTCCGCGTCGTAGGCGGCAACGCCGGCGCTGGCCGTGGTCTGGATCTCGGCCGCGTCAGAGAGCAGCTTCCCCTTCTCTACGGCGACTCGGCAGCGTTCGGCGATGACGGCCGCGGCGCCGCGCGCTATGCCCGACATTGCGAGGGCGAATTCCTCGCCGCCCAAGCGCCCGAAGAGATCGTGCGAACGCACCACGCCGCGCAGCGTGTCGGCGAAGTGACGCAGCATCTTGTCGCCGACGGGATGGCCATGACGATCATTGATCGCCTTGAATTCGTCCAGATCGAACATGACGAATCCCAACGCCGCGCCCGCACGGCGGCAGCGCCCGAGTTAGCGTTCCACGGCGTCGAAAAAAGCGCGCCGGTTAAGGCATCCCGTCAGCGCGTCGACGGTCGCCAGCTCGACTAGTTCGCTTTGCAGGCGCCAGATCTCCATCCACATCACGCCCAGCGTCGCCGCAAGACTGGCGATCAAGCTGATCAAAAGGTAGAGCGATTGCAGATGGCTAGGCGAAGTCAAGTGCTCCACGCCGTCCGCTCTGAGCGTAAGCACTCCCCGCGCCAGCGAACTCGCGCATAGAAGCGCGATGACCGCCGCGGTGAACACTTGGGGAAGCTTCCCGCGGGGCGGCAACGTGCGCCCCAAGTGCACTGCGACGCGCAACAGCAATAGCGCGAAGAACGAGGAAAACAGGAAGATACGGGCGACCAGGCTGGGCACGACATAGGTCCAATAGGCGACCAAGACCGACGCCGCGGCCACGGTCAGCCAACCCCAAACGTCCGCTCCCGGCTCCTCGTAGAAGCTGCGCGCACACCGCAGCATCATCACCGCGGCCCCGAAGATCAACGTGTTGGCGAGAACGATGCCCGCCAGATCGGGTATGTAGCCGCGCAGCGCGATCAATCCCTGGCCTGCGGCGAGCATCAGCAGAGCCCACCCCCACAGGCGCAGAGGCCGCCGGCCGCCCTGGATTTGCGCAAAGACGAACGACGAGACGCCCATCAGCGCGGAGAGCACCACGGATATGACGAGCAGGCTCCAGATATCGATATAGGGCATTTGCCGCACGCTGAATGGAGGTTACGAGTCGCGCGTCCGCAGGCACGAGCCACGGACGCGTGCGCCATACCACGCAGATGATGGACTGCGAGCGCAGCGGCACTTTGATCCTGGTCAAGAGAGGCGTAAGCCGCGCTCTCCGCGCGTGCGGGCAGCGACTGGCCGGGAGCGCACGACAAAGATCCGGTACAGCCGCGCGCGATATCGAAGCTAGGCGGATGAGCGGCTGCGTGCCGCCGCTCCCTTATCCCGCGCTCCCGACGGAGAAAGATTCAGTGACAGCTGATCGCCACCGTCGGATAGGCCGAGGGCTTGTTGCTGTTCGCGTCGACCACGGTGCCGCTGCCGCCAGCGATGCTGCAGTTCGACGGCCCCACCGAGAGCGTGTAGCTCGCGGCCGATCCCGTAGTATAGGAAGCGACGATATTGTCGGTCGTGGTATTCGCCGCGGCGCCGACGCCGAGCGGATTGACTTCTGACTTGATTGCGGTCGCGATGGGGTTGCCGCCCGCATCCTTCACGCTCAGCGCCAGAGCGAAACTGGAAACGACGTTGCCGATGTTGGCGGGCCAGGATACCTGGACGTTGAGCGCCAAGGGAATGGGCATGCCCGACATCATGGCTCCACTTCCGGCGCCGCCGTTCTTGTTCATCATCAGTGTGCCGCTGCGGCTCAAGCTGAGCGCGCCGTAGACCGTGCCGTTCACCGACACCGTCCCCGATCTGCTTCCCGCGTTGAACGCAATCGCCACTGTCCTGCCGCCGGATCCGGTGGCGAAGCTTGCGCTGCCGCTGCCGCTCGCGGGGTCCCAAGTGCCGGAGATGGCATTCGCGCCGTCGGTGATGCCGTGGAATCCGCCGTCCGGCGACAGGATGAGATAGGCTTGGCCGCCCGTATCGCCCGCGGCCGCGCCGGTCGCGTTGGGCGTATAGGTCGCGTACCAGCCGCCCACGTAGAGCGTGGTGCCGAGTGTGCCGCTCGAGGCGAGCTTGTTGAAGGTGAACGTGCCTTGCAGCGCATTGCTGCTGCTATAAATGTCGGCGCTGCCGCTGTTGCTCCCGGCGGGAATGGTCCCGTTCTTCGAATATCCGCCGCCCGAGGAAACCAGCGAAATCTGTATGCCGCCGTTGGCGCTCGTGCTCGCCAACCAGTTGCCCGCCAGAAGCTGTCCGTCGGCGGTGAAGCCGGTCAGGCTGCCATCGGGCGCGAAGTAGAATGTTCCGCCGCCGCCGCAGGTGCATGTCCCCGACCAAGTGGTGCCGATGACCGAAGTCGAATTGATGCCCTGGGTCATGTTCGCTTGGGCGCTCGCGCCGGAAACGACCGCACCCGCGCCTGCGGCGGTCACCAGCGATTGCAGTTGGGTCGTGCCTATGCTTGCCACGTCGGTCACGGCGATTTGCGCGATCAGGGACTTGGCGTTGGCAGGCATGGTAAACGTGCCGCTCGCCCCGGCGTTGTTCGCTACCGCAATGCTGTTCAGCGTCCCCAGCAATTGGCCGATGGCCGTGACTTTCGGGTTGCTCGCATCGCTTGCGCCAGGAACGATGCTGACCGGCGTCACAACTGCAGTACCGGCGGAGGTCGTTGTCGGCGCGGCCGAGCCGAGCGTCAAGCCGCCGACGGAAAACGTCACTGTGTCACCTGCAGCATAGTTGAATTGTCCGGCGGAGTTGGTGGTGCCGGATGCACCGGAGCTGGTCGCGTAGCTGAGCCCGGCGACCGGCGCGTCGGTGAACACGCCCTGGAATACGGCAGGCGCAGCCGCCCCGCCGGCCGAAGCGCCAGCATTGCCGCCCCCGCCGCCGCCGCAGGCCGACAGAACCAGGATCGCGGCCGACACCGACGCCGCGCGGACGATGAATTTTGCCTTGGTCATCTTCTTGGATCCTCCAGATGGAATCGGTCGACGAGGCGGGACCTGGTCCCGCATCCGCCCCGAGCCTTGCGCGGTTGCGCTACGCGGGGCTGCCCGGGGCGCGGCAAGTCTACGGGACCGTCTGCCGACGCGGAAATACGGGTAATCCCGTACCGAGGCGGAGGCGGCGAGCGCGAGCGGCCTGGAAGAACCGGGCCGCACCGCGCTCAGAACGAGCGCGGCATGCCGAGCACGTGCTCGCCGATGTAGGAGAGGATCAAGTTGGTCGAGATCGGCGCGATCTGCTGAATGCGCGCCTCGCGCCATCTGCGCTCGACGTCATACTCGCGCGCATAGCCGAAGCCGCCGTGCGTTTGCATGCAGCACTCGGCCGCGTGCCAGGCGGCGTCCGAAGTGAGGAGCTTCGCCAGGTTGGCGTCTTCGCCGCAGGGCAGGCCCGCCTGAAACAGGGCCGCGGCCTTGCGCAGAATCATGTCCGCAGCCTGCAACTCGGCGTAGGCGCGAGCGATGGGAAATTGGATGCCCTGGTTCTGCCCGATCGGCCGGTCGAAGACGATGCGCTCGCTCGCGTACTTCGACGCAGTGCGGATGAACCAGCGCGCATCGCCGATGGATTCGTGCGACACCAGGATGCGCTCGGCATTCATGCCGTCCAGGATGCAGCGAAAGCCCTTGCCTTCGCCGCCGACCAGATTCTCCGCAGGCACGCGCAGGTTGTCGATGAACAGCTCGGTCGCGCTGTGGTTGATCATCGCCTTGAGCGGCCGGATCTCCAGCCCCTTGCCCAGGCTGTCGCGAATGTCGACCAGGAACACCGACAGGCCGTCGGTCTTCTTCTGCACCTGCTCGAGCGGCGTGGTGCGCACCAGCAGGAGCAGCAGGTCCGAGTAGAGCGCGCGCGAAGTCCACACTTTCTGCCCATTGACGATGTAATGGTCGCCGTCGCGCACTGCGCGCGTCTTGAGCTTGGTGGTGTCGGTGCCGGTGGTCGGCTCGGTCACGCCGAAGGCCTGCAGGCGCAGCTTGCCGCTGGCGATTTTCGGCAGGTATTTCGCTTTCTGTTCCGGGCTGCCGTGGCGCAGCACCGAGCCCATGGTGTACATCTGCGCATGCGCCGCGGCGGCATAGCAGCCGGCGGCATGGCATTCTTCCAGCACGACGCCCGCGGCGCGCAGGGGCAGCCCCGCCCCGCCGTATTCCTCGGGGATCAGCGCGGCGAGATAGCCGGCTTCGGTCAGCGCCTTGACGAATTCGGCCGGGTAGGCCTCGCGCGCGTCTAAGTCGCGCCAATAAGCGCCGGGGAAATCGGCGCAGATGCGCCGCACGCTATCGCGTATTTCCGGAAAATCCTCGCCCAAGGGCACATGTACTTGATCCAGCGGTATCGGTGCGTTCATGCTTGTCTTCCTCGACTGAAATTCTCATTGCCGGCGGCGCAGGCACAGAGCCCGCGGCTATTCGGGCTTGATGCCGGCCCCGGCGGCGATCTTGCGATACATCTCGATGTCCTGCTTCACTACGGCGGCAAAATCCTCGGCGCTGCCGCCGAGGACCGGCATGCCCGCGGCCTCGAGCTTGGAGCGGATGTCGGGTGCGTGCAGCGCTTTCAGGATTTCCGCGTTGAGTCGTTTCACGATCGGCGCCGGCAAACCCGCCGGGCCGAAGAAGCCCAGCCAGGAGCGCGGCATGGCGTAGCCCGGCACCGATTCGCCTATGGTCGGAAGATCGGGCACGCTGGGCTGGCGCTTGGCTTCGACGAGCCCGAGCATCCTGATCCTGCCGCCGCGCGCCTGCGGGAGCGCCGTGGACAGCGTGGTGAACACCGTTGCGATCTGACCGCCGATCAGGTCTTGCACCGCCGGCCCCGCCCCCTTGTACGGAACGTGCACCATGTCGATGCCGGTCACCTGCTTGAGCAGTTCCCCCGCGAGATGATGCGGCGAGCCGGTGCCGGAACTGCCGAAGGAAACCTTGCCCGGGTTCTGCTTCACGTATTCGACGAACTCGGCGGCGGTCTTCGCCGAAATCGAAGGATGCACGCACAGCACGATCGGCACTTCGACCGCTTCGCTGAGGGCGGTGAAGTCCTTCACCGGATCGTAGGGCATGCCCTTTTGCGTGAACAGCAGGATACCGTGCGTGGCACCGGTGCCGACCATGATGGTATAGCCGTCGGGCGCCGCACGCGCCACCACCTCCGAGCCGATGATGCCGTTGCCGCCGCCGCGGTTCTCGACGACGATCGCTTGCCCCATGCTCTCGCTCATTTTCTGCGCCACCGCCCGGCCCAACAGATCGGTCGAGCCGCCCGGCGCATAGGGCACGACCAGCTTGATCGCCCGCGCGGGATAATCCTGCGCCACTGCCGGAAAGGCTGCGAGCGCGGGTACCAATACGGCGAGCGCCAGGCGCCCGATGGTCTTCGTTGCCATGACTCCTCCTTATATCGGCTCGTTGTCCCCGAAGCGCTCGCGCCTGCCGCTCTTGCGCAAACATCCGGATGTACGTACATTATGTTTTGCTGGCGAGAGCGCTGTCAACGGCAACGGCGCGATGGCCGGGCGGCATCAACGAAGGGGGAGGATTCACGCATGAGCGGGCGCAGTGCCACACTTGCCGGGCGCACGGCGATCGTGACCGGTTCGGGGCGCAACATCGGCCGCGCCATCGCCCTCGCACTCGCCGAGCGCGGTGCGCGTGTGGTGGTGAACGGTCACAGCGACCAGGCCGCAGTCGATGCCGTAGTGGAGGAGATTCGCGGCGCCGGCGGCGAGGCGATCGGCGTGATGGCGGACGTGTCCTCGCACGAAGCCGTCGCCGAGCTGGTGCGCGCCACGGTAGCCGCCTTCGGCTCGGCCGACATCGCCGTGTCGAACGTCGCCATGCGGCGCAAGCAGGCCTTCCTCGACATCACGGTCGAGGACTGGCAATCCGTGCTCGGCACCAATCTCAACCCGGCGTTCTATCTGGCGCGGCAGGCAATTCCCCATATGCGCCGGCGCAAATGGGGACGGATCATCCACATCTCCGGCTTCGACGGCTTCTGGGGCCAGGTCCCCGAGCGCGCGCACAACGTCACCTGCAAGGCGGGATTGCACGGACTGTCGATGGCGCTGGCGCGCGAATTCGGCCCCGAGGGCATCACCGCCAATACCGTCGCTCCGGGCGCGATTGACACCGTGCGCGACTGGTCGCAGTACACGCATCAGGACAAGGCGAGAATCGAGGGCGAGATCCCCTGCGCGCGCTTCGGCAAGACCGAGGAGGTCGCCGCCGCTTGCGCCTTCCTGTGCGAGGACGCCTTCGTCTCGGGCCAGGTGATACACGTCAACGGCGGCCACTACATGTACTAGCGCGGCGCGCTCTATACGTCCCGACGCAATTTACGCCCTCATGCCCGAAGCGAGTTCACTCCACGCCGCCGCGCCGCGCTATCAGCAACTGGCGCAGACCCTGATGCGCGACATCGACGCCGGCAAGTACGAGGTGGGCGCGCTGCTGCCGCCGGAGTTCGCGCTGGCGGACCAATACGGCGTGTCGCGGCACACGGTGCGCGAGGCGATACGCCGGCTTGCCGACTTGGGGCTCATCTCGCGCCAGCAGGGCATCGGCACGCGGGTGAAGGCGAAGAAGGCCGAAGCGCGCTATGTCGCTTCGCTCTCCACGCTGTCCGATCTGTTTCAGTACACCAAGCGCACGCGGCTGAAGATGCTGCGCGAGCGGCGCGTGCGCGCAGATGCCGCACTCGCTACCGTGTTGCATTGCAAGCGCGGCCAGGATTGGCTGCAATTCGACACCTGCCGCTACCTGATCGGCAGTGCGCGGCCGATCTCTTACACCGAAATCTACATTTATCCCACCTACGCCGGGGTGCGCGAACACTTCGGCGACGGCAGCGTCTGGGTCTACGGTCTGATCGAGCGCTTCTACGGCGAGCGCATCGTCGAGGTGGAGCAGGAGATCGGAGCGGTGGCGATTTCCCCTGCCGTGGCGAAGCATCTGGACGTCAAGCCGGGCACGCCCGGGCTGCAGGTGTTGCGCTATTACGTCGGCCGCGGCGACAAGCTGCTCTCGGTGTCGATGAACATCTATCCCGCAGACCGATTCAAGATTTCGACCCGCTGGCGTCTGAGCCAGGCCCAAGCCTAGCGCTGCACGGAAAAGCGCCTGCGTAGTAGCCGCCCAGGCTGCCGCGTCTAGCTTCGGCTCGCGGATGCGGCGCGCTTGCCGCGCGCCGCGCTGGCGGATTGCGCCTGGCCGAGCGGCAGACGCGCGACGTTCTTCGCCCGGTTCGGTCCGCGCCGCTCTTTCCTCGGCTGCGCCACGGGCTGCGCCTCGACCTCGGATTTCGGCTCAGGCTCGGACGCTGGCGCCGGCGCGTCAACAAGCTTGAACACTGCGACCGCGCGGGCAAGCTGCCGCGCCTCCTCGTTCAGCGACTCGGCCGAAGCGGCCGCCTCTTCGACCAGCGCCGCATTCTGCTGCGTCACCTCGTCCATCTGCGCGA
>CAZMGP010000116.1:0-7522 GCA_964565875.1 uncultured Enterobacteriaceae bacterium
CGCATCGGCTTACTCGGCCGCAACGGCGCCGGCAAGTCGACCTTGATCAAGCTCATGGCGGGCGCGCTCGCGCCGCTCGCCGGCACCCGCCTCGAAGGCAAGGGCCTCGCCATCGGTTATTTTGCCCAACACCAGATCGAAGTGCTGCGGCCGGACGAGTCGCCGCTTGAGCATCTCGTGCGCACCGACCCGCGCACGCGGGAACAGGAGCTGCGCGACTTCCTCGGCGGCTTCAATTTCCGCGGCGACATGGCGCTCGCGCCGATCGCGCCCTTTTCCGGAGGCGAGAAGGCGCGGCTCGCGCTCGCGCTGCTGGTTTGGCAGCGGCCGAACCTGCTGCTGCTCGACGAGCCGACCAACCATCTCGATCTGGAGATGCGCCACGCGCTGACGCGCGCGCTGGCGGAGTACGAAGGGGCGATCGTACTGGTGTCGCACGACCGCCATCTGTTGCGCACCAGCGTCGACAACCTGTGGCTGGTCGCAAACGGCAGGGTCGCGCCCTTCGACGGCGACCTGGAGGATTACCGCGATTGGCTGCGCCAGCGCGAGGCCGCCGCGGAAACGGCCGCGCCCGCGGCGGGCGGGCGCAGGCAGCAGAAGCGCGACGAAGCCGAGGCGCGCAATCAGCGCTATGCCAAGCGGCGCCCGCTCGAGAAGCGCCTCGCGCTGCTCGAGCGACGGCTGGATGAACTCGAGCGCGAACGCGCGCCGCTCGGCGCCTGGCTCGCCGATCCCGAAAATTACGCCGACAAGGACGAGGTCCAGGCGGCACTCGCGCGTGAGGCGGCGCTGCGCCGGGAAATCGAGCGCACGGAAGAGGAGTGGCTCGCCTCGCAGTCCGAACTCGAGGCGCTAGACGTTTAGTTGAGCCGTTTCGGCACGCCGGTGTCTTCGGTATCCAGTAGGGACTGCGCCCCCGGCAGTTCCAGCGCCAAGTCCCAGTCGGCTGCGGCAACAGCGTCGAGCACCAGCTTGCACAGCGAATGCAGCAGGGTGTCGTCCAGCGTCAGGTGGATACCGCTGCCGGCGAGCGGCAGCAGAGTCAGCACGTGATTGCCCGCCGCGTCGCGTTTGCTCTCGATGCGCGCGACCAGGATCGGCTCGGCACCCAGCGGCAGCTCGCGCGCCACCTCGTCGAACGCCCGGGTAAAATCCGCCGCGCGCAGCGCGCGCTCGTGCTGCATGCCGACCAGGGCGTCGCGCGCCTCGGGATTCGGCTGGCTCGCGATATTCGGCGCGGAGCGCAGCATGCGCACGAGCAGCGGCCATAGCAGGCGCAGCGCGCGCCGCGTGAGCCATAAGCGCAGCTCCGTCTGCGCGTCGGTGCTGACGCGCAGCAACAGGCGATCGTGTTCGGGAACGAAATCGAGCTTGAGCTGATGTAGGCGCATGCTGCCGATGCTATCAAAGCGGTGCGCGCGCTGCATGGCGTGCGAGCGCCCAGGCCACGTGTTCGCGCACCAGCGGCGAGGGATCGTCGGCGCGGCGTTTGAGCGCACCGATGACGGCGGCGGAAGTTGGCGCATTGCCCAGTCCCACCGCCAGGTTGCGCGACCAGCGCTCGTAGCCGATGCGATGGATCGCGCTTCCCGCCATGCGTTCGCGAAATTCACCCTCGCTCCAGGCGAAGAGCTCGGCGAGCTGCGCCGCATCCAGACCGTTGCGCACCCTGAAATCGGCTTCGCCGCTCAATTTGGCATAGCGGTTCCAGGGACAGACGAGTTGGCAATCGTCGCAGCCGTAGACGCGGTTGCCGATGAGCGGCCGCAAGGATTCCGGGATCGCGCCCTTCAACTCGATGGTGAGGTAGGAGATGCAGCGCCTCGCGTCCAGGCGGTAGGGGGCGACGATGGCACGCGTGGGGCAGGCGTCGATGCATTTCGCGCAGCTGCCGCAATGTGCCTGCAGCGGTGCGTCCACCGGAAGAGGCAGGTCGGTGTAGATCTCCCCGAGGAAGAAATACGAGCCTGCGTCGCGCGACAAGAGCAGGGTGTGCTTGCCGCGCCAGCCGATTCCCGCCTTGGTGGCGAGCTCGACTTCCATTACCGGGGCCGAGTCGGTGTAGACGCGATGGCCGAAGGCGCCGACCGACTGTTCGATGCGCCGCGCGAGCGCCTCGAGCCGTGCGCGGAGCACTTTGTGGTAATCGCGGCCGACGGCGTAGCGCGCGACATAGGCCCTGTCCGGCGCCTTCAGCACCTGCCAGGCATCTGCGGCCTGCGGCAGATAATCCATACGTGCGCTGATCACGCGCAGCGTTCCCGGGCGTAGCTCGCCCGGCCGCGCGCGTTTGGCGCCGTGCCTTGCCATATAATCCATCTCGCCGTGATAGCCGGCGGCGAGCCAGGCGGCGAGCCGCTCGGCCGAGGCGGAAAGATCGATGTCGGCGATGCCGACCGCCTGCAAGCCGAGTTCCTTGCCCCAATCCTTGATGTTCCGGGCGAGCCGGGCGTAATCGCGCTCGGCCGCGCTGGGCGGCGCAGAAGGGCTAGCAGCCTGCATAGGCGGTATCGAAGAGCGTCAAGGTCTGCGGCGAATCACGGAATCGATAAGTAGGCGAATCATCCGACCATGGTCGATGCCAAGCACGACAGCATACTCAAAATGCACCTGGCCGACGACGCCGCGACGCGCGCCGTGGGGGCGCGCCTGGCGCAGGCGCTGGTGCCGGGCCTGTGCATCTATTTGCGCGGCGATTTGGGCAGCGGCAAGACCACGCTGGTGCGGGGCTTGCTGCGCGGCCTGGGTTTCCAGGGACGGGTAAAAAGCCCGACTTACACTCTGGTTGAACTTTATACAATTTCTAGGTTAAACTTGTACCACTTTGATTTATATCGCTTCAAGGATGCGAAAGAATGGCGCGATGCGGGCTTGAATGAATACTTCAACGACGCCTCGACGTGCTTGGTCGAATGGCCGGAAAAGGCGGCCGGATTGCTGCCCGTCGCCGATCTCGAGCTTGCGCTCGAGTTCGCAGATGACGGGCGCGACCTAGCGCTGCGCGCCGGAACGCAAAGTGGCAAAGCATGCTTAGACCGATTGATGCAACTGCCGCTCTGATCCACTCCCGCCGCGAGTCGCTCGCTCGCCGCTTTAACCAATTTGCCTTCCTGTTTGCGCTGCTGCTCGCTGCGGCGGGCGCGGCTGCCGAAGAACGCATCGCTGCCGTGCGCATCTGGCCGGCGCAGGATTTCACCCGCATCACCATCGAGGCGGCTAAGCCGATCCGGCACGAACTGCTGTTGGTGAAGAATCCCGAGCGCCTGGTGCTCGATCTGGAAAACATCGAGCTCGCCAGCGTGCAGAAGGAAATCGCAGGCAAGGTCCTTCCCGGAGATCCCTATATCAGCCAGATTCGCGCCGGCCGCTACAAGCCCGAGGTGGTGCGCCTGGTGTTCGACCTGAAGACTGAAGTCAAACCGCAGATCTTCCTGCTGAAGCCGGTGGGCGATTACGGCCACCGCCTGGTGCTCGATGTCTATCCGCTCACGCCGCCCGATCCCCTGATGGCGCTGCTGCAGAAATCGCAGGCGGCGGCCGCTCAGGAGCCGGCCGCCGAGGCTGCTCCCATCGCGGCGGAGGCGCCGAAGACCGAGGCGAGCCCCGAAGTTGCGGCGAAGCCCGAAGCTCTGGCCAGAGCCGAGACGGCGGCGAAAGGGAAGCCCGTGGTGTCGCGTCTGGTGACCATCGTGGTCGACGCCGGGCACGGCGGCGAGGATCCAGGTGCCAAAGGCCGCGGCGGCAGCCGCGAGAAGAACGTCACCCTCACCATCGCGCGCAAGCTCAAGTCCATTATTGACGCCGAGCCGAACATGCGCAGCGTGCTTACCCGCGACGGCGACTACTTCATCCCGTTGCAAATGCGGGTGCAGAAGGCGCGCAAGGTGCACGCAGACTTGTTCGTGTCGGTGCACGCCGACGCTTTCATCAAGCCGCATGCGCGCGGCTCGTCGGTCTTCGCCCTGTCGGAGCGTGGCGCGACCAGTACGGCGGCGAAATGGCTGGCCAAGCGCGAGAACGAAGCCGACTTGATCGGCGGCGTCAACCTCGACGTCAAGGACCGCCACCTGGCGATGACGCTCGCCGACCTGAGTTTGACCGCACAGATCAACGACAGCCTGAAGCTGGGCAAGGCGGTATTGTCCGAGTTGGGCGGCGTGAACGCCTTGCACAAGCACGACGTCGAGCAGGCGGGTTTCGCCGTGTTGAAGGCGCCGGACATACCCTCGATCCTGGTGGAGACCGCGTTCATCAGCAATCCAGACGAAGAGCGCCGGCTGAACAGTGAGGCCTACCAGGAGAGGATCGCCCAGGCCATATTCAAGGGCGTGAAACACTACTTTGCCAAGAACCCGCCGCTGGCGAAATCGACCCTGGCGGCGAACCAACTCCAGCCCGGCAACTAATTCTTTTCCAGCGGCCGCAGGCGGCGCTGCTCGCGCCAGTGCTGGATCGCCGCGGCGAGCGCGGGCAGGCCGGGGATCACGATCAAGCCGAGGATGATGGCGGTGAGGTTCTCCCTCACCCAGCCGATGTTGCCGAAGAGATAGCCCCCCACGGTGAGCGAGGCCACCCACAGCACGCCGCCCGTCACGTTGTAGAACTGAAAGCGTGCATGCGTCATGTTGGCCACGCCGGCGACGAAGGGTGCGAAGGTACGCAATATCGGCAGAAAACGCGTGACGATCACGGTGAGGCCGCCGTGCTGTTCGTAGAAGGCGTGCGCCTTGTTGAACGCGGCGCGGTTGAATAAGCGCGAATCCTCCCAAGCGAACACCCGGGGTCCGAAATAGCGGCCGATCCAGTAATTGCTGGTGTTGCCGAGCACCGCCGCGGCGATCAACACGACATTGAGCGTGGCGAGGTCGAGCGGTGCGGTCTTGCCTGCGGCTGCCGCAGAAAGCGCACCGGCGATGAACAAGAGCGAATCTCCCGGCAGGAACGGCGTCACCACCAGGCCGGTTTCGCAGAAGACGATGAGGAAGAGGATGAGATAAACCCAGAGACCGTAGCGGGCAAGCAGAGCGACGAGATGCTGATCGAGGTGGACTAGAAGGTCCCAGAAATAGAGCGCGAGTTCCAAGTAATCCCCTTGTGCCGAGTAGCGGCTATTCTAACCCGGCTATAATTCGCCATGCCTTCAATCCGCCTGCTTCCCGACACGCTGATCAGCCAGATCGCCGCCGGCGAAGTGGTCGAGCGGCCGGCTTCGGTGCTGAAGGAACTGCTCGAGAACAGCCTCGACGCCGGCGCAAGCGAAATCGCGGTCAGCCTGGCGCAGGGCGGCATCAAGCAGATCAAGGTGAGCGACAACGGCTGCGGCATCGGCGCGGACGACCTGCCGCTCGCGTTCGCGCGCCACGCCACCAGCAAAATCGCGAGCCTGGACGATTTGGAGCACGTGCGTTCGCTCGGTTTTCGCGGCGAAGCGCTCGCCTCGATCGCCTCGGTGGCGCGCGTCGCGCTCGCCAGCCGCAGCGCGGATGCAGCGCACGCCTGGAGCATCGCCGCCGAGGGAGGGGGCGCGCGCGAGGCGCGTCCTGCCGCGCATTCCCCCGGCACCAGCGTCGAAGTGAACGATCTGTATTTCAACACCCCGGCACGGCGCAAGTTCTTGCGCACCGAGGCTACCGAATTCGCCCATTGCGAAGAAGTGTACAAGCGCATCGCGCTGTCGCGGCCCGAGGTCGCCTTCAGCCTCAAGCACAACGGCCGCGTGGTCTCGCACCTTCCCGCCGGGGACGCGGCGCGGCGGATCCAGGCGGTGGCCGGCGCCGAATTCGCCGCCTCGGCGCGCGCGCTGGACGAGGCTTCCTCGGGCTTACGGCTGTCCGGATTCGCCGGATCGCCCAGCTTCGCGCGCAGTTCGCGCGACGCGCAATACCTGTTCGTCAACGGCCGCTTCGTGCGCGACAAGCTGCTTGCGCACGCACTGCGCCAGGCCTACCAGGACATGTTGCACGGCGAGCGGCACGCAGCCTATGTGCTGTTCCTCGAGCTCGACCCGCTGGGCGTGGACGTCAACGTGCATCCAGCCAAGACCGAGGTGCGCTTTCGCGATGCGCGCGCGGTGCACCAGTTTGTGTTCCACGTAGTGAGCAAGGCGCTTTCCGCGAGTGCAGCCAACGCGCCCGCGGCGGCGGTTTCGCCGCTGCCCGTCGCGGGCGGCATGGATTGGCGGCGCACGCCTTATCAAACGAGCCTAGGCGTCGCGCAACCGGTTGCATCCTACCAGGCGATGTTTTCCGCGCCGCCGGAGCGCGCCGAAGCCCAGGCCATTGCGTTCGCCCCGCCGCCAGTGGCACAGGCGCCTGCCACAGGAGAGCAGCCGCTGGGCTGGGCGCTCGCCCAACTGCACGGTATCTATATCCTGGCGCAGAACGACAGGGGACTGGTGTTGGTCGATATGCATGCGGCGCATGAACGCATCCTCTACGAAAAGCTTAAGTACGCGCTCGATGCGCGCGGCATGAGCATGCAGAAGCTGCTGATCCCGGTGAGCTTCAATGCCGACCGGCTCGATGTCGCGACGGCGGAAGAAAACCCGGACGTGCTCGGCCAGTTGGGCTTCGACATGGCACCGCTGTCGCCGACCGCGATCGCCGTGCGCTCGGTTCCGGCGATGCTCGCACAGGCAGACATTGCGGATCTCGCGCGTGCGCTGCTCGCCGACCTGCGCGAGTTCGGCGGCAGCCGCGTGCTCACCGAACACCAGCACGAGCTGCTGTCCACCCTGGCTTGCCACGGTGCGGTGCGCGCCCACCGCCCGCTCACGGTGACGGAAATGAACGCCCTGCTGCGCGAAATGGAAGTGACCGAGCGCTCCGGCCAATGCAACCACGGCAGGCCGACCTGGTACCAGATGAGCATGACGGACCTCGACCGCCTGTTTCTGCGCGGGCGCTGAGAAGATTTCTTGATTTGGAGAAGACAAGGATGCGGATCCTGATACTCGGCGCCGGCGGCGTCGGCGGCTATTTCGGCGGCAGGCTGGTGCAGGCGGGAGCCGACGTCAGCTTTCTCGTGCGCGCACAGCGCGCCCAGAAGCTCGCGCAATCCGGGCTCGTGATCAAAAGCCCGCTAGGGGATGCGCAGATACCCGTGCGCACCGTGCTCGCAGATAGCGTGCGACCCGACTACGATCTGGTGATCCTATCCTGCAAAGCCTACGATCTCGATGCCTCGATCGCTTCCATCGAGCCGGCGATGGGTCCGGATACCCTCGTCTTGCCGCTATTGAACGGCATGGAGCATCTGACGCGCCTCGAGCGCGCCTTCGGTGCCGCGCGCGTGCTCGGCGGCACCTGCTACATCGCGGCGACCTTGGCTGCCGACGGCAGCAACCGCCACCTCGCCAAATTTCAAGGCGTCAAGTGCGGCACGCGCAGCGGCAATCACCCGAGCGCGGCCGGGCCGCTGCAGGCACTGCCCCAGGAGTTCGCCCGACCTACGGTCTACTTTCGCCTCAGCGCCGACATAGCACAGGCCATGTGGGGGAATCTCGGTCTCCCCGCTACCC
>CAZMGP010000117.1:0-7445 GCA_964565875.1 uncultured Enterobacteriaceae bacterium
GGGTAAGGATGCGGCGGCGCTGGTAGTCGTGCATCATCGACCAGAGAAAAGGCAGGCTCGCGCAGCCCGACAGCGCGAGGCCCACGAGAATCTTCCACGACAAGCCGGCGAGGAAAATGACGTAGAAGCCGGCGGCGGCGACGAGCAGGGCCGTGCCCAGATCCGGCTGGCGCGCGATCAAGAGCACCGGCAGCAGCAGCAGCACGCTCGCGACCAGATAGTCGCGCAGCCTGAGCGCCACCTCGTGCTTGTGGAAATACCAGGCGAGCATCAGCGGCATGGCGATCTTCATGATCTCCGACGGCTGGATGCGCGTCACGCCGACGTTGAGCCAGCGGCGCGCGCCGTTGACTACCTCGCCGAACAAGGCGACCGCCAGCAGCAGCGCCAGGCCCAGCGCGTAGGCGGGCAGCGCGAAGCGCATCAGCGTCTGCGGCTGGAACTGCGCCACCGCCCACATCACCGCCAGTGCAATCAGGATATTGACCGCCTGCCCGGTTATGCGCGACGGCGTTTCGTAGGCGGCGCTCGACAGCGTGATCATGCCGACCGCGATCAGGGCGATGGTGAGCGCAAATAGCGGCGGATCGATCTTGTCCACCAGGCGCGACCACAGATTCCTAATCGGCCGTTGAATACTCCCGTGCATCAAGGACTATCCTTCGCTTGACCGAGCGGCGCCATGTCCGACGGCCGCTGACTTGGGGGATCTAAAAGGGGGCGCGCCCCCTTTTTCCACGAAACTCTAATCACTTTGGTCCTCGTCAGAAGCGTCGTCTGGCGCAGACGGCTGTTCCATTGCGGGGGGGCGTTTGCCGAGCAGATAGTAGTCGAGCACCTGGCGCGCGATCGGTGCGGCCGCACGCGCACCGAAGCCGGCGTTTTCCACTACCACGGCGAGCGCGATCTTGGGGCTTTCGAGGGGGGCGAAAGCGATAAACAGCGCATGGTCGCGATGGCGCTCGGCGACGTTCTTCTCGTTGTATTTTTCATTTGCGCCCATGCCGACGACCTGCGCCGTGCCGGTCTTGCCGCCGCTGGTGTATTCGGCCTTGGCGAAGGCGGTGGCGCCGGTGCCCTCGATGTTCACCCCGGCGAGCGCACGCTTGACGAATTCGATGTGCTCCGGCTTCATCGCGATGGCGCGCTTTTCCTCGGGCTGGATCACCGTGCGCTCGCCGCTGCGGATGTTCTCCACGTAGTTGACCAGATGCGGCCGGTACATGGCGCCGTTGTTGGCGAGCGTCGCAATCGCTTGCGCCAGTTGCAGCGGCGTATAGGCGTTGTAGCCCTGGCCGATGCCGACGCTGACGGTTTCGCCCGCATACCACTTCTGCTGCTCCGGCCGCTTGAAGCGCTTGCGCTTCCATTCTTGCGAGGGCAGCACGCCGACCGCTTCGCCCTCGATGTCGATGCCGGTCTTCGCGCCGAAGCCGAACTGGCCGATGAAGCGCGCGATGTTGTCGATGCCGAGGTCGTTGCCGAGCATGTAATAGTAGGTATCGCAGGAAGCCACCAGGGACTTGTACATGTCGACTGTGCCGTGCCCGCCCTTCTTGTCGTCGCGGAAACGGTGGTTGCCGAAGTTGAAAAATCCGGGATCGAAGATCGTTTGCTGCGTCGTGCGCTTACCCAGCTCCAGCGCGGCGAGCGCCATGTAGGGCTTGAAGGTGGAACCGGGCGGATAGGTGCCCGCGAGGGCGCGGTTGATCATCGGGCGGTCGGGCGAGTTGTTGAGCTCATCCCAGCTCGCCGCGTCGATGCCGTCGACGAACAAGTTGGGATCGAAACCGGGCTTGGACACGAAAGCGAGGATGCCGCCTGTCGCCGGCTCGATCGCCACCAGCGCGCCGCGCCGCTCGCCGAACGCCTGTTCGGCGACCTCCTGCAGTTTGATGTCGAGGGTCAGCACCAGGTTGTTGCCGGAGGTGGGCGAAGTGCGCGACAGCGTTCTCACGCCGCGGCCGCCGGAGTCCACTTCCACCTGCTCGTAGCCGGTGATGCCGTGCAATTCGCGCTCGTAGCTTTGCTCCAGCCCCGTCTTGCCGATGTGATCCGTGCCTTTGTAATTGGCGGCCAAGCCCTCTTCGTCGATGCGCTCGATGTCGCGGTCGTTGATGCGGCCGATGTAGCCGACCACGTGCGAGGCGAGTTCGGTCAGCGGGTACTGGCGGAACAGCCGCGCCTGGATGTCGACGCCGGGGAAGCGATAGCGGTTGACCGCGAACTTGGCCACTTCCTCGTCGGTGAGGCGCGTGCGGATGGGCAGACTGTCCGCGCCCTTCGCCTCGATCATCAGGCGCTTGAATCGGTTGCGATCGCTCGGCCGGATCTCGACGATGTTGGCGAGCTCGTTGACCGTCTTTTCCACATCGGCCACCTTGCCCGGTGAGATCTCCAGGGTGTAGGCGGAGTAGTTGCGCGCGAGCACCGTGCCGTTGCGATCCAGAATGAGCCCGCGGTTGGGTTGAATCGGCACGATGGAAATGCGATTGTCCTCGGCTTTGGTGCGGTAGTAGTCGTATTGCACCACCTGCAGGTAGACGAAGCGCACCAGGACGATGGCGAACGCCACGAGCACGAACGCGCCGGCGACGCCGATGCGCAGCTGAAAGCGATGCAGCTCGCGCTCGTGGTCTTTGAATGCGGTCATCGCAAGACGCTAGATCGGCCTGTTGTCGTCCTTCAATTCCGGCTGGCGCTGCGGCGCGAGCAGGAGGAAGGTCAACACTGGCCACAGCGCGGCACAGACAAAACTGCTCGCGAAATACGTCCAGCCGGGAAAGCCGGCGCCGGCGGCCAGGCGTATTCCCAGGGTCAGCAACTGCGTCGACAGCAGCAGGATCAACAGATGCAGGGCCTGCTGCCATTGCGGGAACCAGAGGATGCGCCGGTGGACGGACAGCGCGAGGAACGCGAGCACCGAATAGCCGAAGGCGTGCTGGCCGAGCAGCGCGCCGTTGCCGACGTCGAGCACCAGGCCCAGCAGCCAGGCCACCCCGATGCCGATGCGCCGCGGCTGATGAATGCACCAGAAGGCGAGCACTACGGCGGTGAGCTCGGGCACGGCCACGGTGCTGCGCCAGGGCAGGAGGTCGAACAGCAGCGCGAGCACGATGGTCAGGATGATGAAGCTGACCTTGGCCGGCAGCAGGATGCGTTGCGGTTGCTCTTCGATGCGCATGCTAATCGCGCTTCCTCGAGCGCTTGCCCTTCGCCGGCTTCGGCGCCGGTTGCTCGGTTTCTGCCGGAGGCGGCGCTTTGGCTTCGTTGGTGAGCACCAGCACCTGGCGGTAGCGGTCGGTGCCGGCGGTAGGAGCGAGGTAGATCTTGGCGAAGGCGTAGGCGGAATCGCGCTCGATTTTGGCGACGGTCGCAACCGGCAATCCCTCGGGATAGGTGCCGTCTATGCCGGAGGTGACCAGGACGTCGCCGTTGCGTATGTCGGCATTCGCCGCCATGAAGCGCAGATCCAGCATGCCGCCCTCGCCGCCGCCGTAGGCGACGGCGCGCAAGCCGTTGCGCAGCACTTGCAGAGGAATCGCCTGGTTCTTGTCCGTGAGCAGCGTCACTTCGCTCATCAGCAGATATACCCGCGTTACCTGCCCGATCACGCCGACGTCGTCGATGACCGGCTGCCCGGCCTGGATGCCGCCTTGCGATCCCTTGTCGATCACCACCTTGCGCGAGAACGGGTCGCGCCCGGCGTAGAGGATTTCCGCGAATACCGACTTCACCGGCAGCCGCTCCTGCGCATCGAGCAGCCGCCGCAGCTGACTGTTCTCTTCTTTCAGCTCTTCGAGCCGCAGCAATTCGGGCGCTGCGCGCAGCTGCCGCGTGCGCAGCTCCGCATTTTCGGCGCGCAGCGCGGCCACGCTGCCGAAGTAGTTGGCGACGCCGTTGAACAAATCGACCGGTGCCATGGCGACGCGCTGCAGCGGATAGGCGGCAAGCGCCACCACTTGGCGCACGCTCTCGGCATAGCGAAAGCGCGCATCCAGCACCATCAGCAGCATCGCGATCGAAACGAAGAAACCGAGGCGTACCAGGGGCGCAGGACCACGGTTGAAAAACGGTGGCGGCTGCTGTTCCATGCTAGAGACTGGAAACTAGTGTCTGGAAGGTGGTGCAACAAACCGGAGACGAGGCGTCTGCGAAAGCGCTTTCATCTAGTCTCTGGTTTCGCGTCTCTAGTCTCGCGCCTCTAGTCGTTGGTGAAGATCGAACCGAGCTTCTCCATCTTTTCCAGCGCCTTGCCCGATCCGCGCACGACGCAGGTGAGGGGATCGTCGGCGACGATCACCGGGAGCCCAGTCTCCTCCATCAACAGGCGGTCGATGTCGCGCAAGAGCGCGCCGCCGCCGGTGAGCACCATGCCTTTTTCCGCGATGTCCGCGCCGAGCTCGGGCGGGGTATGTTCGAGGGCCGACTTGACCGAGCTGACGATGCTGTTCAGCGGGTCGGTCAGCGCTTCCAGAATTTCGTTCGAGGAAATGGTGAAGCTGCGCGGGATGCCTTCGGCGAGATTGCGTCCCTTCACTTCCATCTCGCGCACTTCGGAGCCTGGGAAGGCGGAGCCGATTTCCTTCTTGATCTGCTCGGCGGTGGTCTCGCCGATCAGCATGCCGTAGTTGCGGCGGATGTAATTGATGATCGCCTCGTCGAACTTGTCGCCGCCGACGCGCACGCTGCCGGCATACACCATCCCGCCCAGCGAAATCACGCCCACTTCGGTGGTGCCGCCGCCGATATCGACCACCATCGAACCGGTCGCGTCCGACACCGGCAAGTCGGCGCCGATCGCGGCGGCCATCGGCTCCTCGATCAGGAACACCTGTGACGCGCCCGCGCCGATCGCGGATTCGCGGATCGCGCGCCGCTCGACCTGCGTCGAGCCGCAGGGCACGCAGATGATGATGCGCGGACTGGGGGAGAGCAGGCGCGAGACGTGCACCTTCTTGATGAACATCTTCAGCATCTGCTCGGTCACGGTAAAGTCGGCGATGACGCCGTCTTTCATCGGGCGGATGGCGACGATGTTGCCGGGCGTCTTGCCCAGCATCTGCTTCGCTTCCTTGCCCACTGCTTGTATCGTCTTCTTGCCGCTCGGACCGCCTTCCTGGCGGATGGCGACCACGGAAGGTTCGTCCAGAACGATTCCCTTGCCGCGAACGTAAATCAGGGTGTTGGCGGTGCCCAGGTCGATCGCCAGGTCATCGGAAAAATAACCGCGTAAAAATCCAAACATTTGCAAAGTGTTCCGTCCGGGTAAGGCTGGCAAATGCGTTATAATACCGCACTTTAACGCAGCATTTCAGCCATATTCCATGTCCTTGTCCCTGCCCGAAGTCAAGCGCATCGCCTGGCTCGCGCGCCTGGAAATCACCGACGCCGAAGCGGCGGCCGCGCAAGGCGAGTTGAACGGAATTTTTCAGCTGATCGAGCAGATGCAGTTGGTGGATACCGAGGGCGTGGCCCCGATGGCGCATGCGCAGGATGTGGTGCAGCGCTTGCGCGAGGACCGTATCGTCGAGACCGACCAGCGCGCGCTTTACCAATCCATCGCGCCGCAAATCGAGGACGGGCTGTACCTCGTGCCCAAGGTCATCGAATAGCTGATGGATTAGGCACTCCCGGGCCGGCCCCGGCGTTTCCTCGCAAATGCTGAAAGCAACCCTCAAACAGCTCGCGCAGAGCCTCGCGCAGAAGAGAATATCCAGCGTCGAACTGGCACAGTCGTACCTGGAGCGCATCGCGCGGCTGAATCCTCGGCTCAACGCCTTCATCGGCGTCGATGCGGAAAAGACCCTGGCCCAGGCGCGGGCCGCCGACGTTGAAATCGCGGCCGGCCGCGCCCAGGCGCTCACCGGCATTCCCGTCGCGCACAAGGACATCTTCTGCGCGAAGGGCTGGCGCACCAGCTGCGGCTCGAAGATGCTGGCCAATTTCGTCAGCCCGTACGACGCGCACGTAGTGGCACGCTTGAACGCGGCAGGCGCAGTGATTCTGGGCAAGACCAACATGGACGAGTTCGCCATGGGCTCGTCTTCCGAGACCTCGCATTTCGGAGCAGTGAGAAATCCCTGGGATCCCGCGCGCGTTCCCGGAGGATCGAGCGGCGGCTCGGCGGCAGCGGTAGCCGCCTCGATGGCGCCGGCCGCGATCGGCACCGATACCGGCGGCTCGATCCGGCAGCCCGCGGCGCTGTGCGGCATCAGCGGCATCAAGCCGACCTACGGCGTGGTGTCGCGCTACGGCATGATCGCCTACGCATCGAGCTTGGACCAGGGCGGGCCGATGGCGCATGGCGCCGAAGACCTGGCGCTGCTCTTGAACGCCATGGCGGGGTTCGACGCGCGCGACTCGACCAGCCTCGATCGCCCGGCGGAGGACTACACCCGGGCACTCGAGACGCCGCTTGCGGGCCTGCGCATCGGCGTGCCGAAGGAGTACTTCGGCGCGGGGCTGGATGCCGACGTCGCGGCCGCCGTGGAGGCGGCGCTCGCCGAATTCGAGAAGTTGGGAGCGAAGCGCGTCGCCGTCAGCCTGCCGAATTCCAGCCTGTCGGTGCCCGCGTATTACGTGATCGCGCCGGCGGAGGCATCGTCCAACCTGTCGCGCTACGACGGCGTGCGCTACGGACACCGCGCCGCCGAATACGGCGATCTCTCCGACATGTACCGCAAGAGCCGCGCGCAGGGCTTCGGCGCGGAAGTGAAGCGACGCATACTCATCGGCACTTACGTGCTGTCGCACGGCTACTACGACGCCTATTACCTCAAGGCGCAGAAGATCCGCCGCCTGATTGCGCAGGATTTCGCGCAGGCCTTCGAACAATGCGACCTGATCATGGGGCCGACCACGCCCGGCGTCGCCTTCGGCGTCGGGGCGAAGGCTGCGGACCCGGTGCAGATGTACCTTTCCGACATCTACACCGTCGCGGTCAATCTCGCCGGCCTGCCGGGCATGTCGATTCCCTGCGGCGCCGGCGAAGCCGGCCTGCCGGTCGGCCTGCAGATCATCGGCAATTATTTCGCGGAAGCACAGATGCTCGGCGCGGCGCACCAGTTCCAGCACGCGACCGATTGGCACCTGCGCCTGCCGCCGGCGCTCGGATGACGGCCATGGACTGGGAAATCGTCATCGGGCTCGAAGTCCACGCCCAATTGTCGACGCAATCGAAGATCTTCTCCGGTGCGTCGACCAAGTTCGGTGCCGCGCCGAACGTGCAGGCCTGCGCCGTGGACATCGCCCTGCCCGGCGTGCTGCCAGTGCTGAACAAGGGCGCGGTCGAGCGGGCCGTCCGCTTCGGCTTGGCCGTGGGCGGCCGCATCGCGCCGCACTCGGTGTTCGCCCGCAAGAACTACTTCTACCCGGATCTGCCCAAGGGCTACCAGATCAGCCAGTACGAGCTGCCGGTGGTCTGCGGCGGCAGCCTCGCCATC
>CAZMGP010000118.1:0-7163 GCA_964565875.1 uncultured Enterobacteriaceae bacterium
CGTTATGCTTGCCTACTCAGACCCCATTTCGATGAACTTGTTCAGACATTCCTTAGACGTATGCAGATTTTGCAAGTCTCATTGCTTTAATCCGAAGGCAGATCACCCGCAACATCCTCGGTGCGGTATATCCATCCGGCGATTGCCCCTGTACTGCAAACATCATTCGTGCAGTGCAGTGCCCACGGCATTGGTGTACTCGCTCGGGCACCCTTGCAGCAGGGGGGCGATGGCGCCTGCGACGATCGCGCAATCTTGATGGACGGATCGTGCACGAGGATTTAGGCAAATGGGAAATGTAAAGAAAGTAGACGAACTGGACCTGGCTGAGATCGATCGCCTTATTGCGAAAGTGGAAGAAATCTATTGCGCGCGAATAGTCGGCGAATTCGACGTGCGAATTGACGAGAAATCGCAAGTCCTCTTGATCACTCGCGACGGACGGGATGTGCGCTTCACTCCATCGACTGATTGGCGGCAAGGCGGCCCATTGTTGGAGCGAAACGACATATCGGTGGAAAAGGTCAATAGGGGCTGGTGTGCGCATCTGGACCACACCTCTGTGGCGACAGGAGCCACAGTGTTGATTGCGTGCATGCGCGCGCGCTTAAAGATGACTTATGGGGAAGAGGTGGATGTCGGCGAATTGTGACTTGGCCCGAATTGGTTTGATTCTATTTGCTGAATAGAACCGTCTGGCGCGGGCAAAGGAAGCGAAGGTAAAGCATGTATCGGTTTTGGGAGCGGATTAAGGCGCGCAAGCTCTGGCTGCGTCTGGTATTGGGTCTCTGGGCGCTTTTTGGCATCGCGTGGATCGGCATGACGAGCTGGACCATTCATGTGGAGCGCACGCTTGCGCTGCAGGAGGCGCAGTCCTTCGCCGAGAGCATTCATCAGGTCGCCCTCGCAGGGCACACCGCTCTGATGGAGGCGGGTACGCACGTACAGCGCAAGCTCTTCCTCGAAGAGATTCGGCAGACCAACAACATAGACGCACTGCGATTTTTTCGCGGAGACGATGTCGTGCGGCAGTATGGGATGGATAAGCAAAGTGACGAAGCGCCGGACGTCGCAGATCACGACGTGCTTCGCTCGGGGCGGGCGGCATACCGCATATGGGAGTCGCCGCATGGAGAAGTGCTCCGAGCAGTTCTTCCGGTGATTGCGCGCAAGAACTACCTCGGCAGGAATTGTATTGCCTGCCATCGGGTCGCCGAGGGAACGATTCTGGGCGCAGTGAGCATGGACATCTCTCTTGCTAAATTGAATGCAGACATGGAGACGTTCCGCGCCAGCGTCTTCGCGGCGTCTGTGCTCGTATCCATTCCGCTGATTCTCTTCATCTACCTGTTTATTTCTCGGTCCGTGAGCCGGCCGCTGAACAAGATGGTGGAGGGCTTAAACCGCTTTTCGGCGGGGGCGGGCACGCTCGACGAGAGGCTTACGGTCCAGGGCGCCGACGAGATTGCAGCGGCAAACTCCGCATTTAATCGCGCATTGGAAAAGGCGCGTCAAATGCTCAACGCCGAGCGGATCGCCGCCGACGTGTTTGAGCACGCCCTCGAAGGCATCATGGTGACCGATCGCGTCGGTCGAGTGCTTAAGATAAATCCCGCCTTCACCAAGACCACCGGATATGCCCACGGCGAAGTGCTCGGAAATACGCCAAGCATTCTCAAGTCTGGCCGGCATGACCAGGCCTTTTATGAATCGTTCTGGTCGGGGCTGCTCGAGCAGGGCCAGTGGCAAGGCGAGCTATGGAATCGCAGGAAGAATGGCGAAATCTATCCGGAATGGCTCAACATCAGCAGCGTGAGAAGCAAGCACGGGGAAATTGAATACTTCATTGCGATTTTCAGCGATATTACGGAGCGCAAGCGTCTCGAAGCGACGATCAGCCACCAGGCCTATCACGATCACCTGACTGGATTGCCGAACCGCGCACTGTTCAACGATCGATTCAGACAGGCGCTTGCCGCGGCCGCGCGCGACAAGGAAAAGCGCCTCGCACTCCTTTTCCTTGACCTCGATCATTTCAAGAAGATCAACGACCGTTTCGGGCACGACGCGGGCGATGCGCTTCTCAAGCAATGCGCCGAGCGCCTGCGTTGGTGTGTGCGCGCATCGGACACGGTGGCGCGTCTGGGCGGGGACGAATTCGTCATCTTGCTGCCCGCAGTCGATGACGCTGAAGGTGCCGCGGCAGTCGCCCGCAAGATTGTCAGCGTACTGTCCACGCCCTTTCAGTTGGGCAGCAAAGCGCTCTCGGTGACCGTAAGCGTGGGCATAAGCCTTTATCCGGAGCACGGATACGATATTGACAATTTACTTAAGCACGCCGACAACGCGATGTATAGCGTCAAGGAAAAGGGACGCGCAGGCTATGCCATCCATGCCGCAGGATAAGTCGACCGGTTTCGCGCGCACGCGACTTCGCCGGGGATGCAAATGCGAGCGTGGTTCGTTGTCTCGGGGCACGTGAAGATGAGCAGCCATCGACTTAGCCTTCGGAGCCGCGCGCTTTTGCTCATCGCCGGAGTGTTTGGCGTCATTGTCGTCATGTTCGCCTACCTCGCGGTCAGGGAGCGCGCGAAGGACATCGACAATGCGAAGATGCACCTGCTGCACGTCTCCGAGAAGATTGCAGCTGAACAAAGAAGTAGTGTCGAGTCAGCCGATCACTTTCTGCTCGAGATAATGCGCTTGCCGCAGGTGCGCGCGCAGCCTAGGCTGCTTGATCGGGTCCAGACCGCGCCGGATGAGGGATGCTCGCGCCTGCTCGCGGAGAAGATGCGCGAGGCACCCGGCATCATGAACATAGTGGTAGCGGCGGCAAACGGCGATACGCGATGCAATGTGCAGCAGCCAACGAACGCTCTCAATATCGCCGATCGCAAGTATTTCCGGGAAGCTCTCGAAACACGCGCGCGCGCAGTCAGCGACGTGGTCATCAGCCGCGGCAACGGGCGGCCGACGATTGCCGTTGCGCGGCCGCTCGAAGACCCAGACGGCATCGTGCGCGG
This sequence comes from uncultured Enterobacteriaceae bacterium, assembly GCA_964565875.1. GTDB lineage: Bacteria > Pseudomonadota > Gammaproteobacteria > Burkholderiales > SG8-39 > 2-12-FULL-64-23. The sequence goes on from CAZMGP010000118.1 coordinate 3,024, forward strand.
CGTGGTATTGGTCGCGCTCGACCTCGAGTGGCTGAATGAGGAGCTGGGGAAATCGAAGTTGCCGGCAAACGCACACGTAGGTTTGCTCGACGCGAACGGCACGATCCTCGCGCGCTATCCTGTCGAGGAAGGTTGGATCGGCAGCGATTTTTCCCGCTCCGATCTGTTCCGTGCGATCGTCGCAAACAGCGGCCATGGCAGCGAAGGAACCGTCGAACTGAACGGGGCGCACCGCATCGTTGCTTTTACCCCCTTCATCGATACCATCGACAACCGTATCACCCTTTGGCTGAGCGTGCCGCAGGCGGCGATCGTCGCGCAGTCGGAGCGCGAATTCGCCTGGACGGGCGGGGTCACGATGAGCCTGCTGCTCATCATGTTATTGACCGTGTGGAAGGGCGGAGAGCGGATCTTCCTGCGTCCGTTTTCTGCGCTGTCGGAGGCAGCGCGACGGCTCGCGCTCGGAGATCTCGACGCGCGCACCGGACTTCCTCACGGGGGCGACGAATGCGGTCAGGTGGCGCGCGCCTTCGACCGCATGGCAGAGACGATCCAGCTCGAGAAGATCGAACTCGGCCGGGTGAGCCGTGCCCTGCATGTTCTTTCTTCGGGAAACCGGGCCCTATTGCGGGCCACCGACGAGGCGACGCTGCTACAGCAGATATGCGGCACGGTAGTGGAGACCGGGGGCTATCGCATGGCCTGGGCGGGATACGCGCAGCAGGATGAAGCGAAAAGCGTACTGCCAGTCGCATCCTGCCGCGTGCCGGAGGAGTTCCTCGCGGCCTTGCGTATCAGTTGGGCGGACACAGAACGGGGCCGCGGACCGGCAGGCACTGCGATACGTACCGCAGCGCCCGTCATCGTGCGGAATATGCAAACGGATCCGGACGCGCAGCCGTGGCGGGAGCTGGCCCAGCGCTATCAATATGGTTCGGTGCTTGCCCTGCCGTTGTCGGCGGGACAGAGCATTGTCGGAGTGCTCACGATCTATGCAACCGAATCTGATGCATTTAACTTGGAAGAAAAGGAATTGCTGGTAGAAGCCGCGGCAGACCTCTCCTACGGCATCAATGCGCTGCGAATGAGTTTGAAGCGAATGCAACTAGAGGAGTCGCTGAAGACCGCGGAGGAACGATTTCGCGCCGCCGCCGAGGCTAATCTCGACGCGCTGTGCATTCTGAAATGTGTGCGCGACGCAGACGCGAGGATCGTCGACTTCGTGTTCACCGACGTCAACCGCAGCGCGGAACAATTGTTCGGCCGCGCGCGCGAGCACCTTGTCGGAGAACGTTTGGGGGAAATCGACGCCTTGACGGTCAATCTATTCGATACCTACGTGCAGGTCGCGTCAGGCGGGGACGCTGTCGAAGAGGAAGTGGCCCTTGACGCGAATGCATCTGGGGCGCGGTGGCTGCGCCAGCAGGTGGTGCGCGTGGGCGACGGCGTTGCAGTGTCGTTGCGCGACGTGACTGCGTGGAAGCAGGCTGGCACTCGGATACGAGAGAGCGAAGCGCGCTACCGCGAACTGTTCGATTCCAATCCGCATCCGATGTGGGTCTACGAGCTCTCAAGCCTTCGCTTTCTAATGGTGAACGATGCCGCGGTGAAACATTACGGCTACAGCCGTGACGAGTTCCTCGCCATGACCATCGCCGATATTCGTCCGGCGGAAGACGTGCCGCGCGTGTTGACGAATATCGCCAGCGTTCAGGACGGGCTGGCGGACGAAGCGGGGGTATGGGTACATCGGACCAAGGAGGGTCGGCTGATCGATGTCGAAATTACTTCACACGTGCTCTATGTTGGGGAGCGGCGCGCGGAGATCGTGCTCGCTCACGACGTCACCATGCAGCGGCAGGCGCAGGCGGCATTGCGCAAGTCGGAGCAGAAGTTCCGGGCCCTGTTCGAGCAGTCGCCAGCCGGAATGGTGATCATCGACGCCAAGACCGGGTACCCGGCCGAGTTCAACGACGTAGCCCACGAACAGCTTGGCTATTCGAGGGAAGAGTTCGCGCGCCTGAAGGTTAGCGACTATGAAGCGCTCGAGGGCGTCGAAGAAATCCGAGCGCACACCAAGGAGATCCTGGATAAGGGCGGCGACGACTTCGAGACTCAGCATCGGACGAAAAGCGGCGAAATCAAGAATGTGCACGTGCTGATGCGCGTGCTGGGGCACGCCGAGGAGCGACTGATCTATTGCATCTACCAGGACGTCACGGAGAAGAGGCGAGGAGAAATTGCGCTGCGGCGCGCGAACCGTGCGCTACTTACCTTGTCGGCTGTCAACGAGGAATTGGTGCGCGCGCCGAACGAGCAGGCGCTGCTGCAAGCGGTTTGCCGCATCGTGGCAGAAAAAGGCATGTATCCATTTGCCGGCATCTGCTACGCCCAGCACGACGTACAGAAGAGCTTGCGCTCGATGGCTGCTGCTGGCGCGAGCTCTTGCTGGCTCGCGGGAGAGGGCCTGAGCTGGGACGGCGGCGATAGCGGTAAGAGTGCATTGGGCCGAGCCATCCGAAGCGGCAGGGCGGAAGTGGACCGCGACGGAGGAATCGACTCCGTCTCCGCCGCCAGCTATGGGGCGAAGCTCGCCCTGCCACTTTCTGACGGCGTGCGCAACTTCGGCGCATTGTGCGTGTTCGGGGCTGCACCAGATGCATTCGACGACGAGGAAATCCGGCTGTTTGCGGAACTCGCTAACAACGTCGCCTTCGGGATTGTGAGCCTACGCACCCGGGCGGACCGCGACCGGATCGCGCACGAGCACGAACATCACGAGGAGATTCTACGCAAGAGCCTCGAGGATTCCATCGGCGCGATCGCCGATACCGTCGAAATGCGCGACCCATACACAGCGGGTCACCAGCGTCGCGTCGGGGAACTCGCGGCGGCAATTGCACGGGAGCTCTGCTTGGACGATGACCGGATCCATGGCATTCGGCTTGCCGCGAGCGTTCACGATCTCGGCAAGATCACGGTTCCGGCAGAGATTCTATCCAAACCGACCAAGCTGACCGACGCCGAGTTTATGCTGATCAAAACGCATGCCCGTTCCGGCTACGACATCCTGAAGGACATCGCCTTCCCCTGGCCAATCGCAACTGTCGTGCTGCAGCATCATGAGCGCATGGACGGCTCAGGCTATCCGCAAGGACTGAAGGGCGGGCAGATACTGCTCGAATCGCGCATCATGGCGGTCGCAGACGTGATCGAAGCGATGGCGACGCACCGGCCCTACCGCCCCTCGCTCGGCTTGGAGGCAGCGTTGAATGAAATCGAGCGCGGACGCGCGAGCGCCTACGACCCGGACGTCGTTGATGCTTGTCGGAGGCTAATCCGCGAAGGCCGGTTTGAGCTTCCAGCGTAGCGCTACCGGCAGGTCGCACGGTCAGGTACGTGAGCGCCGATGACAACCTTAAATGAACTTGAGGCTGCGCTTGCGCAAGCGCAGCGAGTCTTATGCCACGCGACAGAGGATAGGGAAGAAGCAAGAGCCAAGCTTGACGAAGCAAATGTCGCCTGGGAACGTGTCCTCACTGACCGACGTAGAGCAAATTCGGACCGCAGAAAGCTCAATGCAGGTCCGTGGGGAGTGACTGTTCCAGATCGACGCACTTTCGGAACAGATAGGCGAAAGCCAGAGTCCGATATTGCAACGTTTTCCCGGATGGTTACGGAGCAGCACGAGGCGTACATGAATCGAAACTGGGCTGAGGAACGGCTGGCCGAGGCAGAGGTACGTTTACGTGCGGCGACAGCGACCTTCAATATGGCCGCTTCAAAGGTGGAGGCACACAAACGTGCAACCGGACATGCATCGCAGTGATCAAAGAGGGTCGCATTCGTCCGTGGCGGCGCGTGAGCGCGGCGGTGACGCCTAATGCCACATCAATGGACGAAGCGCTATCTTAAAACTGGATGTCGAAGGACTGTTAAGTATCCGCGACATTCGCCGATCAGGGGCGGGAGTCCGCGTTGGCAACAGCGAAAAATGTTCGTTCGGCCAGTTGAGGTTAGCATTGTCCAGCATCGGAACCGGTGCCGACGTACAGACTGACGAGTGCCAACGGCAGATAAGGGCGGATTCTGTTGAAATACTCTTTCGATCATCGAATCTTTGATTCCGCGTAGTGTCTG
>CAZMGP010000119.1:0-7074 GCA_964565875.1 uncultured Enterobacteriaceae bacterium
ACTACCTTGACGCGCACCGCCGGTACGCTTTGTCACCTATGTCTCGGGCCGCTCATTTGATTTTTAAGCGTTTTTCAGAGCAATCAGCACGCTTCCCCGATTGCTTCCAGTCGGACGGCGCTCGGCAGCTTAGTGCAGCATCTCTCGTTCCCGCGAAAGTACCTCTAGAAGGAGCTGCCCGAGCGGCGCGGGATGATCAGATTGCGCGAAGTGGGGATGCAGGGTATCCTCTAAACGTTAGACGGCGCCTGGCTGCTTTTTGCGCCAAGAAGACGAAACCGGGATGTACACCGATTTCTCAGAAGTGCGTTATGCTCAACTTATGGTCAGAAAAACTCGAAATATGAGTAGCACGATCTCGTTAATCGCGATGGGGATCACTACGCGCTCAACGTACGTTATCGCCAGTGGCGTATTCGTCGACGCGCGCACGCTGTGGGCATGGCAGCGGGGTGGTACAGCATGAAAACTTAGTCCGGATTCAGATTGACTGCCAAACCCCGCTCGTGAAGCGGGGTTTGTGCTTTCTGGGAAGCAAAAAATCGCGCAATAGGTATCACATAAACGATCAGTCCACAGGAAGACATTATGCTTTGCATCACTGTCGAGCTACTCCCGAATGGCAGCGAAAAAGGACGGCGCGAACTCGCGCGCGCGCTCGTCAGCAATGTCAAGATGGGGAACCGCTCGAGTTACCGCTGCCGCGTGAGCGAGATCGGCGTCGACGGGGCGAAGGTCGCCGAACTAAGGGATTACCCACGCTGGGCCGCGCCTTCGATTTGGGACCTGGTGCTTCGCGCAATTGCCGTGACGCTGACCGGCAAGGAAGAGTTGCCAGCGCGCCCGCGGCCGATTGAGGTTCCAGTCTTCAAAACCGACACAATCTCCTACGTTCGCCTCCGGGACATCCCGGAGCCCGCGCGCACCGCATTCATTGAAAACATGCGCGGATCGACGTGTCCCCTAGTGGAGGGCGAAGCCGACCCCTTCGGCTGCGTATACGCGTGGGACTGGGAAGCGTGGATCAACGGACAGCGGTGATGCGAGCAGAAGAAGCGCGGAAACACGACGTGATCAACGTGATCAACGTTGAAGCGACCTGCCGGGCGGGCGTTGCGCCTGCTGGCGAGCGGGGCAAAATCATCGAGATCCGGATTGTCGATTTCGATCTGAATCGAGAAGTCTCAACCGCAAGGCGTCGATCCTCGTGAGGCTAGCGAAGTCCGAAGTGTCGGAATTCTGCACGCAATTGACCGGGATTACGCCTACCCAGGCGGCAGGTGAGATCCCGTTCGCAGAGCCCTGCATGCACCGGCGAAAAGAATTTCAGACCAGAAGCCGCATCTGCGCGTCCTGGGGCGGCTATTACGACGAGCAGCGCACGACACGGCAACGCAATGTAAAGAATTGGGGTAAGGATGGGTGAAATGGGATTGATGACCAAAGCGGAGTTCGAGCAACGCTGGGAAGCGTTGAGGGCACGTTTCGCCTACCAGTTCTACGGCCAGCACATCGGCCACGACATCATGCCGGGGTGGCTGGGCCTCGCCGAACGACTGTTCACCGGCGTTGACGCTGTGTTAAACGACGCCGAGAAGAAGCACTTTACGTGGTTTCAGATCAAAGAAAAGTTTGGCGGTCTGCGCACCTACCCAAGGGACAGTTCAACGATCGTCGATATCGTGAGCGAGGACGGCTACGACCGCGTGGAAAGAGAACCAGGACCAGCGGTCCTTCGCGCAGAGACTTGGGGAAAGATTGCCGCTTTGATCGAAGTGGCCGAGGAAGAAGCGGATCGCACGTGCAGTTCTTGCGGTGCACCCGGCACGCTTCGCCGGGACAGGCCGTGGATGGCGACGCTCTGCGACCTATGCGCGCGCCGGAAATCGCGTTTCAGAGAATGATGCAATGACAAACGCGGTTGTTCTTTTTCTTGATTTTGATGGTGTCACGCATTCGGCGCCGGTCGCAAGCACACGGCGCTATGGCGAGCCTCGCGCAGATTATCGTCCGCTCATTCATCTGCCGCGCCTTGAAGCTTTGCTGCGCGAACCGGCGCACCGGCACGTACAGGTTTGCATTTCGTCGTCGTGGAAGGATGCCTACCCATGGGATGTCATCATCAGTTTCTTCAGCGAGGACATTCAGCCCCGCGTGATCGGCAAGACACCTAATCAAGAACCATCGAAAAGTAACCCGTACTGGCGCGGCGCTGAAATTGCTGCGTGGCTAGAAGCGAATCCCCAAGTGAAAGGGTGGGTCGCCCTAGACGACGCCGGCGAGGCGTTTCCGCCTGGTATGACTGCGTCGCAACACCTGGTAGTCTGCGACCCCGTCGAAGGCCTGCGGGATGATGCGACGTTCGAGCGCTTGCGCCGGGCTCTCGAGTTCCAAAGCACGCGACTATGAAAAAGCCATGAAGCAGCTCAGAATTTTCTTTGACACCGAATTCACGGGCCTCGCCCAGGCCGAGCCGATGCTGATTTCGTTTGGGGCGGTGGACACACTTGGACGCGAATTTTATCGCGAAGTGGTGATGAATCCGGAAATCATCGAAAAGTCCGATCCGTGGGTTCGGACGCACGTATGGTGCCATCTTGAAGGGGGTGGCGTAGCCAAACCTTTCACGGAAGTGGCCCGCGATCTCTACGACTGGCTTATCTCGCTGTCACCAGCAAAAGACAAGCGCCTTGTGTTCATCACGGACGCGCCGATTGCCGACGCGCGGTGGGTACGCGCTTTGCTCGAACAAACAGGGTATCCCGAGAACATGGACAGGCATGTGCGGCATCTAAGCATGCCTTCGTCGATTGGTTGGCAGCGCTTCCACAACGTCGTCGCACAGTACCAGCGCAATTCACGCACGCACCACGCGTTGGACGATGCCAAAGCGACCCGCGCGGCCTGGCGTGCGGCTCACAGAAATCTGACACTGACGTGCGCCAATCCTGGCGGCGGCACTTTCACGTCATGAGCACGTATATGAAATGATTACAACGAAGATCCCGCTCGCTGGCCAAAGTGTGCGCAGGTACCGGGCTGCTAAAGACGCGGTCCTGCGCACCGCAAACGGGCTCATCATGGAAGTCATGACTGACCAGCTCCTGCTCACGGGCGCCGAAGTCGCGCTGCAGCTGCAGTGTGCGCTCGCAGGCGGGGTAACGAATCGGCTCGCCCACCTGCGCAACGCCTGGAACGCCGCCTGCTGCGCGAACTGCCGCGTGTCTGTTGGAGATGGGAATTCTTTATCTACAACTACGCCGGCCGTTTGGACTATGTGCAAGCCGTCATCGCCCCAGATGGCCGGTGATCGCGCTATGGTGAGTGTGAGGATGAAGATCCTCTGTTCGATGACCTATTGCCTGATACGAGAGAATCCGACCTTGAGCATTTGCTCGAAGCGGCGAATCAAAGAAAGGAGACCGAGATGCCAATATGGTGCGTAGCAGCTGTGAATGAGCAACCCGAGATCATTCTGTGCGATTGGCGCGTTGTGCAGATTGAAGATGGCAGCAGGCACTTTGTCGGCTACAACGTCGTCGATCGCGAGGGGCGAGTGAGTACGGATATCGTGAAGTTCGACCCTGAAACGATGATCGGCGTCACAAGAAGCGGAAGGGCATATCTTTTGCAGGGAGACCCCGGATGCCATCCGGACGCTGATGCGACCTGGGATGGATGGGCCGCCTTGAACAAGGTGCAAAGCGCTACGGACGTAACTGAGACAGCGAAGCGCGGAAAATGACAAATATCAAGACGAAATTCGCGGCCGCCGAATTGAAGAACGGCCTGAGCTTGCTGTGGGATGAAGCGCTGCAAGGCCCTGTGCTAATTACCGTTCACGGTCGTCCAAAGTTTGTCGTACTGAAACTCAATGATTACCTGAACTTCATCGGAAGGTCACTATTGGGGAACGAAGAGGAAACAAGACGTGGACCGAAATGAAGTTGAATTGGAATGGATGAAGAAGCTGGCGGTCGGCGATCCAGTGGAGGTGACAAATGTTGAAAGTTGGCGATGTTACTTGTGAGTTGCCGAAGCTCAATGCCGACATTTCGATTAGCGAGGAGCTCCTCGCAGTGTTGCTCCCTGTCGAGGAAGACGAAGCGTATGTGACCTGGCCGACTTTTTTGAACCAATGATTTCTGGAATGATGGCCCGAGCCGTCCTCCAGAAATGAATGGCGCGAAACCGGTAGGGCAACCTGTGAAGCAGGAATGATCTATCGTTTTGCCAAGCGGTTCTCGCGGAACAACGGTCGTGCTGGGAACGGGTGAGAAGGCGGCGGATTTGACACGAAACAAGATGCGGTGCCGGGAATACGGAGTTGATAAGGGGTGGGGCACTAGGGACAAAACACATCAAAAATCGTTTGACGCAGCCCTTTTCGCGGAGAATTCATGAGCCGATCGCGCGGCAGGTTTGTAGGGTATCTCTCGAATTTGATAGGGGAACTCGCGGGCAAAAAGCCGAGAAGAGAGCTCACACTCGCTGGTGCGCCGACACCAAATCCCACTCGTCCGAGTTGGGAACTGGTGTCCGGACCGGAACCCACCATGGCCGATCTGGCCGCGAAAGACGCTGTCGTCATGCTCGATGTCGACCACGTGGACGTCTGGCCACATAACCCACGGAAGACGGTCGATTTCGAGCGCATCACGGAACTTGTGGCAGTGCTCTCGGGACCAGGTGGCCAGCGAGACGCAGTTCACGCAATCCCCGATCTTTCGAAGGCTGGTTATTATTTGGTCGTCGACGGGAAGCGTCGATTGCTGGCTATCCGTCAGGGAAGGCTGCAGGGCGGCCTGATCAAGGCGGTTGTCCATCACGACATCACCGATCCGCTCGATCTCCTGTCTCTTGCGGTAAGCCAGAACGAATCGTATGACCCGCTTACCGCTCTCGATCTCGCGTTCTCGTGCAGGCACATGCTCGATGCGCAGCCTGGAACAAAAGCTGAAGCCCTGGCGCTCGCGATTCGGCGCGATTCCGGCACCGTCTCCAAATTACTCGCGATCGCGCGCTTGCCGGAGTCTGTCGTGGAAGTGCTGCGTATTCGGCCGCGCAAATTCACGCTTGCGTTCTCCTACGAAATTGTCTACCGGGTGGCGACCAATGCGTCAACCGACGCTGCGCGCGCGCTAGCGCTGGAAATCGTCGACAAAGATCTGAGCTTGAGCAAAGCCAGGGCGCTGGCCGAGAAGGCTCTGCGAGGCGCACCCACTCGCTCGCGCAGCACTTGGGACACACACCAGTTCATAGTAGGCGATGCTGAGTGGGGTAACATGAAGACGCTCGCCGGCCACGTGAAGATCGAGCTGAAGGGCTTGCCTGTCGATAAGATCGAGCAGCTACGCAAGAACATCGAGGACATGCTCAGGTGAGCCTGGCGCGTAACGTCGTGGCGAATCTACCGGCACCTAGTCGAGTCGCTATGGATTTACGTGAGTAAAACTGGGTAAAGCGGTTCGTCGCGAAGTCGAAGCTTCATCAGATCGAACGGACGCTTTATTAGCCGGAAGTAGGGCTAGTTAATACCGCGAAATGAGACGGATGCAATTAACGCATGCAATTCGTGCCAACAATTTGCAGCCATTTACAAGAATTTGCCTTGCTTAGTCGAGAAAAGAGGAAAAAAAGTCCATTTACCTATTGAGTGCGTTGAGTTAATTCTGGTAGCTTTATTCAATGAATTGGAACTTGGAGCACGTCATACGCTAGTTGCACCGTCGGACGACAGTGTCGGTGATGCTGGTGTGGAAGAGTGCTTGTGTTTGGAATCGCCAGTAGGAGGTCTTTATGGCTTTTCGGCACTTTGATCTAGATGTAGGTTTGCTATCGAACCTCTTCATCGAGGAAGTGGGTGCGAAAAAAGAGATCGAGCACGCGCAATTCAATGTGGCGGAGCTCGTGGACTCAGCGGCAAATTTCTTTCGCGGTGAATTTCCAATACATGCGCCGAGCGATTCTGGCGGAGAGAGCATCGAGCTTCCTTGGCGCGAGCAATATTGGGGAGTGGGTAAAGATGGAAGAACCTATTATCCAATACCAATTGCAGTGGAAGTGGAAAAGCTTGAAAAGAAATTACGTAACGCGCTGGACACTGGAAAGGAGTGGCTCAATTGGCCGGATTGTCGAGTTGCACATTTTTGTGTTGCTCTAAGAGGGTCGGCGAAAGCGAATCTCCAAGGTCAAGCCGTCGTAACGATGATGATTGCGGATGAATTCTTTGAATGCGTTAAGAAAGGACGCATAGAGGAATGCTGGGCAGCCTTTAGCGCGGCGCATGACAGTAACTATGAGTGCGCATTCTTGGCGCACGCGATTTTGTTGCAGACCCAGGCAAAGCATCATGAAATAATTTGGAACGCTGCACAAAAGGAAGGGGTCATTCAACAGACTAGCAGCAAACTGTTTCACTAGGAGAAATGACTTTGTTTGAAAAGCAAAGCAGATCGAAGGCTACAGAGGACGCATATTGCAAACGTGCTGTGTCGTTAATGCGCCGGGCAAAGCGTGCGTTACACGTTTACCCAAGCGCGCACTTAAGGCCGGATCAGCTCGTGGCGTGGGCAATCTCTTTGCGGCCCACTTTGCGGCCGCCGAGTTGGCGCCTGTATAAGGCCGCAATCCGATGCTATCTCGAACGAACGGCACGCGAAGAATCACGCGACGCTTTGCCAATACTGGATAAAGCAGGCTGTGAATCGTGCGCACGGCATTCTTGCAAAACGTCGTCGCGAAAAGCAAAACAAATTGCATCGGCAGACTCGAGAGCATTAGCCGATTTCCTACTCGAAAAGCGGTGGAAGTGGGGGGTCGCAACTGCGCGATGGTTGGTGGTCACAAGAGTCACGGGTTTGCGGCCGTCAGAATGGATCAATGCTAGATTAGTGGAATACGATGCAGGAATGGTTGCGCTGATCGTTGCGAATGCCAAGCAAAGTAACGGGCGTGCCAACGGGGCAAAGCGGACGCTGGATTTGTCCAGAATTCGCCCGGGAGTGCGGCGAGTAATTCCGTAAGCTTCCCCGTCAAGTAGACAACTCGGAAGTAGAGTCTTGCTTTGACTGA
>CAZMGP010000120.1:0-6890 GCA_964565875.1 uncultured Enterobacteriaceae bacterium
AATTGGCGCCGTTTCCTGCCCATGCGGTGCCGCCACAGAGCATCGTGATGGCGATTACGGCAAATCCAGCGAGGTTCTTGTTGTGCATATGCGTCTCGATTGAAATAGGAATGAGAATCATACGCATTTATAAGCCTAGAAGCAAGAAATCGTGCATGCTCGGCAGTAGCCAATGGTTCGACAAAACCTTCGTTTTATAAGACTTCACCGCGCCACCTGACGCGCATACAGCGCTACACCGCAATACGTCCAAATTAGTGGTTCGATGAAACAAAGTTCGATATCATTCTGTTTCAACGAGTAAAATAAACTCTCTAGGCATGAAAATCGGTTACGCCCGCGTTTCCACGCGCGACCAGAAAACGGACTCGCAGGTGGATGCCCTCTAGGCAGCCGGTTGCGAGCGCGTCTATCAGGACGTGGCGAGCGGCGCAAAGACTGCACGGCCGGCGCTCGACGAGATGCTGGGTCAGTTGCGGGCCGGCGACGTGTTGGTGATCTGGAAGCTGGCGCGCATGGGGCGCTCGCACAAGCACTTGGTCGAACTGGTGGGCAGCCTGATGGAGCGCAAGTTCTGGCTGCTGAGCCTGAACGATCCCATCGACACCACCAGCGCCCAGGGTCGGCTCGTATTGAACCTGTTCGCCTCGCTGGCCGAGTTCGAGCACGAACTGATCCGCGGGCGCACCCAGGCCGGCCTGTCGGCAGCACGTGCGCGCGGCCGGGTCGGTGGACGGCCAAAAGGTTTGACGCCCCAGGCCGAGGCAACGGCGCTGGCCGCCGATACGCTGTACCGCGAGCGCAAGTTGTCGGTGGCCGCCATCGCGCAGAAGCTGCATGTGTCCGAGAGCACGCTGTACAGCTACCTGCGGCATCGCGGCGTCGAGATCGGCAGCTTCAAGAAACCGGCGCAGGCCCAGCCAAGCCCATCAACGAGTGCTGGCGAGGTTAACCCGCCGAAGGTCGCCACGATCCGGCTGATGCCGCGCATCGAGAACAACAGCAACTTCGTGCGTGGCAAGAAGCGCGCCCGTGAAGACATCGAGCGCTACTGCTCGTCGGAGTACGACGGCCAAAGACTGCCAGCGGCGAGTACGAGCAGAAGAGGTCCGACAGCAGTGATGCCGGCCTCGACAAACGCATGCACGAGCTGCTGGGCGACACCTCCAGCGAGGCGAACGATCTCGACTGCCTCTCGGAGAGCGATGCCCGCATGGAAGGCACCGACCGCTACTGGTGATGCCGGCCGCTCAAGTCGGTTGGCTGTTCCATTGCTCGCCGGACCCCAACGACGCGCGTGCCGGCGTGTTCGTAGCTGCGGCCATCGCGGATGTGGTAGATGCGACGAAAGCTCGGGATGATCTTCTCGTCGTGGGTGACGACGATGATCGCTGTGCCGAAGCGCTGCGCCATATCGTTCAGGATGCGCATCACCGTCAGGGCGCGCTCGCTATCGAGCGGCGCCGTTGGCTCGTCGGCGAGGACGATCGGGGCTCGGTTGACCAGGGCACGCGCAATGGCGACGCGCTGCTGCTCGCCGCCGGAGAGTTGCGAAATCTGCGCGTCCGCCCGGTGCGCCACGTCAAGCGCCGCGAGCATCTCGCGCGCGCGGCGCCGCGCTTCGCCATTACCGATGCCGGCAAGCATCGGCAGCAGGGCGACATTATCGGTAACGTCAAGGAAGGGGATGAGATAAGGGGCTTGGAATACGAAGCCGATGCGGTCGCGGCGCAGGGCGCGCAGATCGGCCACGCGCCAGCCGTTGTCGTAGATGGTCTCGCCGGCAAGCGCCATGGTGCCTGCGCTCGGCTCGATCACCGCGCCGAGGCATTTCAGCAGCGTGCTCTTGCCCGAGCCGCTCGGGCCGATGAGTCCGACGACCTCGCCCGGCTGAATTTCCATATTGACGCCTTTCAGCGCGTCGACCGCGGCGTCGCCCTGGCCGTAGCGCTTGCTCAGCCCGCCGATTGCGATTGCAGCGCCAGCCACGGTTAGCCTCCGATCGCGGTTGCAGGGTCCACGCGCAGCGCTGCGCGGATGGCGACACTGCTCGCCAGGGCGGAGATCGCGAATACCAGCGCCGCGCCAAGCGCGGCATCACCCGGAAGCAATAGCACATACTTCGGAAAGATGGGTGCCCATAAAGTGGCCACGGTCTTGCCCACGGCGAAGCCGATCGCGCCGAGGCCAAGCGCCTGCTGCAGGATCATGGCCGCGATGCTGCGATCGCGCGCCCCCACGAGCTTTAGCACCGCGATCTCGCGCACCTTGGAAAGCGTCATGGTATAGATGATGAAAGCAATGAGCGCCACGCTGACCGCGGCGAGGATGATCAGGAAGAGGAAGATCTGCTTGGCCGATGTCGCGATCAGCTTCGCCACGACGATTTCTTCCATGTTGCCCAGCGTATAGGCTTCGAGGTGTTTCCAGCGCCGGATCTCGCGGGCGACAAGCCCCACGTCTGCCTGCGGCGCAAGACGCAGCAGCACGGCGTTGACGCTGTGGCTGCTCACCTGGCTCGCCTGCACTGCCTCGAGCAGCCCCGGCACCCCAGGACGGTTGAGCGCCGGATTGGCGGCGGTGCGCGCCCGGTCGTTCACGAGTGCCTCGTTGTCCTTGAGGAACTGCACCTCCTGCGCGTCTTTGATCGGAACGTAGAGCATCGGGTCACCGCTGGAGGAAACGGCGCGCCGGGTGAGGCCGACGACGCTGTATTCGTGGCGGCGAATGCGGATGCGCTCGCCCAGCCTCAGTCCGCTGCGCACGTCGGCGATCGCCTCGTAGTGCGCGCGCACGACTGGGCGGCCCGCGACGAGGAATCCGGGCTCGCCCGGGTGGCCGGGCTCGAAGCCTACCAACATCACCCGCGCCTCGCCGCCTGAGTGCTCGATCTGCATGGTGAGATAGATGACGTTGCCCGCAGCAGCGACGCCGGGGATGCCGAGCAGGGCCCGATAGACGTCGTCGCGCACGGCGGACGGCTCCGCGAAGGGGCCGAGCGTGTCGCGCTGTACCACCCACAGGTCGGCGCCACCATTCGCGAGTAGCGTCCTGCCGTCGTCCACTAGGCCGCGATAGATCCCCGCCATCGACAAAGTCACGCCGATGAGCAGGCCGAGACCGAGTCCGGTGAAGGCGAATTTGCCCCAGCCGTGCGCGATGTCGCGGACGGCGAGGTTGATCACGATCCGTCGCGCAGGAGCGCCGGCACCACCCGCACCTGCGATCGCGCATTCAGTTCGCGCTCGCTGTGGACCACGACCTGCGCGCCGGCAGGGAGGCCATCAAGGACCTGGCTGCGGCCGTCAAGCGTCGTGATGCCGAACTTCACTGGACGGAAAGCGAGGCGTTCGTCCTCGAGTTGCCACACGCCCGTCTGCAGTTGCACGCGCTTGACCGCGGCGGCGGGCACCCAACGTGCGCCGGTAAGCTCGGCCGCGCGGATCGTGACCTCCCCCAGTTCGCCCACGGAGACGCGCTCGGGCCGCTCGGCGAAGGCGACGTTGACGATGCGCTCCTCGGTGACGGCGTCGCTCACCAAGTCGACGCGCTCTACCCAGCCGCGGCGGGCGCGGCCGGGCTCCGAGCGCAACACGATCTCGGCCGCCTGACCCGGGCGAAGGCCGCCGGCGACCCCTTGGTCGAATCGTGCTCGAAACCACAGGCTCGCCGGATCGATCACCTGCAACACCGCTTGGCCCGCCACGATGGTCGTGCCCGGTTCGATCAGCCGCGCGCTCACGACGCCGTCGACAGGGCTCGCGAGGCGCGCCTGCGCGCGCAGCTTGCTCGTCGCCGCCATGTCCGCGCGCGCCCGCTCGCGGTCGCGTTGCGTAACGGCAAGCTGGGCCGCGGCCGCGTCCGCCGCCGCCTGCGCCGCGGTCGAGTCGTGCTCCTTGGTATCGGCCGCTTCCTTGCTGACAAAGCCCTGCGCACGCAGTTCCGCGTAGCGCCGGGCGCTCGCGCGTGCCACCTCGGCGCGGCTCCTGGCCTCGGCAAGCTGGGCCTCGGCCGCGCGGATGGCGCTCGCCGCGCGCTCGACTGCAATCTGCGCGCCGGCTACGCGCTCGTCCAAGTCCACCGGGTCGAGTTCGGCCAGAAGTTGCCCTGCCTTGACTGTGTCGCCCTGGTCGACCAGCACTCGCGCCACCCGACTCGCAACCGTGGGCCCGAGGGCGTAGCTTCGGCGCGCCTCGACACTGCCGATGCCGAAGCTGCCAGCGACGAGCGCGCCCTCCTCGACCCGGGCGAGCGTGACCTTGGTCGGGGCGAGCGGCCCCTGAGTCGATGCGAGCCAGGCGAGAGTGAGCGCGAGGCCGAGCCCCGCTGTGACGAATGTCGCCTTCGCGCGCCAGCCGGCGTTCATCGCCCCCTCCTGCCGCGGTAGCCGTCAAGCAGCAGTGGGAATAGCGCGCGTGCGCGCCGCTTCATTCCTGCCTCGCCAGCACCGAGCGCGGCCTGGATCACCAGAGTCTGTACCGCTCCGATAAACAGTACGGGTGCGAGCGCAGTGTCCAACTCGGCGGCGATTTCCCCGGCGGCCTTTGCTTCCCGGAACAGGCGCTCAAGGCCCTTGCGGTATTGCATGACCATCGCGCGCACCTGCAGTCGCGCGGGCGAGTTCCCAGGGTACTGCAGTTCGTGGAACATTACGCGCGGCACCCCGGGGTTGGCGGCAATCAAGGCTACGTGGCCGAAGAAGGCGCGTTCGATCTTCGCAAGCGGTGTGTCCGCCCCGTTCACGGCGGCCACGAACGCCGCGCCAAGCGCCTCGCGAATCCAGGAAAAGACGGCCAGCCAAATCGCTTCCTTATCCGCGAAGTGGCGGAAGATTGCGCCCTGGGTTACGCCGATGCGATCGGCAATCGCCTGGGTGGTGATCGCATCGGGGCCCCGTTCGCGCGCGAGCGCAAGCACGGCAACGACGATCTCACGCTGACGCTCGTCGCTCATCAGGCGCTGGCGCGCGGCCGGTCGCTTCCTGACGGGCTGGCTCATCTGGCAATTCGCGTCTACATTAGTAAGTAATTAAATACTATTTTAGGTCAAACGCAAGGACAACGCAAGACCGGCGCTTGTCTTATGCCGTCGTATCCGACCATGAAGCGAAGGAGGCCACGTTGGCTTTGGGACGTGAGGCCTTTCGACACACCCCCTTGGAGCATCAATCCGTTTGAGAGGTGAGAGGAACCAGCGCGCTGACATCACGGCGATGAACCGGTGACAAGAAGTTGCGATGTAGCTCGCGTCATTGCGACATAGAGCAGACGGGCCTCCTCATCGTTCAACATATCTGGGGCTGGAAGTAGTCCCGCTCCCGGAATTATAACAATTGGATACTCAAGCCCTTTGCTGCTGTGAAACGGGAGCAATTTGACAGTATCCTGGCTTTCGCCAAACTTCACGTCGTCCTTCCATGTGTTCGGGATACCGGCTCGACGCAATTCCGCGCGCACGGTCTTGCATACCGGATCGTAGTGCCGATATAGAATCGCAATATCGCGCCAAGGTGTACCTCTTTCGTGCTGTTCCTTCAACCGTTCGGCAATCCATGCCCCTTCGGATTGTAGCGAGGGCAGTTTCACTACGACCGGCGCATTGCCGTGGCGTCCCGCCGAAACAGGTGCGAGTCGCGGAATGCCATCTTCTCCCGCGTCGGCGGCCTTTAGTAATTCGCCGGCAAACTGGGCGGCAAAATCCAAGATCTCCTGCGTGTTGCGGTAATTTACTTTCAGGATTGTCGTGCGGCCCTGCGCCTGAATGCCAACGCTCTTGAAGCTGAAGTTCTTCTGCCGGCCGGCTTCGTAGATTGACTGGGCATCGTCGTAGAGAACCAGCAAAGAGTTGGCGCGCGGATCGACCATTTGAACGACAAGCTTCAGCCACTCGGGTTTGAAGTCGTGGCCTTCGTCAATCAGAACGGCCTCGTATTGCGCCGAGGGTACCTGGCCGCGCTCAACACCACGAATGACGGCTTGAACCATTTCTGCCATCACCGCGTCGGTGTCGTCGTTGCTGCTGGAGAAATCGATATTGTAGGCTCTTAGCTGGCTATGACACCAACTATGGAACGTCCGCACATGCACCTTTCCGTCGAGGTTCTTGCTCGACATCCAATGCGTGAGTCGTGTGGCTAGCGTTTTGTTGTAGCAGAGTACAAGAATAGGCTTGACGCACACCTTTGCGAGCTGCTCGCCCTCGCATGAGAACGGAAACTCCCCGAACAGGTCTGGATATCTTGGAACGCTCACCGCAAAGGGCGAGCGGTTGATGAATGTTGCACCCACGCTATGGCTCCTTGAAGAAAGTGGAGCCTCGTGTAGAAGAGCGTGTTTAGTCTTTCCGGGAGTAGCGCCAGGGCAGCGGCAGATTCCCCTGCAGCGAATCTGCAGCAAATTCCCTGTTTTTTTCCCTTGGCCGCGCCAATCTCAAAAAACCAACAGATTGATTCGCAAGGGAAAAGCTTGGTCGGGGTGAGAGGATTTGAACCTCCGACTCCTGCGTCCCGAATTTGCCTTTTTTGGCAATCACGATTATTGATCAACGAGTTACGCGATCCGACTGCGCGCGATCGTGACAGGAAATGACAGGAGGAGACTGTTTGGGACTGAAGAATGGGGGCGTTGCGGGTACGCTGGTGCGGAAGCCGAACGTCATTTAGATCGGGATAGCCTTTCGCGCCCTGGTCGGCCTCCCCAAGCCGGTCAAAAGTGAGAACTCTTGGATGGTCAGGGTACCGCTGGGCTATCGGGCGCGCGGGATTGAGCCCCACGACCCCGCGTCGTTGGCAGATCAGGGCAGCGGGACTCTCAGGCGAGTAAAACAGATCCGTTGAATCGTAAGCGTCGGCTGACTACCGTCTGTACAGGAGGCCAAACGCTGAGCATGAT
>CAZMGP010000121.1:0-6771 GCA_964565875.1 uncultured Enterobacteriaceae bacterium
CGACCAACAGCAAGTTCATCGACATCGGCGGCAACATGGTGCTGACGGGAGGCAGCGCAGATGCCACCAAGGGCGGGCAGACCTCGGCCGCCGCCAAGATCGACCCGGCCAATCTGATCATCAATACCGGTGGCTATATCAAGCTGATAGGCGGAAACGGGCCAGGAGCTCCGGCGGCGATCGTCAACAGCGGCGACATGGAGATCAACATCGGCGGCAAGTTCGACCACACTTACACCGACGCCTTGGGGACGCACACGGAAAAAGATGTAGGCTTGCTGCTTGTGGGTGGCGTCGGATCGGGAATCTTCGATCGCAATAACCAGCAGATCGTAATCTTCGGCGATGTCGCGTCGCAAGTGCGCATTCTCTTCCCCGGTATCAACGGCGGCGCAGGCGGCGGGCGCTATTTCCTGCAAACGGACACCACCAAGGCCACTGCGTTTATCCAATCGCTGTCGCCGCGCGGCTTTGACGATTCCTTGATGTCGTATATCATCTTTGCCGCGAACGAGGAAACTCGGACCGGGCGCATCCGCGTGGGCATTTCCAGTACGGACGACATTAGCAAACCGTCCTGTAATTGATGGACGCAAGCGTGTGCGAGCCACTGAACGCCCGTTCCGGTCCATTCGCGGGCGCGCCTTCTATAAAACACAAACAGTTGATTTGCGGCGCATCGGGCCGCGCATGGGCAGGGAACTGATAATGGCACCGACGGCAAGCGTATCAACCACTTTGCTGCGCAACGTACCGCTTTTTGTAGGGCTGGACGAAGCGCAGTTGAACACGTTGGTCGGCATGGTCGTGCGCAAGAGCTTCCCGCGCAACGTGACCGTGATCGCCGCGGGCGGGCCCACGGAATCGCTGTTTATCATCATCGATGGCCGGCTCAAAGTGCTGATGAGCGACGAACAAAGGCGGGAAGTGATCCTTTCCATTCTCGGGCGCGGTGAATTCTTCGGCGAAATGGGTCTGCTCGATGACAGCCCGCGCTCCGCCAGCGTGGTGACGCTGGAGCCCTGCGAACTGCTCACTATCTCCAAGTCCGATTTCAAACGTTGCCTAGCGGAGAATTCGGAGCTTTCCTTGATCGTCATGCGCGGGCTGGTAAAGCGCCTGCGCGAGGCCGATCGCAAGATCGGCAGCCTCGCCCTGATGGACGTCTACGGTCGTGTGGCGCGACTGCTGTTGGAGATGGCCGAGGATATCGGCGGCGAAAAAGTCGTGGTGAAGAAAATGTCCAAGCAGGACATCGCCAAAATGATAGGCGCCTCGCGGGAGATGGTGAGCCGAGTGATGAAGGACCTGCAACTCGGCGGCTACATCGAGGTGCGCGGACGCTCACTAGTGCTGCGCGAAAACATCCTCCTCGCCGAATAGCGCGACACCCAAGGCGGCGGTCGTGCGTACAGACCGATCGAACCCGTCGGCGCCGAATCTGATAGCATAAACGCAAGCGACCGGCGCCCGTCCTCGTTAGAGCAGGATAGAGTGCCGATGGGTGGGCAACCCACCGCGAGCGACGGACGCCGCTTCCGCTGCGGCGTAGGCAATTCGACGGGGAGAGGTTTATGGTGGGAGGAAGCGCCTCGGGAACGGCGAGCGTCTCAACGACGCTGCTGCGCAACGTCCCGTTGCTGTCGGTTCTCGGCGAGCGCGAACTCGTCCTGCTCTCGCGGGTGGTATCACGCAAGTCCTACCCGCGCGGGAGCCTGATCCTCGCCGCAGGCGATCCAACCGACTCGCTCTATATCCTGATCAGCGGCCGCATCAAGGTGTTCATGAGCGACCTGGACGGCAAAGAAGTGATTCTCTCCATCCTGGAGCCGAACGAATTCTTCGGCGAGATGGGCCTGATCGACGACAGCCCGCGCTCCGCGAACGTCGTGGCGCTGGAATCCTGCGAGCTGGTTTGCATTTCGAAGCCTGATTTCAAGCGCTGCCTGGCCGAAAACTTCGAGATGGCAATGACCGTAATGCGCGGTTTGGTGAAGCGGCTGCGCGGCGCGGACAATCAAATCGGCAATCTCGCGCTGATGGACGTGTTCGGCCGCGTTGCGCGGCTGCTTCTCGATGCAGCCGATGTAGTGAACGGGGAGAAAGTGGTGACGAAGAAGCTCTCCAAGCAGGACATCGCGCGCATGATCGGCGCATCGCGCGAAATGGTCAGCCGAGTGATGAAGCATCTGCAGGCGGCGGGATACATCGAGGAACGCGGGGACACGATAGTCATCCGCGACAATATTCTGCTGTCCGACTAGGGAGCGGGTCGAATCCGGCGCTCAGAACCGATCCGCGTCCGCCTTAGCTCTCTCGAGTTGGAATCGAAAACGGTACGTTGGACGCTGCCGAGCCGAGTGACTTGGGCGAAGTGTGAACTAATTCACGAATGGGGCCGCGGCAGTCGAAAGTGCTTGGTTTTTCTGGGTAAATTTCGCATATAGTACAAACGCTCGTGAACTTGTACCTGGGTTTCGCTGCTGGGTTCGTCTATATTTAATTGCATGAAAGCACAACTAATGAGCGGAATTCGGATTGGGAATAAAAGGGGCCATATCATGCAAGCATATCGTTTGAATATTGTGCGCCTGATCCTTGCGGGCCTGGGGATGGTTTCCGTCGTTGCGTGGGCTAATACCGGCACGGTGTCGCAATTGTCGGGCACGCTGTCGGTGACCAAGTCCGACGGGTCGGTGCGTATCCTGTCGCAGAAATCTGAAGTGCATAGCGGTGACACCATCAACACGCAGAAAGACAGCTACGCCCAGATCAAGTTTACCGACGGCGGCATCATCACGCTCAAGCCGAACACCACGGTGAAGATCGAGCAGTTTCGCTTCAAAGCGGACGAGCCGAAAGAGGACAGCTTCGTATTCGGCTTGCTGAAAGGGGGCTTACGCGCGGTGTCCGGCTTGGTAGGGAAGCGCGGTGATCAGGATGCCTACAAGCTTGGCACGGCGACGGCCACGATCGGCATCCGAGGCACGAGCTATGGCGCGGACGACTGCCTCACCACGCCTTGCCCGAAGCCCAACAGCAACGACAATCTGGAGCCGAGCGTGTACGTGAGCGTCACCGACGGCGAGATCATCGCCACCAACAATGCGGGCTCGCAGAGCTTCGTCGCCGGTCAGTTCGGCGCGATCTCCGACCGCAACAGCCGGCCGCGCTTTCTGTCGACCGACCCGGGACTGCAATTTACCCCGCCCGCGACCTTCATCCAAAGCATCATGACCGGCGCGGCGGTGAACACGGGCAAGAGCCAGGAGTGCGTCATCCGGCGCTAGCGCGTTTCGCTCGTTTCCCGACCACAATCCCCGCCTGGTGCGGGGATTGTCGTTTTTGGGCGAGTGCAGCGCTTTTGCTGCCTATCGCGCCAAGCGGGTAAAATGTCTCAATCGCCCTAGGGCACATGAACATCACCTTGAGCCGAACCGACACCGCGCCCTTGCCGGGCAAGATCGCAGCGCTGCTGCGCGAATCCAAGTGGTTCGCATTGATTGCGTTGGCGCTGTACCTGCTGTTAATCCTGTTCACCTTCGATAAAGCCGACCCCGGTTGGTTTCACAGCACCGCGGCGGCAAGCGCAAGGAATGCCGGCGGCCGCGCGGGCGCCTGGCTCGCCGAACTGTTTCTTTACGTATTCGGGCTGTCGGCGTATTGGCTGGTGATGCTGCTCGGCTATCTCGTCGCCGCCGGATATCGGCGGCTGGACGGTACTCGGCTGCTCGACAAGCGCTCGCTCGCCGTGGCTTTGGCAGGCTTCGTCCTGCTCGTCACCGCAAGCAGTGCGCTGGAAGCGCTGCGCTTCTACACGCTCAAGGCGACGCTACCGCTCGCGCCGGGCGGCATGCTGGGGGCGGTGGTAAGTAGTCACGTCTCAGCCGTCTTTGGATTCACGGGCGCGACGCTGCTATTGATTACGTTCGTCGTGATCGGCTTGAGTCTCTTTTCCGGCGTTTCCTGGCTTACCGTGATCGAACTTACCGGCGCCGGACTGGAAGCAGCCTACGATTTCGTGCTGCAGAGCTGGCAGCGGCGGCAGGACCGCAAGGCGGGTGAAATCGCGACGCAAGAGCGGGAAGTGATCGTCGAAGAAGAGAAGAAGCGCATCATCGAGGACCACGAGCCGATACGCATCGAAGCGCCCGTGGTGGAAATCCCCAAGTCCGAGCGCGTAATTAAAGAGAAACAGGTGCCGCTGTTTCAGGATCTGCCGGATACGCCGTTGCCGCCGCTGGCGCTGCTCGATGAGCCGCAGCGCGATGTTGAATCGATGAGCCAGGAGACGCTGGAATACACCTCGCGCCTGATCGAAAAGAAGTTGTCTGATTTCGGGGTGCAGGTGAAGGTGCTCGCCGCCTATCCCGGGCCGGTGATTACGCGCTATGAGATCGAGCCGGCGGTGGGCGTCAAGGGCAGCCAGATCATGAGTCTGGTGAAAGACCTCGCGCGTGCGCTATCGGTGGTGAGCATCCGCGTGGTCGAAACCATTCCGGGCAAGTCCTGCATGGGGTTGGAGATCCCCAATCCCAAGCGCCAGATCGTGCGCCTGTCGGAAATCCTGAGCTCCGAGGTCTATCACGAAATGGGCTCGGCGCTCGCGCTCACGCTGGGCAAGGACATCGCAGGCAAGCCCATGGTTGCGGACCTTGCCAAGATGCCGCACCTGCTCGTCGCGGGCACCACGGGTTCGGGCAAGTCGGTAGCGATCAACGCCATGATTCTGTCGTTGCTCTACAAGTCCGAGCCGCGCGAAATTCGCCTGATCCTGATCGATCCGAAGATGCTGGAACTGTCGGTGTACCAGGACATCCCGCATCTGCTCGCGCCGGTGGTGACCGACATGAAGCAGGCGGCGAGCGCGCTCAACTGGTGCGTCGCCGAGATGGAGCGGCGCTACAAGCTAATGTCGTGGTTGGGTGTGCGCCAGCTCTCCGGCTACAACAGCAAGGTGGCGGAAGCGGAGAAGGCGGGGCGGCCGCTCGAGGACCCGACCACGCTGGAAACGGGCGAGCCGCAGTTCCTGACCCAGCTGCCGCACATCGTGGTGGTGATCGACGAGCTCGCCGACCTGATGATGGTGGTGGGCAAGAAGGTCGAGGAGCTG
The DNA here is from genome assembly GCA_964565875.1 of uncultured Enterobacteriaceae bacterium. Lineage (GTDB taxonomy): Bacteria > Pseudomonadota > Gammaproteobacteria > Burkholderiales > SG8-39 > 2-12-FULL-64-23. The sequence continues at coordinate 5,114 of CAZMGP010000121.1, forward strand.
ATCGCACGCCTGGCGCAGAAGGCGCGTGCCGCGGGCATCCACCTCATCCTCGCGACGCAGCGGCCATCGGTGGACGTCATCACCGGCCTGATCAAGGCGAACATTCCCACGCGCATCGCCTTTCAGGTGTCGAGCAAGGTCGATTCGCGTACCATCCTCGACCAGATGGGGGCGGAGGCGCTGCTCGGTCAGGGCGACATGCTCTACCTGCGTCCCGGTACCGGCATGCCGCAGCGCGTGCACGGCGCTTTCGTCGCCGATCACGAAGTGCACAAGGTGGTCGCTTATCTGAAGAAGATGGGCGAGGCCGACTATATCGACGGCGTGCTCGATACGGAGGAGCCCGGAGCCGAACTGAACGGCGGCGGAGACGGCGGGGGCGAAGCCGATCCACTTTACGATCAAGCGGTCGAAATCGTGCTGCGCACCCGGCGTGCCTCCATTTCGCTGGTGCAGCGGCATCTGCGCATCGGCTACAACCGCGCCGCGCGCTTGATCGAACAGATGGAGAAGGCGGGGATGGTGTCGGCGATGCAACCCAACGGCAATCGCGAAGTGCTGGTTCCCAATCGGGCCGAGGGCTGAAGCTTGCGTTTGCTATTCGCTCTGCTTGCCGCCTTAGCCGCTCTGCCTGCCACGGCCTCGGGCATCGACGCGCTGCACCGCTTCATCGCCGGCACGGCCTCCGCGCAGGGTCAGTTCGAGCAGAAGGTGTTTGACCGCAAACGCGCGGTGACGCAGGAGGCGAGCGGGACCTTCGCTTTTTCGCGCCCGGGGCGTTTCCGCTGGACCTACGCCAAGCCCTACGCCCAGTTGATCGTCGGCGACGGGGCCAAGGTATGGATCTACGACGAGGACTTGAAGCAGGTGACGGTGAAGCGGATCGACCGTGCGCTCGGCTCGACGCCCGCGGCCCTGTTGGCCGGAAGCAACGAGCTAGAGCAGGCTTTTGCGCTCAGCAATCAAGAGGACAAGGGCGGATTGGAGTGGGTCAAGGCCGTGCCGCACGACAAGGATTCGAATTTTCAGTCCATCCGCATGGGCTTTGGATCGTCCGGACTGGAGAGCATGGAACTCGCGGATAACTTCGGCCAGACCACGGTGCTGAAGTTCACCACGCTGCAGCGCAACCCCAAGCTCGACGCGGCACAGTTCAAGTTTGTTCCCCCCAAGGGTGCAGACGTCATCGGCGATTGAGTCGCCCCGCAGGCTAGCTCGTGGCTGACTTGTTCGGATCGCCCAAACCCGCCGCGCCCTTGGCCGAAGCGATGCGTCCGCAGTCGCTCGCCGACGTCGTCGGGCAGCCGCATCTGCTCGGCCCGGGCAAGCCGCTGCGGCTCGCGTTCGAGTCCGGCAAGCCGCATTCCATGATCCTGTGGGGGCCGCCGGGAGTCGGAAAGACTACGCTCGCGCGGCTGATGGCGAACGCATTCAACGCCGAGTTCATCGCTCTGTCCGCCGCCTTTTCCGGAGTCAAGGAAATCCGCGAAGCGGTGCAGCGCGCGCAAGCGGTGCTCGCGCAATCCGGGCGCAAGACCATCCTCTTCGTCCACGCGGTGCACCGCTTCACCCAGTCGCAGCCGGACGCAGCCCTCGCCTTCGCCGATCAGGGACTGCACCACTTCATTCGCGCACGACCACAGACCCACACCCCAAAA
>CAZMGP010000122.1:0-6705 GCA_964565875.1 uncultured Enterobacteriaceae bacterium
GATTTCGTCGTGAATTCGCCTCAGACTGGCTCAGTTTTCAAAATGAATCAACAGCGTGGTCGAAGCGCCGAAAGCGAGCGAGCTGTTGCCGCTGACGGTGATGGCGGTTCCCGCGACGTCGACGCTGTTGTTCGCCGTGGCGCTGTCGGCAGCGGCGGTGAGGGAAATCGTGCGATTCGCCTTGTTCGCGCCGAGATTGAGCTTCGCGGTGACGAGGCCGTTCGCGTCAGATACGCCGCTCGCGCTGATGTTGTTCACAAACGCGGAGTCCGTAAGCGGATTGGTAGTGAACGTAACCGTGCGGCCGCTCACGGCCTGCTTGGTCGAACTCAGGACGATGGCGGTGAGGTCGACGGTGCTCGTTCCGGAAGAAGGCATTTGCGGGCTGCTCGTCAGCAACTGGATCGATGCCGCCGTCACGGTCGGCGTGGTCGTCGTCCCGGTACCCGTTCCGGTCGTAGTACCTGCCCCGGTGGTGGTGGCGCCGCTCGCCGAATCCGATCCTCCGCCGCAGCCGGCGACGAGTCCCAGCGCAAGCGCAAGCAAGGCAGTTGCCGATAGTCTTGAAAAGCTTCGAATCCAGAGACGGTGAGTTAATTGATTTTGCACGCAGGCCTCCCGTTCACACGACTTGCCAGATAGATAGATTTGCCCCTTGTCGCTACGGTACAATATTTTTGATATAAACACAACAAGTTAAACAGGATATTTAATGTTGAATGGCTAATTGTTCCGCCTGGCGTGCAAAACGGTGTGATTCGAGCGCTGCGGTCGCGCCTGGAATTGCGGCAGATCGGGCAATTCGGAAGGATTTCGCCTGTTCCTCGGCTCCTCAATTTGCGACGCGCTTCAAACCGAATTCGCGCCGCAAGTCTCGTTCCTGCGACCGATGCGGCGGGCGAAGTGGCAATCGCTGCATGATATGATTCGCGCGTCGACAAGAGCAGCAAATCCATGAACGTCGTCATCCTCGCCGCGGGTCAGGGCAAGCGCATGCACTCCGATTTACCCAAGGTGCTGCATCCCCTGGCGGGCAAGCCCCTTCTCGCGCATGTCATCGCCACCGCGCGCAGCCTTACGCCGCAAGCCATCTGCATCGTCTATGGCCACGGTGGAGAGCGCGTGCGCGCGGCGCTTGCCGATTCCGATCTCCTTTGGGCGGAGCAGGAGCCGCAGCTCGGCACGGGTCACGCTCTCGCGCAGGCCCTGCCGCATCTCGATCCCGCGCATCCCACGCTGGTGCTCTACGGCGACGTGCCGCTCACGCGGGTCGAGACACTTCAAAGCTTGCGCCGCGCGGCGGGCGCAGGCCTGGGCTTGCTCACAGTCGAGCTTGCGGATCCGCACGGCTACGGCCGCATCGTGCGCGGCGGCGGCAAGGTCGAGCGCATCGTCGAGGAAAAGGATGCGACTGAAGCCGAGCGCAAATTGCGCGAAGTCAACACCGGCATCATGGTGCTGCCGACCGCGAAGCTGAAAGCCTGGCTCGCCGGCTTGAGCAATCGGAACGCGCAAGCAGAGTATTACCTCACCGACGTCGTCGCCGCGGCGGTAGCGGAGGGCGTGTCGATCGGCACCGCCGCACCGTTGTTCGCATGGGAGGCACTGGGCGTCAACAGTAAAGCGCAGCTTGCCGAGCTCGAGCGCGTATTCCAGCGCGAAGCGGCGCACTCTTTACTGCAGGCGGGGGTCACGCTCGCCGATCCCGCGCGCTTCGACCTGCGCGGAAATCTCAAGTGTGGGCGCGATGTGTCGATCGACGTCAACTGCGTGTTCGAGGGCGAGGTGGAACTGGGCGAGGGCGTGAGCGTCGGCGCGAACTGCGTGCTGAAGAACGTCAAGGCTGGCGCCGGCACGCGCATCGAGCCCTTCTGCCACCTGGAAAGCGCCGACATCGGCGCGCGCTGCCGCATCGGCCCTTATGCGCGGCTGCGCCCGGGGGCACAGCTCGCCGAGGAAGTGCACATCGGCAATTTCGTCGAAGTGAAGGCGAGCCAGATCGCGGCGCGCTCCAAGGCGAATCATCTCGCCTACGTCGGCGATACCAGTGTCGGGCGCGACGTCAACATCGGCGCCGGCACCATCACCTGCAATTACGATGGCGTGAACAAACACCGCACGGTGATCGAGGACGAGGTGTTCATCGGTTCCGATACCCAGCTCGTTGCGCCGGTGCGCGTGGGCAAGGGCGCGACGCTGGGCGCTGGCACTACTCTCACCAAGGATGCGCCGGAAGGCACGCTCACGGTGTCGCGCGCGAAACAGGTGACGATCGCCGGCTGGAAGCGGCCGGTGAAGAAGAAATAGGAGCAGAGAGCGAATGTGCGGCATAGTCGGAGCGGTCGCGAAGCGCGACATCGTCCCCTTGCTGATCGAGGGGCTGCGCCGCCTCGAATACCGCGGCTACGACTCCTGCGGCGTCGCCGTCCATGACGCGTCAGGCGGCGGAGCGCTGCGGCGGGCGCGCACGGTATCGCGCGTCGCCGACCTCGATGCGCAGGTGCATGAATCGCGGCTCGCCGGCACGACCGGCATCTGCCATACGCGCTGGGCGACCCACGGTGCGCCGGTCACCGCCAACGCGCATCCGATATTCAGCCGCGGCGAAATCGCCGTGGTCCACAACGGCATCATCGAGAACTTCGAAGAGCTGCGCACCCGCCTTAAAGCGCAGGGCTTCGCCTTCGAGTCGCAGACCGATACCGAGGTGATCGCGCACCTCGTCAACAGCCACTACCAGGGCGATCTGTTCGCCGCCGTGCAGCGCGCGGTGGCCGAACTCGCGGGGGCCTTCGCCATCGCCGTGTTCTGCAAGGCCGAGCCGCGGCGCGTGGTCGGCGCGCGCCTGGGCAGCCCGCTGGTGCTCGGCGTCGGCGTGAAAGAGCACGCGGGCGAGCACTATCTCGCTTCGGATGCCATGGCGCTTGCCGGCACGACCGACCAGATCGTCTTTCTGGAAGAGGGCGATGTGGTCGATATCGGCCTCGGCCATTACGCCATCGTCGATCGCTCGGGAAAACCCGCAGCGCGCGAAGTCCGTACGGTCAGCGCCTACGCGAGCGCGGTCGAACTGGGGCCGTACCGCCACTTCATGCAAAAGGAGATCTTCGAGCAGCCGCAGTCGATCGCCGACACGCTCGAAGGCGTGGCGGGGATCGGAACGGATATTTTCGGGGCGACGGCAAAGGACGCATTCGCGGGCGTCGATGCGGTGCAGATCCTGGCCTGCGGCACCAGTTACTACGCCGGGCTCACCGCCAAGTACTGGCTCGAGTCCATCGCCCGCTTGCCGACCCAGGTCGAAATCGCGAGCGAATACCGCTATCGCGAAAGCGTCCCCGACCCGCGGGCGCTGGTCGTGGTGGTGTCGCAGTCGGGGGAGACTGCCGATACGCTCGCTGCGCTGAAGCACGCGCAGTCCCTCGGCCACGAACGCACGCTCGCCATCTGCAACGTCGCCACCAGCGCCATCGTACGGCAGACGCTGCTTAAATACCTTACCCGCGCCGGAGTCGAAATTGGTGTCGCCTCGACCAAAGCCTTCACGACGCAGCTGACGGCGCTGTTCCTGCTCACGCTCACGCTCGCCAAGGCGCGCGGCCATTTGGCGCCTGCCGACGAAGCGCGGCACATGAAGAACTTGCGCCACCTGCCTGCGGCACTGACGAGTGTGCTCGCGCTCGAACCGCAGATCATCGCCTGGGCGGAGCATTTCGCCAAGCGCGAGCACGCGCTCTTCCTCGGCCGCGGCCTGCACTACCCGATCGCGCTAGAGGGAGCGCTGAAGCTGAAGGAAATCTCCTACATTCACGCCGAAGCCTACCCGGCTGGTGAGCTCAAGCACGGCCCGCTCGCGCTCGTAACCGAGCAGATGCCGGTGGTTACGGTCGCGCCGAACGACGCCTTGTTGGAGAAGCTCAAGTCGAACATGCAGGAAGTGCGCGCCCGCGGCGGGGAACTGTACGTCTTCGCCGACGCCGACAGCCACATCGCGTCCTCCGCGGGCGTGCACGTCGTCCGTTTGCCCGAGCATTACGGCGCCCTCTCGCCCATATTGCACGTGGTGCCGCTGCAGCTTCTCGCCTATCACACCGCGCTCGCGCGCGGTAGCGACGTCGATAAGCCGCGCAACTTGGCGAAATCGGTGACCGTGGAATAGGCAAAAGAAAAGCCGATGAAGCAGCGAGCTATCATCGGCTTGAAGTCGGGATTCCAAAGGAGGAGGAGGAGAAATCCCGCACCTGAATGCTAGTGCAGGAGAGGGTCCCAAGTACAATCGTATTACCTAATCGCCCACATAAGCGGCATGGAATAGCGCATACAAGTGGGCCAATTCCCCGCGACAAGCCGCGGCGGTGCAACTGTCGGTTTCTTTCGGCCAGCCGACTCGGACGCGGCTAACTGATCCGATCTTCCAACATCGCCGCGTACGCATCCTCGAGCCTCTTCCCGTAGCGGCCGGTGTCGAACAGGACCTCGCTTCGCTTCGCCGCCAGCGTTCGGCGCGCCTGTGTCAGGCGCTCGCGATCTTGCGCGAGCCCGACGGCAAGCGCAACGTATACTTCTTCGCTCCGGCAGGCGAGTTCCGCGAGTCCCACTGCGTCGAGCAAGCTCGTCGCCACCCGCGAGGCGAAGGTTTCGCCGGTGAGAGTGACGATCGGCACGCCCGCCCACAGGGCGTCGGTCGCCGTCGTGTGGGCATTGCAGGCGAAGGTGTCCAGAACAAGATCGGCAAGCTGCAGGCGCGCGAGATGCTGCGCCTTCGGCAGCGGCGGCGCAAAAATCATGCGCCGGGGATCCACGCCGGCGGCGCGCGCGGCGTCGGCAAGCCTGCGCTCGGCCTCGGGCGAGCTGCGCATGAGCCATAGGACCGAATTGGGTATCTGTGCGAGGATCTTCATCCAGCAGCCGAAGCTGCGCCGATCGATTTTCGCCGGCGTGTTGAAACAACAGAAGACGAAGCCGTCTTGCGGCAGGCCCGCTGCGGCGCGGGCTAGGGGAGCCGCAATCTCCTGCCTGTCGTCCGTGGCCTGATAGCAACCGGGCAGACGGATGACGCGCTCGGAGTAATCCGCGGCGTGGCTCTCGGGAACGATGACGGCGTCGGCGACAAGGTAGTCGATGAAATCGGCACCCATGGTCCCCGGATAACCGAGGTAGTTCACCTGGATCGGAGCGGGTCGCAGCGCGAGGATGTCGGGCCGACTGCCGCCGGTGTAGCCTTTTAGATCGACCAGGATGTCGATGCCGTCGGCGGCGATGCGCGCGGCGATTTCCTGCGCGCTGCGCTCGTGCACGTCGCGGAAGGCGTCGCAGTCGTGCGCAATCTTCTGCCGGTACGCGCTCGCGTCCGGATAGCCGATGGAATAGGCGAAGATTTCGAAGCGGCAGCGATCGTGTGCGGCATACAGGCCCAGGGTCAGGTGCGCGGTCGCGTGATCGTGGAAGTCGCTCGACAGATAGCCGATGCGAATGCGCTCGCCCCGCTTGACCCCCGCACTGCGGCGGGCAGCGCCGGCCGCGCGCGACCAGGCCGCCGCCGCGTGTCGCGCAAGGTCGAGCTGCTCGCGCCGCGTGAAGGGCAGGAACAGCGAATCGTAGGGCAGAATCGGGAGGCGCGAGACGCTCCCGTCCCCGGCCGCAGACTTCATTCTGCCCAAGTGCGCGTCCAGTGCATCCCAGGCGCAGGTTTCCAGCAGCGGGCGAACCAAGTTCTGCAAGGCCGCGACATGGGTCGGGTCGATTGCCAGCGCTTCCTGGTACTTGTCGATCGCCAGCGTCGCGCGTCCGGAGCGGAAATAGGCGTTGCCCAGGTTGACCAGCACGCCCGCATGCTGCGGATCGAGTCTTGCCGCAGTTTCCAGCGTCGTCAGACCTTCGTCGTAGCGATGCAATTCCAAGAGCACGGCGCCCAGGTTGCCGTACGCCGGGGCGTAGCGCGCGTTGGCGCCGATGGCGGCGCGAAAGCCGCTCTCCGCCCGCCGCAGGTTGCCTTGGCGCCAGAGCGCGCCGGCGCGCGCGTTCAGGTAGCGGGCGCGGCCGTCCTGCAGCAGATTGCGCAGCAGCTTCGATAGCATTTCGGTTCCGTAAAGCGCATGCCGACGAGGGGGCGCGACGCCCTCTCTGGCGGCCTGCCCTAGCCTAACACCGCTCGGCCGTGCCGCGATAATCGTACCTTAAGCTTGGCTCGCTACAGTGCGCCCATCGTCTTTGACCTGATGGGGACAACATGCAAAGTTCTAGGACCATTGCGGCACTGCTGCTCGGCGCCTCGATCGCCTTGGCCGCGACCGCAACCGGTGCGGCGACGCCGGTGGAAATCCGCGCGAACCTCGAAGCGCAGGCACGCGCGGGCACGCCCGGTTTCGGCGGTTTTTCAACCGAACGCGGCCAGCGCTTCTTCGGCGCGACGCACGGCAACGACTGGAGCTGCGCCTCCTGCCACACCGCCAATCCGCTCGCCACGGGCAAGCATGCGAAGACCGGCAAGGAAATCGCGCCGCTCGCTCCGGCGGCGAATTCCCAGCGCTTCACCGACGTCGCCAAGGTCGACAAGTGGTTCTCGCGCAACTGCAACGACGTGGTGGGCCGCGCCTGCACCGCGCAGGAAAAGGGCGACGTGCTCGCCTACCTCATGTCGCTTGCGAAATAGAGGAGATGGTTATGGACGCCTCCCACTTTCTTGCTAACAGCCGAGATTAGGCA
>CAZMGP010000123.1:0-6641 GCA_964565875.1 uncultured Enterobacteriaceae bacterium
TGGCTGCAAGCTCTGCCATGCTCGCCCCTAGCGATCCCGGAACTGCGGTTTGCGCATCTCCGTGAAGGCAGTCATGCCTTCGACTGAGCGGCGCCGCCGAAGCGGCAGGGTTGGGGTTGGATGCGGCCTTCCTTTGCCCAGACGACGAGTTCGCGCTTCAACACCTTGCCCGATGCCGTGAGCGGGAACTCGGTCATGACGATGTAGAACTCGGGCATGTCGTATTTCGACAGCCCCCCCGCGTCCAGATGGGCAAGCATCTCTTCCACCGCGGGCCCGGGCTGAGCCTTCGGCACCACGGCAAGGCACACCCGCTCGCCCAGGCGCTCATCGGCCACCGCAAAGGCCACGGCCTTGGATACCGCCGGATGGCGGTGCGCGATGTCCTCGATGCGCGCCGGGTAGATGTTGTGGCCGCCGCGGATGATCATGTCTTTCTTGCGCCCGACCACCTGCAGGTTGCCCTCGGCATCGAACCTGCCCAGGTCCCCGCTCATGAACCAGCCCGAGGCGTTGAACGAGCTCTCCGTCGCGTGCTGATTGCCGAAGTAACCCAGCGTGAGCAGCGCGCCGCGCCCGCCGATTTCGCCGATCTCGCCTTGCGCGACCTCGATGTCGGGGTTCTCCTGGTTGAAGAGCCGGATTTCGTAGCCCGCGCAGGCCTTGCCGCAGGTGCCGACAATGATCTCGGCGCTGTCCGTGGGCAGCGTGTACTGGTGCGAGCCGTTCTCCGTCATGCCGTAGACGTTCTGCGGCTTGATGCCGATCGCGAGGAAGTTCGCCGCGAGGTCCTTCGGAATCGTGGCCCCTGCCATATAGAAGACCTTCACTTCACCCAAGCGCTCCTCGCCTTTCTTTCGCATCTGCGCCAGGGTGTCGATCGCATGCGTCGGCACGCCCATGACATAGGTCGCCCCGGTCTCGGCGATCCAGTCGATCACGTCCTTTCCCGGCGGAAGCTCGTTCAAGACCATCTCGAAGCCGGCGGTGAGCGCTTGCGCGAGGCCCACGTTCGCGATGTGGTGCGAGGTCGGGCTGAGAGAAAGAAGCACGCTATGCGCATCGTGCCCCCAGTCGCGCACCATGGCGCGGCCGTTGGCGAGTAAGGTGTTGTCCGAATGCATCACGCCTTTGGGAGCGCCGGTGGTGCCGGAGGTGAAGGCGAGGTACATGACTTTGTCCGGGCTCGCGTCCGCGGGATGGTTGGGCTTGCCCGTTGGCTTTCTCTCCGGGAAGGGGGTACCGCCGCGAGAGGCCGCGCCTTTACGCGGGTTCACGCGGTAGATGCGCCGTAGCCCAGGCAGGCGTGCCGCTTCGGTGAAGATGTCCTGGCGCGCGGCGTCCGCCCCGTAGCCCGGCTGCGCGACGAGCGCTGCGCATTCGATGCGCGTGAGCAGCTCCAGCACTTCGCCCACGGTGTAGTTCTGATGCAGCGAGGGATTGCAGACGTAACCGTTGCGCGCGCAGGCGAGCAGCGTGACGATCGATTCGATCCGGCTCGGGAGCCACACCGAGACGCGCTGGCCGCGCTTTACGCCTGCGTCGTGCAGGTCTGCCGCGACGCTGTCGACCCAGGCGAGGAGTTCGGGCCAGGTGATCCGTTCCACCGCGTCGCGTAGCGCATAGGCGGCGGGCCGGGTTCGCGCATGGGCGGCGAGCAGCGAATAGAAGGTGTGACCCTGCCACAGCCCCTTCTGGTAGTAGTCCTGCGCCGTCTGCGGATCGTGCAAGGTCAGAACGGTGTTCACTTCTCCTCCTCCTGTGCCAGCGCTAGTGACCGAACTGGTCTGGATCGGGTTTGCGCCGCTCTGCGAACGCCTTGGACAACTCGTGCGATTCGTCGCTCGCGAGATAGCCGCGCAGCAGCAGGTCGTGCGCCATGCGCGCCAAGCCCGACACACCGCCGTGGCGGGCGTTGAACGCGGCCTTGACGGAGGCGAGCGCGAACGGCCCGCGCTCGGCGATCTCGAGCGCCATGGTCCTGGTCGCGCTCTTCAGTTCCGCGTCGAGCACGACTTTGTTGATGAGCCCCATGGCGAGCGCCTCGGCGGCGGAAATCCTGGGATTGCGATACCAGAGCTCTTTCGCGCGCTTCTTGCCCACCAAGTCTTCCAGGTACCAGGTGCCGTAGCCGGCGTCGAAGCTGCCCATCATCGGCCCGACCTGGCGAAAAACCGCGCTCTCCTTGGCGATCGTCAGGTCGCACACCATCTGTAGCACGTTGCCGCCGCCCACGGCAAAGCCGTTCACCGATGCAATCACGGGCTTTTGCAGACGGTCGAGCGCTTCGTACATCTCCAGCGTCGGCAGCGTCCCGGCATAAAGGAGGCTATCTTCCATGCCTTCCTTGCGCCCGCCGATGCAGAAGAACTTGTCCCCCGCTCCGGTGAGCACGATGACGCGCGTCCTGGTCTCGCGCCGGATGTCGTTCACGCAATCGCGGATTTCGTGGCACATGCGCGGGGTGAACATATTGCCGTCATCGGGGCGATTCAGCGTGATCGTCCCAATCGCGCCCTCCTCCTCGTACACGATTTCCTCAAACGCCATTCTCTCCTCCTACGATTCGCAGTTCCCCGCCGCGCAAGCTTATCGATCTATCCTCGCTCACCGTTCTTTACGACTGCTTGAACAAGCGGCTTAGACTCCTCAGCAGGTCTTCAACGACATCGTGAGCAAGTCCCGTGCCGACAAGCATCTGCATCGCGGCACCAAGCATCGAATCGGCTTCGGGCTTATGGATGAATCCTTGTTTCAACACGGAGAAACGGAAACAGTAAAGTCCTCATATGAATGCGATAGACTCGTGGTATGGATATTGCTCAAGACTCTCCGCGCCTCGATTGGTGTCTATGTCGCGAACAGACGTACAGGCATAAGTAGGCGGATGCGAGACCAACTTTCCAAGGGACAATAGATGCAGAGCCCGACCATCAGAGCGCGAGTTCAGGCAGCCGATCAGCTTCCTGGCGAAGTGCCCGGCATGCTGCTGATCGTCAACGACTTGGCGGAAGGCACCGACGAAGACGAATTCAATCGTTGGTATCAGGAGCAGCACGTACCGAACCGCCTGGGCATTCCGGGGTTTCGCAATGCACGCCGCTACCGCGCCATCGATGGGCAGCCGGCCTATATCGCCCTGTACGAGTGCGATTCAGTTCAGGTCCTGCTGTCCAAGAACTACACGGACAGGGTCGCCAATCCGACCGATTGGGCGAAGAAGATACTGCCCAAGTTCCGCAACGTCCTGCGCGCTGCTTGCCGGCAGACTCTTTCCATCGGCGACGGCGTCGGTGGCACTGCGATCCTCGTGCAATGCAAGCCGATGGCCGGTCGCTACGATGTCGCCCGCCGCTTCATCGAAGAAGAATTCGCGCCGCGCCTGATGCGATCCGGCGCTTTGGTTCGTTTGTCCCTGCTTGAGACCGATACCGCCGTAACCGGTATGCCAAGCTCGGAGCGCAGGTTGCGCAACGACCAGGACAATTATCCGCACTGGGTCCTTTTTATTGAGAATTACGACCTCGACAAGGCAGCGCTGACCTTGCACGCCGAGATCCTCGCCTGCGAGGCTGCCAAGACAGGTCTCCTATTCGGAACCTGGGCCCGCTACCGCCTGATTTGCGCCCGCTACGCCGAGAGTTTCCAGAGCTAGCCCTCGGCCATCTCTGCGGTCCAGCTTAGACGCAACTGGGCACCTCCTTGGGGCTATACCGTGATCCGGCGCCGGGGCTATAATGTTCACCGTAACTACACGTGTGTGCGAAGCAAGTGTTCGCGGAGGAGACACATGGCAAGCGGGCATGACTTGGGCGTGCTCATAGTCGACAGACGCGGCTCCGTCGTCTACGCAGCCGGCCCGGCAGATAACCCAGACATCCAGCGCTTGGTCCTGGATCGGCTTCCCGAAGCGCGGCGTCTCGGCGCGGGAATGTTTGCGCTGAAGGCCGCGACCAATCTCGTCGTGCTGTACCGAGCATCGCAATCGAATGTGGTGTTTTTTATAGAGTTCGAATCGCACAAATCCACGCTATTTGAATTCGTCGCAAGCGTTCCGTTTGCGCATGCCATCTTCACTCACTTCGTCGAGAATCCGTTTGTGTCCACGGTCGTGGTCGACGACAAGGCGCGGGTCCGCTTCATACCACCGGTGCACGAGCGTTTCTTCGGCATCAACAACGGCGAAGCCGTCGGCAAGCCGGTCACGGATGTGATCGAAAACACCAACTTGCACGAGGTTGTCAGGAGCGGAAAGGCGGAAATCGGAAAACTGCAGGAGATGGCGGGCGTCACGCGGGTGGTTGCGCGCATTCCGATCACCGTGGACGAAAAGATCGTCGGCGCTATCGGTCACGTGATGTTCAAGGAACCGGAAACCGTACACACCTTGTCCCGGCAGGTTTCCACGCTGCGCACCGAGGTCGAGTTCTACCGCAAAGAGCTATCCGGGCTAAAGCGCTACTCCTCATACGACCTGGATCAGATGGTCGGCAGCAGCGAAGCTGTGCAGCAACTTAAATCGGACATCGTCAAAGTTGCGCCTCTGCAGGTGCCGGTCCTCATCGTCGGCGAGAGCGGCACCGGCAAGGAACTTGCGGCCCATGCGATTCACGCCCTCAGCCCGCGCCGGGAAAATCAGATGGTGTTCGTGAACGCCGCCGCATTGCCCGGCGGCCTGGTCGAAAGCGAGCTGTTCGGCTACGAGTCAGGCGCCTTTACCGGTGCCGAACGACTCGGACGCAAGGGAAAGTTTGAGCTTGCGGACAAGAGCTCCCTCTTCTTCGACGAAGTCGGCGATATGCCCGCGGCTATTCAGGTAAAGCTACTCCGTGTGTTGCAAGACGGCGTCTTCGAGAAAGTCGGAAGCAACAAGCCGCGGCACTCGGACTTTCGTTTGATCTGCGCGAGCAATCGCAATTTTCAGCAGATGATCAGCAGCGGCGAATTTCGCCTCGATCTGTATTATCGGATCAGCGGCGTGACGATCCGCATGCCCAGCTTGCGCGAAAGGCTCGAAGACATTCCCGAGTTGGTCAAGAATTTCCTGGTCGCGATCGCAAACCGCCATCGGACCACCGTCAAGAAGGTGGACCGACGCGTCTACGACTTCCTGCGCGAGCAGCCGTGGCCGGGCAACGTGCGGCAATTGCTGCACGAAGTCGAGCGAGCGGCCATCTTCTGCGACGGACCGGAGCTCAGCGTCCAGAACTTTCGGCGCAGCGCCGAGCCCATGGGCGAGGTGCGTGCCGCGGAAGCGCCTGCACCCCGCCGCGAAAAGATTCAAGACGCCATCGAAGACCTCGAACAAACCATGATTCGCGACGCCATGGCGCGAAATCGGGGCAACAAGAAGAAAGTCGCCGAAGAGCTCGGTATTTCGCGTACCTATTTGTATCGCAAGCTCGCCGGGGAATAGTTCGCCGCGAAACATGCCCGTTTCTTCGTTTCGGGGTCACGCGTCGATCCCTTGCACGCGCGACAATCAGCATCTTCCGCCGCGCCCGATCGAGTTGGACACCGCAGCGCGGCAGGCAAATCGCCGTCAGCCAGTTCCTATATTCCAATTGGAAGAGTCGCCATGGGATCCTCGATACTCTTAAGTCGTCACGACAGCACGCTGGTCATCACACTCAATAAGCCCGAGCGTCGCAATGCCTTCGACCTGGATATGCGCCGCTCGCTCGGCGAAGCGGTCTTCGCCGCGAAGGAAGACGATGCGGTCAAGGCGGTCGTGCTTACCGGCGCTGGTGGCACATTCTGCGCTGGCGGAGACCTGAAATCCTTGAGCGCGGCGGAGCGCAAGGTGAGTTCCGCGCGCGATCGCGTCCGCCGTCTGCACCCCTGGTTTCGCGAATTCGTCAATCTGGAGAAGCCGGTCATTGCCGCCGTGCAGGGTGCCGCGTTCGGCGCCGGCTTCAATCTCGCCCTCGCATCGGATTTCGTCGTCGCGGCGAACGACGCCCGCTTCTGTGCGGTATTCGAGCGAATCGGCTTGGTACCCGACCTCGGCGGGCTCTATCTTCTTCCGCGCATTGTCGGGCTGCAGCGCGCCAAGGAACTTGTCTTTTCGGCACGCGAGTTGGACGCGCAAGAGGCCCTTTCGCTCGGAATTGTCTATTCCATCCACCCGTCGGAGAAAGTGCTCGACGAAGCGCTGTCTCTCGCCGCGCGCTTTGCGTCCGCTTCGACACTTGCCATCGGCATGGCAAAGAACATCCTCAACCGCTCCTTCAACCTCGATCAGGACACGCTTGCCGAACTCGAATCCTATGCTCAGGCGGTCGCGATCCATTCCGACTATCATCGCGACGCCGTCGACCGCTTCCTCAATAAACAACCGCTGGCGTTTCGTTGGACGAAGTAACAAATGGAGAAGGCGCCATCTGCATCAGTTTTGGCCGACGACGAGACATTTGCAGAATCGACATCGAAGCGCACGAGATCTCTATCCGTACGGCCTCTGCACGCGGGAAATATCGTCAAGCAGCGTTTAGAAGAAACAATGCCTTATAGATGAGGAGCAAGAAGGAATATTCCCCGGCCATAACCATTAAGTGCTTGATCAGTAGTCCGATTAAAAGACTTTCTGGATGGACTGTTAATCCGCAGGTCCCTGGTTCGAGCCCAGGTCGGGGAGCCAA
>CAZMGP010000124.1:0-6262 GCA_964565875.1 uncultured Enterobacteriaceae bacterium
CTCGAGGGCAAGCTGCCGATCAACCGCCATGCGCTGTTTCTCGAAGGCGCGGTGGAGGTGCAGGACGAAGGCAGCCAGCTCTTGTGCCAGCTGCTCGCGCCGCGCCGCGGCGAAATGGTTGCCGACTTCTGCGCCGGCGCCGGCGGCAAGACTCTGGCGCTGGGCGCAATGATGCGCTCCAGCGGCAGGTTGTACGCCTTCGACGTGTCGCACAAACGCCTGGCGAAGCTGAAACCTCGGCTCGCGCGCTCCGGGCTTTCCAACGTGCATCCGCAATGGATAGCGAGCGAACACGACGCGCGCCTGAAGCGCCTCGCGGGCAAGCTCGACCGGGTGCTGGTCGATGCACCCTGCACCGGCATCGGCACCCTGCGGCGCAATCCGGATCTCAAGTGGCGGCAGTCGGAGAAGTCGCTCGAAGAATGCAAGGCCAAGCAGGGCGCGATACTCGCCGCTGCCGCCAAGCTGCTCAAACCAGGCGGCGTCCTCGTCTATGCCACCTGCAGTCTGCTCGAGGAAGAGAATCGCGAGGTGGTCGAAGCCTTCCTCGCGGCGCAGCCGCAATTCGAACTGCGGCCGGCGAATTCCGCGTTGGCGGCACAGCGCATCGACCTGGATACCGGCGATTATCTGCAACTGCTGCCGCACCGCCACGGCACCGACGGCTTTTTCGCCGCGCTGCTCGGAAAGAGGAAATGAAGCGCGGCTTTGCCGCCTTATGCTGCGCCTGCGCTCTCGCCGCTGCGGCGCCGGCGTCCGCGGGCGAGCCGCCGGTCTTGCCGGCGCGCGGCACGGTGCAGGTCGCGTTCACGCCTTGGGACAATGCCGAGGCGATGGTCGCGGACGCCATCCGTCAGGCGCGCAAGCAGATCCTGGTGCAGGCGTACAGTTTCACCAGCCGCACGCTCGCCAGCGCCCTGATCGCCGCGAAGAAGCGCGGCGTCGACGTGCAGCTGCTCGCCGACCGCGAGCAGACCTACGGCGGCGAAGCGAGCCGCGTACCCGAGCTCGCCGCGGCGGGCATCCCGGTGCTGCTGGAGGTGCGCTATCAGAGCGCGCACAACAAAGTGATGATCCTCGATGCCGGCACGGCGGATGCGGCGGTGATTACCGGGAGCTACAATTGGACTTACGCCGCGCAATACAAGAACGCCGAAAACGTGCTGATCCTGCGCCACCTTCCTGAGCTCGCCGACGCCTATGCCGCCAACTGGAAGCGGCAGCGCGCCGATGCCCTGCCCTACGGAACACAATGAAAGGGCCGTTTAGCAATCTGCTGGAAAACGCCTGGATCGATCTGCACGATCCCCGGGTCGGCTGGCAGATCGCGGTCCTCGTCCTGTGCTTCCTCATCGCCTGGGGGGCGGGCCGGGCGCTGCGCCTGTCGCGCCTGGATGCGGACGGCGTGTGGAAGTTCGGCGTCGGCGGCTTGCGGCGCATTCTGTTTCCCGCAGTCGCGCTGATCCCGCTCGCGCTCGCCATCAATCTGCTCAAGCGCTGGATCGAAGTCGATCTGCTGCGGCTGTTCGTGCCGCTGCTGGTGTCGCTGCTCCTGGTGCGCGCGTTCCTCTACCTGCTCGGGCGTGTGTTCGCCCGCGGCAGCGTGGTGCGCACCTTCGAGAAGTCGATCGCCGTGCTGGTCTGGGGCGCGATGCTGCTGCACGTGTTCGGGCTGCTGCCGGGGGTGATCGATCTGCTCGACGACATCAGCTTCCATGTTGGCAAGCAGAAGCTCACGCTGTGGCTCATGCTGCAGGGTCTGTTCTGGGTGGTGGTGACCCTGCTCGCGGCCTTGTGGCTCTCCAGCGCCATCGAGGCGCGGCTCGCGCGCGCCGAATCGCTGCACTCCAGCTTGCGCGTGGTGTTCTCGCGTCTGGCGAAATCGCTGTTGATCGTGCTGGCGGTGCTCGTCGTCCTGCCCATGG
This sequence comes from uncultured Enterobacteriaceae bacterium, assembly GCA_964565875.1. Lineage (GTDB taxonomy): Bacteria > Pseudomonadota > Gammaproteobacteria > Burkholderiales > SG8-39 > 2-12-FULL-64-23. Next base: position 1,926 of record CAZMGP010000124.1, read on the forward strand.
TGGGCATCGACCTGACGGTGCTGTCGGTGCTCGGTGGCGCCATCGGCGTCGGTCTTGGCTTCGGCCTGCAAAAGATCGCCAGCAATTACGTCAGCGGCTTCATCATCCTGCTTGACCGCTCGATACGCATCGGCGATCTGATCACTGCAGACAATTTCTACGGCGAGGTCAGGGACATCACCACTCGCCACGCGGTGGTGCGCGCGGCCGACGGACGCGAGGCGATCATCCCCAACGAAATGCTGATCACCACCACCGTGCTCAACCACTCCTATTCCAATCGGCAGATACGGGTCGCGCTGCCGGTGCAGGTAGGTTATCGGACCGATCTCGAATCCACCATGAAGCTGCTGGAGACGATCGCCAGCCGCCAGGAGCGCGTGCTCGCCGATCCGCCGCCGAAGGCCTTCCTGGTGCGCTTTGCCGACAACGGCATCGAGTTGGAACTCGGGGTGTGGATCGACGATCCCGAGGCGGGCGTGCTGAACATACGCTCGGCGCTCAACCTCGCCATCTGGCGCGCCTTCCGCGAGAACGGCATCGAGCTGCCGTTCCCGCAGCGCGAGGTGCGCATCCTCGGCGGCGCGGCCGACGCAAAATAGCCGCTGCGCCTCGCGCTGCCGCTAAGCCGGCAACAAAAAAGCCCGCTCGAAGCGGGCTTTTACGTGGAAGGCGGCCGAGCTTACTTCAGCTTGGTTTCCTTGTAGATGACGTGCTTGCGCGCCTTGGGATCGAACTTGATGATCTCCATCTTGTCCGGCATGGTGCGCTTGTTCTTGGTCGTGGTGTAGAAATGACCGGTACCGGCGGTCGATTCCAGCTTGATTTTCTCACGCATGATCAAATCTCTCCTTTAGCGCGCAATTCCTTCAGCACCACGTCTATGCCCTTCTTGTCGATGGTGCGCAGGCCGCTGTTGGAGACGCGCAGGCTGACCCAGCGATTCTCGCTCTCGACCCAGAAGCGGCGATATTGCAGATTGGGCAGGAAGCGCCGCTTGGTCTTGTTGTTGGCGTGCGACACGTTGTGTCCAGCCATGGGCTTTTTGCCGGTTACTTGGCATACACGTGCCATGGTCGTACCCCGAATTCGGAAAAACGCGCATTATACGCCACTATCCCCAGCATTTTCAACAACTTTGACCTGAGGCGAAGAGGCACTCCTGCGCGCGGCAAAAGCCTGTAGTCAGAGGGACTTGCCCGATTTCCCAGCCGCGGGCTAGAGCAGGCCGCGCTCGGCGAAGGAAAGGCAGGCGCTGCCCGCGACGATGAAATGGTCCAGCACTTTGATGTCCACCAGCGCCAGCGCCTGTTTCAGCGACTGGGTGAGCGCCTGGTCGGCGTGGCTGGGTTCTGCCACGCCGGAAGGATGGTTGTGGGCGAATATGATGGCAGCGGCATTGCGCGCGAGGGCGCTCTTCACCACTTCTCGCGGATAGACGCTGGTCTGGGCGAGCGTGCCGCGAAACAATTCCTCGCAGGCGAGCACGCGGTTCTGCGCATCGAGCAGCAGAGCGACGAACACCTCATGATCGCGCGCGGCGAGGCTGAGCCGTAGAAAATCGCGCACCGCCGCGGGGGAAGCGAGCGCGTCGCCTGCGCGCAGCGTCTCGGCGAGCGCGCGCCGCGCCATCTCCAGCACCGCCTGCAACTGGCAGAACTTGGCGTCGCCCAGCCCCGGCGCGTCCACGAATTCGGCGCGCTTGGCGGCGAACAGCGGACCGAGACCGCCATGGCGCGCGAGCAGGTCGCGCGCCAGGTCGACCGCCGACTTGCCGCGCACGCCGGTGCGCAGGAACACGGCGAGCAGTTCCGCATCGGACAGGCTCGCCGCGCCCTGTGCCAGCAGCTTTTCTCGCGGGCGCTCGAGCGCCGGCCAGTCGGTGATCGCCATGTAACGCCCTCCCAATTGGCGTAAAATCGCCTTCCCATTTAACGCTTGGTCGCGGATGGCGATGACGAAGATGAAAGACAGGCGCATCGTGCTGGGTCTCACCGGCGGCATCGCCGCCTACAAGGCCGCCGAGCTCACGCGTCTGCTCGCGCAGGCGGGAGCCGAGGTCAGGGTGGTGATGACCGAAGCCGCTTGCCGCTTCATCGCGCCGCTCACGCTGCAGGCGCTGTCCGGCCGGCCTGTGCACACCGACCTGTGGGATGCGAGCGTGCCCAACAATATGGCGCACATCGAGCTCTCGCGCGGTTGCGATGCCATCGTGGTGGCGCCGGCGAGCGCGGATTTCCTCGCCAAGCTCGCGCAGGGCTTGTGCGACGATTTGCTCTCCACCCTTTGCCTCGCGCGCGAGTGCCCGCTGCTGGTGGCGCCGGCGATGAACGTGCAGATGTGGGACAAGCCGGCGACGCAGCGCAACGTGCAGCAGCTCGCCGCCGACGGCGTCGCCGTGCTTGGTCCGGCGAGCGGCGACCAGGCCTGCGGCGAAGTCGGCATGGGACGCATGCTCGAGGCCGAGGAGATCTTCGAGGAGATCGACGGCTATTTTCAGCCGAAGCTGCTCGCGGGCAAGCGCGTGCTGGTCACGGCCGGGCCCACGTTCGAGCCGATCGACACCGTGCGCGGCGTCACCAACGTCAGCTCGGGCAAGATGGGCTACGCCGTGGCGCGCGCGGCACGCGATGCGGGAGCGGCGGTGACGCTGGTGAGCGGGCCGACGGCGCTCGCCGCGCCGCGCGGCATGGAGCGCATCGACGTTTCTACGGCGCAACAGATGTACGACGCCGTAATGGGGCGGGTCGGTCGCATCGACGTTTTCGTCGGCGTCGCCGCGGTCGCGGACTACCGGCCGAAGGAAGCGAAGCGTCACAAGCTGAAGAAGGGGACGGAGGAGATGACGCTGCAGCTGGAACCCAATCCCGACATTCTCGGCACGATCGCAGCCATGCGCAACGCGCCGTTCTGCGTCGGATTCGCGGCCGAAACCGAGAACCTGGAAACCTATGCCGACGAGAAGCGCCGGCGCAAGAAGGTGCCGCTGCTCGCCGCCAATCTGGCGCAACACGCGTTCGGCGCCGAGGACAATCAGCTCATCCTGTTCGACGACCGCGGCCGGCACGAACTGCCGCGCGCGCCCAAGCTCGCATTGGCGCGCGCCCTGATCGCGCACGTCGCCGGCCTCTTGCACAAAAACTGAAGCGAACCAACTTTTGCGGCGGCAGGCGCGGCGGCACGACGACTGCGCGCGACAGCCGCTGCCTGCACAGGGAGCAGACATGCGCAAACTCGACGTCAAGATTCTCGATTCGCGGCTGAAGCAGAACCTGCCGCATTACGCCACAGAAGGCGCCGCCGGCCTGGACCTGCGCGCCTGTATCGATGCGCCGATCGAACTTGCGCCCGGCGCGACCGAGCTGATCCCGAGCGGCATCGCCATCCATCTCGATGATCCGGGACTCGCCGCCATGGTTCTGCCGCGCTCCGGCCTCGGCCACAAGCACGGCATCGTCCTCGGCAATCTGGTGGGCTTGATCGACTCCGACTACCAGGGGCAGATATTCGTGTCGCTGTGGAACCGCGGCGCGAGCGCGTTCACCTTGAATCCGCTGGAGCGCATCGCGCAGCTGGTGGTCGTGCCGGTGCTGCAGGTGCAGTTGAACGTGGTCGAGGACTTCGCCGCGAGCGAGCGCGGCGCGAACGGTTTCGGCAGCACTGGCAAGGCGTAGCTCGGGGAACCGCTGCCACTGCAAAAAGAAAGGCCGCGCCGGGCGCGGCCTTTTCGCTGGGGGTGAAGCCTTAGCTCGCCTGCTCCGCCGGAGCAGGCGTCGCCGGCGCGCCGTCGGCGAATTGGAGCTGCACCTTGTCCGCATCGTCGATGTCGATGACGACCTTGCCGCCGTTGACGAGCCGCCCGAACAGCAGCTCGTCGGCGAGCGCACGCCGCACCGTGTCCTGGATCAGCCGCGCCATCGGTCGCGCACCCATTAGCGGATCGAAGCCGTGCTTCGCCAGATGCGACTTCAGCGCGTCGGTGAACACCACCTCGACCTTCTTCTCGTGCAGCTGCTCTTCCAACTGCATCAGGAACTTATCGACTACGCGCAAGATGATCTCGTGATCGAGCGCCGAGAAGGAGATGATCGCGTCCAGGCGGTTGCGGAACTCCGGGGTGAACATGCGCTTGATTTCGGCTAGTTCGTCGCCGGTGGTGCGCGCACGGCTGAAGCCGATGCCGGTCTTGTTCAGCGACTCGGCACCGGCGTTGGTCGTCATGATGATGACCACGTTGCGGAAATCGGCCTTGCGTCCGTTATTGTCCGTGAGCGTGCCGTGGTCCATCACCTGCAGCAGGATGTTGAAGATGTCGGGGTGCGCCTTCTCGATCTCGT
>CAZMGP010000125.1:0-5778 GCA_964565875.1 uncultured Enterobacteriaceae bacterium
GCCGGGCTGCTGCAGGAACTGGCGCAGGCGTTCGCGCGCACTTCGGTCGACTTCGGCGTCAGCGCCGACATCGAACAGGACATGTGGGAGAAGTTCGTGCTGCTCGCGAGCCTCGCCGCCATGACCAGCCTGATGCGCGCGAGCGTGGGCGAAATCCTCGCCGCTGCCGACGGTGAGAGGCTGATGCGCGAGGCGCTGTCCGCCTGCATCGCCGCGGCGCGCGCCGCCGGGCATGCGCCGCGTGCCGAGTCGCTCGCGCAAACGGAGAAGATGCTGTTCGCACGCGGCTCGGCCTTCACCGCCTCGATGCTGCGCGATATCGAAGGCGGCGGCCGGGTCGAAGCCGATCACATCGTCGGCGACATGCTGCGGCGAGCGCGCGCGGCCGGCGCCGAAACGCACATCCTGGCCGCGGCCTACTGCCACCTGCAGGCTTACGAGGCGCGGCGCCAGGGGCGGGCTGCCGCCTAGGCCGTGTCGCGGCGAATCCTATCGATTGACCGCAGCTGCGCATGAGCACTGCGTCGGGCGCAAGGAAACCCGTCGCCATCCTGCTCATGGGACCGACCGCGAGCGGCAAGAGCGCGGTCGCGCTCGAGATTGCCGCGCGGATTCCGGTGGAGATCGTCAGCGTAGATTCCGCGCAGGTCTATCGCGGCATGGACATCGGCACGGCGAAGGCGAGCCTCGCCGAACGCGCGGCGGTGCCGCATCACCTGATCGACATCGTCGATCCGGACGCAAGCTATTCCGCCGCGAGGTTCGCGACCGACGCCGCGAGTCTGTCGCGCGAGATCGCGCGGCGCGGACGCATGCCGCTGCTTGTCGGCGGCACCATGCTCTATTTCAAGGCGCTGCGCGAGGGCTTGTCCGCGCTGCCGCCCGCAGATGCCAAGCTACGCGCCGAGCTTGAGGCCGAAGCAAGGGAAAAGGGCTGGCCGGCCTTGCATGCCGAACTCGTGCGTATCGATGCGGCGAGTGCCGCCAAGCTGCAGCCCACCGACGCCCAACGCATCCAGCGCGCCCTGGAAGTGTTTCGACTTACTGGGCGGCCGCTGTCTGCGCTGCAGGGCGTGCGCGTTGCGGAGTCGCCGCCGCTCGACTTCGTGCAGCTTGCGCTCGTGCCCTCGGAGCGATCGCAATTGCACCAGCGCATCGAACAGCGCTTCGACGCCATGCTCGCCGCCGGCCTGGTGGAAGAACTCGTCGACTTGCGCCGGCGTTATGCGCTGCACGCGGGCCTGCCCTCGATGCGCTGCGTCGGCTATCGCCAAGCGTGGGAACACCTGGAAGGGGCTTATGACCGCGCGAGCCTGCGCGCACGCGGCATCTACGCCACGCGGCAACTGGCGAAGCGCCAGCTTACGTGGCTGCGCGCGATGAGCGAACCGAAGCTGTTCGACTGTCTCGAGCCGGATCTGGGTGCCCGGGTCGTGCGCTACCTAGCAGAGCGGCTCTAAGAGTCTGTAACAAAACGAGGGGATACTTCCCCTCGTGCTCCCCTAAATCAGCCCGTAACAAAGGACTTTTGTTACGGGTTCTAAGTTCACTCCGGCTTGATGCCGGACTCCTGCACCGCGCGCCGCCAGATGTCGGTCTGGTCCTTGAGGAAGGCGGCCATCTCCTCCGGCGTGCCCGGAGCATACTCGAAGGCTTGGCGCTCGAGCTGGTCGCGCACGTCGGGGCGCCGGATCGCTGCGTTCAGCTCGCGGTTGATCCGCTCGACCACATCCTTCGGCATCTTCCCCGGGCCGACCAGCGCCGCCCAGGTGCCGATGGAAAAGCGCGGCATGCCGGCTTCCGCCATGGTCGGCACCTCCGGCAGCTGTGCAGTGCGTTTCGCGTTCGTGGTGGTGAGTGCGCGCAGCTTGCCTTCCTTGACGAAGGCAAGCGCGGTGGTCGGCGTGGCGAACATCACCTGCACGCGGTTGCCGACGAGATCGGTGATGCCGGCGGGCTCGCCCTTGTAAGGCACGTGCACCATCTTCACGTTGCCGCCCAGCGCGAGCATCTGGCTGGTGGAGAGGATACCGGTGGTGTTACCGGTGGCGTAATTGAGCTTGTCCGGATTGGCGCGCGCGTAGTCGAGCAGCTCGCCCAGCGTCTTCGCCGGAACCCCCGCGTTGACCAGCAGGTAGAAGGTATAGCGGCCGACGAAGCTGATCGGCGTGAAATCCACCATCGGGTCATAGGGCGGACTCTTGCGCAGCAGCGACACCGCGACCAGCGGGCTGTTCGTCGCCATGAAAAGGGTGTAGCCGTCGGGCGCGGATTTCGCCACCACCTCGCCCGCGATCGCCCCGTCGGCGCCGGGTTTGTTCTCGACAATGATCGACTGACCGAGCGACTGCGACATCGGCGCGGCGATGATGCGCGCCACGGTGTCGGTAGCCGAACCGGCGGGGAAGGGCACGATCATGCGGATCGGCTTCGATGGGTATTGCGCCAGCGCGGACGTCGCGCAGGCAAGCGCGGCGGCGGCCGCAAGGTTACGTAGCAAGGGGTGCATAGCGTCTCCTCCGGAAGATGGTCGTTGCTTCGCTGATATTCTTGTGCTGCTGCGACCATATGAGGATACGCCCAAATCCTCGCTGGCTGCTAGTCGCCCTTCGCCGTTCCTTCGCGTCTGGGATCGGCGCCGCCGCGTAGGCCCGAGTTAGTGCGCTCGATCGCCTGCACGCCGCTCGTGATGTCGATCACGCGCACTTCGTGGCCCAACGCCTTCAGCCCTGCGGACCAAGTCTCGGCAATGGTGCCGCGCTCGAGTTCGGTCGGTCCGTTGCGGCTGCCGTAATTGGCTTGCGCGATCGCTTGCTGAACGTCGAGCTTCCGGTCGAGAACCGCGATCAGGGTCTTCACCACGTGGTCGATGATGGCGCTGCCGCCGGCGGAGCCGAGGACGAGCACGAGCCGCCCGTCGCGGTCGAACACCATGGTCGGGGCCATGGCGCTGCGCGGCCGCTTGCCCGGCTCGACGCGGTTGGCGACAGGTTTGCCGTCTTGCTCTGGCAGGAAAGAGAAGTCCGTGAGCTGGTTGTTGAGGAAGAAGCCGCGCACCATCTGCTGACTGCCGAAGGCGAACTCGATCGAACTGGTCATGGCTACTGCATTGCCTGCGGCGTCGACGATGGCAAGATCGCTGGTGGAGGGCAGTTCGGGCGAAGCGTCGTCTGCCAAAGCCTCGCGCTGCGCACCGGGTGGCGAGCCGGGCGCGGCGCGTCCGAGCGAACGGTCCGGACGGATCAGCGCGGCGCGCGCGGCGAGATAGCTCGGATCGAGCAAGCCCGCGACCGGCACGGGCACGAAGTCGGCATCGGCAAGGTAGCGCTCGCGGTCGGCATAGGCGAGGCTCTCCGCTTCGCTGACGAAATGCGCCGTGCGCAGCGGATCGGCGGGCAATCCCTGCGGCGTCGCGCGCTGGAGCATTCCCAGCACCTGCAGCACGGCGACGCCGCCGGAACTGGGCGGCGGCACGCCGCAGATCTTCCATACCCGATAGGGCGCGCACAGCGCCTCGCGTTCCAGTGCGCGGTAAGGCGCGAGATCCTCGGTGCTCAAGTCGCCTGGATGCGGCGCGCTGCTCACCTTGGCGACGACGTCGCGCGCGATCTCGCCGCTATAGAAGGCGCTCGCGCCGCCGGCGGCGATGTGGCGCAGGGTGTCGGCGAGCGCCGGATTCTTCAGCAGTGTGCCGACGGGCTTGGGTGTGCCGTCGGCGGAGTAGTAGAGTTTTCGCATTTCCGGGTCGCGCGCAGACTGGCTCACCCAGGCGAGCAGCGCGTGCAGCCGCGGCGAAAGGGGAAAACCTTCGGCAGCGAGCCGGATGGCAGGTTGGAATAACTCGGCCCAGGGCAGCCGGCCGTACTTCGCATGGGCGAGTTCCAGGGCGCGCAGCACGCCCGGCACGCCCACCGATCTGCCGCCGACCACGGCATCCAGAAACGCGAGCGGCTTGCCGTTCGCGTCGAGAAAGCGCTCGGGCCGCGCCGCCGCCGGCGCGGTTTCGCGCCCGTCGTAGACGCTGAGATTGGAATCGGCTGCGGCATAGTGCAGGATGAACGCGCCGCCGCCGATGCCGGAGGACTGCGGCTCGACTACGTTCAACGCCATCTGCACGGCGATGGCGGCATCGAGCGCGGTACCGCCGCGCTTGAGTATCTGGTAGCCGGCCTCCACGGCGAGCGGATGCGCCGCAGCGACCATGAAGCGCCGGGCGTGTACCGCTTGCTTGGCGACACGACCCGAGGCCGGCTCGGGCGCGGGCTGCGCGATCGCCTGCGCAGCAATCAGAAGGACGAAGGCTGCAAAAGAAAAGGGCAGCCGTGCGGCTGCCCTAATCGTGAAACGCATCGCCTCTGCTTACAGCAGCGGCACCACCAGCAGCGCGACGATGTTGATGATCTTGATCAGCGGGTTCACCGCAGGGCCGGCCGTGTCCTTGTACGGATCGCCAACGGTGTCGCCGGTGACTGCGGCCTTGTGCGCTTCCGAGCCTTTGCCGCCGTGGTTGCCGTCCTCGATGTACTTCTTGGCGTTATCCCAGGCGCCGCCGCCGGTGGTCATGGAAATCGCGACGAACAGGCCGGTGATGATCGAGCCCATCAGCACGCCGCCCAAAGCCTGCGGTCCCAGGGCGATGCCGACGATAATCGGCACCAGCACCGGCAGCAGCGACGGCACCATCATTTCCTTGATCGCCGCGACGGTGAGCATGCCCACTGCCTTGGAATAGTCGGGCTTGGCCTTGCCTTCCATGATGCCGGCGATCTCCTTGAACTGGCGGCGCACTTCGATTACCACCGAACCGGCCGCGCGGCCCACCGCTTCCATCGCCATGGCGCCGAAGAGGTAGGGAACCAGGCCGCCGATGAACAGGCCGATGATGACCATGTGGTTCGAGAGGTCGAAGGTGATGTGCTTGCCCGCGGCTTCGAGCGCGTGGGTGTAGTCGGCGAAGAGCACCAGGGCAGCCAGGCCGGCCGAGCCGATGGCGTAGCCCTTGGTCACCGCCTTGGTCGTGTTGCCCACCGCATCCAGCGGATCGGTGATGGCGCGCACGGAATCCGGCAGATGGCTCATTTCGGCGATGCCGCCGGCGTTGTCGGTGATCGGCCCGTAGGCATCGAGTGCGACGATGATTCCGGTCATCGACAGCATGGAGGTCGCGGCAATGGCAATTCCGTATAGCCCGGCCCAATGGTAGGCGAGGTAGATCGAGGCGCATACGGCAAGCACCGGCAGCGCGCAGGCGCGCATGGAGACGCCCAGTCCGGCGATGATGTTGGTGCCGTGGCCGGTGGTGGAGGCCTGGGCGATGTGGCGCACCGGGCCGTATTCGGTGGCGGTGTAGTACTCGGTGATCACCACCATGGCGGCGGTCAGGGCCAAGCCGATCAGCGCCGCAAGATAGAGGTTGGTGGAAGAGATGGTGCTGCCATCGGCCATGGCCAGCCCATTGCCGAACATCCAGGTGGTGAGCGGATAGAAGGCCACGACCGCAATCACGCCGGCCACGATCAGGCCGCGGTAGAGCGCGTTCATGATCTTGCCGCCCGGGCGTGCCTTGACGAAGAAGGTGCCCACGATGGAGGCGATGATGGACACGCCGCCGAGCACCAGCGGATACAGCACAGCGTTGGCCGCGCCCTCGCCCGCCACCATCAGCCCGCCCAGCAGCATGGTCGCGATGATGGTCACGGCATAGGTCTCAAACAGGTCGGCCGCCATGCCGGCGCAGTCGCCCACGTTGTCGCCCACGTTGTCGGCGATCACCGCCGG
>CAZMGP010000126.1:0-3522 GCA_964565875.1 uncultured Enterobacteriaceae bacterium
CGGCGATGGCGCTCGCCGTGCTCTCGAAGGGCCTCATCGGCATCGTGCTGCCCGGGCTCGCGCTCGCCGCATATGTGGGCGTGACGCGCGATTGGTCCATACTGCGGCGCCTGCACTTGGGCAAGGGTCTGTGCCTCTTTTTGGCCATCGCGGCGCCGTGGTTCGTGCTCGTGTCGCTGCGCAACCCCGAGTTTCCTTGGTTCTTCTTCGTGCACGAGCATTTCGGGCGCTACACCACGGTCGAGGGGTACAACCGCTACGGGCCGTGGTGGTACTTCCTCGCTTTACTGGCGCTGGGCATGCTGCCCTGGACGCTCGCGTTGCCTGGCGCGCTCGCGGCGCCACTCAGAGCACGGGCGCCGAAAGACGGGGTCGATGCGTCCCGCATGCTTGCGATTTGGGCGATCGCGGTGACCGTGTTCTTCAGCATCTCACGCTCGAAGCTGCCCGGATACATCGTGCCGGTCGCGCCGGCGCTCGCGATGCTCGTTGGCGTCTGGCTTGCCGAGGCCGGCAAGCGCCGCCTCGTTTGGGTTTGCACGAGCGCCTTGGCCGTCGGCGCGATCGCGCTTGGTGTAATGCTCTTTCTTCCCGCGCTCAATGCCGACCCTCGCTATGCCCCATATGCGCCCTGGCTCCGCGCGAGCGCGCTCGTGGTGCTTGCCGGCGCCGCGGCCGCGCTGGCGCTCGCGCCGATGCGCAGAGCCGCCGCGCTCGTCGCCCTAGCCACAGCGGCGCACGTCTCATTCCAGCTTGCGCTGCTCGGCCACGACACGATGCGCGGGCGATTCTCGGCCTACGATCTCGCCCAGGTCGTGAAGGGCGAGATCGACCGCTCGCAACCGTTCTACTCGCTGCGCACGTTCGATCACACGCTGCCCTTCTACACACAGAAGACCATGACGCTCGTCGAGTTCGAGGACGAGCTCGCCTTCGGGCTTTCGCTCGAGCCGCAGCTCGGTGTACGGACCCTTTCCGAGTTCAAGGAGCGCTGGCGGCGCGACGCAGCACCGGCGGCGCTGATGGACCAGGCGCTCTACGAGGTGCTGAGGAGCGAGGGATTGCCGATGCGCGTGCTCGTGCGCGACGAGCGCCGCGTCGTCGTGAAGAAGGACGGGCCTCGCACTTCGCCTTCATCGTGAAGACGAAGCGTTCCCATGCCGGCCGAGTAGCGCGTGCAGCGCGAGTAGCGGACCGGCGGCGAGGCCGAGCGCCCAATGAAGCACGCTCAGCCGATCGCGTAGCTCTTCAGCGCCCGCGTAGTACAAACCCCAGGCGGTGATAACGAGCACGGCTGCGGTGGCGACGGCGAGGATGCCGCTCGCGACATTGCGGCGCTTCGCCAGCCCCTCGGGAATATGACGCGGCATGAGACTGCCGAGAGCAAGCAGAAAGCCGATCGCCGCAGCGCCGTGCAGTTTCAGCGACCATGATTCCCAGGGCGAGCGCGCGCCAAAGGACCCGCCCTCTCGTCCGGTTCCGTAGTGCGCTGCAAGCCAGAGCAGTCCAGTTGCGTATACGAGCGCACACGCCAGGTAAGTAAGCCGCCTTTGCCATGGCGGCAGCCCCCCGGGCGTCACGGGTAGCGCTGGACGCGACCTGCCGGGCCGATCACGCACGCCTGGGCACCGAAGCGCGCGAGCACGCCGGCGCTCGTGTCACCGAGCACCGTGACAGCTTTGGTTAGCGCATCGGCGACCATGCAATCGCGAGCGAACACGGTGACGCTTCCCTCCAGGTTGGCGCAGCGCCGCGTGCCGGGAACCACGATTGGATGCACGTGCTGCGCGCGGCGGCGCCTTTGCGCGAAGTACGCGGCAGAAGTCGCCGCCGCCGCGTCGCGCAGCCGCGCAATGCGTATGAGGCGGCCCGGCGCCGCCGGATCGCGCACATGCAGGACCTCGGCCGCCGCACCAATGCGCAGATCACCGCCCGCGTTGACGGTGAAGCGGCGAATGCCGCGCTTGCGCAGTACGTTGGCTGCGCGGTCGACTGCGTAACCCTTGGCGATGCCCCCGACGTCGATTGCGAGCGGCCGGGCAAAGCGCACGCGGCGATCGGGCAACAGTTCGATCGCGTCCCAACCCGACGTCACTTCGCAATTGCGCGCGAGCGAGCGCGGCAGATAACCCCAGCGAGCAAGAAGCGGCGCGACACAGATATCGAATGCGCCGGCGGTTGCCTTTGACATTGCCAGGGCCATGTCGAGCACCCGCCAGGTATGCGCATTGACGGGCACAGGGCGCAGGTGCGCGAGGCGGTTGACGCGGCTGATATCGCTTTCTGGCCTGTGGGCGCTCATCAGACGATCGACTTCCGCTATGGCGTCGAACGCGGCCGCGATTGCGGCGAGCGCTCGCGCGTCCTCCGGTGCGCGGATTTCGACCAGTGTGCCGAGAAGCGGGCGTGCCCGCGCCAGCTCACTTGAGCGCGATTTCATACGTCGCGAGCAGCCGCCGCACGCCGTCCGTGATGTGCTTAGAGGAAAGGGTGGCGCCGCTGATGTTACGGATGTCGAGGTCGAGCTTGAGCGGATCGGCGGCGTTTTTGCCGGCGAACTGCCTGCGCCACGCGGCATTGCGCACCTCGTAGCCGTAGCTCTCGCGGTACTGCATGATCTCCACGCCGGCGATGCGGCCATCGACCGAGATGCCGAGCGCGTAGGTGATGAACTCGTGCTTGCCGAGCACCTCGTCGACCAGGAACCAGCCGCCGTCCTCGACCCGCCACGCTTTTACGGCAGCGTTACGGACCTTCACGCCACTGCGGCTTTCGATCGCGCGCCGCTGCGCCTCGGTGAGCTGAACGGGCGCGGGCGCGAGCCGCGCGCCCGGGAAGATTGCTGCCTGCGCCTGCTCAGTGGTGAGGTAGGTGGTGGCGTATGCCGGCGCGCATACTACCACCGTCACGGTGGGAAAGATTTGCCATTGCCGGCTCATAGCCGAAGTGAGCTAAAAGTTGTACCCGAAGCGCAGGCGAATCTCGCTCTTTTCGAACTCGGCCAGATGGAGCCGGCCCGAAACCGCGGGATCCACCGGCCCACCCTTGATTTGCGGCAGCCAAGTCAGCGTGGCCCACCATTTCTTGGTGGCGTAATGCACCGTCGGGCCAGCGAACAAGCCCCACGCTTCCCGCTTGCCGAGTTCGGGATAGACGCTGCGGTAGTCCATCTCTACACCGCCGAACCAGCCCGGCGCGAAGCGATACGCGAGGCCGGACGAGAAGCCGAGCACCGCCTCGCCAACGACCTTGTCGCCTTCCTTCAGGCGCGCGAACTCGCTGTTCAGGTTGCCCGCCCAGACCAGCTGATCGTCCAGAAAGTTCTTCTGCAGCAGGAGCTTCGTCTCCACGGCGTATTCCGTGCGCTCCTTGCCGCTGAGCGCGTCGTAGCGCGCGTATTCCGGCTCGAAATAAAGCGTAAGCCCGAGGCCGTCTTTGTAGGCGCTCAGGATGTTGTAGCGCCATTCGTTGGAAAAGCCGTCGATCACCGTCTGGCGGCGGTCATCGAGACCCGGGACGCTG
>CAZMGP010000126.1:3622-5617 GCA_964565875.1 uncultured Enterobacteriaceae bacterium
GCACTGCACTAGCACTGCACTGCAGCCTAGACTGCAGCACTGCACTGGATCGCCGCGCCTCGGTAGATGCGCCGGGCGCGGGCGCCGCCCGCAGCGGTGCGAGGACGGCGCCGCGGCCTGCGTTAACGTCTTCGGCTATGTCGAGGCCGGTTATTTCCACGACTTCTCGTCGCCGAGCCGCGGCACCGGCCTGACTTATATCGGATTCAACAGCTACAAGGATTCCGTCGTCCTGAACAAGGGCGCGTTGACGATGGAACGCACGGTCGATCCGGCCAGTAGACAGTTCGACACGGGTTTTCGCGTGCAGGGCATCTACGGCGCGGACGCCGCGTTCATCCACTCCAACGGAATCATGGACGAACAGAAGGGACGCAACCAAGTGGACCCTCTCGAGGCCTATGTGGACGTGGCCTTTTCCGGCCTGCCGATGAAGCTGCGCGTCGGCAAATGGATCGAGCTGGCTGGTTTCGAGCAATTCAGCGGCAACATCTACGGCGCGTTCGGCGATCCGTCGCGCGCGCTGTACTCGTACAGCTATTCGTTCCTCTACGCAGAGCCGGGCACGCAATCGGGCGCGTACCTCACCTACGTGTTCAGTCCGGCGCTGACCATAGACGCCGGCTTCACGCGCGGCTGGAACCAGTCGCTGCGCGACGCCAACCATTCGCTGGACTTTTTGGGCCGCGTGACTTGGACGCCCAGCGACAAGACCGGCGTCACTTTCGTGATGACCGAAGGACCGGAATTCCCGACGGGCGTCGGTCGGCGTCTGCCACCCGGCGACGACAGAGACTGGTGGACAGCGCTGGACCTCGTCATCACGCACAAGGCCACGGACAAGTTGAGCCTCGGCTTGGGCATTGACTACGTCCATGCTCCATCCATCCCCGGCTTGTCAGCCGGTGCCAAACGCTGGGGCGCCGTCGACGGCTACCTCAGCTACGCGATCGGTTCGCGCTTCACGCTGAACACGCGGCTGGAGTGGTACAAGGACAGCGCCGATGGCTTTCCGAGCGGCGCGCCCGTCAGCGCGACCTATCATGCGGCCACCGCCGGCGTCGCCATAAAGCCGTTTCCGACAGAGAAGCTCTTTTCGCGCCTGCTGCTGCGGCCGGAGATCCGTTTTGACCACGCCGATCAACCGGTTTTTTCATTGGGCGACCGGAATCAGTGGACCTTCAGCATAGACGCTCTGTTGACGTTTTAGCGACAACTTGAAACCCGCGTCCTAAGCACGAGCCGACATCGCCCCGCCCCGAAAGCGGGTGTATCACATATGCGCCGCATTGGTTCGCGATCCCGCCCGGTTCAGCGGCAGGGACATGCTTGAGAACCTCACCGACATGTACGCAGATGCGCCGACAGCCTGGTTGCACGCTTTGCATGCGATCGCTACGGCGATGTCGGACAACGAGGCTGCAGAGCAAATGAATCGAGCACGGTAGCAACTCTCCCTTTCCATCAATAAACGATCCAGAAAAGCCGCTTGAAGCCAAACACGTCAAAAACACAACCTCGAAAAGAGCCTATGGATTTGTGGACAATTCGCTGGCAACACCCAGCCAGCGAATCGGGGCACCTGCTATGGGAAAGTCGCAAACAAGCGCGACTTTCCCATAGCGTGCCCATTTGCCCACAAGCTCCACAGGCTCCGATGAATTTTGAGAGAAAATCCAACGCTCAAAACAGACCGTTCAGACTGATACCATTTTGGACAAGACGCGGTCTTGATACCGGGCCGGCTAATGGGTGTTACTCCAACGGGGTGTTACGCCAGGCGGCAATCTGCCATTCCTCGCGTTCCTGGAAGCGCTACTCTGTCGACCAATCTGGCAACCACCCCACATCGCGCGTCCAGGTGGGGAAGGAAACAATGAGCACGATCACGACAATTGAATTGCTTTTTGGGCTCTTCGGTCGTCTAGTGGCTTGGCGTCGATCCAATGACGCGACGTAATGCACCGGTCATCTTCGCGCAATCCATCCGATTTT
>CAZMGP010000127.1:0-5481 GCA_964565875.1 uncultured Enterobacteriaceae bacterium
CCTCGGTGAAGAAATGCGGCCACATGGGCGGCAAGGTGCTGGTGCCGACGCAGGAGGCGGTACAGAAGCTCGCCGCCGCCCGCCTCGCGGCGGACATCATGGGCGTGCCAACGGTGCTGCTCGCGCGCACCGACGCCGAAGCGGCGACGCTCGTGACCAGCGACGTCGACGAAAACGACCGGCCGTTCATCACCGGCGAGCGCACCTCCGAGGGCTACTTCCGCGTGCGCGCGGGCTTCGACCAGGCGGTGTCGCGCGGCCTCGCCTATGCCCCCTACGCCGACCTCATCTGGTGCGAGACCGGAACCCCCGACCTCCTCTTCGCCAAGAGATACGCCGAAGCGATCCGCAAGGTCTATCCGGACAAGATGCTCGCCTACAACTGCTCGCCCTCATTCAATTGGCGCAAGAACCTGGATGCCGGGACCATCGCGAAATTCCAGCGCGAACTCGGCGCCATGGGCTACAAATTCCAGTTCGTCACGCTCGCGGGCTTCCATGCGCTCAACTACGGCATGTTCGAGCTGGCAAGCGGCTATGCGCACGAACAGATGAGCGCCTACGTGCGGCTGCAGGAAGCCGAGTTTGCCGCCGAGCGCCGCGGTTACACCGCGACGCGCCACCAGCGCGAAGTCGGCACCGGCTATTTCGATGCACTGACGCAGGCGGTGCAGGGCACGCAATCCTCGACCACTGCCCTGTCCGGCTCGACCGAAGAGGAACAGTTCCACGACGCGGCGCCGAAGATCGCCGCTGTGGCCTAGGGCGCAGAGGCGCGTGGCCTTCCGGCCGCGCGCCTGCGCATCGACTCGATCGGGAACGAGCCAATACTTAAATTCGCAGAATAGGGAGCTTCTTCACATGAAACAGGACGCAACGTTTTCGCCAGGCGTCGCCGTGCTCGGCCGCATCACCCCGGAGTACGCCGAAATCCTCACGCCGCAGGCGCTGGGGTTCCTGGCCCAGCTGTCGCGGCACTTCGAACCGCGCCGGCGCGAGCTCCTCGCCGCGCGCGCCGCGCGGCAGGCACAGTTCAACGCGGGCATGATGCCCGACTTCCTGCCGGAGACGGCGCACATCCGCGCCGCCGAGTGGACCGTGGCGCCCTGCCCGGCCGACCTGCAGGACCGCCGCGTCGAACTCACCGGACCGACCGATCGCAAGATGGTGATCAATGCGCTCAATTCGGGCGCGAACGTATTCATGGCCGACTTCGAGGATGCGAACGCGCCGACCTGGGACAACATGCTCGCCGGCCAGATCAACTTGCGCGACGCGCTGCGCAGGACCATCAGCTTGGAGCAGAACGGCAAGCACTACCGCCTGAAGGACAAAGTGGCGGTGCTGATGCCGCGGCCGCGCGGCTGGCACTTGGAAGAGCGCCACGTGCAGATCGACGGCCAGCCGGTCTCGGCCGCCATTTTCGATTTTGCCATCTACGTCTTCCACAACGCCAAGGAGGCGCTCGCGCGCGGCACCGGCCCCTACTTCTACCTGCCGAAGATGGAGTCGCACCTCGAGGCGCGACTATGGAACGACATTTTCAACTTCGCCCAGGACGAACTCGGAATCGCGCGCGGGTCGATTCGGGCCACCGTGCTGATTGAAACCGTGGTCGCGGCATTCGAGATGGACGAGATCCTGTGGGAACTGCGCGAGCACTCCTCCGGGCTCAACATCGGCCGCTGGGACTACATCTTCTCCTGCATCAAGAAGTTCCGCATGAACGCGAACTTCTGCCTTGCCGACCGCTCGCAGGTGACGATGACCGCCCCGTTCATGCGCGCCTACGCCTTGTCGCTGGTCAAGACCTGCCATCGCCGGAATGCGCATGCCATGGGCGGGATGGCGGCGCAGATTCCGATCAAGAACGATGCCGCGGCGAACCAGGCCGCGCTTGCGAAAGTCCGCGCCGACAAGCTGCGCGAAGTCACCGACGGCTGCGACGGCACCTGGGTCGCGCATCCGGACCTGGTCGCGATCGCGAAAGAGGTGTTCGACCAGTACATGCCGCAAGCGAACCAGCGCACGAAACAACTTCCCGAAGTGAATTGCGGCGCCAAGGACCTGCTCGACTTCCAGCCGAGCCGGCCCATCACCGAAGCGGGGCTGCGCAACAACATCTCAGTCGGCATCCAGTATCTGGGTGCCTGGCTCGCGGGCAACGGCTGCGTGCCGGTCTACAACCTGATGGAAGATGCGGCGACCGCGGAAATTTCGCGCTCGCAGATCTGGCAGTGGATCCGCAGTCCGCAGGGCGTGTTGGAGGACGGCCGCAAGGTCACCAACGAGCTGTTCCGCGATCTGCTGGCGCAGGAGCTGCCGAAAGTGAAGGCGCTGCTCGGGCCTGCAGCCTGGCAGGCGGGTAAGTACGAAGACGCCGCGGAACTCTTCGATCAGATCACGACCGGAGATTACGTGGAATTCCTGACTCTGCCGGCCTACGACTGGATCACCGAGGAATTGGCGGAAGTCAAGGCGCAGAAAGCGGCCTGAAGCGCAGCGCGCGGGCGGCCTGAACCCTGCACAACGCCCTGGCCTAGGCCGCGGCGCTGCGCAGCACCCTGTCCAGCACTTCGGCCAGTTCGCCCATGGTCGAGGGCTTGCAGATCAGCTCGTGCAATCCGGCCTTGCGCGCCGTCTCCTCGTCCTCCGGCCGGACGTAGCCGGTGGTCATCAGCACCGGGATGCCCGGGCGCAGCGCATGCACGTGGCGCGCGAACTCGAAGCCCGACATCTCGGGCATGGACAGATCGGTGACGATGATGTCGAAGTCGCCCGGGCGGGCGCGAAACGCTTCCAGCGCCGCTTGCGGACTGGAATACGCGGCGACGCTGTGACCGAATTGCATGAGCGCGCGCGTAGCGAGAAGGACCAGCGCTTCCTCGTCGTCGAGATACAGCACGCGGCGCCCGCCGCGAGCCCTCGCCGCGGTCGCCGTCGCGCGTGCGTCTGGCAGTGCGCCTTCCGCCGCGGCCGGGAAATACAGATCGAAGCGCGCGCCCGCGCCCGGTGCGCTGTCGACCGCGACCGCGCCGCCATGGCTCTGCATGATGCCGTAGACCATCGACAGTCCTAGGCCGGTGCCGACGCCCACCGGCTTGGTGGTGAAGAAGGCATCGAACACGCGCGCAAGCGTCGCCGCGTCCATGCCGCAGCCGTCGTCCACGACCGTGAGGCGCGCATAGCGCCCCGGCGGCAGATTGACGCACTCTGCGTCCTTAGCTGCCAGATCCGCCTTCGCCAGCGCATAGCCGATGCTGCCCGGACGCGCGCCGATGGCGTAGACGGCATTGGCCGTCAGGTTCATCACCACCTCGTGCACCTGCCCCGAATCGGCAAGAACGAGCGGCACATCCGGATCGAAATTCGTCCGCAGGGATATTCCCACGGGCAGCGTCGGCCGCAGCAGCTTGAGCACCTCGTTCACCACTTCACCCAAGTTCGCCGCTTTGCGCCGCGGCGGCTGCGGCTGCCCGAACGCCATGATCCGGCGCACCAGCTCGCTCGCACGGCTGCCTGCCTTCCTGATCTCCGCCAGGCTCTCCGCCGCCGGATGCTCTCCGCCCAGGTCGGCGGCCGCGAGCTCCGCATTGCCGCGGATTGCGGCCAGGAGGTTGTTGAAGTCGTGGGCGATGCCGCCGGCGAGCGTGCCGAGCGAAGCAAGCTTCTGCGAGCGCATGCGCGCCTCCTCCAGTCGCTTGCGCTCGGTGATGTCTTCCTTCACGGCGATGAAATGGGTGACCTCGCCGTCGTCCCCCTGCAAGCCCGATACCGCGGCGTACTCCCAAAAAAGTTGACCGTCCTTCTTGCGGTTGCACAGCTCACCGCGCCATTCGCCGCCGGCGGTGATCGCGCGCCACAGGTCCGCATACACCTCCGGCGCATTCACCCCGGCCTTGAGAATGCGCGGGTTGCGTCCCATCACTTCCGCGCGCGCATAACCAGTGACCTCCTCGAAGCGCGGGTTCACGTACTCGATCGCACCCTCGCGATCGGTGATCAATATCGACGCCGGGCTTTGCTCGACCGCACGCGATAGCTTGCGCAGTTGCGCCTCGGTGCGCCGGATATCGGTGATGTCGACCAGCGTCGCCACGCGTAGGGGCTTGCCCTGCCACTGCATGATGCGCGCATGCGTCAAGACGCGGATGTCCGTGCCGTCCTTGCGCCGCAGCATGGTCTCGTAGGTCGATTCACTCCCGTCGCTGATGCTTTCCGCTACCACCGCGCGGTATTCGGGCACGACGAGATCGAGAACCGATTTTCCGATCAGCTCTGAGCGCTCGTAGCCGAGCATGGCGCAGTGTTGCGCATTGGAGTCGACCAATATGCCTCGATCCGAAATCGCGATGCCTTCGAACGTGACTTCGGCCAACTGCCGGAAGCGTGCCTCGCTCGCCGCCAGGGCTTCGGCCGAGCGTGCGCGCTCGAGCGAATCCGCCACCAGCAAAGCGATCTGCGCCAGCGCCTCCACATCCGCCCGGACGTAGTCGCTCGCCTTGTCTTGCACGCTGATGATTTCGCTGACCTTGCCTAGGCGGATGAGGGGCACGGCGAGCACGCGCGCAGCCGCTTGCTGCGCCTGCGGCAGGCTCCGGTCGTGCTCTAGCCCCGCGCAATCGTTGCGCATCACCGCTTCGCGCCGGCGGACGCATTCCGCCCTCAGCTCCGCTTCGCCGAGCGCAAAGAAGCGCTCGCCCGACGCGGTCCCGCCCGCACGCTGCGGCGTCTTGATCGACCAGCTCTGCAAGGCAATGCCTTTCTCGTCCGCCGCGACACGGTGGAAGAGTGCTGCCTCGCTTTGCGTGATGTCGAGGGCGGTGTTAAGCGCCGCCGTCACCACTTCGCCCAGCCGTCCGGCCTGCGCCAATTCGGACACGACGAGACGCGCGCGCAGCAACTGTTCCGCGCGCTTGCGTTCGGTGATGTCGCGCAGGATCGACGATATCCCGCTCACCCGCCCCTGCGCGTCCATGACCGGAGACATGGTCACCGAGACCGGGATCATGCGGCCGTCCTTCGCGCGACGCTCGGTGTCAAATGGGGCGACCGACTCGCCGAGCGCGATCACCCGGCGCGCGTTGTCCGGCTCGTCCAGGCGATCCGCGGGAACGATGAGATCCTCGCCGCGGCGGCCGATCGCCTCGGCAGCCGCGAAGCCGAATAGGCGTTCCGCAGCCGTGTTCCAGGATTCGATCCTGCCGTCGAGGTCCAGGCTCAGGATGGCGTCGCCCGAATTCTGCACCACGGCCGCGAGCTGCGCGCGATTGCGCTCCACGCCGCGCTTTTCGATGCGCCAGTGGACGAGCAACAGGGTCAGCGCGAGCAGCAATGCCGTGGCGACGCTGCCGGCAGCGATATAGATGGTTCGCGGCCGCGAGTACGGCGTCAATATGGTCTGTATCGACTGACCGACGATCACCGATTCTGTTGAAATACTCTTTCGATCATCGAATCTTTGATTCCGCGTAGTGTCTG
>CAZMGP010000128.1:0-5445 GCA_964565875.1 uncultured Enterobacteriaceae bacterium
GCCAACACCGCGGCCGTGGTCGCGGGTGTCGCCGATGCGCTCTTTGCCGGCATGGGCGATCGCTACATCGGCAGCGCCGTCTCGGGCAAGGGCTCGCGCCTGAAGTCCGTGGGAATGGGCGTCTTGGAAGAGACGCCGACCGAGACCGCGCAATCCGGTGCCGAGCAGTTCGGCACGAACCTGGGTATCCGGCAGAACGCCGACCCCAACCAGCCGCTCATGGCCGACGTGGGCGAGCAGGCGGTGGGCGGTGGTCTCTCCGGGGGCCTGATGGGCGGCGCCTTCGGCGGTACTGCGCACGTCAACGCCAAGCCCGCTGCCGCCTCACCAGGCGAGGCCGTACCCGCCTCCGAGGTGCTCGGCACCCCGGGCTCTACGGAAGCGCCTGCCGGCGCCCCTCCTGCGGCTCCTGCCGCACCCGCAGCCCCCGCCGCACCCGCGGGCATCGAGTCGATGCTCGCCGATCCCAAGGCGCTCTTCGCCGCCGTCACCGCGCGCCCCGCCATCTTCGCAACAATCGAGCAAGCGATTTCCCAGACGCCTGAGTTCAAGGGCGCCCCGCCGCAGGAACAGGCGAACGTCGCCTCCGCGCTGAAGGAGATGGAGGCCGATCCCAAGGCGATCTTCGCCATCGCCACCGCCCGTCCCGACATCTACCAGACGATCGCCAAGGCCGCCGCGCAGACCGAGCGCGTTGCGACCGAAGCCGGAAATCCGGCATCGGAAGGAAATCAAGCTGTTGCAGATCAGGCAGCGAACGCGGCCGAAACGGCAGCACCCCAAGCGGGGAATGTCGCTGCCGGCGACACGATCTCCTCACCTGTCGCCAAATCCGCCTTCGAGCAACATGAGGCCGACGCCGCCAAGCAGCGCGCGCAGGAGGAGGCCGCAGCGCGCGACCAGCGCATGCGCGAGAACTACGCGCAGGAGCTCGCCCGGGCGGAGGCTGCGAACTCGGGTCTCAGGACAAGCGTGCCGAAGACCGCAATGGAGCTCGCCGCCGAGCGCGCTGGCCTGACGCCGGGGCGCTTCCCCACGGCAGACGAGCGCACCGCCACCCGCGCCGCGCAGGCGCACGAGACGCAGGTGCTCGGCCGTGCCGCGGCCGACCTCACCGATCCTACCCTGCAATTCCTTGCCAAGAAGGGCGCGCCCGAAGCGGTCGCCCTGGCGCAGGCCGAAATGAACCGCCGCGATGCGGCGCGCGCTGCCGGCCCGACAAAGGAAGACGAGGGCTGGATGGCCCGCCTCTTCGCGAAACAGCCCCTTGGCAAGGCCGACACGCGCCGCGCGATGGAGCTCGGCTTCGGCTACCCGAAACCCGAGGGCGGCTGGGCGCTGACGCGCAAGGCCCGCGAGTACCGTGCGCAGCTCCAGGCGCGCACGGCGCAAGGCGCCGCGGCCAGCATCGACACCACCCAAGCCCTGATGAGGAGATCGAGTGATGTCACCGACGAAGGTCTTGTCTCCCGCCTCACCGCAAGGACAGGCGGCGCGATCCGCCTTGCCACGCCCTCTGAGGTGCCTGTATCCGCTGATGCGCGCGCAGGAGTTCGCGTCGCGTCGAGCTTCGGCAAGCGCGTCGTCTTCATCCACACCCCACAGCGCATCGCAGGACTCGTTCTGCCAGAAGACCCGAACACCATCTACGTCAACGTAAGATCGGCACACCCGGCGCTCTCCATCATCGGGCACGAGCTGCTGCATACCCTGCGGCGCACGAACGAGGCGATCTATACCGATCTCCTCGGGCGGCTGCTGCCGCTGATGCGCAGCGTACAATCCTATCGCGCGTGGATGGCCGAGGCGCTCTCGAACGAAGGCCAGGAGGTGACGG
This sequence comes from uncultured Enterobacteriaceae bacterium, assembly GCA_964565875.1. Classification (GTDB taxonomy): domain Bacteria; phylum Pseudomonadota; class Gammaproteobacteria; order Burkholderiales; family SG8-39; genus 2-12-FULL-64-23. The sequence goes on from CAZMGP010000128.1 coordinate 1,838, forward strand.
AAGCGGAGTTGGACGATCTCACGCACGAGGAGCTCGTCGCCGACTTCCTGGGCGATCACATGATGCAGGCTGCGTTCTGGTCTGAGGTGTTTCGCGGCCAGGAGCCAGGATGGGTAACGCGCATTCGCAACGCCGTGGCACTCGCGATCGATGCGCTGCGCATACGCCTCGCGCTCGGTGGGCGCGCGGGCTTCGGCTCGGAATCCTATATCCGCGACGTGGAGGCGGTGCGCCACGCGCTTGCGGACGCCTTCAACGCCTGGAGCCGTGAGGCGCAGAAGACGCAAGCCCCAGAGCGGCGATCGACTAACCTTGGCATTGGCAAGCTCGCGATGGCATCACGAAATGCTGAGTCAATCGCGGAGCGCCAGAGCAACATTCGGCACGCTGAGCGGCAAGCTCAGCTCCAATCCGGGCGGCGCGATGCCGGAGGCGCGCCAGGCGGCGCGGCCGAATCGCCGGTCGCGCGCGCGACGAGCGTGCCCGAGGCAGAGAGTGAGTTGGGTGCCGTGGTGCGCGGGCGCGAGGAGGGGAAGAGGGAGGCGCGCCCGATCTCCGCCGCGACGCCATCGGTCGATGAGCGCGCACACGACGCAGCCACGTCCACGCAGAACGATTTGCCGCAGCCGAGCGAAGCGCAACGCCTGGTCGGTAACTATACCAAGGGCCATGTTCGGATTGCTGGGCTCGATATCTCGATCGAAAACCCTGCGGGCAGCAAACGCCGCCCAGAATGGCCTGCGCTGCGCGCGCACTATGGATATTTTCGCGGCACGGTCGGCAAGGATGGCGATCATATCGACGTGTTCGTGAGGCCGGGGACGTCAGAAGATTACGCGGGGCCGGTGTTCGTGATCGATCAGCGGAACGCCAACGGTCACTTCGATGAGCACAAGGTGATGCTTGGGTGGACCGACATGCGATCCGCCGAGGCCGGCTACTTGGAAAACTTCACGAAGGGGTGGAACGGGATCGGCGCGATCACGCGCTTTGCGGACCCGAAAGCATTCCGGGCGTGGCTCGACGGTGGCGACACGCAGCAACCCGCTGCACCGCAGATGCCGCTCTTTGCGCGCGAGCCAGATACGATCTGGTATAGCCAGCTCGCCCGCGCGATCGAGGGCGCCCCGAAGCGTCTAGACAGTGCTACGGGGTTGCAATGGAAGCTGTGGCTCGCATCCAACGCGCCGAATCTCGGCGTGAAGAAAGACGAGATTCAGTGGAGCGGCATCACCGATTGGCTCGATCTACAGCAAGGTGGGGTCGCGAGGGAGGCCGTTCTCAACTATCTCCGCGAAAACGGGGTTCAGATTGAAGATGTGACGCTCGGTGAGGGCGAGCTGGGTAACAGCGACGACGCTGCCCAAAGGTTGTTCGGAATCAACTATGACGAACTGACGATCAGCGAGCGGGCAATCGTCAACAAGGAGATCGGGACACCATCTCCCACCAAATTTGCGGAGTACCAACTCCCTGGGGGCAAGAATTATCGCGAGCTTCTCTTGGTATTGCCACACGCGATAGAGGGCTGGCGCGTCGTATGGCCGAACGGCCTACCAGCGGGGATCTTTTCCAACAAACGCACAGCAATTAGCCGTGCCGAAATCATAGGCGCCACGGTTCAGCCGGAACACGGGAAAAGCGCGAGCGGCGGAAATGCCGACCACGCCTTCGTTTCCGATCACTTCGATCAGGTAAATATTCTTGCGCACATCCGCTTCAACGAACGCACCGATTCGGCGGGAAAATCGGTTCTGTTTCTTGAAGAAGTGCAAAGCGACTGGGGGCAGGCCGGTAGGGAGCATGGTTTCGGCAGTCCTACAGTCCAGCCGCCGAGCGGCCCGTTCGTGACGAAGACCGATGCCTGGGTCGCTCTCGCGCTGAAGCGCGTGATCGCGTACGCGGCGGCCCACGGATTTGAGCGCGTTGCATGGACCACCGGGGCACAGCAGGCGGAGCGTTATCGCGATACCGGAGCCGAGCACGACGATCAACTCGACCAGCTTGACGTTTCAAATTCGGAGGGGGGGCTCATTTCGGTCTCGGAGCGCAAACGCAGCGGGCAGGTGGACATTAGTCGAGTGCCGCCCAACGATCTTTCCGACATTGTTGGCGACGAGCTCGCCGCACGCATCCTCGCGGACCTCAAAGACAAGAAGCGGGCAACCTATCGGTACCCGCAAGATTTTCCGCCGCCATCGAAGACCATGGAGCGGGGGATGCGTGTCTTCTACGACCAGATCGTCCCCAACGTCGCGAATGAGGTGCTGAAGAGATTGGGTGGTGGTCGGGTTGAGCAAATCGCAATTGGCATTCCCGAAGGGAGCGATCGTCGCCACCAGACGCAAGTCGAATCCAAACAACCCGGTTTCGAGCTGACGCCGGCACTGCGCGCAAAGGCCATCGAGGGGCTACCCCTATTTAGCCGCGATGGGGCCGGTCGCGCTGGCGCGCGCGAAACACTTCGTGGGTTTGCGCTCGGCGCGGCGCGCGGCGCAGTCAGGGTCAGTCGCCCGGTAACGTCCGCGCTCGACGCCGCCAATCGCGGCATCGAGACCGTAATCCGCGTTCCGGCGAAGCTGCTTGTCGCGCCGATCACATCCAGGCTCTACGATCGTGTCGTTGGTATTGGGCGAATGCTTGCCCAGAAGAATCCGATCGCGCAAGAGATCGCGCACGGCATGGTGGCCGACTACGGCCTGCCCGAACCCTACCTCGATGCGCGCCAGGATCGCGAATCGCGCATCCAGGAGACGCTCAGGAAGTCGAAGGAGCTCGTGGACCGGATCGCGAGCTTGACGCGCGCCGAGGCCCGTGTGGCGTACCTGTGGATGCAGGAAGCACCCTCCTCCGAACTGGAGGCGCAGCTCCTCGCGCAGCTCCCCGAGGAATCCAGGCAAACGCTTGCGCAGATGAAGGCGCAGATCGATAGCCTCGGGCGGGACGCCGTCGATCTGGGGCTCCTGTCGCAGGAGTCCTTCGACCGGAACAACCAGGCGTATCTGCACCGCACCTACAAGAAGCACGAGATCGAGAACCCGCAAGCCGTGGCCGCGGGCCAGAAGGCGAAGTCGATCCGGGCCGACGCCTACCGCGGGCGCGGCTTGAAGGATGACGTGATGCCGGTGCGATTGCCCGGCGTCAGCCAAGGGGCGAAGTACAACCGCATGGAGCTGCGCGGTGTGCCCTCTAACGGCAGCCTAGGCGTCTTGGAGCGCGTGGTGTATCTCCCCGCGGGGCAGCCGATCCAGCAGGCTTACGCCGGCTGGAGAAACGACGGCGTGTGGGAAGCGCGCTGGATGCCGGCGAAGGAAGGCGCGCCCGTGGGTATGTGGCGCGACCTCTCGCCCGAGGAGCGCGAGCGGCTGGGCGAGATCGACGAGGTGCGCTACGCCTTCGCGCGCACCATGCTTGCCACCACGCGCGACATCGAGACGGCGCGCTTCCTTGCCTGGGTCCGTGACACCTATGCCAAACCGGACGAGGAGGCAGTGGCCGCGGCCGGGCAGCGCGTCGGTGTCGCCGTTGACGCTGCGACAACCGTCAAGACATACGTGTTGACGTCCATCCAAAATTGACCCACTTAGAGGGATAGTTTCCATCGAAAT
>CAZMGP010000129.1:0-5418 GCA_964565875.1 uncultured Enterobacteriaceae bacterium
AGCAGGTTGTACTTGCGCTTGAGGTAATTCATGATGGCCTCGTCCATCTGGTTGCCGGCCATGCGGACCGAGCGCGAATAGACGATGCCGCTGAGCGAGATTACCGCGATGTCGGTGGTGCCGCCGCCGATGTCGACCACCATGTTGCCGCTGGGCTCGGTGATCGGCAGCCCCGCGCCGATTGCCGCTACCATCGCCTGTTCGACGAGGTGCACTTCGCTGGCCTTCGCGCGATACGCCGAGTCCATGACCGCGCGCTTTTCCACCTGCGTGATCTCCGAAGGCACCCCAATCACGATGCGCGGGTGGACCAGCATCTTGCGGTTGTGCGCCTTCTGGATGAAGTAGTTCAGCATCTTCTCGGTGTGGCGGAAGTCGGCGATCACACCGTCTTTCATCGGCTTGATGGCGACGATGTTGCCCGGCGTGCGGCCGAGCATTTCCTTCGCTTCCTTGCCCACCGCCTCGACCTCGTTTGTCGTCTTGTTGACCGCGATGATCGAGGGTTCGTTCACCACGATGCCTTTGCCCTTGGCGTACACCAGCGTGTTGGCGGTGCCCAGGTCGATGGCAAGGTCGCTGGAAAACATGCTGAACAGCGAGCGCAGGTTATTAAAGCGGGACGGACTGTGAAAACCGTTGGATGACATGTACGAACTTCTTCCTATTGCTGGCGAATATCGACCAGGTTTGCGGGGGTATCGGCGAAGGGCCGACTATTCACATTGTAATCGACTTTTGACCGTGCTGTTAACCGATTGGCCATAAGCTTTCGAACTAATTCTGCGGGGATAAACCGCTTGCGCCCAGGCGCGGGACCTGATTACTGGATAACCACCTGTTGCTGCCTGGTTCTCACGCCTCCTCGCGCGTTCTGGGCCGTGATCGTGATGGTGTTCTCGCCGTCGGGCAGCGGACGGGTGAAGTACATGAACGAACCATCGGCCTCGACATTCGGCACTTCCTCGCCGTTCACCATCACACGGGCGCCCGACTCGGTCTTGCCCCGGATCTCGATGATGTGGCCGTGCTGCACGAACGGCTGGACTTCGAGGGCGATGCTTGTCGACTCGCCGCTCTTGCCCACGATGGTGAACCGGTTCTTCTCGCTTTCCACCGACTCCTTGCCGTTGGCGTCGATCGAAGACACCAGCCAGTAGTACGCGCCCTCCGCCATCGCCGGCGCGCGGAACTGTGTCGTCGCGATCTTCTTCTCCATCATGGTCGAGGTGAAGTAGGCGTTCTGCGAGATCTTGATGTGATACATGGCCGCGCCCTTCACCGGCGACCAACTGAACTCCACCGGCTTGGGCTGGTTGGGAGGCGAGAACAGCGGCAGCATATTCGCAGGGTTGATCAGCGTCGGCGGCGCCAGCTCCTTGGTCTTGACCATGTGCTCCGACGTCGACTTGAAGCTCGCCAGTTCGTAGTCCTTCAGCGGGAGGGTCTCGCCGTTGCGCGTCACGCTGGCTTCGCCCTTCTTCACCAGGAAGCCGTACTGGTCGGTCTTGGGATCGCTGCGCACCTGCGCCGAAGTGTCCGGCGACAACGTCGCGGTCGCGCCCGCCATGGTCACGCCCGACCTCGAACCGCTCGTGTAGGTGGGCGTCGCGAGGTCCACGGTGCCGGTCGTGACCTGCACGCTGACATTGGTCTGCTGTTGCTGGTTCATCGAGTTTTCCTCGATGACGATCAGCGAGTCCGGCTTGACCACGTAGTTGCTGCCGTCGGCGAAGTTGATGCGGGCGATGCCGTCGCCCGAGGTCTGCACCACGTCGCCTTTCTCCAGCGGCGTCGTTTGCTCGGCGTTCACCCATGTGTTGCTGCTGGCCTTCTTGACCCGTACCGTGCCTTCAATCGCGGTGAAGTTCGCCTGCTGCGGTCCGGCCTTAATCTGCTGCGCGGGCTGCTGCGTCCCCACCCACTTCGAAATCTGCCTCTGCGCCGCATCCATGATGTCTTTCACCTGCTTCGGGAACATGAAGTACATCACGATGCCGACGGCCAGCGAGATCGCCAAGATGCTCATGATCACGCTGCGATACGTGATCGTTGTCCAGCCGATCATCGACTCTGATTTGCGGCGCGGAGACACGAATACCTTTTTCGGAAATCGGCGTCAGACTACCACAAGACCACGGTCGTCGGGGATAAGGTAATTCACCCTGTCAGGACAGTGAACTACCGCGTATCCGCTGTGTAACTCCACCTTTGCACGCCATTCTCGAAGCGGACGGTTTTCCATGCCGCTCCTTGCCGCCCGGCGGGGGCGGTCTGTAGCATGGAGAGTTTTCACTTCATTCCAACGAGGCATCTTTCATGGCAGCCAAGACCTACCACAACCTCATTCATGGCGAATGGCGCCCTTCCCACACCGGACGAACCCGCGAAGACCTGAATCCCGCCGACACTCGCGAAGTCGTCGGCATCTTTCCCTCTTCCGGCGCTCAGGACGTCGAGGACGCCGTCGCCGCCGCCCGCAAGGCGTTTGAGACCTGGCGCCTGGTTCCCGCACCGCGCCGCGCAGAAATCGTCTATCGCGCCGGCCAGATCCTTTCCGATAGAAAAGAAGACTATGCCCGCGACATGACCCGCGAGATGGGCAAAGTGCTCGAAGAAACCCGCGGCGACGTGCAGGAAGCCATCGACACCTGCTACTACATGGCAGGCGAGGGACGCCGTCTCTTCGGCCTGACCGTCCCCTCCGAGCTGCCCAACAAGTTCGCAATGTCGGTGCGCTCGCCGATCGGCGTCTGCGGCATGATCACGCCATGGAATTTCCCGATGGCGATCCCCTCGTGGAAGCTCCTGCCTGCGATCGTCTGCGGCAACACCTGTGTCATCAAGCCCGCCGCCGAGACGCCGCTCTCGACCGTCAACCTCGTCCGCACGCTGATGGATGCGGGCTTGCCGAAGGGCGTTATCAACATCGTTCACGGTTCGGGTAGTGAGGTCGGCGCCGCCATGCTGAAGCATCCCGACATCCGCGCCATTTCGTTCACCGGATCGAGCGAAGTCGGGCGCACCGTCGGCGCGGAGGCGGCGCAGAGCTTCAAGCACTGCTCGCTCGAAATGGGCGGCAAAAACCCCATCATCATCCTCGACGACGCCAACCTCGACCTGGCGCTGGAAGGCGCGCTGTGGGGCGCCTTTGGCACCACCGGACAGCGCTGCACCGCCACCAGCCGGCTCATCGTCCAGAAGGGCGTCTACGGCGAATTCGTCGGACGGCTGGTCGAGCGCGCGAAGGCGTTGAAGGTCGGTAACGGATTGGATGCGTCCGTGCAGGTCGGCCCGCAAGTCAACCGGCAGCAGGCCGAGACCTCGGAACGCTACGTCTGTATCGGCAAAGACGAGGGCGCCAAGCTCTTGTGCGGCGGCCAGCGCCTGCGCACCGGCGCGCACGAACACGGGTGGTTCTTCGAGCCGACGGTCTTCGGCGACGTCGCGCCGAAGATGCGCATCGCGCAGGAAGAAATTTTCGGCCCGGTCGTTTCCTGCGTTCCCTGCGACTCGTTCGACGAGGCCATTGAGATCGCAAACGGCGTGGTGTACGGGCTGTCGTCGTCGGTCTACACGCGCGACGTGAACAAATCGTTCCGCGCCATGCGCGACCTCAACGCCGGAATCACCTATATCAACGCTCCGACCATCGGCGCCGAAGTCCACCTCCCCTTCGGCGGCACCAAAGCCACCGGCAACGGCCATCGCGAAGGCGGCATCGGCGCCATCGACTTCTACACGGAATGGAAGTCGGTGTACGTGGATTATTCGGACCGGCTGCAGAGAGCGCAGATCGACCGGCCCGAATAGAACGGGAACACTACAGAGACACAGAGGAATTTCGCGCTTTCTCATCACGAGAGGGCGAAGAGCGCGGGGGATCTGCTTTCGCCAACGAGAAGCAGATGCCTCGGCCGCTGCGCGGCCTCGTCATGACAACCTGGAGATTCCCGCTGTGCTCGCTGTGGCTCTGTGGTGAAATCCTACTTCCGCATGAACTCCGCCATCGCCTCGTAGGCCTGCCCGAGCGTGGCCTCGTCGGGCAGGAAGACGATGCGCGCATGGTGCGTGCCAGGCGCCTGTCCGAATCCGGAGCCGTGCACCAGCAGCACGTGCTTTTCGGTGAGCAGGTCGCTCACCCACTTCTTGTCGTCGTAATCGATCTCGATTTTGGGGAACGCGTAGAACGCGCCTTTCGGCTTGACGAGGCTGACGCCCGGCGTCTCGTCCGCCCACTTCTGCGTGAGGTCGCGGCGCGACTTCAGCTTTTTGCGCACGACGTCGAGATGCTCCTGCGGCCCCTCCAGCGCGGGCTTGATCGCGAACTGCGGCGGATGCGCCGCGCACAGTCGCGCACGCAGCAACTGGTGCACGCCTTCGAGGAACGGCTTGATCGCCGACGCGGTTCCGCTCGCCACGCCCCATCCCACGCGCCACCCCGGCACAAGGTAGTTCTTCGACAGCCCGCCAAACGTGATGCACGGCACATCGGGCGCCAGCGCCGCAATCGAGAGATGCCGGTCCCCATCGAGGAGGAGCTTGTCGTAAATCTCGTCGGCGAATACGACCAGATTGTGTCGCCGTGCGATGTCGGCAATCTTCTCCAGCGTCTGGCGCGAATACACGGCGCCGGTTGGGTTGTTCGGATTGATGATGACGATCCCGCGCGTGCGCGGATTGATGCGCCGCTCGATGTCGGCGAGGTCCGGCTGCCAGGCGTTGCTCTCGTCGAGCGAATACGGGTTGAGCTCGGCCTCGATCTTGGCGACGACGGCGGAATACAGCGGATACTCCGGGCTCGGCGTCAGCAGGTTGTCGCCCGTGTTGAGCAGCGCGGCCAGGCAGACGTCCACCGCTTCGCTGGCGCCGTTGGTGACAAACACGCTCCGGATGTCGCGGATGCCCTTGCGCTCGGCTTCGCCGCGGATCGCCTCCAGCGCCTCGGGCACGCCCATCGACGAGGCGTAGCCGTTCTGGCCGTCGCGCATCGCCCTGTGCACTGCCTCGATCATGTGCCGCGGCGTCGCGAAATCGAACTTCAGCGGATCGCCGATGTTCAGATAGAGGATCTTGTGCCCCTGCGCCACCAGCGCGTCGGCTACGACGGCCAGGTCGCGGATCGCGTAGTGAACGTGTTCCAGCCTGGCCGCCGCCAGGATTTCCCGTCCTTCCTGCGTGAGCATTCGGAGTCTCCTAGGAGTTTGTCGGAGATTGCATTTTGAACCTGTGTGTCTGCGCCTTGCAAATTCGTTTCGTTTGCGTTGGCGCGCCAAGCATGCGTCGGGAACGGGTGGCCGAACGTGATTTAAGCCATCTGGAACGCACTGCCGAAGCGGAACAGCTTGAGCAGATTGTGGGTAGCACCACTCTTGTCCAAATTAGCTTTTTTCGTCCCGCCAATTTGGACAGCATTTG
>CAZMGP010000130.1:0-4929 GCA_964565875.1 uncultured Enterobacteriaceae bacterium
TGACGTCGCCGTCGCGCACGACGTAGTCCTTGCCTTCCAGGCGCATCTTGCCCGCCTCTTTCGCGCCCTGCTCGCCCTTGCAGGCGATGTAATCGGCATAGGAGATGACTTCCGCGCGGATGAAGCCGCGCTCGAAATCGGTGTGGATCACGCCCGCGGCTTGCGGCGCGGTCGCCCCAACGTGGACGGTCCAGGCGCGCACTTCCTTCGGCCCGGCGGTGAAATAGGTGTGCAGCCCGAGCAGGGTGTAGCCGGCGCGAATGAGGCGGTGCAAACCCGGCTCTTCCAGTCCCATGTCGGCGAGGAAGAGTTTCTTCTCTTCGTCGTCCAGGTCCGCCATCTGCGCTTCCAGCGCGGCGCAGATCGCCACCACCGGCGCCCCTTCGCGCTTCGCGTATTCCTCCACCCTGGCGAGCAGCGGATTGTCGTGAAAGCCGTTTTCGGCGACGTTGGCGACGTACATCGCGGGTTTCGCCGTCATCAGGCACAGCGGCTTCAGCACTTCCTGCTCCTCGCGCGCGAGCGACACGCTGCGCGCCGGTCGCGCCTCGTTCAGCACCGGGGCGATCTTGTCCAGCACGGCGACGATGCGCTGCGCTTCCTTGTCGCCCGATTTCGCCACTTTGCCGTAGCGCGCGAGCGTCTTCTCCACCGTCGCGAGGTCGGCCAGTGCGAGCTCGGTGTTGATGGTTTCGATGTCGCTCAGCGGATCGATCTTGCCCGCTACGTGCACCACGTTATCGTCGGCGAAGCAGCGCACCACATGCGCGATGGCGTCGGTTTCGCGGATGTTGGCGAGGAACTTGTTGCCCAGGCCTTCGCCCTTGGAAGCGCCGGCGACGAGCCCGGCGATGTCGACGAACTCGACCACCGCGGGAATCGTCTTCTGCGGCTTGGCGATGTCGACCAGCGGCGCGAGCCGCGCATCGGGCACCTCGACGATGCCGACGTTGGGTTCGATGGTGCAGAACGGATAGTTCTCCGCCGCGATGCCCGCTTTGGTGAGCGCGTTGAACAACGTTGACTTGCCTACGTTCGGCAGACCGACGATGCCGCATTTGAGTGACATAAAGAAAACCTTGTTTGCTTGGACGGCGCGAAGAAGCGCTCAGGGCGCGGGGGACGGCGCAGCCGGCTTGGGCTTGGTGTGCAGCTTGTGCATCGCCCCGGCCATGTTGTCGGCGAGGATCAAGTCGAACAAGCCGACGCTCCGATCGATCACCGCGTCGATCAGCGCCTGCTCTTCCTTGCGCGGCGCGTGCAGGACGTAATCGACCACTTCCTGTTCGCTCAGCTCGTGATCGCGCGGATGGCCGATGCCGATGCGCAACCGCCAGAAATCCGCGGCGCCGAGCTGTTCCATGATGTCGCGCAGGCCGTTGTGCCCGGCGTGCCCGCCACCCTGCTTGATCTTCGCGCCTCCCGGCGGCAGGTCGAGCTCGTCGTGCACCACCAGGATCTCCGCCGGCGCAAGCTTGTGGAACTGCGCCATCGCCGCCACTGCGAGGCCCGACTCGTTCATCCAGGTCTGCGGCATGAGCAGCCAGGCGTGCCCGGCGGGCGCATCCAGCTTCGCCGCCAGGGCGTGGAACTTCGCCTCTTTCCTGAAGCTCGCGCGCCGCTCGCCGGCGAGCCGCTCGAGCAGCCAGAAGCCGGCATTGTGGCGCGTGCTTTCGTACTTCTTGCCCGGATTGCCCAGTCCGACAATGAGCTTGATCGACATGTTGCGGCGGGTTCTAGGAAGCGGATTCGGAAGGAGGGGCCGCAGCCGCTACGCCTTGCGCAAAAAAACAGGCAGGGGCGTGCGCCGCTGCCTGTCGTCGAATTGCGTCTGATGTAGCAGGACCGATTACTTCTTGTCCGATTTCTCCGCTTTCTTGTCGCCCTTGTCGCCGGCCTTCTCGGCGGCGGCAGGCTCGGCGGACTGCTTGGTGGTCGGCACGTCGGCTGCCGCAGGCGTCGCCTCGGCCGCGGCGGCTTCGGCCGCCTCGTCCACCGCCATCGCGCGCGGCACCTGCACCACGGCCACCGGCGGATTCTCGTTGCCGTGCAGAACGGCTTCCACGCCCTTCGGCAGCGCAATGTCGCGCACGTGCACGATCTGGCCGAGTTCGAGTGCTTTCAGATCGACCACCACGAACTCCGGCAGGTCCGCCGGCAGGCAGCGGATCGCAACTTCGGTCATGACGTGATTGACCAGGCCGCCGCCGATCTTCACCCCAGGCGCCTGCTCGGCGTTGATGAAGTGCAGCGGCACCTTCATCTGGATCTTGACGTCCGCGCGCACGCGCTGGAAGTCGATGTGCTGCACTTCGACGCGGAACGGGTGCATGTTGACGGCGCGCAGCAGCACCTGTTCCTTGGCGCCGTCGATGTTGAGCGTCAGCACCGAGGCGTGGAACGCTTCCTGGCGCAGCTGGTGGTACAGCGCGTTGTGATCGAGCTCGATGACGACCGTTGGCTCCGTGCCGCCGTAGACGATACCGGGGACTTTGCCTTCACGGCGCAGGCGGCGGCTCGCTCCGGTGCCCTGCTTGGTGCGCTTTTGCGCATTGACTTCGATTTGCATGTTGCACTCCTAGTTGTGGCGGGCCCGCGACCAGGCACCGCCGTTCGAAAAATCCTTTAATAGGCGCTCACGCCTCACTCGCTGAACAAGGAACTCACCGAGTCCTCGTTGCTGATGCGCAGTATCGTCTCCGCCAGCAGGTCAGCCACCGACAGCACGCGGATCTTGCCGCAGCGCTTGGCGTCCTCGCGCAGCGGAATCGAATCGGTGACCACCAGCTCGTCGAGCGCCGATTCCGCGATGCGCGCCGCCGCGCCGCCGGAGAGCACCGGGTGGGTACAGTAGGCGAGCACCTTGGTGGCCCCTTCGTCCTTCAGCGCCTGCGCCGCCTTGCACAACGTGCCGGCGGTATCGACCATATCGTCCATGATGACGCAGGTGCGTCCCCTGACGTCGCCGATGATGTTCATCACTTCCGACACGTTCGCCTTGGGACGACGCTTGTCGATGATGGCGAGGTCCGATTCCAGGCGCTTCGCCAGCGCCCGCGCCCGCACCACGCCGCCCACGTCGGGCGAAACCACCAGCAGGTCTTCGTACCCGTGCTTCCATACGTCGCCGAGCAGAATCGGCGCAGCGTAGATGTTGTCCACCGGCACGTCGAAGAATCCCTGAATCTGATCGGCGTGCAAGTCCATGGTCAGCACCCGATCCACGCCCACCGCTTCGAGCATGTTCGCCACCACCTTGGCGCTGATCGCAACCCGCGCCGAGCGCGGCCGCCGGTCCTGGCGCGCATAGCCGAAGTACGGGATCGCCGCGGTCACGCGCGCCGCCGATGCGCGCTTCAGCGCATCGATCATCACCAGCACTTCCATCAGGTTGTCGTTGGTGGGCGTGCAAGTCGACTGCAGCACGAAGCAATCACGGCCGCGCACGTGTTCGAGCAACTCGACCATCACCTCGCCGTCGGAGAAACGACTGACCGTAGCGCTGCCCAAACGGATGTTGAGCCGCTTCGCCACCGCAGCCGCCAACTGCGGATTGGCGCTGCCGGTGAAAACCATCAGGTGGTCGTAAGCCATCTAGAAACTGGGAACTAGAAAACTAGAATCCCTTGCCCTCGGTCGTCGCCTAAAATCGCCAGCCGGCGGCTGGCCCATGTTTGCTAGTTTCCAGTTTTCAGAAACTAGCCTCTAGACTGGCTGGGGAGGTAGGGATCGAACCTACGAATGCCGGAATCAAAATCCGGTGCCTTACCACTTGGCGACTCCCCAAATTCTATTCGGTCAATTCATGCAGCGGATGATGCTCCAAACCGCGCGCCACGAAACCTCGCATCGCCTGCGGCAACTGCGCGTAGACGGCGCGCGCCTCGGATTCGGTTGAAAACTCGGCGAAAACACAGGCGCCGGAGCCGCTCATGTGCGCCTCGCCGCGCCGCCTCAGCCAAGCCAGATGGTGTGCCACTTCAGGATAGCGTTCGCTCACCACGGGCTCGAGGTCGTTACGCAGCTTGCGCTGGCTAAGCCCCTCAAAAAAGGCCGTAATTTTGATGGGTTTTGTGTCTCGTGTCAATTCTGGCGCGGCGAACACGCCGGCGGTCGGCACCTGCACCGGCGGCACCAGGATCAGGTACCAGGCGGGGGGCAGGGTAAGTGCGGTCAGCTCCTCGCCGACGCCCTCGCCGAAAGCGTTTTCGCCGAACACGAACAGTGGCACGTCCGCCCCCAATTCGAGCGCGAGCCGCTGCAGTTCTTCTCGCCCGAGACCCAGTCCCCACAGGTGGTTGAGCGCGACCAGGGTGGTGGCTGCGTCCGAACTCCCGCCACCCAAGCCGCCGCCCATGGGTATGCGCTTTTCCAGCTCGATCGTGACCCCGGCAGCCTGGCCGGTCGCGCGCTTGAGCAGCTCAGCCGCGCGCACGCAAAGATCGTCTGCGGCGGCGACACCGGGGATCGGCCTCGCCGGCACGACCCGGCTGTCGTCGCGCGGGGAGAAACGCAGCGTGTCGGCCAGATCGACCAGGCGAAACACCGTCTGCAGGCGGTGATAGCCGTCCTCGCGTCTGCCGGTGACGTGCAGGAAAAGGTTGATCTTCGCCGGTGCCGGCCAGTCGGATTGCCAGCTTCTCACGGTGCGTCACGCCATTCGTCGATCGCGAGACGGATCTCCATGTCTGCCCGCGACAAATGCATCTTGTCCGGCAGGCCGCTCGCGCCGCGATAGTCCAGGTATTCCACCAGCCAGCCGGACTGGCGCAATTCCGCGATGCGCCCGGCCGCGTCGCGCCGCGTCTGCGCCGCTTGGCCCGGCACGGCCCGGACGCGCACCCAATCGGGCAGGCCCGCCAGACGCAGGCACCCGCCCAGCCCCTGCCCCGTCAAACGCTCGCCGGCGCCCGCGACGTCCCACTACTT
>CAZMGP010000131.1:0-4557 GCA_964565875.1 uncultured Enterobacteriaceae bacterium
CAGAAATCGAATCAAGTTAACAGCCCCTCATTTCATTTTGAAACCAGTTCTTAATTAGCCAGATAAGAGGAGCGGAAAACAATGAAGAAGACCATGGCGGTGTTATTGGCTTCCCTTTTTGTTGCGGGTAGCGCCTTTGCACAGGCGCCGCAGGGGCAGACGGGCAGTGCGGGCGGTGGGGCGGCAGGCGCAGGCGGGGCTGCGGCGGGCGGAATTACCGCTGGCATGGTCGCTGCCGGTGTCGCGGTCGCTGCGGTTGCCGCGGCTGCAGCGTCGTCCAACAGCACGAGCAATCCGCTGACCACGACCACGACCACGACCACCACGCCTTAAGCCGAGGCTAGGCGTCGAAATCGATCGCTGCCGGCCAAGAACAACCACGCCACGGAATCCTTTCGCAGCGTCTGGCCGGCGCCGGGCCGGCTCGAGCAGGAACTCCTCCTCCTGCTTGAGCTGTGCTCGTATCGCGGATCAGGCAGCGTCCTCTCGAAGCGCTTGTTGCTCCGCTTTCGGCCCCTGTGCGTCAGGGGCCTTTTCTTCTTCCCTTCCTTAACGTGCGTTGCGAAATGAAGGGATGGATCCCCTCATACTTGCCGCAGTTACCCGCTGCAAACTTGGTTTCGCGACGAGTCTCTTAGACGCGAAAGCACGGCTAGGCTAAACTGCCGCTGGATCGCGCCTGCGTCCGCGCTGCGCGCCAGCGACCCAATGAATACGCTCCCCGCAAGACCGCAGAACTCGCGCCGCGCGCTCTATCTGCTGTTCACCCTGTCCGGGTTCGCCGGACTGATCTACGAATCCATCTGGAGCCATTACCTCAAGCTGTTCCTCGGCCACGCCGCCTATGCGCAGTCGCTGGTGCTCGCGATCTTCATGGGAGGGATGGCCATCGGTTCCTGGCTGTGCAGCCGCTACTCTGCGCGCTGGAGAAACCTGCTCGCAGCCTATGCGCTATGCGAAGCGCTGATCGGCATCGCTGCCCTCTGCTTCCACCCGCTGTTCGTCGCCGCGACCGACGCCGCGTTCGATTCGATAGTGCCGGCACTCGGCAGCGAACTCGCGGCGGACCTGTTCAAGTGGGCACTGGGAACGGCACTGATCCTGCCGCAATCCATCTTGCTCGGCATGACCTTCCCCTTGATGAGCGGCGGCTTGATCCGCCTGCATCCCGACAAGCCCGGCGCATCGCTTGCCATGCTCTATTTCAGCAACAGCCTCGGCGCGGCCGTGGGTGTATTGGCGAGCGGCTTCTTCATGATCGAACGACTCGGCTTGCCCGGGACGATACAGGCGGCCGGCGTCATCAACCTCGGCCTGGCGCTCGCGGTCTGGCTACTCGCGCGCACGGCAACCCGCCCCCGCGAGGCCGAACATGAATCAACCGCGAGTTCGCCCTCCGGCTATTACACCCTGCTGCTCGCCGCCGCGCTGCTGACCGGCGCCGCGTCGTTCATTTACGAAATCGGCTGGATCCGTATGTTGAGCT
Source organism: uncultured Enterobacteriaceae bacterium (assembly GCA_964565875.1). Classification (GTDB taxonomy): domain Bacteria; phylum Pseudomonadota; class Gammaproteobacteria; order Burkholderiales; family SG8-39; genus 2-12-FULL-64-23. The sequence continues at coordinate 1,487 of CAZMGP010000131.1, forward strand.
TGGTGTTGGGCGCATCCACCCATTCGTTCGAGCTCATGCTCGCGGCTTTCATCCTCGGCCTCGCCTGCGGCGGTTATTGGATCAAGCACCGCATCGACGCCAGCGGCGATCCGATGCGCCTCCTCGGCGCGGTCCAAGTGGCGATGGGTTTGCTCGCGCTCGCGACGCTGCCCATGTACGCCAAGATGTTCGACGCCATGAGCTGGATCATGAAATCGCTCGCGCGCACCGACACCGGCTATGCGCTGTATCACCTGTCCAGCCACGGCATCGCGCTCGCCATCATGTTTCCGGCCACCTTCTGCGCGGGCACGACCCTCCCCCTCATTACTTTTGCCCTCATGCGCCGCGGCCACGGCGAGCGCAGCATAGGCGCGGTGTACGCGGCCAATACCCTGGGAGCGATCCTCGGCGTGTTCACCGCCGCGCACCTCGGTCTCCCGCTCTTGGGATTGAAGAACCTGGTTGCTGCCGGCGCGGCGATCGACGCGTTACTCGGGGTATATCTCCTTTGGATGTCGGCGAAACGGCTCGCCCCCGTGGCAGGCGCAGTAGTCGCGCTCGCCCTCACGCTCGCTTTCGGCGTGCTGCAGTTCGATGTATTGCGCATGGTTTCCGGCGTCTTTCGCCACGGCACGCTGTTCTCCGCCGGCGAAATCAAACCGCTCTTCTACCGCGACGGCAAGACGGCGAGCGTCAGCCTGGTCGAGTTTGCCGAAGGCACGAGCCTGCGCACCAACGGCAAATCCGACGGTGCCATCAATCTGAAGGCCGGTGCGCGCATCTCGGACGAAGTCACCATGGTGCTGACGGCAGCGCTGCCGCTCGCGCTCAAGCCCGATGCGAAGAACGTCGCCGTCATCGGCATGGGCACCGGGCTCACCGTGCACACCCTGCTCGCCGATTCCAAACTCGATTCGGTCGAAACCATCGAGATCGAAGCGGCGATGGTCGAAGCCGCGCGCGGCTTTAGGGCGCGCAACGCCAACGCCTACGCCGATCCGCGCAACCACATCCGCATCGACGACGCGAAGACTTTCTTTTCCAGCCACAACGCCCGCTACGACATCATCATCTCGGAACCGTCCAACCCATGGGTGAGCGGCGTGTCCAGCCTCTTTTCGAGCGAGTTCTACCATCTGGTGCGCCGCTATCTCAAGCCGGGCGGGGTTCTAGTGCAATGGTTCCAGCTCTACGAAATCGACATCAGCCTGGTGGCCTCGGTGTTGCGCGCGCTGGGCGAGAATTTCCCGGATTACGCGATCTACGCCTCGACCGACAACGATCTGTTGATCGTCGCGGGCGACCCGGCTGCTCTGGCACAACCGCTCGCCGACGTGTTCCGTGAGCCGGGCCTCGCGCGCGAATTGCGCACGGTACACGTGCAGAATCTGGCCGACCTGCAGATCCGGCGCGTTGCCGGCCGCGCGACGATCGAGCCGCTGGTGCAGAGCTATCGCGTGCCGGCGAACTCGGACTACTACCCCTTTCTCGATCTGAACGCGGCGCGCTATCGCTTCCTGCAGCAAAGCGCGGTGGAACTGGTCGGGCTCAATGCACTGAGCATCCCGGTGATACCCATGCTGGAAGGCACGAGCGCGCTGCCGCAGGTTTCGACCGACGGCGCCGACTATTTCAACCGCATCGAGCAGATCCGCCGCGCACGCTACGTCCACGACGCGCTGTTGAGTCCGCAGCCGCCCGAGCCGGTGGCAATGCCGCGCTCGCTGCAAAAGGACTTGGAGCTTGCGTCGCTGCGCGCGCTCGATTGCTGGGATCCGGCGCGGCACGACGTCTGGCTGCATTCGCTTTACGAAGTCGCGCTGCTCGTGAATCCTTTCCTCGCCCCGGAGGATGCGCTTGCGGTGTGGCGGCGCTTCGAATCCAGCGCCTGTTATGCCTCGCTGCCGCAGGAATTCCGGCAATGGATCGCGCTGTTCAAGGCGGTGGGTGCGCGCGACGTCGCAACCATGGCGAGTCTCGCCGAACAACTGCTGGCAAAACCGAGCGAGCTGCCTGCGGAAAGTCGCGCCTATCTGCTTACCGCGGCGATGACCGGCTATCTCTCTCAGGGAAAACCGCAGCAGGCGCTAGCCAGCTGGAATCGTTTCGCGGTCAAGGTATCGCCTGAGCGGCGCGCGCAGCTCGCGCTGCGCCTGCTCTATGCCAAGGCGAGCGGCGGCAAAGCGCCGCCGAATTGATCGCCCGCGCACACGCTAGGCCTCGTCGGCTTCGGGGTTCTCGACGGGGTTGTCTGCGGCGGGCTGCGCAGCCGCAGGCGCGCGCGCCGCGATCTTCGGCGTCGCCGTCGCCACGTCGGCGTTTTGCGCGCGATGTCTGAGGGCATGATCGGCGAGCACCAGCGCGAGCATCGCCTCCGCGATCGGCGTGGCGCGGATGCCGACGCAAGGATCGTGGCGGCCGTGCGTTTCCAACGTCACTGCCTTGCCCGCCTTGTCGATGGATCGCCGTGCGAGGCGAATGCTCGAGGTGGGCTTGATGGCAAGGTTCACCACGACGTCCTGCCCGGTCGAGATGCCACCGAGAATGCCGCCCGCATTGTTGGAGAGGAAACCCGCGGGCGTGAGCTCGTCCGAATGCTCAGTCCCCTTCTGCGTGACCGCGGCGAAGCCCGCGCCGATCTCCACGCCTTTCACGGCGTTGATGCCCATCATGGCATAAGCGATGTCGGCGTCGAGCCGGTCGTACACGGGTTCGCCCCAGCCCACCGGAACGCCCGAGGCGACGACCGTGACCTGCGCACCGCAGGAATCGCCCGACTTGCGCAGAGCATCCATATAGGCTTCGAGCGCCGGCACCGCGGCCATATCGGGAACGAAGAATGGATTCTCCGCGACCGCGGCCCAGTCCTTGAACGGGATCTGGTTCGTGCCGAGCTGCGACAGATAGCCGCGCACGACGACGCCGAATCTTTGGCGCAACCACTTCTTCGCGATCGCTCCGGCAGCGACGCGCACCAGGGTTTCGCGGGCAGACGCGCGGCCGCCGCCGCGATAATCGCGGATGCCGTACTTCTGCCAGTAGGTGTAGTCGGCATGCCCGGGACGGAA
>CAZMGP010000132.1:0-4125 GCA_964565875.1 uncultured Enterobacteriaceae bacterium
GGCCTGTACGGCGGGTATTACGGCTACGGCTATGGCTACGGTTACCCCTATTACGCCGTTCCCGACGATTATGGTCCAGCCTACAATGATGGCTATGGCGTCTGCTACGTCGTGCGGAAGCGCGTCATGACGCCTGCGGGATGGCGATACCGCCGCGTGGATGTTTGCGAATAGCGCCTCGACGGGAGGCTGACCGACCAAAAAACAAGGCCGTTGACGCAGTATACCGTCAACGACCTTGCCAGCCCCGGACATTGAAATCGGCTCACGCCATCCGGTAGCCGCGAGCATCGCGCGGAATCATACGGACGAATGTGATCCAGTTCACAAGTGGGAAAAATTAGTCCCGCGTGAGCTGCTCAGCCGCGCGAGCGCTTGCGCGCACTGGCCTGAACGCGGTGCCGCGCAGGTTTCCTGCGGGTAACCGTGGGCGTTTCGACATCGGTTGCTCGCGCGCTGGCAAACGACTGCCGCAGTCCGTCGATGGACTCGTTCAGCGATGCCACCTGCTAGGACAGACGCTTGGTGTCCGCCTGCTGCGCCGCCATCAGCCGCTTCATGGTCTGGAGCTGATCCTGCACCACCTGGAGCTGGTCGATCGATTCCTGCTGGGTCGCCTCCAGCCCCTTGGTCTTCTCGACCAGCTGCTCGGAGGCCTGGGCCGCGCGGGCCTGGAGGTGCCGCGATGCCACCACCCTGTCGGTCTCAGGCGTCGCGCCGGTATAGGCGCGCCAGATCGCGATCGAGGTTACGCCCGCGATCAGGAGCAGCAGCGCCGCGGCGGTCAGCGCGATCGGCTGGGCGCCCAAGCGAAGAAGAGGGGTGGACGGTTGGTCCTGTGCGAGGTCGATCATCCGCTGACAAAGCCCAAATTGAAACTTGGTGAGTGGCGAAGACCGGCAGCCGAAACAGCCGGAGTGTCCCGAAAGTGTTACTGTTCGGCAACAATTGAGACCAAAAAGAGGCTGGCCCGTCCAGACTAAACAGAATTCGCCAAAAAAGAGGTTCTGAGATACCGACTTGCTGTCGATGCAACGGTATGCAGCCGGCCCCGTCCAGGCAGGCAATGCCGATCTGATTCGACGGAGCGCGAATCGGTGATTCCGCCTCAGAACTTATAGGCGATGCCGACCGTTGCGGTATGGGTGCGGGCCCTCACGTGCGCGGTGAAGCGGTCGTCGACCCCGACTCCGCCCCCGCCCGCGGTGAAGCAGGTCGTGGCCTTGAAGCGCGCGATGGTCTCGAGCAGCGTCTGCGGCGTGTGCTTCTCGACGAGCACCGTGGAAGCGCCGTAGCGCAGCGGGAAGCACAACAGACCGCCCAGGCCGAAGGTGAAGGCGAGCGGCGGCGTGCCGCAGAAGATGTCGCCCTTGTGCACCTTGAGGCAGGAGCGCGGGAAGGCGTCGCACATCGCGATCACGTCGCGGTGGAAGTGCATCGTGCCCTTCGGCTTGCCGGTGGTGCCGGAGGTGAACGCGATGAGCGCCGCGTCCTCGGCCGCGGTGGCGGCGTTGCTGAACCACAGCGGCTGCCTGAGCGCGAGCGCATCGAGCGAGTCGGGCGCGTCGTCGTACCAGTAGCACACCGTCTTCAGGCTCGGGCAGCTCGCGGCCGCGGCCTTCAGCTCGGCGTCGAGGCGCTTGTCGCAAAGCGCGTGCGAGACCTCGGCCTTCTGGATGATGTCGGTGAGCTCCTTCGCGCGCAGCAGCGGCATGGTGGCGACGCAGATGGCGCCCGCCTTCATCACCGCGAACCAGCAGGCGGCCATCATCGGGTTGTTGGGGCCGCGCAGCAGCACGCGGTTGCCCGGCTTCACGCCGAGCTCGCGCACCAGCGCGTTGGCGAGGCGGTTCGCCTGCGTGAAGAGCTGCGTGTAGGTGCATTCGCCGTCCGCGGAGCGCAGCGCGACGCGGTGGCCGTGCCCGCGCGTCACCGGCTTGTCCAGGATCTCGGTGGCGCAGTTGAGGCGCGCCGGATATTGCAGCTCGGGAAGCTCGAAGAGCAATTCCGGCCATTGGACCTTCGGCGGCAGGTTGTCGCGCGCGAAGGTGTCGACGTGCGCGGTGTACTTCATGATCCGGCGAGCTCCTTTCCCACGGCATGCTGCTTCACCTTGGCGAGCAGCTTGAGAAGATCGTCCTGCTCCCGGCGGCTCATGCCGGCGAAGAGCTCCACCACCCATTCCTCGTGCGCGCGCGCCATCCCGCCGAAGCTCTTCTCGCCGGCGCGCGTGAGCCGAATGCGGAAGGCGCGCCGGTCGGCGGGCTCGTCGAGGCGCTCGACCAGCCCCTCCTTCTCGAGCTGATCGACGATCGCCGTGACGTTGCCGCCGGTGACCATGAGCAGGCGCGAGAGCTCGCTCATCTTGAGCCCCCCGGGATGGCGCTCGAGCTGCGCCATGAGGTCGAAGCGCGGCAGCGTGGTGGCGAAGCGGCTGCGCAGCCGCGAGCGCACGCGGCGCTCGATCATCTGCGTGCAGGTGAGAAGCCGCAGCCATACCCGCAGCGCGCGGTGGTCGCCGGCGCGCGCGATGGTTTCACGGTCGCGTAGCAACGCAAGTGCTCCAAGCCTGAATAGATGAAGCTTGAAGCATCCGGCCGCGGCTTGTCAACCGCGCCCGCGGCGCTTCAGGGACGCTCGCGCGGAGGCAGCTTGTACATCCAGGTGGCGAGCAGAACGCCGAACGCGGCGAGCGCGGCCTGCAGCCATTCCGGCTTCACGAAGAACACTACGGCGTCGCGGGCAGCACCGGGACGAATACGCCCACAATGCCGACGGCAAGGAACACGAAGCCGGCGGCGAGAAACGCGTGGCGCACGAGCGCCGAATCGTGCGGGCGCACCTCGTGGGAGAAATCGTCCTTGCCCATCGCGGCAATATAATGGCCGGGAAACTGAAAACCTTTAGATGGCTCGACTCCTGAATTGTGCCCGGCTGGCCGGCTTTTTGGCCCTGCTCGTCCCGTTTTGGGCCGCCGGCCAGGAGGCGAATCTGACCGAGCGGGAAGCCGTCACCGAGATCGCGCAGTGCATGGTGAAGGGCCTGCCCGACGACTGGGTGGCGGCGCACATGGTGGTCGAGCTGCGCACGCCCGGCGCGAGCACCGGGGGCGTGCGCTATCTGGTCGCGCGCAAGGATGCGGAAGACAAGCTCGAGCCTTTCACGCCGTGCGACACCTCCAAGCCGGCGCAGATGCTAATCGACCTGCGCGCGAGCCAGCCGCGCGAGCGGCAGGGCTGGACCTCGGCGCGCCTGGTCGTCGAGCGCGACGGCAGCTTCCGCCTGAATTACGACTTCCCAAAGTAACGGCCGGCCATCCTTCTTAGGGGACCCTATAATCGGCGCCGGAGGTTTCCATGAAATACCGGATCGCACTGCACAAATCGGAGGAAGGCTACAGCGTGTCCGTGCCTGGGCTACCGGGGTGCTGGTCGCAAGGTGCGACGGAACAGGAAGCTTTAGACAACATCAAAGACGCTATCCGCGAGTACTTGTCGGTGGTTAACGAGCAGCTTCGAGGCGAAGATGTCAGAGAAGTCGAAGTTGTCCTCTAAGCCTTGCCGAAGATCCCCGGCGTAAATCACCTCGAAGCCGTGCGCGCGTTGGAGAAAGCCGGCTTTCGGATCGTGCGCCAAGGCAAGCACATCGTAATGAGCAATGGTCAGCGAATTCTGATAGTACCCCGACACAATCCGGTTAACGCATTCACAATGGGCGGCATCGTCCGCGACGCCGGGCTATCTGTGGAGCAATTTCGTGAGCTCCTGTAAGCGTGATACACGCCTGACAGCGCGTTGAACGACGGCTGGCGCCTCAAGCCTTCCTGAGAAAGTCGAAATCGCAGCCCTGCTCGGCCTGGAGCACGTGGTCCATGTAGAGCTTGGCGTAGCCGCGCGCGGGCGAGGCGACCGGCGGCCGCCACGCCGCCTTGCGCTTTTCCAATTCGTTTTGGGGAACTAGAAGCTCGAGCTTTCGCTCGCGCACCGAGAGCCGGATGCGCTCGCCGTCGCGCACCAGCGCGAGCGGTCCGCCGACCGCGGCTTCCGGCGAGACATGCAGGACGATGGTGCCGTAGGCGGTGCCGCTCATGCGCGCGTCCGAGATGCGCACCATGTCCTTCACTCC
>CAZMGP010000133.1:0-4041 GCA_964565875.1 uncultured Enterobacteriaceae bacterium
GCGACGAAGAAGGCGTCGGTGGCAAGGCCCGCGCCGAACACGCGCGCGATCACCGCATCGCGCAGAAAGCCGAGGATGCGGGACACGAGCGTCATGCCGCTTACCGTGGCCAGGGCGCGAAGCAGATTCATGCCGCGATTATACGAAATCGAGGTTTACGCGGTTTCGCGTGGGCTCACGCGCGAAGCGCATGATGTCGGAGCCAAAATGCGCTTGCATAACAGGCACTAAATCAGTATGATTGCCGCCTTTCGTTCCCAACCAATCGGGTTTAACCATGGCCAATACGGATTCGGCGCGCAAGCGTTCGCGCCAAGCCGAAAAGCAGCGTCGCCACAACGCGAGCCTGCGCTCGACCTTGCGCTCGGCGATCAAGGACGTGAGCAAGGCGATCGCCGGCGGCGACAAGGAAGGCGCCAAGAAGGCGCTGAGCCAAACGACGAGCATCGTCGATCGCATCGCCGACAAGAAGATCATCCACAAGAACAAGGCCGCACGGCATAAGAGCCGCCTCGCCGCCGCCATCAAGGCGATGGCTTAAGCGGGCGCTGCGCAGAACAAGAAAGCGGCCGGCTCATGCCGGCCATTTTTTTTCGCCCCTGCAATCCGCTCCCTCTGGAGCGCAGCGCCGGATACCTGCCTGGCCGCCAAAAAGTACCGCTACAACAAAAATTTGCGTTGATCTGATAGAAGGCATATGCTATAGATCGCTTAAGCATTTGAATGAAGGGGGATTCGTGGCATCCTCGGCGATCATCAAATACGGCTTTCGCATTCGCACGCGCACTGGCCTCATTGTCGACAATCTGCTCATCCACGGCAGAGACGAAGTCGACGCCGAGCGCAAGCTGCGCCAGATGTATCAGCATTGCAAGATCCTGCAGTGCACGGTGCACCGACCGGGCAAACACGCAGAAACTGCCGCCGCGCCTTGACGCCTCGGCGCGGTGCCGCGGCATACGGCGGTGTGCTAAAATAATTCATCAGTAAGTTCTCCTGCACACGGCGGCGTTTGCCGCCGTGTGCGTTTAGGGTGCAGCGATGTCGCATGTGATGAATACCTACGCAAGGCTTCCCGTGGCCTTCACCCACGGTCAGGGCGTTTGGCTGTGGGACGCGCGCGGCAAGCGATATCTAGACGGCCTCGGCGGCATCGCCGTCAACACCCTCGGCCACGCGCATCCCAGGCTCGCGCAGACGCTCGCGGCGCAGGCGGCCAAGCTCATCCACACCTCGAACATCTATCAGATCACCGAGCAGGAAAATCTGGCAGACAAGCTCGCCGCAATCAGCGGCATGGACAAGATCTTCTTCGCCAACTCCGGCTGCGAAGCGAACGAGTGCGCGATCAAGATCGCGCGCCTGCATGCCAAGGGCAAGGGTATCGACAACCCCGCCATCGTCGTGATGGAAAAGGCCTTCCACGGCCGCACCCTCGCCACGCTGTCGGCGACCGGCAGCCGCAAAGTGCAGGCCGGTTTCGAGCCGCTGGTGTCCGGTTTCGTGCGCGTGCCCTACGACGATCTCGAGGCCGTGCGCCAGGTCGCGCAGCACAACCGCAACGTGGTCGCGGTGCTGGTCGAACCGATCCAGGGCGAAGGCGGCATCCACGTCGCGCATCTCGAATACCTGCGGGGCCTGCGCGCGCTGTGCGACGAATACCAGTGGCTGCTGATGTTCGACGAGATCCAATGCGGCATCGGCCGCACCGGCAAATGGTTCTTCTACCAGCATGCCGGCTTTCATCCCGACGTCGCCACCATCGCCAAGGGGCTCGCGGGCGGGGTGCCCATCGGCGCCTGCCTCGCCCGCGGCGCGGCGGCCGAAGTGTTCAAGCCGGGCAACCACGGATCGACCTTCGGCGGGAACCCGTTCGCCTGCGCCGCCGCGCTCACCACGCTCGACGTCATCGAGAAGGACGGCTTGCTGGACAACGCAACCAAAGTCGGCGACGCGATCCGCGCCGGAATCGGCGCCGCGCTCGCCGGCGTCAAGGGCGTAGTCGCGGTGCGCGGCGTGGGCCTGATGATCGGCATCGAACTCGACCGCCCTTGCCCGGAGCTTGCGCAGCGCGCACTCGACGCGGGCCTGCTGATAAACGTCACTGCCGACAAAGTCGTGCGCCTGCTGCCGCCGCTCATCATGAGCGCAGACGAAGCGCGCCAGCTGGTCGAGATGCTCGCCGCTCTGATTCGGGAATTCTTGAGCCAGCCAGCGCCGGCGCATTAGAGCGCCACCATCATCATGAGTCCCCGGCATTATCTGCAGTTCAGCGATTTTTCCCGCGCGGAATACGAATACCTGATCGAGCGCACGCGCTGGATCAAGACGCAGTTCAAGCAGTACCGTCCCTACCATCCGCTGGTGGACCGCACGCTGGCGATGATTTTCGAGAAGCAGTCGACGCGCACGCGCCTTTCCTTCGAGGCCGGCGTACAGCAACTCGGCGGCAGCGCCATCTTCTTGAACACGCGCGACACCCAGCTCGGGCGCGGCGAACCGGTGGAAGACATGGCGCAGGTGGTGTCGCGCATGGTCGACCTGGTGATGATCCGCACCTTCGAGCAGTCTATCCTCGAGCGCTTCGCCAGCGTATCGCGGGTTCCCGTGATCAACGGGCTTTCCAACGATTACCACCCTTGCCAAGTACTGGCGGACATCTTCACTTTCATCGAGCAGCGCGGCCCGATCGCCGGCAGGACCGTCGCCTGGATCGGCGACTCGAACAACGTCTGCAACACCTGGATGCAGGCGGCGGCGATCTTCGAATTCAAGTTGCAGGTGTCGACGCCGCCGGGTTACGAAGTCGAGGCCGAGCGCGCGCGCAGCCACGCCGGGCACGTGGCGCACTACAGCGATCCGATGCAGGCGGTGCGCGGTGCCGATCTGATCACGACGGACGTGTGGACCAGCATGGGCTTCGAGGCGGAAGACGCGGAGCGCAAGCGCGACTTCAGCGACTGGCAGGTCGATGCCGACATGATGGCTTGCGCCGCGCGCGATGCCGTGTTCATGCATTGCCTGCCTGCCCACCGCGGCGAAGAGGTGTCCGCGGCGGTGCTCGACGGCCCGCAAAGCGTGGTCTGGGACGAGGCGGAGAATCGCCTGCACACGCAAAAAGCATTGATGGAATTCTTGCTGCTGGGCAAGGTCGCCTGAGGCCCCCGGCGCGCTATCGATCAATTCAACCAAGCTGAGCGACTAAATGGCAAAGAAAAGCGGGAGCGTTAAGAAAGTCGTGCTCGCCTATTCCGGCGGACTCGACACCTCGGTGATCCTCAAGTGGCTGCAGGACCAATACGACTGCGAAGTCATCACCTTCACCGCCGACATCGGCCAGGGCGAAGAGCTCGAGCCGGCGCGCCGGAAGGCGAAGCAGTTCGGCGTGAAGAAGATCTTCATCGACGATCTGCGCGAAGAATTCGTGCGCGATTTCGTCTTCCCCATGTTCCGCGCCAACGCCATCTACGAGGGCGAATACCTGCTCGGCACCTCGATCGCGCGCCCGCTGATCGCCAAGCGCCAGATCGAGATCGCGCGCATCACCGGCGCGGACGCCGTCTCGCACGGCGCCACCGGCAAGGGCAACGACCAGGTGCGCTTCGAACTCGGCTACTACGCGCTCGAGCCCAACATCCGCGTAATCGCGCCCTGGCGCGAGTGGGACCTGGTGTCGCGGGAAAAGCTGCTCAAGTATGCGGAAAAGCACGGCATCCCGGTCGCGGGCAAGAAGAAAGGCGGCTCGCCCTACAGCACCGACGCCAACCTGCTGCACATCTCCTACGAGGGCCGCGTCCTCGAGGATCCGTCGAAGGAGCCGGAAGCCGACATGTGGCGCTGGACCGTGTCGCCGGAACAGGCGCCGGATCGCGCGGAGTACCTGGAGCTTGAATACCGGCAGGGCGACATCGTCGCCGTGAACGGCAAGAAGCTCTCGCCCGCCAAGGTGCTGACCAAGTTGAACGAACTGGGCGGCAAGCACGGCATCGGCCGGCTCGACCTGGTGGAGAACCGCTACGTCGGCATGAAGTCGCGCGGCTG
>CAZMGP010000134.1:0-3974 GCA_964565875.1 uncultured Enterobacteriaceae bacterium
CGACCTTGAAGGTGTCGAAGGCCTGCATGCCCCATTTCATGAACTGGTAGCGCTCCTGGTTGCGCTGGAATTCCAGCTTCATGTTCAGGTCGAGCGCGCTCTTGCTGCCGTAATGATCGATCTGCACCGAGTGATCGACCACCAGGTCGACCGGCACCAGCGGCTCGATGCGCTTCGGGTTCTTGCCCATCTTGTCGGCGACGCCGCGCATGGCGGCGAGGTCGGCCAACAGCGGAACGCCGGTGAAGTCCTGCAGCACGATGCGCGCGAGCACGAAGGGAATCTCGTCGGTGCGGGGAGCGTTCGGTTTCCAGTTCGCCAGCCGCTCGACGTGCGCCTCGGTCACCTTCTTGCCGTCGCAATTGCGCAGCACCGACTCGAGCACGACGCGGATCGACACCGGCAGGCGCGAGATCTTGCCGACCCCGGCCTTCTCCAGTGCCGGCAGCGAATAGAACTTGCCGGTCTTGCCCGAGGACATCTTGAACTCTTGCAGCGTGTTATGCAGGTTGTGTGCCATTGCCTTCTCCAATAAACCAGGTAAGCGAGGAAGCCGCGCTGCACCTAGCGAGTGCTCGCGCGGCTTTCCGTCGCGGCGAAAATCAGATTACGAACAGATCGACGAACTCGTGTACCGGCGTCGCTTCGAGCCGCTTCGGCTCCTCGCACAGCTCGAGGATGCGGCGACGCTGCTTCTCGGGAAAGCGCCGCGCGAGATTCGTCTTGAACTTCTCCACCAGCAGCGGGATGCCTTCCTTGCGCCGCCGGCGGTGACCAATTGGGTATTCTACGACGACTTCACCAGTCTTTTTGCCGTCCTTGAATTCGACGGTGATGGCATTCGCGATCGAGCGCTTTTCCGGGTCGTGGTAGTCGCGGGAAAAGCCCTTGTCCTCGACGCAGACCATCTTCTCGCGCAGGGCGTCGATGCGCGGGTCGGCGGCGACGGCGTCCTCGTAATCGGCGGCGGTCAGCCGCCCGAAAATGAGCGGCACTGCGACCATGTACTGGATGCAGTGGTCGCGGTCGGCAGGATTGTTCAACGGCCCCTTCTTGTCGATGATGCGGATCGCCGATTCGTGGGTGCGGATGGTGACCTTCTTGATGTCTGCGATACGGTCCTTCACCTGCGCGTGCAGCGCCATGGCGCATTCGGCCGCGGTTTGGGCGTGGAATTCCGCCGGGAAGGAGATCTTGAACAGCACGTTCTCCATGACGTAGGAGCCATAGGGGCGCTGGAACTTGAATGGCTTGCCGCGGAACAGCACGTCGTAGAAACCCCAAGTGGGCGCGGAGAGCACCGACGGGTAGCCCATTTCGCCCTTCGCCGCCATCAACGCGAGGCGCACGCCGCGGCTGGTGGCATCGCCCGCCGCCCAGGATTTGCGCGAGCCGGTGTTGGGCGCATGGCGATAGGTTCTGAGCGACTGGCCGTCCACCCAGGCGAGCGACAGCGCATTGAGGATTTCCTCGCGCGCGAGGCCCAGCATGTTGGCCACGACCGCGGTCGTGGCCACCTTGACCAATACCACGTGGTCCAGCCCCACTTTGTTGAATGAGTTTTCGAGGGCAATGCAGCCCTGGATTTCGTGCGCCTTGATCATGCCGGTGAGCACGTCGCGCATGGCGAGCGGTGCCTTGCCCGCGGCGACCGCGACACGCGACAGCCAATCGGCGGCGGCGAGTATCCCGCCGAGGTTGTCCGAAGGATGCCCCCATTCGGCCGCGAGCCAGGTGTCGTTGAAATCCAGCCAGCGGATCATGGCGCCGATGTTGAACGCAGCCTGCACCGGATCGAGCTGGAACTGCGTTCCCGGCACCTTGGCGCCGTTCGGGACGACCGTCCCCGGGACGATGGGGCCCATCAGCTTGGTGCAGGCCGGGTATTCCAGCGCCTCCAGGCCGCAGCCCAGGGTGTCCATCAGGCACAGTCGCGCCGTGTCGTAGGCTTCGCTGCTCTTGATCTTGTATTTGGCGACGTAATCGGCGATGTCGACCAGAACCTGATCCGGTTTCGGCCGCACGTTGGAGATATGGGACGACATGCTGCTCCTCTTATTGGTGTTGCTTGTTCTTCCCGCCGGGACGAACGCCTCCGCGCGCGCCCCGGCAGGACCTGGTCACTTGCGTTTTTCGATGGAGACGAACTTCTGGTCTTCCGGCCCGGTGTAATTGGCGGTCGGGCGGATGATCTTGCCGTCGATGCGCTGCTCGATGACGTGGGCCGCCCATCCGCTGGTGCGGCTGATGACGAAGATCGGCGTGAACATCGCGGTCGGTACGCCCATCATGTGATAACTCACCGCGGAGAACCAGTCGAGGTTGGGGAACATCTTCTTCTCGCGCCACATCACCGTTTCCAGGCGCTCGGCGATGTCGAACATCTTCATGTCGTTGCGCGCCTTCGACAGCCGGCGTGAGACTTCCTTGATGATCTTGTTGCGCGGATCGCCGATGGTGTAGACCGGATGGCCGAAGCCGATCACGACTTCCTTGTTCGCCACGCGCTGGACGATGTCCTTTTCGGCGGCATCGGCATTCTCGTAGCGTTTCTGCACTTCGAAGGCGACTTCGTTCGCGCCGCCGTGCTTCGGCCCGCGCAGCGCGCCGATGCCGCCGCAGATCGCGCTGTACATGTCGGAGCCGGTGCCGGCGATTACGCGGCAGGTGAAGGTCGAAGCGTTGTATTCGTGTTCGGCATAGAGGATGAGCGAGGTGTGCATCGCCTTCACCCAAAGTTCGGAAGGTTCCTTGCCGTGCAGCAAGTGCAGGAAATGCCCGCCGATGGAGTCGTCGTCGGTCTCGACCTCGATGCGCCGCCCGTTGTGCGCATAGTGGAACCAGTAGAGCAGCATCGAGCCAAGCGAGGCCATCAACCGATCGGCAATGTCGCGCGCGCCGGGGTGGTTGTGGTCGTCCTTCTCGGGCAGCACCCCGCCCAGCACCGACACGCCGGTGCGCATCACGTCCATGGGGTGGGCGGAGGCCGGCATCCATTCGAGGGCGGCCTTGACGTTCGCCGGCAGCCCGCGCATCGATTTCAGCTTCAGCTTGTAGCCGTCGAGCTCGGCCTTGGTCGGAAGTTTGCCGTGCACCAAGAGGTAGGCGATTTCCTCGAACTCGCAGGCGTCGGCGACGTCGAGGATGTCGTAGCCGCGGTAGTGCAGATCGTTGCCGGAGCGGCCGACCGTGCACAGCGCGGTGTTTCCGGCTGTGACGCCGGAGAGCGCGACCGATTTTTTCGGTTTGGGGGTGACCGGAGTTTGCGCTTCGCTCATTTCTTCTCCTTTGCGAAAAGTTGGTCCAGCTTGGTTTCGTACGCGTGATAGTCCAGGTAGTCGTAGAGTTCGCTGCGCGTCTGCATGGTGTCGACGACGTTCTTTTGCGTGCCTTCGCGCCGCACCGCCTGGTACACGGCAAGGGCCGCCTTGTTCATGGCGCGAAACGCCGACAGCGGATAGAGCACGAGCGCGACGTTCGCGCCGCGCAGTTCGTCCACGGTGAACAGCGGCGTGGAACCGAATTCGGTGATGTTGGCGAGGATCGGCACCTTCACCGCGGCGGCGAACTTGCGGTACATGGAGAGTTCGGTCATCGCCTCGGGAAAGATACCGTCCGCGCCCGCTTCGACGCAGGCCACGGCGCGCTCGATCGCACGCTCCAGTCCCTCCACGGCGAGCGCGTCGGTGCGCGCCATGATGAAGAAGTCGGGGTCGGTGCGCGCATCGACCGCCGCCTTGATGCGGTCGACCATCTCTTCCTTCGAAACCAGTTCCTTTCCCGGCCGGTGGCCGCAGCGTTTCGCTCCCACCTGGTCTTCGATGTGCAGGGCGCCGGCGCCGAACTTGACGAGCGATTTGACCGTGCGCGCGACGTTGAACGCGCTCGAACCGAAGCCTGTATCGACATCGACGAGGAGCGGCAGGGAACACACGTCGGTGATGCGGCGCACGTCGGTGAGCACGTCGTCCAGG
>CAZMGP010000135.1:0-3972 GCA_964565875.1 uncultured Enterobacteriaceae bacterium
ACTACTTCGCCTCGAAGGAAAACCGCGAGCGCTTCGAGGCCGCGCCGCAGGAGTATGCGCACAAGGCGGCGGGCCATCCGGTGCGCCCGGCCGAGCCTGCTTACGAGCGCCCGCGGCGGCGCGGCGGCTGCTGACAAGGAGCGAGCCGTGGTTCAAGACGAGCAGGGCGGCGGGAAGCAAGCGGATTGGAAGGGCCGGTTCTGGACGGTGCTTACTTACGTGCCGATGGTCGCGGTCGCCGTTCTGATCGTCGTGTACTGGAGCTTGAACTAGTGCGGACGGCAATAATTGAAAAATCTCGGCACAACCGAACGGACATTACGCGTGCTGCTGGGCGGCGGCCTGGGTATCTGGGCCTTGTGGCAGCTACTCGGGGGCGGGCCGCTGCTTCTGGTGCTGCTCTACATAGCCTTGATCGCGCTGGGCGCGGACTTCGTCGTCACCGGCGCCCGCGGCTACTGCCCGCTGTACAAGTGGCTGGGCTGGAGCACCGCCCGGCCGTAGGAGCCAGTCCGGTGATGCAAGAAGAGCCAGGCAACAGCGAGCAAGCCGGCGGGAAGAGCTGGCTGTGGATGATCCTCTGCTGCACGCCGATGGTCGCGATTGCCGTGCTCGTCTTGCTCGCCGTGTTGAGCGTGGGCTAGTGAACCAGCTCGAAGGCGACGGCGTGACGAGACCTGCATATGGCATCGCCGGGCTGGTCGGCGCGATTGCATTCCTCGCGTCGCTTGCCGTCGTGCACGCCGTGCGCAGCGACATCGCGGACTGGACGGTGCACTACGTCAGCGATTTCGCGAACGGACCTCTTGGGTGGGTATTCGTGCTCGGCGCCGCGCTGCACGGCACCGGAAATCTCGCGCTCGGTGCGGGACTGCGCGAGCTCGCTGGCGAGCACCGCCTTGGGCGCTGGGCGGCTCTTCTATTCATGCTGGCGGCGGCCGGTATCGTGGCGACGGCGTTCCTGCCAGCGGACGGTGCGGGCCGGGAGCCGACGGCAATCGGCTTGGCGCACCGCGCGGTGGTCGCCGCCTCCTTCGTGCTCGAGCTGGCCGCGCTTTTTGCATTCTCGGCGCTATTCGCGGCGATGCCGCGGCGGCACGCACCTGCCCGGGTTTCTTTCGCCCTCGCCAGCCTTGCTGCCGCCGCCCTCGGCGCGTTCGCGCTCGCCGTGATTGCGAACCGCGCGCCGGGTCTCGCCGAGCGCTTCGCACTGGCGAGCTTCCTCGCGTGGGAGGTATGGGCGGCGCTTACGCTGCTCGGGGCGCGGCGCGTGCCGGGCTTTGAGGCGTATCAAAGGTTCGCGCCCCAAGGGCGCATGAATTGAAAAGGAGAGCGATACCATGAAAGTGACCGATCCTGTCTGCGGCATGAGCATCGAGTCGGAAAAGGCTTACGCGAGCGAAAGCTATCAGGGCCGCAGCTATTACTTCTGCTCGGCGCAGTGCCAGCGCGCCTTCAAGGCCGACGCCGCGAAATTCGCCGCGAAGGCCGGCCAGGCTGGTGCCGGCCATGGCGCGCATCACCACCATGGCTGATCGCAAATGAGGGAAAAGGCGGGGCGGAAGACCTTATCGCGCACTGACCGCTTGTAAAGCGCAAAAGGCGGTTAATATGGATCAACGCGGTACCGGCCTCGGTGAGGCTCAGCCGCCGCGTCGTGCGGTTCAGCAGCCGCGCGCGCAGATGCTCTTCCAGCCGCCAACGTAGACGGTCGCCATCGTGCGCGACATGCCGAGGGCGTCCGCCGCCCGCACGAAGCTGCCGAGCTCGGCGACTTTCACAGAGGCGTGCATTGTCGTCACGCGGTCCATATTGTTCGTTTCTGCAGAACAATTAATGTCGGTAGCGCTAGTTTATCCGCGATCGCGGAACGATGATCATGGCGGCGTGCGCTACGAGACCGCAACCTGCCGGTTGCCCACTTCCTTCGGTGAATTCACGCTGACCGTCTTCCGGGAGGGGGGAGACGGCACTCGCGTGAGCTGTTTTCTTGCGAACGGCGCCTGGCAGCGCGGCTGGTACGACGCGCGCGCGACCGGCGGGGATTTCCAGCGGCCCGCCGCTGGCTTCCGCGGCCGCGTCTCGGCGGGCGCATTCTGCGCCGAGCCGGGGCGCTACAGACTCTACGTCTCGTTCGCCTGTCCCTGGGCACGCCGCACGCTGATCATGCGTGCGCTGAACGGCCTGCAGCGCGCGGTGCCGATCAGCGTCACCGAGCCGGTAATGGACGACGAAGGCTGGGCTTTCAGCGCTGACTGGCCGGATACCGCGAACGGCTTTCGCCACCTGCATGAGGCGTATACCGCGACGCGCGCCGACTATAGCGGGCGCGTCAGTGTCCCGGTGCTCTGGGACTCGCTCACGCGCACTGTCGTGAACAATGAATCGTCCGACATCACGCGCATGCTGGACGAGGAGGGAATCTACTACCCGGAGCAGCTACGCGAGCGCATAGACGCCATGAACGCGTTCGTCTACGAGCACGTCAACAACGGCGTCTACCGCTGCGGCTTTGCGAGCACGCAGCCCGCGTACGCGCGGGCGTTCGAGCGCCTGTTCAACGCGCTCGACCGGCTGGAAGCCGCCCTGGGCGAGAACCGTTACCTGGTCGGCGATCGCCTTACCGAGGCGGACTGGCGGCTCTTCACGACGCTCGTACGCTTCGACGCCGTGTATTACGGGCACTTCAAGTGCAACCGCAACCGGCTCGCCGAGTTCCAGCACCTTTCCCGTCACCTGCGGGAGCTTTACCGCATGCCTGGCATCGCAGGCACGGTGAACCTCGAGCACATCAAGCGGCATTACTACATGAGCCATCCCCACATCAATCCGAGCCGCATCGTCCCCCTCGGGCCGGCGCTCGAGTTCAATTCGTAAAAGGAGACATCACGCATGGCAAAGGTTCTTGTTCTTTACTACTCGTCTTACGGCCACATCGAGCGAATGGCGGAGGAGGTCGCCGCGGGCGCGCGCGACGCCGGCGCGGAGGTGACGATCAAGCGCGTGCCGGAAACGGTGCCGCAGGATATCGCCAAAAAATCGGGCTTCAAGCTCGACCAAAAAGCGCCAGTGGCTACGGTGGAGGAGCTCGCGAATTACGATGCGATCATCTTCGGCACGCCAACGCGCTTTGGCAACATGGCCGGGCAGATGAAGAACTTCCTCGACCAGGCGGGCGGCCTGTGGATGCGCGGCGCGCTGGTCGGCAAGGTCGCCGGGGTCTTCACCTCGTCGGCGACCCAGCACGGCGGGCAGGAGTCGACGATCCTCACCTTCCACCCGGTCCTGCTACACCTCGGCTTCGTGATCGCGGGGCTCCCGTATGCGTTCCAGGGGCAGATGGGCCACGCGGAGGTCATGGGGAACTCGCCCTACGGTGCCTCGACCATCGCCGGCGGCGACGGCAGCCGCCAGCCCTCCAAGGTCGAGCTCGAGGGTGCGCGCTACCAGGGCAGGCACATCGCGCAGATCGCCTCGGCGCTGCGGCAGCGGAGCGCCGTTCCCGCATAATTCGCGGGATGGACCTGGACGGCATCGCGATCTTCGTGAAAGTCGTGCAGGCCGGAAGCTTCAGCGGCGCGGCGCGCCTCCTCGGCATCCCGAATACCACGGTGAGCGCCAAGGTGGCGCGCCTGGAGAAGCGCCTCGGCGTGACGCTGATCCACCGGACGACCCGCAAGCTCAACGTCACGCCGGCGGGGCGCGCGTATTTCGAGCGGTGCTTGCGCGGCATCGAGGCGATCGAGGACGCGGAGGCCGAGGTCACGCTTTCGGCCGCCGAGCCGCACGGGCTTCTGCGCATCACGGCGCCGGGCGATGTCGCCCACGGCCTCCTGCCAACGCTCGTCTGTGCCTACCTCGAGCGCTATCCGCGCACGCGCGTCGAGATCTTGGTCGCGAACCGGCTGGTGGATCTTGTCGCCGAAGGCGTGCACCTCGCCATTCGCGCTGGCCAGCTCGGCGATTCCACCC
>CAZMGP010000136.1:0-3769 GCA_964565875.1 uncultured Enterobacteriaceae bacterium
CGCTGGTGACGGCGTACAGCGACTGGTCGGGATACATCGACAGGCTGTCGTTGGCATCGGCCGCAACCTGCCAGCCCGAGAGGTAGATCGCAGGCACCCCTGCCTTCACCTGCTGCATCGCCTGGTTGCCGCTCAACGCGCCGAGCGAATTGACGAAGGGCATCTCGTCAGTCAGCTTCCACAGCTTCTCCGCGCCGCGTTTCGCCAGGGTGTATTCGATCGACACCGAACCGCGCAGCCGGTACACGTCTGCCGCGGCATAGCCGCGTTTGACCCCGCGCCAGCGCGGATTTTCCGCCCAATCCTTCTCGATCCTGGCGATCTCCTGCTCTCGATGATTCATGAGTTCCTCTCAAAGTGTTTGGCTAGCCGGGCGCTCGTCGCGCCTCGATTCATCCAGGCGGCGTTCGACGCTGCCTGCGCTGTGACATCACGCCGCAAATTTCGCATCGTGAAATCAGCGCAGGCAGGATATCGGCGATCATGTTGCTGCGCAATAGTTTTCTTTGTCATGTAATATTATTATGTTTCAATATATTATAACTTATCCGCCTCATAATTTCCGGATTACGAGATAATCTTTCAGAATAATGCTGCGCCGCGCCAGCACTTATCGAGCAGCAGGTTCGACCGCGAAGAGGCTGGCCGCCATGAGCGCGGCGCAGAAAGCACAACGCCCGCAGTTGCGGGCGTTGTTGGCCAGAAGCTGTCTAGGGCTAGGCGCTACTTTGTGCCCCAGGGCTTGATCGCTTCCTTCAGCTTGGCGTAGGCGTCGAGGTAACGCGGACGCTTGCCCGCGTAGACCTTGTCGAAATTCGCCAACTGCTCGTCGAGCCAGCGCGCCAATTCCTTGTTGCCCGGATTGGCCGCCTTGTAGGCCTCGTTGATCAGCACGAAGTGGATGCGCGGATCGTAAGGCTGCTTCTCCCCGCCGACCGTCTCGTCGCCGTCGAGCAGGCGCAGCAGCATCGCGTCGGCCGAACCCAGGGTCTGTTCGTAGATCGGCGCGCCGTGCACGCGATACATGACGCTGGTCATGTCCTTGCCGTTGGTCATGGTGAAGCCCATGTCCTTCCACAGCTTGTTCATGTCGACTTTTGCGCCCGCCTTGTCGAGCACGATTTGGCCCCAGGCGCGCAGTACGTCGGGCGCATCGGCCATGAGGTCCGTGAGCCGGTCGCCGTCGAGGTCGGTCGCGTACACGATGCAGGGCCGCTGGCGGATCATGTCGTGCAGCAGCAGTCCGAAGTTCGTGTCCGAGATGTGTTCATAGATCTCGCCGCCCCATTTCTCCATGCCGGCCTTGAAGTCCTTTGGCAGCAGCGCAACGATGGCGTCGATGTTTGCGCGGTGCTCCTCGTAGGCGTCCACCGTGTACTTGCGCTTGAGCTGGAATTTCGTGCCTTGTATTAGCCAGCGGAAGATGCCGGCGTTGATCGCGTCTTCCTGCGCTTGCGTCGGCTTGGTCGCGACGCGCCCGAGCTGCCCGGTTTCGTGCGCCATCTGCAGGAACAGGCGCGCGGCGTAGGCCATACGCACGCCCGGGGTATTCATTTCCGAATGGACATTGCCGGTCTCGCGGTCGACGCGGAACTTCTTCTTGTCCTGCGAATAGGGCAAGCCCGGCATGAAGCGGATGCTGGTGATGCCGCCGTACGGGCGCACATTGCAGTACACACCTGCGGCGGTGCGCAGCGGCGCATTGGCCGACTTGCCGTTCACCACGACTTTCTTGCCGCCCTCGTTCACCATAAAGTCGCCCGCGGTGGACCACTTGAGCGCGGTGTAGTCGAGTTTGCCGAACCAGTCGAGCGAAACCAGCTTGGTGTCGTGTCGGAACTGCGCCATCATCGGCACGCCGAGGAACGGCAGGCCCAGGACATCGAGCGCCATCACGGTTCCGTTCAGCGCGAACATGTCGGTGAACGCGTGTGCCACCGGCTGCACACCGCCCGTCCAGTTCCCACCCTCCCAGATGATCGCATCGGTGAATCCCTTCGGCTGGATCTTCGAGCGCTTGTACAAGCCGTCCAGATACTTGAAAAGGTCACCGTGTTGTTCTTCCTGCGCGATCTTAAGCAGGTCGAGTCGCTGAGTCATGTTGCTTGGTCTCCGTTGGATTTTGATCAGTCAAGTGATCGGCGCATGACGCCGAAGAAGGAGGTACCACGAAGAAATTAGCGAGCGGTTACTTGCCGCCTGCGCACTCTGCAATTCCCTTGTCGGTCTCGCCCGCAATTATCTCACTTATTGTCCGGGGCTAATAGGGCAGGAAGCGCGGCGCATTGCGGTAAAGACAGAGTGCCAAGCTGGGGCATTTACCCCCCGCTTCGATACGCCGACACCCTCAGCGGGAGAACAATCGATACGCAAAAACTGCGCTACTGGGAAACAAAGTCGGCAGGCAACAAGAAATGCGCCGCGGCTATGCCTACGCCTAAACAAAAAAGCCGCAGGCGGCACGCCTGCGGCTTCGGGGATTCCTGGTCGCGAAAAAAGGATCACCTCGCCCCGGCATTTCCCGCCGGTCGGCCATCCCTGCTACCGCGAACAACAACGGCGCCGCGTGGGCGCCGATCAGCTAGCTGATTGGATGTTGGAGGCTTGCTTACCTTTGGGGCCTTGCGTCACTTCGAACTTGACTTTTTGGCCCTCTTTGAGAGTTTTGAAACCTTCCATCTGGATTGCGGAGAAGTGCGCGAACAAATCCTCGCTCCCATCATCGGGCGTGATGAAACCGTAGCCCTTCGCGTCGTTGAACCACTTTACCGTACCTGTTGGCATAAAAACTTCCCAAGAATTAAAACGACCGGGGGCGTCCCCAAACTCCGTCTACTTCAAGCATCGGAATCCGTCCCCGCGCACTGCCCAGCAGCAGGCAGAAATTGTTTTTTACTCAGTTTGGCAGCGCAAGTCAAGTGTCCAACCTGCAACGCAAGTGCCTCGCGCAACGAAGCAATTACGTATTTGCCAGCATTGCGCCGCCATGCTGCCGCGATTAGGATTACACTCAAGCTGCGGGCAGTCGCGGACGATAAATCAGCAGTAGGCGGAACTCGCCGCTGCGCGTTGTAGTCTGAATTGACTGAGCCAAGAATCTAGCTTAGTGTTTGGGTAGTCAGGTAGGTGGGCGCGTATGGCAAACCGCGGGCGTGAAGGCACCGTCTTAGAGACGAAGAAGACCAAGGTCAAGCCACCGCCGCTGTTCAAGGTGATGTTGCTCAACGACGACTACACGCCCATGGAATTCGTGGTCGTCGTTCTGCAAACGTTCTTTGGCCTGAGCCGCGAGAAGGCGACTCAAATCATGTTGAAGGTGCACCGCGAGGGCATGGGCGTATGCGGCGTATATCCCAAGGACGTGGCCTCGACCAAGGTCGAGCAGGTGGGTAGTTTCGCTCGCCAGCATCAACATCCGCTGCAATGCGTGATGGAGGAAAACGAATGATTGCGCAGGAACTAGAAGTCAGCTTGCACATGGCCTTTGTCGAAGCCCGGCAAAAGCGCCATGAGTTCATCACGGTCGAGCACCTGCTGCTCGCACTGTTGGACAACCCCACCGCCGCAGAGGTCCTGCGCGCTTGCGCCGCCAACATCGACGAGCTGCGCAAGAGCCTCTCCGGTTTCGTCGCCGAACACACCCCGACGGTGGCCGGCACCGAAGAAATCGACACCCAGCCGACGCTCGGCTTTCAGCGAGTGATTCAGCGCGCGATCCTGCACGTGCAGTCCTCGGGCAAGAAGGAAGTGACCGGCGCCAACGTGCTGG
>CAZMGP010000137.1:0-3593 GCA_964565875.1 uncultured Enterobacteriaceae bacterium
ACCGGCATCGAGCGCTTCGAGATCATGGCCATCCCGTTCTTCATCCTGGCCGGCAACTTCCTCACCCACGGCGGGGTGGCGAAGCGCATGATCAACGTCGCGACCAGCATCGTCGGCCACTGGCACGGGGGCCTGGGACTCGCCGGCGTCATGGCCTGCGCGCTGTTTGCGGCGGTATCGGGTTCGAGCCCGGCGACGGTGGTGGCGATCGGCTCGATCATCCTGCCGGCCATGGTCAAGGCGGGATTCCCGAAACGTTTCGGCGCGGGCGTGATCACCACTTCGGGCGCGCTCGGCATCCTCATCCCGCCGTCGATCGTCATGGTCATGTACTCGGTCGCGACCAACACCTCGGTCGGCGCGCTGTTCATGGCGGGCGTCGTTCCCGGATTGATCCTCGCTTCGATGCTGGGCGCGCTCACCTGGTACCGGGCGTGGAAGAACGACTACCCGCGGATGCAGCTCGCGGGTGGACGCAGCGGCGCGCAGGCGACGATTGCGACTGTCGGCGGGCTGTCGGCGAGCCTGTTCTTCATCGCGGCGCCGATACTCGCGGTATGGCTCGGCATCAAGGGAATCGAGGGCGGCGGCGCGCTTACCGTGCTTGCCGGCATCGCCTGGCTGATCGTGGCGCGCTTCCTCACCAAGAGCGCGTTCGCGCTGCGCTGGGTGTTCACCCTCGCCTTCCTGGTGACGCCGCCGCTGCTCGTCTACGGCATCGGCCAGGTGTTCCTGCCGATCGCGGGAAATGCGGCTTTGCTCGTGCTGCTCGCGCTGTGGCTGATCGTGGTCTTCCCCTTGGCAAAGAAGGCCGACCTCGTCCGCGGGCTCGGCTTCGAGGCGCGCCACGAGGCCTTGCAGGTGTGGATCGCGTTCTGGGAGAGTGTCTGGGGGCTGCTGCTGGTGATCGTCGTGCTGGGCGGCATCTATTCCGGCGTGTTCACCCCGACCGAGGCCGCGGCGATGAGCGCGGTTTACGCCTTCTTTGTCGCGGTGTTCGTCTACAAGGACATGAAGCTCAAGCAGGTGCCGAAGGTGCTGCTCGATTCGGCCAATATGAGCGCCATGCTGCTTTACATCATCACCAATGCCGTGCTGTTCTCCTACTTGCTCACCTCCGAGCAGATTCCGCAGCTGATGGCGGACTGGATGATAGGCAAGGGGCTAGGCGCGGTGGCGTTCCTGATGATGGTGAACCTGCTGCTGTTGATTGCGGGCAACGTGATGGAGCCCTCGTCCATCGTGCTGATCACCGCGCCTATCCTGTTCCCGGTGGCGACCAAGCTCGGCATCGACCCGGTGCATTTCGGCATCCTGATCACCGTGAACATGGAGGTCGGCATGTGCCACCCGCCCGTGGGGCTCAACCTCTACGTCGCGAGCGGCATCACCAAGATGGGCATCACCGAACTCACCATCGCCGTGTGGCCGTGGCTTTTGACCATGCTGGTGTTCCTGGTGATGGTCACCTATATGCCGCAGATGTCGCTCTGGCTGCCGCGCCTGCTGGGCATGATGTAGGCGCCGAGCCTTCCCGGCGCGGGGAGGCTCGCCACGCCGCGCGTGGCGAGCTTTGCTTGCTTTAGCCGTGCAGGCTGTGGTATTTCGCCATCAATTGATCGCGCGATTCGGCGAACTCCGGGTTGGGCACGATGCAGTCCGCCGGGCACACGGCCATGCACTGCGGCTCGTCGTGCGCGCCGACGCACTCGGTGCATTTCGCCGGATCGATGACGTAGACGGGGCTCGCCGCGGTGATCGCGTCGTTCGGGCAATCCGAGGGGCAAGCGTCGCAGGAAGTGCAGTCGCTGTTGATCATTAACGCCATTTGCTTCTATCTCCTATAGTCCAACGATAAGGAAGGTGCAAGGCCTACAGCGAGCCGCTGCTGTAGGTGACGAGCGCCTTCATGTAATTGGCGCGCTCGAACGCATCCGGGTCCGGGCAGGCCTGCTGGCTGAGCGAGCC
Source organism: uncultured Enterobacteriaceae bacterium (assembly GCA_964565875.1). Lineage (GTDB taxonomy): Bacteria > Pseudomonadota > Gammaproteobacteria > Burkholderiales > SG8-39 > 2-12-FULL-64-23. Next base: position 1,969 of record CAZMGP010000137.1, read on the forward strand.
TTTCATCTGCTCGACCGAGTCGTAACCGCGCTCGTTCAGCCATTTCTCGATACCGGCGAGGAGGCCGGTGGTGTGCTTCGGTCCGTGGAGCAGCAGGCTGCTCGCGATGGCGACGCAATCCGCGCCGGCAAGCAGCAGCTTCAGCGCATCGTCCGGCGTGTGCGCGCCGCCGGTCGCGGCGAGGCTCGTCTGGATGCGGCCGCGCAGGATCGCGATCCAGCGCAGCGCGAGGCGCAGCTCGTCCGAGGTGGACAGCATGAGATGCGGCGCCACCTCGAGTTCGTCCAGGAAGATGTCGGGCTGCAAGAAGCGGTTGAAGAGCACCAGCCCCTTGGCGCCGGCTTTGACCAGCCGCGCAGCCATGTTCGCCATGGCGCTGAAATAGGGCGACACCTTCACCGTCACCGGGATCGATACCGTCTTCGCGACCGATTCGACCAGCTCGACATAGCGCTTTTCCACCTCCGCGCCCGTTTCTTCTGCATTGGTCGCGAGAAAATAGATGTTGAGCTCGATCGCGTCGGCGCCGGCTTCCTGGAACTGCTTGGCGATGCGGGTCCAGCCGCCCGGCGTGTGGCCGTTCAAGCTCGGTATCACCGGCACGTCGAGCGCCTTCTTCGCCGCGGTGATGGACTTCAGGTAGTTCTCCGGGCCGGTGTTGTAGTCCTGCAATTCGGGAAAGAAGCCGCGCGCCTCGGCGGAAAGCTCGGCGCCGGCGAGCAGCATATTGTGCGCGGCCATTTCCTCGTGCTCGATCTGCTCCTCGAACAGCGAAGGCAGCACCACCGCCGCGATGCCTGCGTCTTGCAGCCGTTTGAGCGAGTCGATCGAAGAGGTGAGCGGCGAGGCCGCGGCGACTATTGGGTTGCGAAGTTCGAGCCCGAGATAGCGGCTGCGCAGATCGGCGCTCATTGTTCTGCCTCCTTGGAATCGGTCGCGCTGGCGGCGTGCGCCCCGCTTGCGCTTTCGTGCGCGCGCTCGTCCGCGACCTTGCGCTGTACGCCCGCGATTTGCTCATAGAGCAGCCAGCGGGCATCGGCGTCGGCCTGTGCCGTCTTGGCGAGTTGCTTCGCCCGCGCCGGGTCGGCCTGGGCCAGCATGGCATAACGGCCTTCTTTCATGGTGAAGGTCTCGACCGGCGCCGTCGGCTTGCGTGAATCGAGCTTCAACGGCTGGCTTGCATCTCCCATGCCCAGGCGCGGGTCGTAGTGATAAAGCGTCAAATAGCCGCTCTTCACCGCGTCGCGCTGATGGCTCATGCCTGTCGCCATGTCGATGCCGTGGGCGATGCAATGGCTGTAGGCGATGATGATGGAAGGGCCGGGCCAGGAAGCGGCTTCCTGGAAAGTGCGCACCGTATGCACCGGGTTCGCCCCCATGGCGATTTGCGCCACGTACACGTTGCCGTAGGCCATGGCGATCATGCCGAGGTCTTTCTTGCCGCCGGACTTGCCGGCCGCGGCGAACTTCGCCACCGCGCCGCGCTGAGTGGACTTGGACGCCTGGCCGCCGGTATTGCTGTAGACCTCGGTGTCGAGCACCAGAATGTTGACGTTGCGGCCGGAGGCGAGCACGTGGTCCAGGCCGCCGTAGCCGATGTCGTAGGCCCAGCCGTCGCCGCCGAC
>CAZMGP010000138.1:0-3592 GCA_964565875.1 uncultured Enterobacteriaceae bacterium
CTGCCATCGCCAAAGTCAAAACACTTGCACTCCGGGAGGCGTCCATATAAGGCAAGATGCGCATGCAATGGATGATCCTCGCCGCGGCGCTTCCCGTGGCGGCGCAGGCTGCGGACATGGCGCCTGGCCTGTGGGAAATCAGCCTGGAGGCGCGGGTCGCGGGCCAGGCCGGGTTCGCGCCCGAGCCCTTTCGCCTCACCCAGTGCCTGACGGCAGCGGATGTGCGCGACCCGAGCGCGCTCCTCGGCGGCTTCGCCAATCCCGGCGCGAGCGGCTGCACCTATAGCGACAAGCGCTATGTCGGCGACAGCTTTCGTTTCGTCATGCAGTGCGCCGGCAGCTACGGCATCCGTGCCGAAGGCGAGGTGCGCTTCAGCTCGGACAGCATGAACGGCACCATCACTTCCGTCGCCAACGTGGGCGGTGAAAAAGCTACGCTGACGAACAAGGTGTCCGCGCGCCGCCTGGGCGGTTGTTGAAACTCAGCTGCGGCGCGCCGGCCGATCGCGCCAGCGCCACAAGAGCGCGAGCGAGCCGCCCGAGACGATGTGCCAGATGCCCCACAGGCCGGCCACCGCGACCATCGCCAGATCGGAATTGAATTGCGCCGCGATGATGCCGAGCGCGAGTCCGGAATTCTGCATGCCGCCCTCGATCACCACCGCGCGCCGGTCGGCGACCTTGAGACCGGCGAGCACCGAGGCGCCATGGCCGAGGCTCAGCCCGAGCGCATTGTGGCCGATGACGATGGGCAGGGTGCGCGTGAGCTCGACCAGGAACAGCTTCCACTGCGCCGCGACCGCACCGACAATGAACAGCATCAGCGCCGCCACGGCGAAACGCGCGAGCGGCCGGCGCAGGCGCAGCGCGAGCTGCGGCGCGCGCCGCGACGTGACCAGCGCCGCGCTCATCGGCAGCGCGAGCAGCAGCACCAGGCTCACCACCAAGTCGCTCGGATCGACCGCGATGGTGCGCGCCCAGGCCGCGGTGCGCGGATTGGCGGCGATCATGAGGCTGAAATTGAGCGGCGTGAACACGAGCGCGAGCACATTGGACACCGCGGAAATGGAAAGCGACAGCGCGAGGTTGCCGCGGCCGAAATAGGTGACGACGTTGGACAGCGCCCCTCCCGGGCAGGCGGCGACGAGCATCATCGCCGCCATCACTGCGGCCGGCAGGTCGAGCAGCAGCGTGACGAGCAGGGTGGCTGCGGGCAGGAGCAGGAACTGCGCCACCAGGCCGGCGCCCACGGCCATGGGATTGCGCGCGACATAGCGAAAATCCTCCAGGCGCAAGTCGAGCGACACGGCATAGACCATGGTCGCGAGCACCGCCATCAATACGATCTGCTGCAATCCCCCTCCCTCTCGGCAAGCATGAGGCCGGGCGCGGCGACCCCGGACGTCGCCGCGCTTTGTTCGGCGCCGGCTCCGCCCTGCCTCGGACCCCCGCGGATCATACACAGTTTGCGCGGACTCCTGCGCCAGCCGGCCCGAGAGGCTGCCATTCTCCGCCCGGAGGAGGAAATATTGCACTGCCTAAACGGCCGGTTTTCGTTTATTCTTCTCGCGCGGCTAAGAAAGGCCAAGCCGATAACGGCAATTGCCCCGCGCCATGACCGGTAACCGGCGACACGCGCAGCTCGCGCCCGCTGGGCAATTACGAAGACCGTCGCAAGGATATTTGCGCTGAGGATGGAGCAGACCGAAAAACTCGCGATCCTGTTCGCCGATATAAGCGGCAGCACGCAGCTTTACGAAACCCTGGGCAATGCCGGCGCACGGCAGAAGGTAGTGCGCTGCATTGCCACTATGACCACGGGGCTCGACACCCACGGCGGCAGGCTGATCAAGACCTTGGGCGACGAAATCATGTGCACCTTCCCCAGCGCCGGCGCGGCGCTGCGCGCCGCCTGCGGCATGCAGTATGCCGTCGAGAGCGAGAAACCGGGCGGCGACATGCCGATGTACATCCGCATCGGCTTCAATTACGGCGAGGTGCTGCACGAGGCGGGCGACGTGCACGGCGACGCAGTCAACGTCGCGGCGCGCATCGCGGAAGTCGCGCGGGCGCGCCAGATACTCGCCGGCCAGGCAGCCATCGAAACGCTGCCCGCCGACCTGCTCCGCAATACACGCCACGTCAGGCGCGCGATCCTCAAGGGCAGGCACGAAGCCATCGACCTGTTTCAGATTTCCTGGCGCGCGGACGACGTGCCGCGCGTCGGTACCGCTTTATGGCGCCGGCCGCAGCACCTGCAGGAGCAGCTGGTGCTGCGCCATGGCGATCAGCGCTGCGTGGTCAGCGAATCGACCGCCGCTGCGGTGTTGGGATGCGCCGAATCCTGCGCCATCGCCGTTTGCGACGGACGCGCCTCACATCGCCACGCCCAGGTCGATTTTCACTTGGGCAAATTCGTCGCTTCCGATCGCAGCGACACCGGTACCTTCGTCCGCTTCGGCGACGGCGAGCCCGTTCACCTGCTGCGCGAGAACATCGTGTTGCGCGGCTCGGGCGCGATCAGCCTCGGCCGCCCCTTCGCCGACGATGCGCCGGTGATCGAGTTCTCGATTCAGTCGGCGCCCGGCAGCGACTGAAGTAGGCGCGGGCAGCGGCCGGCGAAGCGGAGCAGGGGCCCCATCGGTACGATGAGGATGCGACCTGAGCCCGGACGCACAGGGGCGCCGGCCGCTCGTGGTCGCCTGTGGGGTCAGATCCCCGACTTGCGTCGGGGCCCCTCGTCCGCCCGTCGGCGCCCCCCGCGCCTACTTCAGCGGCTTGTGGCGGATGCGCTTGGGCTTTGCCCCTTCTTCGCCCAGGCGCTTCAACGTATTCGAACAAGGGGGCCCGGGTGGGAACGGAAGGGTCCCACCCCTTCCTTAGGCCCCCTTGTTTATCCCCCAAGTCAGAGAGTTCTGATCACTTGAGCGGTTTGTAGCGGATGCGCTTCGGTTTTGCCCCCTCTTCGCCCAAGCGTTTGACTTTGTCGGCTTCGTACTCGTGGTAATTGCCGTTGAAGAAGCTCACCTTGGAGTCGCCTTCGAAGGCGAGGATATGGGTGGCGATGCGATCGAGGAACCAGCGATCGTGCGAGATCACCAGCACGCAGCCGGCGAATTCCAATAGTGCATCCTCCAGCGCGCGCAGCGTCTCCACGTCGAGGTCGTTCGAAGGCTCGTCGAGCAGCAGCACGTTGCCCCCGGCGATCAGCGTCTTCGCCAGGTGCAGCCGCCCGCGCTCGCCGCCCGAAAGGTTTCCGACCTTCTTGCCTTGGTCCGTACCCTTGAAGTTGAAGCGCCCGAGATAGGCGCGGGAAGGCATTTCGAACTTGCCGACGTTGAGCATGTCCGCGCCCGCGGCGACGTATTCGAACACCGTCTTGTCGGCTTCCAGCGCGTCGCGCGACTGGTCGACGTAGGCGAGCTTGACCGTCTGGCCGAGCGCCACTTCGCCCTTGTTCGGCTTTTCGCCGCCGATGATCATGCGAAACAGCGTCGACTTCCCCGCCCCGTTCGGGCCGATGATGCCGACGATCGCACCCGGTGGGATCTGGAAGGACAGGTCGTCGATCAGCAGGCGCTCGCCGTAACCC
>CAZMGP010000139.1:0-3501 GCA_964565875.1 uncultured Enterobacteriaceae bacterium
TGGGAATTACGGGACGCAATTTCGCTGCCGGCATGTCGGGCGGCATCGCCTACGTGCTCGACGAAGACGGCAGTTTTGCCGGGCGCTGCAATACCTCCATGGTGCAGCTCGAACCGGTGCTCAGCGAAGCGGAACAGGAAGCGAAGCTCGCGCGCGGCGTGTGGCATCTGGGCGAAGCGGACGAAGCCGTGATCAAGCGCCTGGTGGAAAACCACGCCAAGTACACCGGCAGCGCGCAGGCGAAGAAGATTCTCGAGGCCTGGGCCGAGTACCGCGGCAGGTTCGTCAAGATCTTCCCGCACGAATACCGGCGCGCGCTCGGCGACCTCGCCGCCAAGGGCGGCAAGCTCGCGGCCTGAAGCAGCCGCAGACGGCACGGCCAGCGGCAGGTCTGCTGGGCGCCGGGCGGCGAATCGAATCTCGAAATCGGATCAAACGAAATGGGCAAAGTAACCGGCTTTTTGGAATTCCAGCGGCTGCAGGAGGCGAGCGAAGCTCCTGAGTCGCGCAAGCGGCACTATCACGAGTTCGTGCAGCATCTTTCGGACCAGGAAGCTTCGGTGCAGGGTGCGCGCTGCATGGATTGCGGTACTCCGTTCTGCATGAGCGGCTGCCCCATCAACAACATCATTCCCGACTGGAACGACCTGGTGTACAAGCAGAACTGGCGCGAGGCGCTGGAGACGCTGCACTCCACCAACAATTTCCCGGAATTCACCGGCCGTGTCTGCCCGGCCCCGTGCGAGGCGTCTTGCACGCTCAACATCAACAACGACCCGGTCGGCATCAAGTCGATCGAGCACGCCATCATCGACAAGGGCTGGGAGATGGGCTGGGTCGTGCCGCAGCCGCCGGCAAAGAAAAGCGGTAAGAAGGTCGCGGTGGTCGGCTCGGGGCCTGCGGGCCTTGCCTGCGCGCAGCAACTCGCGCGCGCCGGCCACGCGGTTGTGGTGTTCGAGAAGAGCGACCGCATCGGGGGACTGCTGCGCTACGGCATTCCCGACTTCAAGCTCGACAAGGCGCTGATCGACCGGCGCATGGAGCAGATGCGCGCCGAGGGCGTGGAATTCAGAGCAAATCAGCCCGTGGGCGGTAGCGCGAATAATGCGCTGTCGGCGAAGACGCTGGTGCAGGAATTCGATGCCGTTGTCCTCGCCGGCGGCGCGGAACAGCCGCGCGACCTGCCGCTGCCGGGGCGCGAACTCGCAGGCGTGCATTTCGCGATGGAATTCCTGCCGCAGCAGAACCAAGCGGTGGCGGGGGACGAGGTCGCGGGCCAGATCGTGGCGGGAGGCAAGCACGTCGTGGTCATCGGCGGCGGCGACACCGGTTCGGACTGCGTCGGTACCTCCAACCGCCAGGGCGCGCTATCGGTGACGCAGTTCGAGTTGCTGCCGCGGCCGCCGGAGCAGGAGGATAAACCGCACACCTGGCCATACTGGCCGATCAAGCTGCGCACCTCGAGCTCGCATGAAGAGGGCTGCAAGCGCGATTGGGCCGTCGCAACCAAGCGCTTCGAAGGTAAGAACGGCAAGGTGACGAAACTTGTCGCGGCGCGCGTCCAATGGAAAGACGGCAAGATGATCGAGGTGCCGGGCAGCGAATTCGAGATCAAGGCCGACCTGGTGCTGCTCGCAATGGGATTCATTGGGCCGGTGCACAAAGGCTTGCTGGACGAGCTCGAAGTCGCCAAGGACGCGCGCAGCAACGTCAAAGCGAGCACCGACGGCGCCGGTTGCTATCACAGCTCTGTATCCAAGGTCTTCGCCGCCGGCGACATGCGCCACGGGCAGTCGCTGGTGGTGCGCGCGATCCGCGAAGGCCGGCAATGCGCCCGCGCGGTCGACGAATTCCTCATGGGAAGTTCCGAGCTGCCGCGCTAGCCGCGGCGCGGTATCACGCGCGCCGACGGCTATTGGCCCCGGCTCCCTCTCCAAAAAAAACGGGCATCCGCTGGATGCCCGTTCGCACGACTCCTTGAGCTATGTTAGGTCGCGCTACTTCGTGTTGGTGCACACGTTGTTGCCGAGGAGCGGGTCGCCTCGGCCGTATGGACTGACGATTCCCGGCGGCGCCGTAGCGGCGTTGTTGTAGTCCGTCGCCAAGCCGGGCAGCACAAAGGTAACCAGCGCGGGCGGGTCGTTGCCGACCACGCCGGTGCGCGCTTCGAGTATCTGCTCGGTCCAGGTGGCGTGATCCTTCGGATAGGTGATGGTGGCGGTTGCCACGCCGCCGGCGTCGGTGGTGGCGCTGCCGGTCACTGTGGCGACGTTGCCCGGCTCGAGCGCGCCGTTGCCGTTGATGTCCTCGCTCACCGGGACGGCCGGCGGCACGTCGAGGATGCCGTTGAAATTCAGGTCCTCGTTCGCGCAAGTCACGGTCACCGTCTGCACCCAGAGGTTGGTCAGGGTGTTGAAGGTGTAGTAGCCCTTCGAATAGCGTCCCGGACGCAGGGCGAAGCGCACCGAGGTGCCGACCACGGCGTTGCCGGCGGCGTCGGTGACGACCGCCACGTACTTCTTGGTGTCGGTCGGCGGCGTGTCGCCGACGAGGTTGTCCGTACCCAGCCGCACCAATAGTGCCTGTCCGGCGACGGTGAGCGATGCCGTGCTGGTGACGGGCGCGATGGCGGTGCCGCCGATGTCGGTCACCAAGGCCCGGATGGTCACGCCGTTGGACGGGCTGCTGCTCGTTCCCGCGGTATAGGTCACAAAGGCTGCGCCGTTGACGTCGGTGATCGACCGCGGGGTATCCAAGGAACCGCCGCTCGGATCGGCGACGATGGTGAAATTCACTCCCGCGTTCTTGACCAGGTTGTTCGCGCTGTCGCGCACCTGCACCGAAATCGTCGACTTGTTGCTCGACTGCGCCGCCGCTCCGGTCGTGACTTGAATGGTGCCGGGAACCGCCTGTACGGACATGCTGCTCGCGGTGGTGGCGACGAAATTCACCGTCAGCGCCGCAGAGGGCGTGCCACCGGGACCCGAGGCGGTGATGGTGGCGGTGCCGGCGGAAGCCGAAGACACGGTCACTGCCGGCGTATCGCCGGTCGCGTTGGTGGTCGAGGGGCTGCCGGCTATGGCGCCGCGGCTGGTGGCGAAAGTCACTGCCGAACCCACCACGGCAGCACCGGCGTTCTTCCAATTGACCGAAACCGCGGTCGGCGTATTGAGCGGTATGTCGGTGCTTGCGGTCGGTGCGGTGAAGGCAAAGCTCGCGCTGCTGATGGTCAGCGCCTGCGTCGTGGTCGCGCCGGCAGCGGTGGCGGTGATGGTGTCGTTGCCGGCCTTGGTGGCGGTGATGGTGGCGGTAATCTGGCCCGAGGTGTTGGTGATGCCGGTGCCGGGGGTGAGCGCGACGGTATTGCCGTTTGCCGAAGTGACCGTCACAGCGGTCGAACCCAGCGCCGTGCCCGCGGAATCTTTGACCGTGAAGTTGAGCGTGGTTGTTGATGCATCTATCAAACTGAGCCAAGTTTCACGTTGAAGATTGAGCCACTTG
>CAZMGP010000140.1:0-3357 GCA_964565875.1 uncultured Enterobacteriaceae bacterium
GCTCGGCGGACTTGACGATCTGCTCGGTCTTGATGCCGTTCGTATTGATCGAGAGCGTCACCGGCTTCAGGCGGTCGTGCAGGATCTTCGCGAACTCTGGCAGATCCTGGCGCAGGAACGGTTCACCCCCGGTGAACGCGATCCAAAGGGCGCGTTTCATCGAGGCGGCAATGCGGTCCACTTCGTCGAGGCTGAGGTCGTGCTGTCCCTTGTTCAGGCTCTCCCAGTAGAAGCAGTGCTTGCACAGCGCGTTGCAGCGCGCCGTAACGAAGAACGTGAGGTGCAGAGGCAGCCCGCGCTTATCGACCAGCCGCGGTAGGTGCGGCGCGAGATTCGCGATTCCCATCCTCAAACCCTCCAAAAGACAGCAATACTCCGCGCACGGCGCCGTAGAACCATGCCATATCGACGGCAAGAAGTATGGGATACGCCTTAGCGAGAAACGAAAGCCGCTCGCCCCTGCGCCACAGCCCGCTCAGCAACGGCAGCGGCAGGACAGCGTAAAGTGGCAATGAGAGCGCGAGCACCCAGGGAGCGGCACCGCACAGCAGCTCGAAGGCGCTCAGCCCGTCGGCAACGAGTTCCGGCCAGTGTACCGTATCGCAGGCTGCGAGAGCGGCGCCGACCGCGAGCACGCCCACGACGACGCTGAGCGCCGCGCAGAGGTGCAGCAGGCCGGACTGGCGGCTGTAGTTCGTCTGGTTACCCGCCATCTCCGGAAAGCGGAGATGGCTCATGACGATGCGTTCGACGTAGAAGCACTGCTGGCGCAGGTAGGCGGCGATGCTGCCGCGGAAGGCGTGCAGCACGCCCACGTCGGCCAGCCAGTGGATCCGGCCGTGGCGCGCGAGCAGGAAGCCGAGCTCCTCGTCCTCGTTGCCCCAGATCGGCAGCGCCGGATCGCCCTTGCGGTGATAGAGCGGGAAACCGCCGATTGCGCGAAAGGTGCTCGCGCGGCAGACGAGGTTCGACGTGATGGTCGATTGAATCTCGGCGGGCAGGTTCTTCTGACGCTCATGGATGAACAGATGCTGCAGGCGCGCGAGAAAGCTTTCGGCTACCGGCCCGGCGTAGCCGCCGGTCGCGGCGACCACGTCCGGAGCGTCGAAAGCTTGGAGCATGCGCACGAGCCAGTCGGGCGGCGCAACGCAGTCGGAGTCGGTGAAGGCGAGCATTTCGCCTTTTGCCAGGCTCGCACCCGCGTTGCGCGCGACACCGGGACCGCCATTCGCCTGCAACCGGATGAAGTTCACGCCGTATCTCGAGGCCACCGAAGATGTGTCGTCCGTGCTGGCATCATCCACGACAATGATTTCCGCGGGACGATGGCTTTGGGCGAGGAGGCTTTCGATGCACGCGCCCAGCGTAGCGGCGGCGTTGTACGCTGGAACGATTACGCTGACGGAGCTCAATTTCCCTTGACCTTTCTTTCCTGTTGATCGATCGCTGGCGGCACGCGGTTGCAATCTCGCCGCCGCGTGGATCGGCTTCGGCCTCCTCGGCCATGAGCCGTGGAAGCCTGACAAAGGCCTACGCCTTCGGCCTCGTGCTTCAAATACTGCGCGCCGGCGAGTGGGTCGTGCCGATGCTCGCCGGAGAGCCTTTTGTCGAGAAGCCGTCGATCTTCTTCGTCACCGCGGCGCTGACGACGCGCGCGGCACCTGCGTGTGGATCTGAACGCCGTTCTCTAATGTGGACCCTGCTACTCGTACTCGGGATCGCGGCTCCTGGTTGCCGACGACCGCCCATATCGCCGGTGCGCCTGACGCTTATTTCGCCACCGCGACGAGCGAGCGCATGCCGGCGGGGTAATGGCCCGGCTCGTGGCAGCCGAGCTCCGCAGTGCCCGGCTTGCCGAACTGCCACACGAGCGTCTTCGTTTCGCCCGGCGCGAGCGACACCGAGTTCGGGTCGTCGTGCTTCATGCCCGGCATCTTCTGCATCATCTCTTCGTGCTCGCGCTGCGTCTTGGCGTCGCCGATCGTGAACTCGTGCGCGACCTTGCCCGCGTTCGTGACCTCGAAGCGCACCGTCTCGCCCGCCTTGACTGCGAGCTTGGCCGGCTCGAAGCGCATCGTGTCCAAGGCGGTGACTTTGACGGTGCGCGAGGCACGCGCTGGATCCCCCGGCTGGCCTGCGGCGGACGCTGCGCTTGCCGCATGCTGCGCGTGCTGCTCGCCGCCATGGCCCATTTGCCCGTGCTCCATGCCTTGCATGCCCTGCGCGGCGGCGCCGCCGGCGAGGCCGGCGGCCAGCACGCCCGCCGCGGCCAGATATAGCAATCTTGTCATGTCTTGCCTTCCTTCGCGAAATTACGCAATGACCGTTCCCCGCTTAGACGAAGTCTACACTATTAATGGCAGCGATGCGCAAGGCCCACCGTAAGTTTCCAGAAGTGCCTAAATAACGTATAGCTGTCGGCAAGCAGCGACGAGAGGCCTTTCGCGATCTGTGCACGCGCCTCGTTGCTGATCCAGATATCCATCGGCACGACGTTCTTCTTGCTCGCCTTCCTCATGTTCTCCTCTGCGGCTTTCCATTGATATTACGTAAGGTCGAAGCGATCCAGGTTCATCACCTTGGTCCACGCCGCCACGAAATCCTTGACGAATTTCTGCTTTGCATCTGCGCAGGCATAGACCTCCGCGACGGCCCGGAGCTGGGAGTGCGAACCGAAGATCAGGTCGACTCGGGAACCGGTCCACTTGACCTGGTTCGTCTTGCGATCGCGTCCCTCGTACACGCCTTCAATGCCCGCTGCCGGCTGCCACTGCGTGCCCATGTCGAGCAAGTTGACGAAGAAATCGTTCGTCAACATTTCGGGTTGCCTGGTGAAGACGCCGTGCTTCGACTGCCCGGCATTGGCGCCTAGGACGCGTAGGCCGCCGATGAGAACCGTCATCTCGGGCGCAGTCAGCGTCAGCAATTGCGCCTTGTCGATGAGCAACTCCTCGGCCGATACGCCGTATTTGCCCTTCAGGTAGTTACGGAAGCCATCGGCGATCGGTTCGAGCACGGCGAAGGAGACCGCATCGGTTTGCTCCTGAGATGTGTCCATGCGCCCTGGCGTGAATGGGACTGTCACATCGTGGCCGGCATTCTTCGCAGCCTGCTCGACCCCAGCGCAACCGGCGAGAACGATAACGTCGGCAAGCGAGACTTTCTTCCCGCCGGATTGCGATGCGTTGAACGCTTGCTGGATCTCTTCGAGCGTCGACAGCACCTTCGCCAGCTGACCTGGCTGGTTGACGTCCCAATCCTTCTGCGGTGCGAGGCGAATGCGCGCTCCGTTGGCGCCGCCGCTGTTGACGTCCATCCAAAATTGACCCACTTAGAGGGATAGTTTCCATCGAAATT
>CAZMGP010000141.1:0-3226 GCA_964565875.1 uncultured Enterobacteriaceae bacterium
TTCGCCGGTCACACCTATCTCGGAATCAGCGGTCACGTTACGTCGGAATACGCACTTGTCGATATCTGAGGCGAATACGCATGTTAAATGGTAACGCGGAACCCGTTTTTGGCCGGGACCACGAGCGGACAAACTGAAGGTTCCATTCTGGATCTGGGGTGCAAAATTGAACAGGGCTGTGATATTCTGAATATATAGGTTCACGCACCAACCTGCTTCGGTCGCGGCGGAGTTCTGCGGCAAGCGCTAAACCTTCTTGCGTAAGGGCTTGCCATGTCAACGCGTCCAGTATCCGCCGTAGCAGCGCTCGGGATTTCTCCCGGTGTGCTGCTCACCCCCTCAGAATTAGCTGCAAAACTCAAGGTTAAGGCGCCATATATCGACTGGCTTCGCCGTCGGCATGGGTTGCCATACGTTCGAATCGGCGGCCAGATTCGATTCGAATCAATCGCTGTGGGCGAATGGTTGTCGCGGCGGTCCAAATCAATGCAGACGACGGAAGGGGCTTGGGCACCCGCACGCGGTCACCGCGGAAGCGGCCCGAAACATCATAAGGCGCGGGGGAAATAGTCATGCCCAACGTCGCCGACCTTATCAATCAAACAACCTCCGCTGTCGATGCCATTTCCAGGCAAGCAGATCAATTTTTGCAGCAGTTGCAGGATGTCACGAATGTCACGTTTTCTGACGGGTTCAACATCGACGACCTGTTGCCGAACTCGTACAACTACGCGACGGTCCCGAATACCGGCTACGTCATCTCCTCGGTAGGCACGCGCCCGACCGGCACGATTGGGCTGAACCCGCCCCCTGCTGCGCCCACGACCTCGCTCACGGTGCTTGCCGGCGTCACGATCCCCGAGTTCCTGTCTAGCGACCTCCTGCCGCCCTCGGCCGCGTTCCAGTACGCTGAGGACGCGTACGTGTCGGTGCTGCTCGACCCGCTGAAGGCAAAGCTGCTCGACAACCTCGTGAACGGCGGGTACGGGATCGAGACAGCGGACGAGATCGCGCTATTCAACCGCGCACGAGACCGCGAGGTCGAGGCGATGCTGTCCAAAGTATCGGAGGCGGGCCGGGCTATGGCCGCAAGAGGATTCCCTTTGCCGCCCGGCGATCTGTCGATTCAGGTTGATCAGGCGTACCGGGATATGCAAGACAGGGTGTCCGATGCCTCGCGGGATATTATGCGTGGACGATCCGCAGTGTACGTGGAGAACCGCCAGTTCACGATCCGCGAAGTGCGTGAACTGGAGAACATCCTGATCGCGTTCCATAACGCGATCCGTAACCGCGCCCTTGACGTAGCGCGCCTCTCGGTCGAGTTGGCTGTCGCCGTCTACAACGTGCAACTCGCGCGGTTCAAGCTCCGGCTCGAGGCCGCCATCGGCGCGGCTGACATCGAGGTGAAGCAGCTCCAGATTCAGGCCGAACAGGCGAAGGTCAACATCGAAGGCTTCCGCAGCCAGATCATCGCATACGAAGCCGACGTGCGCCGCCAGATCGAAGCCGCGCGCTTGCAGGTGGAACTCTACGGGCATGACGTGGCGCTCACGCGGTCGATCAACGAGGCTGTGGCCGCACGCACGGAACTCCAGACGAAGACCATGCAGGCGACCGTGCAGCAGAACATCCAGATCAGCAATCTCGCGATCGAGAACGCGAAGGCGAAGCTCCTGGCCGCGGTCGAGGCGCTGAAGTTCCGCACTGCGGGCGTGCAGTATGGGTCGGAGAAATACTACGCGCTACTGACTAGCATGCTAAGCCGTATAAACACCTTGGCGGTTCAGTCGGAAGCTGCTTAGGGGCGAAGAAATGACAGATGGTCGCCCGCTAGGGCTAGGTGGCTGAACTCGCGCGGAGTCTGTCTAGGAGCTGGTGGCGCTTTCGAGACGCCAAGCGCCCAATCAACAGAATCAGTTCGGCCATGGCGTTGTCTCGAGCGTAGAAATACGGGGCGGGCACGTTCACCACCTTCGCCAAACGCTCAACAGTCTGGTAGTCCGGCATGTGCTTCCCGCGCTCGTACTGGTTGATCCGCGGGCTCGCGGAAAACTCATCGATACCGGCCCGGATACCCAGTTGCTTCTGCGACAAGCCGGCCCTTTCGCGTGCCTCTCGCAAGCGCTTTCCGACAATCGAGCGATTATCCATCTCAGCCCTGCTCAATGAAGAGAGGCTAAGAGATTCTTAGGTTTATAATGGCCTAGATACTAAGAGTTCCTTAGAGTCCGCATCAGGGAGGCAGACATGGCCAATCGCATCGTTTGCTATTGCCCGCGCCGTCAAGATGCTCATCGTCGCGCGCGCTTCCAACGATCCACCCCGCACCTAAGGCCCCATCGCTTCGGGGCGACGAGATTGATCGTCGTAGCAATGTTGGCAGTCACAGCCTTTACTGTAAGTCCGCTTGCACAGTCAGAGGTATATACCTGCGTTGACGCCGACGGACGCCGCACACTGCGAAACGAACCTTGCAATAAGGGTCGCCAGCAGGCGGCGAATCCAAGACCCCAACCTTTGGCACCTCCTCTCACAAATGCCGGCAACCAAGAGGCATTGAGACGCCAGCAGAGCGAGGCAAGACATCAGGAAACGGTGGAGCGCCTTCGGGCAGGGTGCGAAAAATACACCGCCGAAGCTAGAACGCCCGGACCAAACAATTGGAAGGCAAAGACGCTAGCAACAAGCTTCTGCGCGGATTACCGAATCGCAGCGGCGCGGCGGCGCTGACACATAGCATCACGTTTAAGTCAATGCGATCCGTAAAGACACAGCCGAAAAGCTTTCTCGTGGCAATGGCTCGGCGAGTTATCTCCGATCCAAATTCTAGTTCGTTGGATGTCAGCATCGCCAAGCAAGAACTGCGTAGGCATGGTGTCGATATAACAGACTTCGATGAGGCAGCCGGCGCCGTGGGCGCGCAACAAACCGCAAGCAACGCCCAAGAGCAATCGGAACCGCACACGGCAACTAATTTCCAGCGCCTTACTCCAGCGCAGATAGACAAATATCACCGCATTCGAGGCACTACCTTGCTCGTGTTTATTCTTCTCGCGGTGCTCCTTGGGTATTGGCTATTTCGGAGCGACCGGTCGGTCGATTATTACCTAAACAATTATCCAGCGCGAATGGAAAAACTTGAAGATTGTAGTAGCAAGGCGAATATGACTAAGAACTGGTTTCAAAATGAAATGAGGGGCTGTTAACTTGATTCGATTTCTGT
>CAZMGP010000142.1:0-3225 GCA_964565875.1 uncultured Enterobacteriaceae bacterium
CGCTGGTGACGGCGTACAGCGACTGGTCGGGATACATCGACAGGCTGTCGTTGGCGTCGGCCGCGACCTGCCATCCCGACAGGTAGATAGCCTTCAGCCCCGCCTTCACCTGCTGCATCGCCTGATTGCCGGTGAGCGCGCCGAGGGTATTGACGAACGGCGTGCCGGTCAGCAGGCGCCACAGCTTGTCGGCGCCGCGGTGGGCAAGGGTGTGCTCGATCTGCAGCGAGCCGCGCAGACGGAATACCTCCTCGGCGCCGTAGCCGCGCTTGACTCCGCGCCAGCGCGGGTTTTCCTTCCAGTCCTCCTCGATCGCGTCGATCGCGGCGCTGTGCCTGCTCGGGTTCTTGCTCATGTGCATCTCCTTCCGGGGGTAAGAGGGTGAGCGCACCGTAACCGACAAGAACTGTGAATTCCACAGAATAAAAGTTGACAGTGTTAATTTCACAGCGTTAGAGTTGCAGAACTTCACACGGCGGTTTTTACTGGCTTTTTCCCATGAGGCTGGCATGGATTCGATCAACAGGAACAACCATTTCCTAGGGGCGAAGCTGCGGGCGCTGCGCAAGGAGCACCGCATCACCCTCGACGATCTGTCGGCGCGCTGCGCGCAGATCGATCCGCAGTCGGCGCCTTCGGTCTCCTACCTGAGCATGATCGAGAGCGGCAGGCGCAGCCCTTCGCCTGCCATGCTCGGCTTGATCGCCGGCGTGTTCCAGCGGAAGCCCGCCTGGTTTCTCGACCAGAACGCGGAGTTCGCGCCTGCGAGCCGCGAGCGGGCGACGGGCGGCGCAGCAGGGATTCCCTTCGAGCCTTCATTCTTGTTTTCGAAGAATCTGCTGCAGGCGGCGATACCCGAGCTGCTGTCGCAGACCGGCACCAGCGGACGCCAGTTCGCGCATCTGCTGATCCGCGCGCACCAGGAAACCTCGCACAACGAATTTCCCGACCTGGAGCGCGCGGCGGAGAAGGTCGGCAAGCGCGCGTTTCCGCTCAAAGTGGAGGATCTGCTCGCGCTATGCAAGCGCCATGGCTTGGAGATTCGCTGGTTCGAGCGCAAACCGATGCTCGCGCGCGACAACGAGCACGAAGTGCGCAGCATCGTGCGCTCCTTCTTCGAATTTCCCGGCACGGTCTACATCAACAAGGCGCTGCAGGTTGATCCGGCGCGGCTCAAGTTCGACCTCGCCTCCCATATCGGGCACAAGGTGCTGCACGGCGGCGACGGGCTGAAGTCGCCGCACGCCACCGGAGGCGAAATGGGCGAGAGTCCCGACGGCGGCTCGGCCTTCCACCCCGCCATCGAGGCGAAGGACGTGCTCCTCGCCTGGCGCGATTTCGAATGCAGCTTCTTCGCCGGGGCGCTGCTCTGCCCCAAGGTGCCGTTCCGCCGCTTCCTCATCCGCGAGCGCTACCGTATAGAAGCGCGGCGCTCGGTTGAACTGACGCCGGCGGTGATCATGCGGCGCATGACCAAGGTGTCGCCCTATCCTTACTGGCACTTCTTCGATGCCACCAACTACGGCCAATTCCGCGCGGTGTACCGCGGCAACGGCATACCGCTGCCCTGGGGCAACATGACCCGGGCCACCGACCCCTGCCCGCACTGGGCGGTGTTCCGCATGATCGGCAACGGGCAGAACGAATCCAGCTCGCAGATTTCGGTGCTGCGCGACAACGAGCGCTGGCAGCTCTACTGCTGCCATACCCTGCGCACGCGCGACATGGCGGGGGTGCCGCACGTGCTTTCAGTCGGCATCGACCTCGCCCCGGCGCTCATTGCGAACGACGCGAACGGCGCCCAGATCGTGGACAACATCGGCGAGGCATGCTTTCACAAGGGCGGGCAGGCGAAGATCGGTCGCGCGGAAGGCGAGGCCATCCGCGCCGTCGCCAATATCCTCAGCATCGCCTGGGTCGAAGAGTCGCTGAAGCAGCCCGCCCGCATCATCTGTCCGCGCAGTTCGCGCTGTCCCCGCCAAGGCCAGTGCAACGTCGCGCCGGCGACGCGCACGCCCGACATCACCGATATCAAGCGCGAGATCCTCACCCGAAGCAAGTAGAGGCCTCGCCTCGCTGCGCAAAAGCCTGCTCGCCCAAGTTGCGCTGCAGGCGATGTCGCCATCCCGCGAGAATTCGGGTGCGCGAGGAACGCGTCTAGGGTTTACCCCAATGCGGCCTCGCGCCGGTCGCGCCGTAAAACCACGAGGATTTGAATTTCGCGCCGCTAGAGCGTCGGCGGTGCGCGGCGGAGAATCCCGATGTCGGCGCGCTGACTGCGTGCGCAAGCGGCACAGGGGGAACGGCAAGCGGACGGAAGAGGAGGGGGCAAGTCATGGGAATCACCAATCTGCGCATCGGCACGCGCCTCGGTTTGGGCTTCGGCGGCGTGCTGGCATTGCTCACGCTCATGGCCGGCGTAGGCATCTGGCAGCTGCACAAAGTCGGGATGATGAACGACGCCATGGTCGCGCGCGAACTCAAGAACGCCGACCTAGCGCGGGAGGAAGACAACATCATCGAGGCGAATACCGTCAGGACCATCGCCGCCCTCAAGGCCACCGATGCCGCGACCGAAAAGCGCTTCTTGGACGATATCGCCCGCCTCACCCAGCACGCGGGCCAGGTTCTGAAGCAACTGCAGGACGGGTTGACGGACGACACGGCCAAAGCGCCGTTCGCCGACATGATGCAAAAGCGTGCCAGCTATCAGAAGGCGCGCGCCGCGGCTTTCAAGGAAAAGGCGGCGGGCAATATGGCGGCCGCGCTCAAGTTCCTCGACGAGGACATGGGGCCGAAGCTCGACGCGTTTCAGGCGAGCGTCAAGAAGCTGGACGAATACTACGGCCAGCGCGTCGGCGTTCTGGCGCAGGACATCGGCAAGGCGGACCGCGACGGCCGCACCACCCTCGCCGTGCTCCTGGTCGTGACCCTGCTGCTCGGCGCGCGTTTCGCCTGGTGGGTGACGCACTCGATCACCAAGCCGCTGAACGAAGCCGTGAACGTCGCGCGCACCGTGGCGGCGGGCGATCTCAGCAGCGACATCGAAGTCGCATCCAAGGACGAGACTGGACAGCTGCTGCAGGCACTGAAGGACATGAACGCGAATCTCGCGAACATCGTCGGCGCGGTGCGCACGAGCAGCGAGGCGATCGGCAGCGGCACCAAGCAGATCGCCGCGGGCAACTCTGACCTGTCGCAGCGCACGGAAGAGCAGGCGAGTTC
>CAZMGP010000143.1:0-3039 GCA_964565875.1 uncultured Enterobacteriaceae bacterium
TGCGGGTCATTTTTAAATGGAAACCCCGGGTCAAATTTGGGTGGAAATCAACAGCCGCTTGACCCTCCGGGTCCCGAACATCCTATAGAGCTTCTTCCAGACTCAGCTGGAAAGAAACTGGCGGCGAAGCTTCGAGAAAAGAAGGGCTACGAATCCATTCTCGAGCCGAAGCCAGAAGAGCTTACCGGTGCCCAGGCGCAACTCTATAGGCGAATTCAACAGTGTCATCGCACCGGGAAGCCAGTGCTCGAACCGGGGACGGATGTTCTAATGCGAGCGTTTCCGTATCCGCGGTACTACTTCGATTTCGAGGCTATCGACCTCCCGGTTCCACGCTGGAGGGGTGTCTGTCCGTATGAGCACATCCCGTTTCAGTGGTCATGCCACATCGAGAGAAGTCCAGACGTATTCGAGCACCGCGAATTCTTGGACTTGAGCGGCGAGGACCCCTCGATTTCGTGCATCGAAAGCATGAAGGCCGCTATCGACCCAACGGACGGCGGCCCCATCTTCGTGTACTACGCCACGTATGAGCGCGGCCGGCTTCAGGGATTGGCAGAGCGGCACCCCGAGTATGTCGAATTGCTCGAGCAATACATTGGGCGGTTAGTCGACCTGCTACCCATCGTCAAAGACCACTTTTACCATCCCGCGATGCGCGGGTCGTTTTCTATTAAGAAGGTCCTGCCCGTTATCGCGCCGGACCTTGACTACGACGCGCTTGACGAGGTCCAGGAAGGCACGGGGGCCCAGGTCGCATACCTTTACGCCGTCTTGGACCCGCAGACGACGCCTGAGCGACGCGCCGACTTGGACGGGAAGCTTCGCGTCTACTGCCGGCAGGACACCTGGGCGATGGTCGAGGTCGCGTATTTCCTTGCGCGAAGCGGACGGCCAGTAAGACCTCGCGGCATGTAAGCACTGCGAGGTCTTGCACCGTTATTCTGGCGACCGCGTAGAGCCTAGCGCTTTCGATTGCGCTTTGGGCCCGGCGAACCGGAGCCATTTGGTTGGCGACGCTGCGTCATTTCGCTTGCAGGCGCTTTCTCGCCGCTTCAGCCGTGAATCAGGTACACCGAGCGCAAATTCGCATCGCATTTGTAGTTCCCGCGCTCTCGGTATAATTCGGCCTAGCGTAGTGCAACGGTGTGCGCGCCTGCGGTGGCAAACTCAGGTGGCATATTACGTAAGTCTAGGAAATGATTGGGTAATGTATCGGCCTGCAAAGCCGTGTACGCCGGTTCGATTCCGACCCCAGCCTCCAGAATTCGCACGCTTAGCACGAGTTCATCGCCGCGCCCCGAAAGCCATGCCCGCAGCGCAGCCTGAGTGCGGGTCACCGCGATGCTTGACTTCCGTCACAACCCTGCAGTCGGCCGAGTGCTGAAATAGTTTCGCCCTCTGTTCGAAGGGGCTGGCTATGGGTGTGTCACTGCGTTCGCTTCTCCGTAGTACCTGCTGGCTGCTTGCGCTGGCAGCGGCGACAGTTCTCTTCGGCTGCGGTGGCCAAGCCCCTTATCGGCCGGAGCCGAGCCAGCCGCCCCCCGCATTCAGCCGGCGCGTGGAAGGAAGCGCCGACATCGTATGCAATGCCGTCAAGCGTGCCATGCTGAATCAGGGCTACCTGCTCGAGGCGGCAAGCGAACACGATGTCCTGACCGGGACCAAGGCGTCGCAACTGGAAGCGCAAATGGTGACGCTGCGGCTGCAGACCTCGTGCATGGACAACGCAGACGGTTCGTGCACCGTGTTCGCCAGCGCGATGCGCGAAGTGAGCGAGTTGCAGGAACTGAAGCAACCGACGAGCGTGAGCGTGGGTCCCATCGGCGGGATCACACTGCCTACCGGTTCGGCACGCGTGCCCGTCACGGTCAGACGCGAGACCGTGCTCGACGCAGACTTCTATGAGCGCCTCTACAGCCAGATCGAAGAACTGGCCGCGGAGGCACGCGACCGCTGAGGCGATGCTCTGCCTCGTGACTCCTGCGCAATCCGTCTGATGCCGCCGAGTGCGGATCCGCGAGCGGGAAGTCGGTTTCTGCGCTCAAGTTTCGCAATATGGCGTCGTAATCCTATTCGGCCGACCGTTATTGTCACTCATTATCGGATTAGGCGTGCTTTTCACGCTCTGATCCGGCGATGAGAATCATATCGGTCGACTAGGATGGACTGCGGCCGTTTGTGGCCGGCCAGTCTGCCGTGCTCATGGAATGCACTCGAGAAGACCTATGCACGAACGGGTGCCGACGCATTCAGGGCACAGGCGTATACATGAACCGAGGAGCGAGGAGCGATCCGATAAACCAATAGAAAAGCGATCGCCAACGAATGAGAGGGTAGGTGATCATGTTCTACGTCTTCAATATGCGAATCGGCGTGCGCCTCGGTGCAGGCTTCGCACTCATCGTTTTTCTGCTCATCGCCATGGCTGCGCTCGGCGTGAGGCGCCTCGCAGACATCAACGAGGCAACGAATCAGTTGGCCTCGGATCGATTTCCCAAGCTCGTCTGGACGCAATCGATGGAAAACGCCATCGACGAAGTAGGCAAGTCCGCTTACGGCCTGTTGCTTGCACCAGATGCCGCGTTTGCAGACAAGCAGAAGGCGGAAATCGCCGAGTCGCGCAGGGAGCTTGCCGGGTACATCGACAAGCTTGAGAAGTCGGTCAAATCGCCGCGGGAAAAGGAGATCGCACAGAACGCGGCCTCGGCACAACATGCGTTCTTTGGCAGCATCGACGAATTCCTGAAGCTCTACGCCGAAGGGAAGAAGCAGGAAGCCTTCAGTCACGCCGTGACGGGCATGCGCAATGCGCGCTACGCGCTGAAGCGGCACGCAGACGAAATGATCGCTTTCCAGAACGAGAATGTATCCCTAGGTGCGAAAGACGCCGCGCAGAGCTTCCACAGCGGGCGCGATCTGCTGATCGGTTTCTGCCTATTGACGGCGCTCGTGGCAAGCCTCATCGCCTGGTGGGTGGCGCGCTCGATCACCAAGCCGCTGAACGAAGCCGTGAACGTCGCGCGCACCGTGGCGGCG
>CAZMGP010000144.1:0-2987 GCA_964565875.1 uncultured Enterobacteriaceae bacterium
CAGAAATCGAATCAAGTTAACAGCCCCTCATTTCATTTTGAAACCAGTTCTTAGGTGACACCATCGCCGCCAACAAGAACTATAAGGCGCGGTTTCGGTGTGGCCGCGCTCGCCCTAAATATTTGTAAGAACTCCAAAGCCCCTGATGGGGCTTTTTAATTTGTAGCGCTCGGAATATTGAAGCGCCTTCCCAGGGGGCGGTTACTAACTCGGTGACCGCCCTTTCTCGTTATTGCCCGCCTCGCGCGGGCATTTTCATTTCAGGAGGTAGTTATGGAAAGCACGAGCACGTCGGGCAAGATCGCGTGGACGCCGCAATCGTTCGCCGATGCGATCTCAAAGTCGAGGGCGTGGTTGTACGCATTGCCGCCCGAGTTGCAGCCTAAGTCGGTGAAGCTCGGAAAGTCCCGCCTCATTACTGAGCGCCCGGAAGATTTTCTGCGCCGACTCGCCGCTGCGCCCACTGGATTTTTCGCGCGCCGAGACAGGGTAGCAGCGTAAGCATTCGAAAGGAAGCGCCATGAGCGGAATCGTTGACGCCATCTTTGGCGGCGGCCAGCAGGCCCCCGACCCCAACCCTGGACTCGTAGCCCAGGCGAATGCCTCGGCCGAGGCGGCCAAGACCTACGCGGGCGTCGCCCAGGATCAACTCGCCTGGTCGAAGGAACTCGCGCAAAAGCAGATCGACATCGCGCAGCCGGTGATCGACCAGCAGATCAAGATCGCGAACCAGAACCAAGCGAACGCGATGGACCAGTGGAACTACTACAAGTCCACGTTCCAGCCGGTCGAGCAGGCCACCGTCAACGATGCGATGAACTGGGATTCCCAGTCGCGCAAAGACCTCTACGCCTCGAAGGCGGGGCAGGATGTCGCCTCCGGTTACGATGCGCAAGCGGACACCGTGCGCAGGAACGCCATGCGCTACGGTGGGTCTCCAGACTCCGGTGCCGCACTCGCGCTCAATCAGAGCGCCGGGCTCTCGCGCGCGAAGGACATCGCGCTCGCGGAGAACGCGGCAACGCAGAACATCGACCAGCAGGCGGTGGCGCTGCGCTCAGGCGTGGCGAACTTCGGCCGCAACATGCCGAACACGGCGTCGAACGCCTTTGGCACCGCGATCACCTCCGGCAACGCGGCGGTGGGGAACTCCAACTCGACGGGCGCGACGGCGGTGAACATGACCGGCAGCCCTACGCAGTGGGCAGGCACGAGCAATCAAGCCGGAGCGACGGCGGGCGGCCTCTACAACGACATGTATCAAGGGCAGTTGAGTGCGTATAACACGAACCTCCAGAGCAATGCCGCGATCTGGAGCGGAATTGGGCAGGCGGCGGGTATGTTCGGGGCGAGCTACCTGAATCGCGCGTCTGCGCCGAGCTCGCGCGAGCTGAAGGAAGACGGCACCCCGGTCAGTGGCGAACGGGTGCTCGCGGGTCTCAAGCGTATCCCGGTCCAGTCTTGGAAATATAGGGACGGCATCGAAGACTCAGGCCACCACGTCGGCCCCTACGCCGAGGATGTGCAGCGCGAGTTCGGCGATGAGGCCGCACCAGGCGGAAAGCAACTCGATCTCGTCAGCATGAACGGCATGGTGATGGCGGGCCTGAAGGCGCTAAACGACAAGGTCGATCGGCTCTCTCGTGGCCGCGTCGGGCTCACGCGCGTCTCCCAAGGCGAGCGCAACACCGAACCCACCGAATCGGACTCTGTGCGTCGCGGGCGCACGCTCGATGGTGTGTACGCGCGCGTCGATGACGAGTCGAGGGTGGGCGGACTCCGACCGCTGCGCGGTGATGTTGCGATAGACGTATCTGTACTTCCCGGATTGGTTCGCATGCCTTACGTCGGCATGCCGGCCTAAGCCATGCCTATTGCGAAGCCCTGGAGCGAGGTCGCTGCCTCGCCTGAGTTCAACGCGCTCTCGCTCTCTGATCGCGAGGCCGCGCGCAATCAATACTTCGATTCTGTCGTGGCCCCGAAGGTCGCGGAGGACGAGCGTGCGAACGCGCGCGCGCAGTTCGATGCGGCCACGCGCCCCACGCTGTCGGACGCGCCGCGCCGTTCGCTCTCGCAGGCCGGCGCCTTCTCCCTCGATAAACCCGCCTCCACCGGGCTCCTCGATAACGCCTGGGACTTCGCCAAGGACACAGTGCTCTCCACCATCGGGCTCGAAGCGGACAAGTCCGCGAGCACGGGCGGGGACTACGGGCGCGCCCTCGGCAAGGGCTTGACGGTCGATGTCGCGCAGACGGTGCAGGGCGTGAACGCGATGGCGCGGCAGATGCCGCTCGCCACGCTCACCGACCTCGTCACGCCCACATTTCTCAAGGAGATGCGCGACTCCGCCGAGGAGGCGATCGGCGCCGCCGTCAACCGCAGGGGACAGAAGCTCTCCGCGGAGATGACGCCCGCTTCCCAAGCGTCGAACGCGAAGACCTTCTTCGGGGACGAAGCCACCTGGGCGAACCTCACGAAGGACGGCCTCGCCGCGATGCCTGGGAAGATCGCCGATCTCGTGAGCTCGGGTAAGTTCTTCGGCGAAGGGTGGAGCGATCCACAGAAGATTGGGCTCTCCGCCCTGGAATCGGTTCCGGTGTCGGTGGCCTCGATGCTTCCCGTGATCCGCGTCTCGAAGGCCGCGCACGAGCTCGCGCTCGCCAAGGCGCTTGCAGCCGGCGTGAGCGAGAAGGAAGCGCAGGCGATCGCCACCACGGCGGCGAAGAACGCCGCATCGAAGGCGGGCGCCTTTTCCGAGGGCGCCACAGGCGCGGGCCAGCAATGGACCCAGACCTACCAGCAAGTGCTCGACATGCCGCAGGCGAAGCTGGAAGAAAGCCCGCAATACCAGCAAACGCTTGCCGCGATGCCGCGCGACTGGACGCCGGAGAAGCGTGAAGCGGAAACCAGGCGTGCGATTGCGCGGGCCTCCGCCAACACCGCGGCCGTGGTCGCGGGTGTCGCCGATGCGCTCTTTGCCGGCATGG
>CAZMGP010000145.1:0-2971 GCA_964565875.1 uncultured Enterobacteriaceae bacterium
ACCACCCCACGCCTTGCACTACAGGCGCTTTTGCACACAAGTCAGCACACTACCGACGCCTATTCGGCTCGAAGGGTAATTACCCTTGATTTGATTCAGGTCAAATCCCCAGGGCGCCAGAATCGGCAGGATGCGATTTCCCGTAGTTCGCATAACTGCCCCCGAACCCGAGGGGGAGGAGCAGCGCTTTGGAAAAGACAGAATGGGAAATCGCCTGGAGCAACCAGTTCTCCGTCGGAATTCCCGACATGGATGAAGAGCACAAGCAATTCATCGCGCGCGTGAACGAAGTCAACAAGGCGATCGTCGAGGCCGAGGACAAGACCACTGTCGAGCGCCTGATGAACACCATGATCATCGAAGCCACGCGCCACTTCTGTCACGAACAGCAACTGCTGGACCAGTGGAAGTTTCCCAAGGCGCAGGCGCATGCGGAGAGCCACGCGAAATTGAGCGCGCGCTTTGCCCGCGTGATGAAGGAAATCCAGGAAGCCGACTTGAGCTACGTCTGGGCGGTGAAGGCGCTGCAGGTGAAGCAGCTCCTGGTCGAACACTTGATGCACGAAGACATGGAGTACCGCGATTTCGTGCGCGCGCGGAGCGCGAAGCTCGCGGGCTAGCCCGCGAGCCTGGCGCAGCGCCTCGACGCAAGTCCTAGGCTGGCTGCCGCCGGTCCGAGTAGGCCGGATATTCCTGCGAAATGTCCTTGTTGGTGTAATCGCGCAACAGCGCCGTGGAGGCGAGGCTCAACAGCGAGCAGACGAACATGTAGCCCGCTATCGCGTAGCCCGAGTGATAGTGCGCGAATAAGGCCGCGGCGATCAGCGGTGCCGGCCCGCCCGCGATCACCGACGCGAGCTGATAGCCCATCGACGCGCCGCTGTAGCGCAGCCGGCCGGTGAACGACTCGGCGATCAGCGCGGCCTGCGGCCCATACATCATGTCGTGCGGAATCAAGGACAACACGATGGCGGCAAATATCGCCGCGGGCACTGCGGTGTCGAGCAGCGCGAAGTAGAAGAAGCCGAACACGCCCAGGGTCGCGGCGCCGATCATGTACATGCGCTTGCGCCCGATGCGATCGGAAAGATAACCGCTGAAGGGGATGGTGAAGAACGAGAGCACCGAGGCGGCGAGGATCGCGGTGAGCAGGAAATCGCGCGAGGCATGCAGCGTCGTCGTGCCGTAGCTGAAGATGAAGGCGGTGAACACGTAGAAAGGCGCCTGCTCCGCCATGCGGCAGAACGCGGTCATCAGGATATCCGCAGGCTGGCGCTTGATGACTTCCAACATCGGGGTGCGAGCGACGCGATTCTCCGCGAGCAGCTTGGCGAACAGCGGCGTCTCCAGGATGTTCAGGCGGATGTACAGGCCGATAGCGACCAGCACGATGCTGAGGACGAACGGTATCCTCCAGCCCCAGCTGAGGAAGTTCTCGCCCGAGATCTGGCTGAAGGCGAGCACCGCCAGGTTGGCGAGGAACAAACCCGCAGGCACGCCGAACTGCGGCCACGAGGCGACGAATCCACGATGGGTATTGGTGCGCGCCCATTCCATCGACAGCAGCACCGAGCCTCCCCACTCGCCGCCCACGCCCACCCCTTGCAGGAAGCGCAACAAGGTCAGCAGCACCGCGCCCCAGATGCCGATCGACGCATAGGTTGGCACGAAGGCCACGGCAAAGGTCGCCAGCCCCATGAGCAACAGGGTGCTGATCAGCGTCGACTTGCGGCCGATGCGGTCGCCGAAATGCCCGAATATCGCGGCACCAACCGGGCGCGCCACGAAGCCGACCGCGTAGATGGCGAAGGCTTCCAGCGTGCCGACCAGGGGATCGGATTTCGGGAAATAGAGCTTGGCGAATACCAGGCCGGTGACGGTGCTGTAGAGAAAGAAGTCGTACCACTCGATGGTGGTTCCGATCGCGCTCGCGACGACGGCGCGGCGCAGTTGCCTGCGATGTTCCTCTTCGGATAGTGCGGTGGGTGCGTTCGACGCCATTTGCTCCTCCTCGTGCTGGTGGGATGGCAAGCGCGACGCGGCAGCCGCAAACCTGCTTCAATATCCGTGGAGCGCCGTTTTCGCGCGATGCTTGTGGTACGCGTTCGACTTGGCGCGAGCAGGCTTGGTTCCGCGCTGCGCCTTTGGGGCGGGCGAAGGGGGGTTAGCGCAGGTCCGTGCGGCCGCGCGAGCGCAATGCCGGCACGCCAGGCGCGGGACTCATGCGCGTTCCCATCGCCCCCGGCGTCTGATTGACGTTGCCGCCACCGCTGCGGATTGCCTCGACCACGCTGCCCGCGGTGACGCCGCCGAGGGGCATGATCGGCGCGAACGGTTGCAGGCGCGGGCGTCGGGCGGCGATCACCACCGGGGCATAGGGGGCATAGGCGCCGTAGCCATCGCAATCGACGCGGCGCTCGGCGACGCACTGGTCATACACCGCCAGGCTCATGCGCGCTTCGGCCGCCGCAGCGTTCTGCCGCGCCTGGCGCTCGGCGTCGAGCGCGCGTTCCAGGCTGCCGATCTTGCGGTCGAGTTCACGCGTCGTCGCCGCGTCCGCCGCCTCGCGCAGGCTCGCGTCCGGAGGATAGCTTGAAATACGCGGCGGCACGATCTCGAGTTTGCTCGCCGTACCGGCATGCGCCGGCGGCGCGCTCGAGTAATTGGTAACGCCGTTCGCATCGACCCACTTATATATCTCCTCCGCCTGTGCCGAAGGCAGCGCAAGCAAGGCGAGTGCAAAAACGGCGCAAGGCAGGCGCGTACTCATGCTTCAGTCCGTCGCCGACTGCGATACGAATTGCTGCCAGCCGGAGGCGCAGGTTTCGACTTCGGGGTAATAGGCGCGTGAGTCCGGGCAGTAATACCAATATGCCGGCGCTTGCCCTTGCGGCGAGGCGGCGTTTCCCATTTCTATATAAGAACTGGTTTCAAAATGAAATGAGGGGCTGTTAACTTGATTCGATTTCTG
>CAZMGP010000146.1:0-2766 GCA_964565875.1 uncultured Enterobacteriaceae bacterium
CCTTCGCGCTTGAAGAACCCGCCCGGGATCTTGCCGGCGGCATAGGTCTTCTCGATGTAATCGACCGTAAGCGGGAAGAAATCCTGCCCCGCCTTGGCCTGTTTGGAGGCGACTACCGTGCACAACACCACGGTATCGTCCATATTGATCATCACGGCGCCGCCGGCCTGACGCGCGATCTCGCCGGTTTCCAGCGTTACCTGATGCGCACCGTAGGTAAATGTCTTCTTTGTCGGGTTCAAATCTGGGTCCTTTGCAACGCGGCGCACGACGCGCCGGCGATCATATGAGCTTGATGGCGACTGCTGTCGCCGCTGTAAGAAAGCAAAACGCCCGTCTTTTCAGGGACGGGCGCCGGTGTTACTTGCGCAGGCCGAGACGCTCGATCAGGCTGCGGTAGCCGTCTGCGTTCTTGCGCTTCAGATAATCCAGCAGCTTGCGGCGCTGGCTGACCATCTTCAGCAAACCACGGCGAGAATGGTGATCCTTGACGTGGGTCTTGAAGTGGCCGGTCAGTTCGTTGATGCGGGTAGTCAACAGCGCGACCTGCACTTCCGGAGAACCGGTGTCACCCTTCGCGCGCTGGTAGTCATTCATGATTTGCGCTTTGTGCGCAGTGGTCAATGGCATGCTGTTACTCTCCTGAGACTCTCGTATTTTTGTCCTGCAGCAAAGGCGCGGATTTTACACTAAAAACGAGTGGATTATCAAGGCTTTTTACTGATATTTCGCTGCCCCGCCAGCCCCGCGGCGCTCACGCGCTGGCGATCAAGCGTTTGGGAGCGATGAGGCCGTCCGCGCCCGCCTCTCCCACCCCCAAGAGTCTGCTTTCGAGCCCGTAGACGCGCACCCGGCTCGCGCCTAACCCCTCCCGGACCACGGGCTGGCCGCGGAGGAAACGCACCTGCTCGGCTTCCCCTAAGAGCACCTGCGGCAGGTCCTGCAATAAGCTGTCGACGGGCAACAGGCAGGCGTCGCGCTCGGTCGCGCTGCGCTCACCCAGTTCATTCAAGGTATGGGCGCTCGCCAGAGTGAACCGCCCCACCGTCGTGCGCCGCAGCGCGACCAAATGCGCGCCGCAACCCAGCGCTTCGCCCAGATCGTGGGCGATTGACCGGATGTAGGTCCCTTTGCTGCAAGTCACCGTCAATTCGACTATGTGGCCGTCGAAGCCGAGGAGTTCGAGTGCATGCACCGTGACGGTGCGCGGCGTGCGTTCGACCTCGACGCCTGCCCGCGCATAGGCATACAGCGGTTTGCCCGCGAATTTCAAGGCAGAATAAAGCGGCGGTACCTGGATGATCGTCCCGCGAAAGCGCTCGAGTGCGACCGCAAGCGCCTCGGGCGAGACTTCGACCGGCTGCCGCGCGATTACCTCGCCCTCGGCATCCGCAGTCGTGGTGCTCACGCCCAATAATATTTGCGCGGTATAGGACTTGTCGGCCTCGAGCAAGTCGGATGAGAACTTGGTCGCCTCGCCGAAGAGGACGGGCAGCAAGCCCGTCGCCATCGGATCGAGCGTACCCGCGTGTCCCGCCTTCGCCGCCTGGTAGAGGCGTTTTGCCTGCTGCAGCGCCGTATTCGAGCTCGCCCCCGGCGCCTTGTCCAGCATCAGCACGCCGTCCAGCGGCCGCCTTACGCGCTGGCCCGGCACTATTCGCGCGGCTCCTTGCTGCCGGCGACGGCCTGGTCGATGAGGCGCGACAGCGCAAAACCGCGTTCGACCGAGGCGTCGAACACGAAATGCAGTTGCGGAATGGAATGCAGTTTGATGCGTCGCGCGAGCTGGCTGCGCAGGAACCCACCCGCCTGCTTCAGCCCCGCCTCGGTTTCGGCGCGCTTCTCGGCGTCGCCCAGCAGAGTGAAAAACACCTTGGCGTGGGCATAATCGGCGGTCACCTCCACGCCGGTGAGCGTGATCATGGCGACTCGCGGGTCTTTCAGTTCGCTGCGCAGGATCTCGGCCAGTTCGCGCTGGATCTGGTCGGCAACGCGCAAATTACGGGCAGGCCCCTTAGGCATAGCGCAGACTCATCGAGCGCGGAGTCGGCGGGGGATTCCGCCGACGCAGCCGCTCGCTCGTGCTTACAGCGTCCTGGCGACTTCCAGCACTTCGTACGCTTCGAGCTGGTCGCCTTCCTTGATGTCATTGTAGTTCTTGAGCGACAAACCGCACTCGAAACCGGCCTTGACTTCGCGCACGTCGTCCTTGAAGCGCTTGAGCGAATCGAGTTCCCCGTCGTGGATGACGACGTTGTCGCGCAGCACGCGCACACGGGCGCCGCGCTTGACCAGGCCTTCCACCACCATGCAACCGGCGACGGTGCCGACCTTGGAGATCTTGTAGATCTGGCGGATCTGCACCAGCCCGAGCACGTTCTCCTTCTTCTCCGGCGCGAGCATGCCGGAGAGCGCCGCCTTCACGTCGTCCACGGCGTCGTAGATGATGTTGTAGTAGCGGATATCCACGCCCTGCGATTCGGCGAGCCGCCGCGCCGCCACGTCGGCACGCGTGTTGAAGCCGATGATCACCGACTTCGAGGCGAGCGCGAGGTTGACGTCGGACTCGGTGATGGCGCCGACGCCGCTGTGCACCACGCTCACTTTGACCTCGTCGGTGGACAGTTTGGATAGCGCGTGCGCCAGCGCTTCGCGCGAGCCCTGCACGTCCGCCTTGATCAGCAGCGCGAGCGTTTTCACCCCGCCCTCGCCCATCTGCTCGAACATGTTCTCCAGCTTCGCCGCCTGCTGCTTGGCGAGCTTCAC
>CAZMGP010000147.1:0-2727 GCA_964565875.1 uncultured Enterobacteriaceae bacterium
ATAGCCATCACAGACCTCTGACTGCTGGCGCACCCAATAGCAAGCTTAGGGCTTGGCCTCCGGCAGATAGGCGCCGCCGGGCACGGCGGAAGCAATCGGGCTCTCCGAACCATCCGCTGCCACCGTGCTCACGCCAAAGAACCAGTCATCGCCGCGCACGCCGTCAAGCCTGAGATGGGTTTCGGCGGTCTCGGCCACGGGCTTGGCGTCCCAGCCCGACGCGTCGGTCCGCCGCTGCCACACGCGGTAGCGTGCCGCACCCGGAACCGCCTTCCAGTCGACGTCGGTATAGGTCTGCACCGCAGCCATCACCTTCGCTGCCGGCGGCATCGGTGCCGCCGCCAGCTTGGCGAGTGCCCGGACATTCAGCTTCGTCACCTTGGCGAGATAGGCAAAGTCCATCGCCTCCACCATATCGCCAAACGGCCGCCCGGCCTCTGTCCGCACGTTCTGATGCTGTCGGTCGTAGTTTTCGACCGCCACGGTAAACCGCACCGCCGGATAGCCCAAGGCCTGGAACGGCAGATGATCACCGCCGCGCCCCATGCGATCAGCCCGCCAGACCTGCCGTACTGCCAGCCCTTCGTCGCCCAGCCCCGCAAGCCAGCGCGAAAGATTGCGCGAGGGGCTGTCGTTTTCTCCGCCAATCGCCCGCTGCGCCGCGCGCGCCCACTCGCTCGCATCATCGCGCGGCCCTTCGGAGAACACCCGGACATGGGTATCGTCCACCAGCCCGTCGCTCCCTCGCGAATTGCCGACGATATCGTTGTTGAGCACGGCCTTGACCGTCCAGCCCTGCGACTTGGCATAGTCCGCCAGCAGCTTGCCGCCATAGAGCCCCTGCTCCTCGACCGCGAGCACGGCATAGACGATCGTCCCGGCCACCGACTGCTTCGACAGCGACCGCGCGGCTTCCAGCGCGCGCGCAGTGCACGAGCGCCAGCGCCGCGCGCGGCGAGAGGCCCGCGACATAGCTCGGCGAGCGCCGAGTGTGCTGCACGATGGCCTGTACATAGTCGAGCAGCGCCGGCGCGACATGCACGCGCTGCACGCCGGCCTGCAGCTCCATCAGCTCGGCCGGCGCGATGCAGGGTTCCAGCGTAGCGAGCAGGCTGCGCCGGTCGGTGCCGGAGAGCAGCGCGCGCTCGGCGTCCCGGTCCGGATAGCCGAGCTCGATGCGCATGGTGAAGCGATCGAGCTGCGACTCCGGGAGCGGGAACGTGCCGACCTGCTCGGAGGGGTTCTGCGTCGCGATGACGAAGAAGGGCTGCGGCAGCTTGCGCGTCTCGCCCTCCGCGGTGACCTGGTGCTCCTCCATGGCCTCGAGGAGCGCGGATTGCGTCTTCGGCGTCGCGCGGTTCACTTCGTCGGCGAGGATCACCTGCGCGAAGATGGGCCCCGGGTGGAACTTGAAGCTGCCGGTCTCGCGGTCGTAGACCGACACGCCGATGATGTCCGCGGGCAGCATGTCGCTCGTGAACTGGATGCGCTGGAAGTGCAGGCCGAGCGATTTCGCGAGCACGTGCGCCAGCGTCGTCTTGCCGACACCGGGCAGATCCTCGATCAGCAGATGCCCGCGCGCGAGCAGGCAGGCGAGCGCCAGGCGCACCTGCGGTTCCTTGCCGAGGATGATGCTCCCGGCCGACTCGATCACGCGATCAATCGGCCCGCGCGCGGCGTGCGGCGGCTGAAATTCGGCCTTCAGGAGCATGCGGTCATTGTACTCGATGGGTTAAGATCGACAGGCGATGGCCGCGGCATTTATCACGCACCCAGAATGCCTGAAGCACGACATGGGCGCCTACCATCCCGAGAGGCCCGCGCGGCTCACGGCGATCGAGGACCAGCTGATCGCTTCCGGCCTCGGCGCGCATCTGAAACGCTACGAAGCGCCGCTTGCCAGCGACGAGCAGCTCGCGCGCGTGCATCCGATGGACTACATCCAGGCGATCCGCGCTGCCGCGCCGCAGAGCGGCACGGTGCACCTCGACCCCGACACGGCGATGAACCGGTGGAGCCTGCAGGCGGCGCTGCGCGCCGCGGGCGCGGCGGTCCTTGCCGTGGACTTGGTAGTTCAAAAGAAAGTCGACGCCGCGTTCTGCGCGGTGCGCCCGCCGGGGCACCACGCCTGCCGCGCGAGCCCGATGGGCTTCTGCATCTTCAACAACGTCGCGGTGGCCGCGCGCCACGCGCTCGAGGCGCACGGGCTCGAGCGCATCGCGATCGTCGACTTCGACGTGCACCACGGCAACGGCACCGAGGACGTCTTCGAGGGCGATCCGCAGGTGCTCATGGTTTCTACCTTCCAGCACCCGTTCTATCCGTACAGCGGGACCGAGGACCCGGCGGCGAACATGGTGAACGTGCCGCTCGCCGCGGGCAGCGGCTCGCAGGAGTTCCGCGAGGCGGTGCGGGAGAGCTGGATTCCCGCGCTGCGCGAGTTTCAGCCGCATCTCGTGCTCTTCTCGGCGGGCTTCGACGCGCACGCCGAAGACGACATGGCGATGCTACGGCTGTCGGATTACGACTACGCCTGGGTAACCGAGCAGGTGAAGGACATGGCCGACCGCTATGCCGAAGGACGCATGGTGTCGCTCCTCGAGGGCGGCTACGCCCTCTCCGCGCTCGGGCGCAGCGTGGTGCAGCCCGTCCAGGTTCTCGCCGGCCTGAATTAAGGGGTCAGGACCCTTTTTCCGCAGGCACGAAAAAGGGCCCTGACCCCTTTCC
>CAZMGP010000148.1:0-2579 GCA_964565875.1 uncultured Enterobacteriaceae bacterium
CAGTCAAAGCAAGACTCTACTTCCGAGTTGTCTACTTGACGGGGAAGCTTACGCTTCGACTATCTTGCCGGTCTGGACGATCTTGTCCTGATAATGGACGAATCCCACCGTTACCGTGCCAGTGCCGGTATTCGCGCACTGAACGAACTGCGCCCCTTGCTCGGGCTGGAATTGACTGCTACACCATTCGTTGAAGGCACTGCGGGAAGAACAATCCCGTTCAAGAACGTTGTTATGGATTATCCGCTGGCACGCGCCATCGATGACGGATTCGTCAAAGAACCGGCCGTCGTTACACAACAAAATTTCGACCCGAATGCCCACAGTGCCGGGGCGATTGAAACCATCAAGCTGCAGGACGGCGTTCGCGTCCACGAGGAAACCAAGGTACATCTGCTGACCTACGCGCAGCAGACCGGGGACAAGCAGGTGAAGCCGTTCATCCTGGTGATTGCGCGCGACACCACGCACGCCGCCCAGTTGATGGCGACGATAGAGTCCGACGCTTTCTTTGGTGGTAGATATAAGGGCAAAGTAATTCAGGTTGATTCGAGCCGGTCCGGTGCCGAAGAGGAAGAAATGATCCGGCGGTTGTTGGCCGTCGAAAGCTACGACGAGCAAACAGAAATCGTGATTCACGTGAACATGCTGAAAGAAGGCTGGGACGTGACCAATCTCTATACGATCGTCCCACTACGTGCTGCCAACGCTCGGACCCTGATCGAACAATCGATCGGGCGAGGCCTGCGCCTCCCGTACGGGCGCAAGACTGGCGTTGACGTGGTAGATCGTCTGAACATCATCGCGCATGACAAGTTCCAGGAGGTCATCGACGAAGCCGGTCGCGGCGATTCACCGATCCGTATGCAACGCCTGATGCTCGCTCCGGACACCGGCTCCGGCAGCACCCTCAAGAGTATCTCCGTACAGCCGACCGTGAATGTCATCCTCGGCACGACGTTGACTCCGTCCGGGCAATACGGCGCGGGCTCGCCTGCTCTGATTCTGGCCAACAAGCAGGAACAGGAGATTGCGCGATATACGGTGGAAGTCATCGGCGAAATCAGCCGCGAAAAAGACCAAGGCAAATCGGTCGTGCCCAACAGCGCGGCGTTGACGCAAAGCACGATTCAGCAGCAAATTGCAGCCCGCGTGCAGGAGCGAATTGCGGTGGCGAATCCGGCGGTTCAAGGCGAATTGCTGGTTCCGGAGGCACTGCCCATCGCGGAAATCGTCGAGAAGACCGTTGCCGCGTGGGTTGAACTCTCAATCGACATTCCGCGCATTTCGGTCGTGCCCAAGGGACCAGTCAAGAGTGGCTACAAGCGCTTCAAGCTCGACGTGTCGAAAATGAACTTCCAACCGCAGGAGATGGCGCTGATCGGCCAAGGTCTGCAGACCGGCAAGCAGATTCTTTATGGAGAATCTTCGGCGGTGCTGGAAACACGCGCAGAGGATTACATCGTCCGCGAACTGATTAACTACGACGACGTGTCCTACGACGAACATTCCGACCTGATTTACGAACTCTGCGGGCAGGCCGTCGCGCACTTCAAGACTTATTTGAAGACCGGCGACGAATTGCACAACATTCTCGGCAATTACGGCAAGGCCATTGCTGAGAATATTCACTTGCAAATGGCCTTGAACTACTACGAGGATCTTTCCGAATCCGAGGTGGTCGTCAGTCAAGGTTTCACGCCGCTCAAACCTTGCGCCTTCACGGCCGAAGGCGATGTGTTGCCGCTACACCAGGCGCCCGACGACAAAGGTAAGATCGCCCAATACGTCTATGGGGGGTTCGCGAAATGCGCGTATCCGGTGCAGAAATTCCATTCAGACACCGAGCGCGTGCTGGCGGGAATATTGGAACGTGATGCACGCCGCTGGTTCAGGCCAGTTGCCGGTCAATTCAACATTTACTATCGTTCTGGAGCGAATCAACCGGAGTACGTGCCCGATTTCATTGCAGCGACAACCGACTTGAATCTGATCATCGAGACAAAGGCAGCAAAGGATATTGATAACGTCGAAGTACGGGCCAAAGCGGAGGCTGCAGTCGTATGGTGCAAGAACGCGAGCAGCCATTCGACGGTGCAGGGTGGCAACGCCTGGACATATCTATTGGTGCCACATGACGCGGTTGCCCACAACGTAACGTTAGGTGGGCTAGTAGCGCGGTTCAAAGTTTGACGCTACCGTGTAGTCAGAAAAACAGCGGCGGACAGGCGATCGCCGGCGCCGATCGCTACGACCAGCTCCCCGCAGCAAGTCATACAGATTTACCCGAGCTTTTTGGCGAAATCATCAGGGCGAGGGTGGTAATAGTGGCCCTCGCGTAGCAAGGCGCAGCGTGTTAAACGTTTCGGACTCGGTAAGTAGCTCTGCACGCAGTGTGTGTCATTGAAGTGGATGGATATTTGTAAAATCAATGGGTTAAAGCAATGGCGCTGCCGGATAAATGACACAACCGCATACACGCAATTAGTTGATATTGCTTAGAATTTCGTGCGTCCGAACAACTGGCTACGAACCAAGGGGTCGTGGGTTCAAATCCTGCCAGGCGCGCCAAACATTCA
>CAZMGP010000149.1:0-2510 GCA_964565875.1 uncultured Enterobacteriaceae bacterium
ACGTAGGCGATGCCGCCCGACATGCCGGCAGCGAAATTGCGTCCCGTAATTCCCAGCACCACCACCGTGCCGCCGGTCATGTATTCGCAACCGTGGTCGCCCGTGCCTTCGACGACCGCGCTCGCCCCCGAATTGCGCACGGCAAAACGCTCGCCCGCCACCCCGCGGAAATAGGCTTCGCCCGCGATGGCGCCGTAGAGCACAGTGTTGCCGACAATGATGTTCTCGCGCGGCTCGCCGCGGAACTTGGGCGAAGGCTGGACGACGATGCGCCCGCCGGAGAGACCCTTGCCGCAGTAGTCGTTGGTATCGCCGATCAAGTCGAGGGTAATGCCCTTGGCGAGAAAGGCGCCGAAGCTCTGCCCTGCGCTGCCCGCGAACTTGACGCGAATGCTGTCCTCCGGCAAGCCGGCGTGGCCGTAGCGCTTGGCCACTTCCCAGGACAGCATGGTGCCCACGGTGCGGTTGATGTTGCGAATGGGCATGTCGATGCTGACGCGCTGGCCGCGCTCGAGCGCAGGCTTGGCGAGTTCGATCAGGCGGTGGTCGAGCGTCTTCTCCAACTCGTGGTCTTGCGCTTCGCAGTGGTAACGGGCTGCGGCCGACGGCGCAGTCGCGGGCTGCAGCAGTCGGCTGAAATCCAGCCCCTTCGCCTTCCAGTGCTCGATGCCCTGCTTCATCTCCAACAAGTCCGACCGGCCGATCAGCTCGTTCATGCTGCGCACCCCGAGCTTCGCCATGATCTCGCGCGCCTCTTCGGCGACGAAGAAGAAGTAATTGACCACGTGCTCGGGCCTGCCCTGGAAGCGTTTGCGCAGCACCGGATCCTGCGTCGCCACCCCCACCGGACAGGTGTTGAGGTGGCATTTCCTCATCATGATGCAGCCCTCGACCACCAGCGGCGCCGTGGCAAAGCCGAACTCGTCCGCCCCGAGCAGGGCGCCGATCACCACGTCGCGCCCGGTCTTGATCTGGCCGTCGACCTGCACCGCGATGCGTCCGCGCAAGCGGTTCAATACCAAAGTCTGCTGCGTCTCGGCCAAGCCCAGCTCCCAGGGCGTGCCGGCGTGCTTGATCGAGGACCAGGGCGAGGCGCCGGTGCCGCCGTCATGCCC
The DNA here is from genome assembly GCA_964565875.1 of uncultured Enterobacteriaceae bacterium. GTDB lineage: Bacteria > Pseudomonadota > Gammaproteobacteria > Burkholderiales > SG8-39 > 2-12-FULL-64-23. Next base: position 1,116 of record CAZMGP010000149.1, read on the forward strand.
CGAGATCGTGACGTGGTCGGACTTCGCCTTGGCCACGCCCGCTGCGACCGTGCCCACGCCGATCTCGGACACGAGCTTGACGCTGATCGAGGCGCTGGGATTGGCGTTTTTCAAGTCGTGGATGAGCTGTGCCAGATCCTCGATGGAATAGATGTCGTGGTGCGGCGGCGGCGAAATCAGCCCGACCCCCGGCACCGAAAAGCGAATCTGCGCAATGTATTCCGACACCTTGTGTCCGGGCAGCTGGCCGCCTTCGCCCGGCTTTGCGCCTTGCGCCATCTTGATCTGGATCTGCTCGGCGTTCGCCAGATACTCCGCCGTGACGCCGAAGCGGCCGGAAGCGACTTGCTTGATTTTCGAGCGCAGCGAATCGCCTTCCTCAAGCGGCAGGTCGCGCGCGACCCTGTCCCGACCCAAGCGCTGCGCCAGCGTTTCGCCGGGCTTCGCCGGGGCATAGCGGCGCTGGTCTTCCCCGCCCTCGCCGGTGTTGGACTTGCCGCCGATGCGGTTCATCGCCAGCGCAAGCGTGGTATGGGCTTCGGTCGAAATCGAGCCGAGCGACATCGCGCCGGTGGCGAAGCGCTTGACGATTTCCGCCGCCGGTTCCACTTCGTCGAGAGGAATCGCTTTCGCCGCGTCGAACTTGAACTCGAACAGCCCGCGGAAGGTCATGTGACGCCGCGACTGGTCGTTGATGATCTGCGCGTATTCCCGGTAGGTGGCGAAGCTCGCCTGGCGCGTGGCGTGCTGCAGCTTGGCGATCGCCTCCGGCGTCCACATGTGCTCCTCGCCGCGCACGCGATACGCATATTCGCCGCCGGCGTCGAGCGCGCTCGCCAGCACCGGATCTGCGCCGAATGCCTGCCGATGCAGTCGTATCGCTTCCTTCGCCACTTCGAACACACCGATGCCTTCGACGCTCGACGGCGTGCCGGTGAAATACTTGTCGACCAGGACACGCGCAAGGCCCACCGCTTCGAAGATTTGCGCGCCGGTGTAGGACATGTAAGTGGAGATGCCCATCTTCGACATCACTTTCAGCAAGCCCTTGCCGATCGCCTTGACGAAATTCTTGATCGCCTTGCCGCCGTCGACACCGGCAGGCAATAGTCCGTCCATGTCGAGCAGGGTCTCGAGCGCGAGGTAAGGATGGATCGCCTCCGCGCCGTAGCCCGCGAGCAGCGCGAAGTGGTGCACTTCGCGCGCGGAGCCGGTTTCCACCACCAGTCCCGCACTGGTGCGCAGGCCCTTGTTCACCAGATGCTGATGCACCGCGGACAGCGCGAGCAGCGCCGGAATCGCGACGTTGTCGCGGTCCACGCGCCGGTCGGAGATGATGATGATGCTGTAGCCCGAACGCACCGCATCCTCGGCCTGCGCGGCGAGGCTCGCCAG
>CAZMGP010000150.1:0-2498 GCA_964565875.1 uncultured Enterobacteriaceae bacterium
GGTTGTCACCTATGTCTTAGGTACGCTCCGTTACCCATGTCTTCGGACCGTACCAAAACTAGTTGGCGGAAAGGGTGGGATTCGAACCCACGGTACGGAGAACCGTACACCGGATTTCGAGTCCGGCGCTTTCGACCACTCAGCCACCTTTCCGGGCCGCGTATTTTACCAGCAAGCGCGGCGCGCGGCAGAGGAAATTCAGCTGCCGCGCTCGATGCGCTCCGCCCCGCCCATGTACGGCCGCAGTGCCGCAGGAACGGTGACGCTGCCGTCGGCATTTTGATAATTTTCCAGGATCGCCACCAGGGTGCGGCCGACGGCAAGCCCCGAGCCGTTCAGGGTATGCACGAGTTCGGGCTTCCCCTTTAGTTTCCGGAAGCGCGCCTGCATGCGCCGCGCCTGAAAGGCTTCGAAGTTGCTGCAGGACGAAATCTCACGATAGGCGTTCTGCCCCGGCAGCCAGACCTCGATGTCGTAGGTTTTGGCGGAAGAGAAGCCCATGTCTCCGGTGCAAAGAACCACAACGCGATAGGGAAGCTCGAGCCGCTTCAGTATCGTCTCGGCATGCCCGGTCAATTCCTCCAGCCCGGCATAGGATTGTTCCGGATCGATGATCTGCACGAGCTCCACTTTGTCGAACTGATGCTGCCGAATCATGCCGCGCGTGTCCTTGCCATAGGTGCCGGCCTCGCTCCGGAAGCAAGGTGTGTGGCAGACGAACTTGAGCGGCAGCGATTCATGCGCCAGGATTTCGTCGCGCACGATGTTGGTCACCGGCACCTCGGCGGTCGGAATCAGATAGAACTTGCCGTCCTCGCCGCGCGGCACAGCGAATAGGTCTTCCTCGAATTTCGGCAACTGGCCTGTGCCGCGCATGCTCGCGGCGTTGACCATGTAAGGCGCATAGACCTCGGTGTAGCCGTGTTCCCGCGTGTGCACGTCCAGCATGAACTGGGCGATGGCGCGATGCAGCCGCGCAAGCGGCCCTTTCATCAGCGAAAAGCGCGCCCCGGCAATCTTGGTCGCGGCGGCGAAATCGAGCATGGCGAGCCCTTCGCCGACATCGACATGGTCCTTCACCGGAAAGTCGAACTGCCGCGGCGTGCCGATGCGCCGCTGCTCGACGTTCTGCTCCGCCGATTGCCCGGTCGGCACGCTGACATGGGGCACGTTCGGTATGCCCAGCAGAAAATCTTGCAGCTTCGCCTGAATATGCTCTAGTCTTGCCTCGAGCGTCTGCAACTCGGCGTTCGCCTCGTTCGCTTCCGTCATCAGGACGCTCACGTCTTCGCCCTTGCCCTTGGCCTGGCCGATGCGCTTGGACAGGCTGTTGCGCATCGCCTGCAGTTCCTGCGTGCGCGTCTGCACCTGCTTGCGCTCATGCTCGAGCCCTTGAAATTCCGCAACGTCGAGATCGAACGGCCGCGACGCGAGCCTTTGCCTGACGCTTTCAAGGTCGCTGCGCAGTAATTGAATGTCTAGCATGGGAAAGATCAGCCTATCGCTACGATTTCTTCGCTTTTCGGTCGAGCTCGCGCAAAAAGGCGAGCTTTTCGGAAATTCTGGCCTCTAGCCCGCGCGGCGTGGGCTGATACCAGCTCACCTCCGGCATGCCGTCTGGAAAATAGCTCTCGCCTGCGGCGTAGGCTTCCGGCTCGTCGTGCGCATAGCGGTACTCGCGCCCATAACCCAGTTCCTTCATCAGCTTGGTCGGCGCATTGCGCAGATGCTCCGGCACCAAGCGCGACTTGTCATTGCCGACGAATTCTCGCGCGCCATTATACGCCACGTACACCGCGTTCGATTTCGCCGCGCAAGCAAGGTAGATCACGGCTTCGGCAAGCGCGAGTTCGCCCTCGGGCGAACCCAAGCGTTCGTAGGTTTCGCAGGCATCGAGCGCGAGGCGCAGCGCCCGCGGATCGGCAAGTCCGACGTCTTCCGTGGCCATGCGCACCAGACGCCGTCCGACGTAGAGCGGGTCCGCTCCGCCGTCCAACATGCGCAGCATCCAATAGAGTGCGGCGTCGGGGCTCGAGCCGCGCACGCTCTTATGGAGCGCCGAGATCTGGTCGTAGAACGCATCGCCGCCCTTGTCGAAGCGGCGCAGGTTGCGCGATAGGGCATTGTCGACGAACGCGCCGTCGATTCTCGGCTTTCCCTCGCCCGCCGCGGTCTGGATGATCTCCAGCAGATTCAGCAGCCGCCGCGCATCGCCGTCGGCGAGCCCGATCAGGCGCTCGCGCGCAACTGCGTCGAATTCCAGTCCGGCGAGCGGGCCGGTGAGCGCGCGCTCGAGCAGTTGCCCCAGTTCGTCCTCCGCCAGGCTTTTCAGGACGTACACGGCTGCGCGCGACAGCAGCGCGCTGTTGACTTCGAACGATGGGTTCTCGGTGGTCGCGCCGATGAAGGTGAGCGTGCCGTCCTCAACGTAGGGCAGAAAGCTGTCCTGCTGCGCCTTGTTGAAGCGGTGTACTTCATCCACGAACAGCACCGTCGGC
>CAZMGP010000151.1:0-2362 GCA_964565875.1 uncultured Enterobacteriaceae bacterium
GAGGCGCTTACGCGCATTGCCGATCGGCAGGCCAACATCAGCCCACGTCTTGCCGCTACCAGGGAGCCAGGACGCCCTATAGAAGACGGAAAGGATTCCCGCGCGCACTTGCTCAGCACGGAGTTCGTTGTGAACGGTCTTGGGCAGTCGCTCCCAGCATGTGTCGAACAGTTCCATTGCGCGGCGGATCACGTTCGGATCGGGGTCCGCCGCGAGCTGCGCACAGGCGAAATCGATCCGATGACGATAACGAATGGGGTTGACTACTAAAAAGGGATCGCGCCCGACCGGGTGAGCCTGGACGTCATCGAAATCGGCGTAGCCAGAATCGAAAACCGCGCTTGAATGCGGGATTGGCAAAATGTTTTGCAGACTCGGCATAATGTTCTCCATAACATAATGACGTATTAGATAACATTATATCGCACGTAATGACATTCCATCAAGCATAAATGCTATTTAGGATGGCATAATATGCATCCTGCGTGAGATCACTGAGGCCCGTTCGATGACGGACAAGAAAACAAAATGCCACCGCCTTCGCTGCCACCTGTCGACGATCATGGGGCGTCAAAGGCTCCGGATCGCCGACGTTTCGCGGCTCACGGGTATACATAGAAACATGGTCACCCTCCTCTACTATGATCGCGCGCGAAAAGTGGACCTGGGAGAGATCGCGAAGCTCTGCGCTGAGCTTGGATGCAGCATCGGCGATTTGCTCGAACTCGTTGCGGAATCGACGGCGGAGACGAGTGCTCGGACCAGAGCCGCAAAGAAACAATAGGGCGTGCGGCGTAAGCAACCCAATTGTCCGGAAGGTTGGGGCACACTGAACATTTATACGAGAGCTGCACGCGCTTTCAACCTAATTGCATGGCAACGGCTTCGCCAGCATCCTGACCACCGAAAACAATTCCGGTACGTACCCGGTTCACCAGACATCATTGCCGCACGTCCGACCATTGATTTAGACTTTCTGATGAGTAGTTCCTGCAACGGGACTCAACGGGATTGCCCTATTCGTCTTGCCGACCGGAATCGGTGGCCTTTGTTCCGGAATCGCCTAGCGCCATTCCGGTTCAGGCCGAAACACCATTCCGGAATCAGCCGTCACGTTTCGCCCGACTGCGAAGACGCCAAGCGGCCACGTACCGCATGTCGGCTTCTCCCGGCCGCTTAACGTAGAGGAATCGATGGCGGCAATACTGCGGGGAAAAGTGGCGCGAATCCCGGCAGTCAACCAGACGGAATTCGTACGGCTTTTGTCAGCCAGCGACTTGTAATCTAGTTCCGTACGCAGATTACTTATTGGCATGACCAGGTTTACGGACAATATTGATGTCCGCTGTCTGCCCGGGACAAACTGGCCATAGTCGCGCCATTGCTGTGATTTGGGCGCCCCGTCACAAAGCGTTTAATCAGATTTCGGTTTCGGCGAGTATGGACGGTCAACGGATTTCGCGTGCGGGCAAGTCGGTTTCAATCGCGCGCATCACGCTAAATTGCCACGGGGCTTTCCGTGAGCAAAATTGGATTGCCGACAACAACCTACTTCGATTCACTTACATGGCGCTCCAGCGTTGTAGACGCAAGTAATCCATCAATTTCAGTCAGTCGCGCCAGAAGTCGCGTGCGCTCCTCCGATAGCGCCTCGCGAGAGACGGTGACCGACTCGAGCGATCGAGTCGCAGAGTCAACGACGATCTCGTACGTTTCGCCGTTATAGCCGGCCGTACCGTCAACATAGGCTTCGGCGAGCGCGAGAGGGACGCCATGAATGACTACAACGGTGCCAGGATCAGCGTAAACAGTAGGATGAGCGCGTGACCCGGAGGAAGTGAATTCTCCGTCCTCAACAACCACCCCCGGCCCCAACTGTGCGCCGGAGTCCCGGCCTTTCACCGAGGCAACTAAACGCCCAGCACGACACACGTAGCTACGCCTGCCATCAATACCATCATCGCGAAAGTTCACGCGCAGCGGAACAAGGCGACAACCTTCTTCGAACCCATACACCTCCTTGATAAGTGCGCGGACTGCCACCGCGTGCAGCGCGTCGAAGTGCCAGGCGCCATTCTCCCATCGCCCTCGAAGATTCTTCCCTGCTTTGCGGACGAATTCCGGATGGTATGGCGATATCACCCGAATCGTATCTCCTGACTTGGTAATGCTGAACAAAGTGGCCGACATGTTCTTTCCCTTTGGATTTATTGATCAGATCATTTGAGAGCAAGCGAATCTTTGTAATTCACACCTGGAGCTGCTAATTGGAAATTGTTCACGTTGATTCATGTCTATTGGAAGATGGGTAAGCGTCGGCTGACTACCGTCTGTACAGGAGGCCAAACGCTGAGCATGATCG
>CAZMGP010000152.1:0-2323 GCA_964565875.1 uncultured Enterobacteriaceae bacterium
CACCAGTGCGGCCTGCCGAAGAAGATGGCGCTTGAGCTGTTCAAGCCGTTCATCTTCAACAAGCTGGAACTGCAGGGCATCGCCACCACCATCAAGGCGGCAAAGCGCGAAGTCGAAGCCGAAACGCCGGTGGTGTGGGACATACTCGAGGACGTGATCCGCGAGCATCCGGTGCTCCTGAACCGGGCGCCGACACTGCACCGCCTCGGCATCCAGGCGTTCGAGCCGGTGCTGATCGAAGGCAAGGCGATCCAGCTGCATCCGCTGGTGTGCGCCGCGTTCAACGCCGACTTCGACGGCGACCAGATGGCCGTGCACGTACCGCTGTCGCTCGAGGCGCAGATGGAAGCGCGCGCCTTGATGCTGGCGTCGAACAACATCCTCTCCCCCGCGAACGGCGACCCGGTGATCGTGCCTTCACAGGACATCGTGCTGGGGCTGTATTACGCCACGCGCGAGCGCATCGCCGCGCCGGGCGAGGGCACGGCCTTCGCCGATCTCGCCGAGCTCAATCGCGCCTACGAAAGCGGCAAGGTCGAGCTGCACGCCATGATCACGGCGCGCATCCGCGAATACGACCTGTCCGAGACCGGCGAGAAGATCGAAAAGACCACGCGCTACCAGACGACCGTCGGGCGCGCGCTGCTGTCCGAGATCCTGCCCGCGGGGCTGCCTTTCGCGCTCATCAACAAGGCGCTGAAGAAGAAAGAAATCTCCAAACTCATCAACGCCTCGTTCCGCCGCTGCGGCCTGCGCGAGACGGTGATTTTCGCCGACAAGCTGATGCGCGCTGGCTTCACTTTCGCCACGCGCGCCGGCATCTCCATCTGCGTCGACGACATGCTCGTGCCGCAGCAGAAGCACAGCCTGATTTCGGCCGCCGGCGCCGAGGTCAAGGAAATCGAGCAGCAATACACCTCGGGCCTGGTGACCGTGGGCGAGCGCTACAACAAGGTCGTCGACATCTGGGGCCGCGCCGGCGATCAGGTGGCGAAGGCGATGATGGAGCAGCTCTCGCACGAGGAAGTCACCGACCGCAAAGGCAAGAAAGTGCGGCAGGAATCGTTCAACTCCATCTACATGATGGCCGATTCCGGCGCCCGCGGCTCGGCTGCGCAGATCCGTCAGCTCGCCGGCATGCGCGGCCTGATGGCGAAGCCCGACGGCTCGATCATCGAGACGCCGATCACGGCGAACTTCCGTGAAGGCCTGAACGTGCTGCAGTACTTCATCTCCACCCACGGTGCGCGCAAGGGTTTGGCCGACACCGCCTTGAAGACCGCCAACTCGGGCTACCTGACGCGGCGTCTGGTCGACGTGACGCAGGACTTGGTGGTGCGCGAAGACGACTGCAACACGACCAACGGCGTGGTGGTGAAGGCGCTGGTGGAAGGCGGCGAGGTGGTCGAGGCGCTGCGCGAGCGCATCCTCGGCCGCGTGAGCGCCGCCGAGATCATCCATCCGGAAACGCAGGAATTGCTGTTCGCGGCCGGCACGCTCCTGAACGAAGAAGAAGTCGACATGATCGAGACGCTCGGCATCGACGAAGTCAAGGTGCGCACGCCGCTCACCTGCGACACCCGTCACGGCCTGTGCGCCAAGTGCTACGGCCGCGATCTCGGTCGCGGTCCGCTCGTGAACATCGGCGAAGCGGTGGGCGTAATCGCCGCGCAGTCGATCGGAGAGCCGGGCACGCAGCTCACCATGCGCACCTTCCACATCGGCGGCGCGGCTTCGCGTACCGCCGTGGCGAGCCAGGTCGACGCCAAATCCAACGGCACGGTGCGCTTCACTGCGCAGATGCGCTACGTCACCAACGCCAAGGGCGAGCAGATCGGCGTCTCGCGCTCGGGCGAGATCATGATCGTGGACGACAACGGCCGCGAACGCGAGCGCCACCAGGTGCCGTAAGGCGCGACCCGGGCCGTCACCGACGGCAAGCCGGTCAAGGCCGGGCAGGTGCTCGCGACCTGGGACCCGCATACGCGCCCGATCATCACCGAATATGCGGGCACGGTGAAGTTCGAGCACGTCGAGGAAGGCGTGACGGTGGCGAAGCAGATCGACGAGATCACGGGCCTATCGACCTTGGTCGTCATCGATCCCAAGCGCCGCGGCACGGCGAGCAAAGGCTTGCGTCCGCAGGTCAAGCTGACCAACGAGGCGGGCGAGGAAGTCAAGATCGCCGGCACCGATCATTCGGTGAACATCACCTTCCAGGTCGGCTCCCTCATCACCGTAAAGAGCGGGCAGCAGGTGCAGGTGGGCGAGGTGCTGGCGCGCATTCCGCAGGAAACCTCGAAGACGCGCGACATCACCGGCG
>CAZMGP010000153.1:0-1878 GCA_964565875.1 uncultured Enterobacteriaceae bacterium
GCGCAAACCGCAGTTCCGGGATCGCTAGGGGCGAGCATGGCAGAGCTTGCAGCCAAGGGCAGCATTGCCGTCACCGGAGCAAACCGCGGCATCGGCGCGGCGATCGCGCTCTCGCTTGCGCGCGAAGGCTTTCGCGTGGTCTGCCTCACCCGCAGCGGCGGCTTGCCCGATACCGGCGGGGACGAGACGCTGCGCGAGCGCATGGCAGGCTACGCCTGCGACGTGCTCGATGAAGTCGCGGTGCGGGCAGCGCTTTCCCGCGCGGCCGGGGCCAATGGCCTGGTCGGTCTCGTCAATAACGCGGGACTGCACACCACCGCCAAGAGCGCAGAACTTGCGACGTCCGAGTACGAGCGGCTGATGGCAGTGAACGCGCGCTCGGTCTTCACCACCGCCCGCGAAGCCTATCCGCATCTCGTGCGCGCAGGCGGCGGTTTGATCATCAACATCGGCTCGTTTTTCGACAAGCTGGGCGTGAAGCGCAACCTCGCCTACTGCGCCTCGAAGGCCGCGGTCGGGGCGATCACCCGCTGCCTCGCAGTCGAGTGGGCGGCCGACCACATCCGCGTGGTCGACGTCGCCCCGGGCTACATCCTCACCGACTTGAACCGCGAAGGACTGAGCGCGGGACCCTTGCGCGACTATCTGGCGAAGCGCATTCCTGCTGGCGAGCCCGGCACGGCCGAAGACGTCGGGCGGCTCGTCGCCGGACTATTTCGCGCCGATCTGCGCTTTCTCTCGGGCGAAACCATCTATATCGACGGCGCGCAAGGCATTGCGCATTGATAGGGCAGAAACCATGACGCCATTCGAACGGCTCGATGCGGGACTCGCTTTGGCGGAAGAAGAGAGGATGCTGCTCGAGAGCGTGCGCAGCCTCGCCAGGAATCAGCTCGCCCCGCGCGCCGAGCACTACGACCGCACGGGCGAATTTCCCTGGGACAACGTGCGCGCCATCAACGAATTGGGCTTGAACGCCATGTTCGTGCCGGAGGAATACGGCGGCGCGCCCATGTCCTACACGGCTTATTTGGCCTGTGTGCGCGAGATCGCCAAGGCCTGCGCCGCGACCGGCATCATCTGGGCGACCAATTTCCACGGCATCAAGCCGGTGATCAGCTTCGGCAGCGAAGAGCAGAAGCAGCGCCTGCTGCCGCGCGTGGCGCAAGGGGGTCTCGTGTCCCTGGTCATCACCGAAGCAACGGCAGGGAGCGATGCGACCGGGATGAAGACGCGCTTCGAGCCGGCAGGCGACGACATCATCGTGAGCGGCACGAAGAGCTTCATCACCAACGGCGACGTGGCCGATCTGCTCCTCGTCTTCGGCAAGTGGACCGAGATTGCGGACGCCAAGGGCGCGATCTCGGCGCTGGTGATCGAAAAGGGGACGCCCGGCCTCTCGGTCGTTCGCACCGAAGACAAGCTCGGGCACCGCGCTTCGAGCACCGCGGCGCTCGCCTTCGACGGCTGCCGCGTGCCGCGCTCGAACCTATTGGGTAAGCCGGGCGCAGGCTTGAACATCCTGCTGGCCTCGCTCAACAAGTCGCGGCCGAGCATCGGCGCGCATGCGCTGGGCATCGCCCGCGCGGCGTTCGAAGACGCCGTCGCCTACATCAACGAGCGGCGCCAGTCGGGGCGGCGCATCGTCGAGTTCCAGGGCATCCAGTTCATGCTCGCCGATCTCGCCGCCGAACTCGCGCTCACCGAGCGCTGGCTGTGGCACGTGGGTGCGCTGGTCGATGCCGGGGTGGAAGACATCGGCATCGAGGCCTCGATGCTGAAGCTGCGGGCCTCCGACCTCGCCATGCGCATGGCCACCGACGCCGTGCAGCTCTACGGCGGCTACGGCTACTGCAAGGACTACCGCGTCGAGCGCTT
>CAZMGP010000154.1:0-1870 GCA_964565875.1 uncultured Enterobacteriaceae bacterium
TCGTGCCAGAAAGCTCTACTTCTAGACTGTCTACATTTCGGGGAAGCTTACGGCAGGACCTGGGTGCCGAGGAGAAGCGTCGGATAGTCGAAACCATCGTGGACCGGATCCAGGTCTTCGAGGACGAAGTCGAGATCAAGCTTCTGTACGCGCCGGCTCCCAAAAAGGGCGGAGGCGGGCCCCCTTCCTCTTCAACTCCTTCCTCCGGAAAGGACAGCAAAAGAGCAACGGGTCGTCAGGGGTTCATCGCGCCGAGCAACTGGAAGCGTGCGGGAAACTCGGCCTGCCGCGCCGCGCGCGAAATCGAAATTCGTCCCGATTCGAGTGGCTCGCGCAGCATCTCCAGCACCCTGCGTTCGAACTCGGGCAGCTCGTCGAGGAAAAGCACGCCGAGATGCGCGAGCGAAATCTCCCCCGGGCGCGGGTCGCTGCCGCCGCCGACCAAGGCGATGCTCGAGGCGGAATGGTGCGGGGCGCGAAACGGGCGACGACCGAAGTGTTCGACGCGAAACCCGCCCGAGCCCAAGGATTGCAGCGCCGCCGACTCCAAGGCCTCGGCATCGCTCATCGGCGGCAGGATTCCGGAGAATCGCGCCGCGAGCATGGATTTGCCGCTTCCCGGCGGCCCGACCATCAGCACGCTGTGGCCGCCGGCCGCTGCGATTTCCAGTGCGCGTTTCGCCTGCGTCTGCCCTTTCACTTCGGCGAGATCGGGATAGTCAAGTTGGGTCGGCGCGGTCGCCCCTGTATAGGGTTGCAGTGCTGTGCGCTGCGCCAAGTGCGCGCACACGTCGAGCAGCGTATTCGCCGGCAGAATCTGCGCCTCGCGCACCAGGCTCGCTTCCTCGGCGCTGGCGCGCGGCAGCACGAATGCGCGCCGGCAGCGATGCGCCTTGTAAGTCATCGCCAGCGCACCGCGAATCGGGCGCAGATCGCCGGTGAGCGAGAGTTCGCCTGCGAATTCGTAATCTGCGAGGCGGTTCGCGGGGAGTTGACCGGATGCAGCGAGGATGCCGAGCGCGATGGGCAGGTCGAAGCGGCCGCTTTCTTTCGGGAGGTCCGCGGGCGCGAGATTGACCGTCAGCCGGCGCGCGGGGAACTCGAAGCGTGCGTTGACCAACGCCGCCCGCACCCGGTCACGGCTTTCCTTCACCTCAGCCTCGGGCAGGCCGACGATAGTGAAACTCGGCAAGCCGCCGGACAGATGAACCTCGACCGTCACTTCGGGCGCGTCCATGCCGGCCAGCCCGCGGCTGTGCAGCACGGCGAGCGACATGGCGCTCAGGCGTGCGGTTTGGAAACCTTGGCTTCGAGCTCGGCGATGCGCGTTTCGAGCGCGGTGATCTGCTCGCGCGAACGCGCAAGCAGCCGGGCTTGCACATCGAATTCTTCGCGCGTGACCAGATCCATGCGCGCGAAAAAGCTCGCCAGCAGTGCGCGCAGGTTCTTCTCCACATCCTTCGCCGGACTCTGTTCCAGCAAGGCGTTGATCTTCCCGCTCAACTCCTCGAACAGGCGGTTTTGTTGCATTGAACACCTCCCAGTGCGGCGTAAATTCGAGTCTATCACGTCAGCTACAACGCACCAGTCGATGATTCGTCTGATTGCACTGTGGCTGTGCAGTTCCCGTGCAAGGCGCACCGACTTGATGCACGTTCTCCTGGCCATCCCTGCGGCAAAGTCCTAAGCGATTGAAATTGCATCAAGAAAAAGCTGGCATAGCCTGTGCTAACGCACTGACCGTCGCAACTCAATTCAACCTAAGAGGGGATATGCCATGCGCAAATTACTGCCCGCGGTCGCCGTGACCACCTTACTCAGCCTGCCGCTTGCGGTGTCTGCGCAAACCGCGCCTGCGGCTGCGCCCGCT
>CAZMGP010000155.1:0-1570 GCA_964565875.1 uncultured Enterobacteriaceae bacterium
GCGAACGTTGATATGGCTTTCGTTGTCAACGGAGGCGAGTTGGTCCAGCCCACGCGCACGGTGAGTGAATTGCGATGCTCGAGTGCCAGATAGGGAACGCGGCGGGGCCATCTTGAGCGACGGTCGATCAAGCTGATATTCGCGCGTTGGGTAGCGGCATGACTGCTGTGGGTCGCGGAGCTGCCTCGGTCTAGGATCTGGGATGCCGGCGTGAGCCGGACCAATAACGTTCGGCAAGGGTTCTCCTTTCCGCGGCCGCGCCGCGTTTCCTGTCTGGCATGCGGGTTGAGTGTTGTGGCGGGTCTCCTTTGTCGCGTCGGTGAACGGTTGTGATCCTTCAATTCACTGCGGCTTGACGCACTGGCCGATGGCCCAGACGAACCCCGAGAGCTCGCGCGCGAGGGCGACCACGATCTTGTTGTGATGCAGGTGCCGGGCGTTCAGGCGCCGGTACTTGGCCGACAGGCGCAACTGCGCCTTCCAGGCGATGTCGCAGGCGGCCTTGGGCAGGCCCGTTTGCCGGGTGGCGATGATGCGCGTCACGCGCGCCGGATGGCGATAGGCCCACGCCGCCTCGATCAGCGCGCGCCGCGCGTAGCTGTTGCCCGCCTTGGTGATCGAGCCCTGGCGGCGCTGTTCTCCGGAAGATGCCTCCCGTGGCACCAGGCCCAGGTACCCCATCAACTGGCGCGCCGAGGCAAAGCGGGTGAGATCGCCCAGTTCCGCGATCAGCGTCACCGCATGCACGAACTGGATGCCGCGCATCGCCTGCAGCGCCCCCACCACCGGGGCGAAGCGCCAGGCGAGAACCTCGCTCTGGATCGCCCGGGTGAGCCGCTCGATGCGCGCGGTGGCCACCGCAATGGCATCGACATACTCCTGGAACACGATTTGCTGCGCGGGCTCGGGCAGCTTCAGCTCCGACATCCAGCGCCGGTGCGCCCCGGTCCAGGAGGTCCTGCCCACGTAGCGGATGTCGTTCCTCAAGAGCAGCGCTTTCAGCTGCTGGCGCACGCGCCGCTGCGCGATCACCGCATCGTCGCGCCCGCGTACCAGGTCCCGGATTGCCTCGTCCCGGATATCGGGCACGTGGATCGCCTCGAGCTCCCCCGCACGCGCCAGGCTCGCCAGCCGCTCGCTGTCGCGCCGATCGGTCTTCACATGATCCCCCGCGCGCTTGGGTACCAACGCGGGCGAGACCACCATGCAGCGCTCACCGAGCGCCGCGAGCTCGCGATAAATCCAGAACCCGCACGGCCCCGCTTCGTAGACGAACACCCGCTCTCGGCCTTTCGATTGCTGTCTCCTCACCATCTTCAGCAGCGACGCCCGGTCCCCGCCGATCTGCCCGAGCCGGCGCAGCTCGCCGCCTTCCTCGGCCAGCGTCACCTCGATCGATTCCTTGTGCACATCCATCCCCACAAAAACCTTGCTAGACTTTTCCATGGCCCGCCTCCGTTCAGTGTGTTTGCGCCACCGTGCCAAACCTGTGGCTCTGCGCGCCCATCGCGCAACCCACGTTACCGCGGAGGCGGGCCGCCTCTTACTGAACGAAAGCCATTCTGTCTAG